>CANFTB010000067.1 GCA_947449735.1 Chthoniobacteraceae bacterium | reverse complement strand
GCTCTGGCACGAAACGATCCCGCCGACCGCTGTTGGCGCAGAGACAACTGCGCCAACAAACTCGGGAGACTGCAGCCTTAGACGCTCGACTTGTGTGAGCGAGGAAAAAACCGCATCCTTGAGCACATACAAGGCACGGAGACGCGGAGGGGGATAAATAATTTTGATTTATTGGTTTATATGATTTTTCTCCGCGCCCTCCGCGGCCCCGCGTGAAATCCACTCTTCCATTCCATTCCTCCCTAGCGCTTCGCCGGCCGGTCCAAAGGCGCCTTGAACGCCTCATTTAAAAACTCCCGAACCAGCTGCATCTGCGCCGCGTCATAGAATCCCGGCCCGCCATGCTTCCCCCCCCGCACAACGTGCAACTTGGCCGCCACCCCGACCTTCACACAACGCTCCAAAAGCTCCTCGGACTGGGCCAGCGGCATCTGCGGGTCTTCGTCCCCGTGAAACATCAGCACCGGGGGGTCCGTAGGGTCCACATGGGCCACCGGGCTCGCAAGAGCCGCAAGCTGCGGCCTCTCCCTGGGCTGCCCGCTCAGCAACAGCTGCAACGCCGGAATGCGCATCCCGAGGCCGAACTCGGTGGACTGGCCCAGGATGGTTTGCAGGTTCGACGCCCCGAAAAAACTGATCACCCCCAGCACCCCGCTGGAAACGCCCGGATGATCGCCCACCTTCCCCTCCAACACCTCGACGCCATTGGTCAACCCCACCAGCGCCGCCAAATGACCGCCGGCGGAGGAGCCGGCGATGACGATCCGGTCCGCAGGAAGCGAAAGCCGATCCGCCTCCGCCCGCAGAAAGCGGATCGCCGCCTTGATGTCGTACACATTTGCCGGGAACGGCGCCTGGCGCGTCAGACGGTAATCGACGCTGGCAACCGCGTACCCGTCACTGACCAGACCACGGATCGGGCAATCCGCCTTGGACCCCGCGCTCCAGGCCCCTCCGTGCACATAAACCACCAACCCCAACGGCGGACCCGCGGGATGGTACAGGTCCAGGCAGAGAGGCTTGCCGTCCACCTTGGCGTATTCCAGATCAGCCTCCGTCCGTATTCCGGGCGCCGCGCCGGGAGACTCGCCGTCGGCCGCGGCGCAGGGAAGCGCAGTGAAAAGCAGCCCGGAAAACAGGCAGCGGGCAACCGGGGAGGATAACATTTTCATGGGGAGGGCGGTGAACAAAGCCGGGAGGCGGAGCATGCGGCGAAACGGCCCGAAAGTCCCGCTCAAAACGTCTCATAAAGAGCCTGAGAGCGCGGCGCTCCCAGCGGGGGAAAGGACCCCTTTTCTCTACAGGATCAGATGCGGATCAACCAACGCTTGCGGTACAGGAGAAACAGCAGCGTCCAAATCACCGCGAAGACACAGGCCCCCTGAACCAGCGATTCGTACGCAGGGCCCGCGAACGCGAAGGCCGCCGCACCGAGATGGGTCTTCAAGGCGGCGCGGATGAAGCCGACAAAGAGATGGTCCATGCAGTAGGCGGCGATGGAGTTTGACCCGATGACCAGCAGGGGAAGCGTCCACCAGCGCCAAGACAGGATGTCGGCCACGTAGTAGAAGGCCGCCATGAGCAGGAGACAGCTTCCTCCGCTGCTGAGCACCCAGGCAGGCGTCCAAAGCCGTTTCACCACGGGACAAATCCCTGCGAAATGCATGAACCAGCCGGCCAGCCAGAAGCCGGCGCCGAAGTAAACCAGCCACTTCAACTTCGCGCCGGCCGGGCCCTCCCCCCGCAGGACGTCGCCGGCTATCAACCCGAGAATCATGGTCGCCAAAGTGGGGATGAAACTTAGGGTGGCATACCCCCCCGGGTGGAACTCAAAGGGCTTCTCCCTTGGGAAAAGGTTGAGGAACCAGCGGTCGAAAGCCCAGCTGAGATTTGCGTTCTTGTTCCAGTGCGAAGCCAGGCCGCCGAGCTGGTGTTGAGACCACCATTCGGCGGAAACACCGGGTGGAAGTCCTTCCGGAAACACAGGAGCGGAATAGGATGTAAAGGCACACCAGATGCCGATGAGAATGCCAAGAAACGCCATCCAGCGCGCCCTTTGGGAGCCGAATCCGGCAAGACTCAAAAAGCCGTATCCGAGGCCGATCTGGGTCAGCGTGTCTTCGAAGGTGAAGTGGGTGGAGGGCTTGCCCACGCTCCTGAGAAAAATTCCCAGCAACACCAGAAAAAACGCCCTCCAGAGGGCATGCCCCAAAATGGAAACCGTGCCGCGTCCGGCCGCCCTCCTCGCAGCCAGGGAGAACGCCAGGGACAGGCCTACGATGAATGAAAACGAAGGTTGGATCAGATCGTGGAGGGTGCACCCCACCCACTCCGCGTGGGACTGGTGTTTGGCCAGCAAGCTCCAGGCGCCGCTTTCGGGAAACGCACGCGCCACCGTTCCCAGCCGGAGCACCTCGGCCAGCATGAGAAACATTACGCCCCCGCGGTAGGCGTCCAGGGAAACCAGACGCCCTGAAGGAACCGCGGAATCAGACGGGGGCTGGCTCATAAAACGCTCCGCCACACCTACCGGCTTCCGCCGATTAATCAAGCCGAAGCTAGACCCGGCCGAGGCACTCTCGAGCCAACCTTCGCCAACTCCCCGGGCTTCCCCTTCGCTTACTTCAAATCAAACAGCAGCACCTGCGAAGGCTTCACCGCGGAGAGTTCCAGCGCCGTCTCGTCCGTCGCAGCCACCGCGTCCCCCGCCCCAAGCGTCATGCCGTTTACCACAACTTCGCCGGTTGCCACGTGCAGCCACCCGGCGCGTCCGGAGGCCAACACGTGCCGCGGGGAGTCCCCGGGTTCAAGCCGCGCAAGCCACAGGTCCGCGTCTTGATGTATCTTGAAAGAACCGTCGCGCCCGGTGCGGCTCGCCACCAAATGCAGCTTCCCGGGGGGCGCGTCCGCCAGGGAGCGGTCGGCGTAACACGGCTCGACTCCGAGCTCGTCGGGTGTGATCCAGATTTGCAACAGGTGGGTCTCCGTGTCCTTCGAGGGATTAAACTCGCTGTGCCTCACCCCGTGCCCGGCCGACATGTACTGCACCTCGCCCGGCCGGATCACCCGGCCGTTGCCCATGGAATCCTTGTGCTCGAGCAGGCCGCTGATCAGGAACGTGATGATCTCCATGTCCCTGTGCGGATGGGTGCCAAAACCCATGCCCGGGGCGATAATGTCGTCGTTGATGACACGGAGGCTGCGGAAACCCATCCAGGCGGGGTCGTAGTAGTCGGCAAAACTGAATGTGTGGCGGGCGTTGAGCCAGCCGTGGTCGGCATGGCCCCGGGACCCAGACAAGCGGGGAGTCAACATGGCGGCAGCCTACAGCAAAGACCGTCCCGCGGGACAGCGCGGAAAGGAGGATCTCACGCGGAGCAACTGTGTCATGTGGCAAGGGTAAAGTTGGGGTTGTTGAGTAAGCGGTTAAAAAGGACCACGAGCTTTCGCATGGTGGCAGTGATGGCGACCATCGGTTTTTTTCCATTGGCGCGCAATCGAGCGTAAAATTCCCGC
>CANFTB010000066.1 GCA_947449735.1 Chthoniobacteraceae bacterium | reverse complement strand
GGCGTCGTATTCGAAGTCGATGACGTCCAGTGTGGGGATGCGGGCGATCTGGTTGAGCGGCACGTGGTCGTCCAGCATCGGACGGTCGAATATCCGGTAGAACGCCCGCTGCTGCAGCGCTTCCGCGGAAGCCAGGTAGCCCTGGGTGATCTCCCTCGGGGAATCCAGAGGGAGGGTGAAGCCCAGGTTTTTGTCTCCAATCATGTCCCAGAGGATGCCGTACTTGTATTCTGCGTGGCGGCCCGAATTCCGGAGTTGGGTGGCGTAATAGCGGCTGCCGTAGAGGCCGTCGGTTTCGGAAAATTGCTGCAGGGCTTCCTCTCCGTCGAAAAACACCAATTCCACCCGCGTGGCCAGTTCCGGATCGAGTGCCAGAACCCTCGCCAGTTCCAGCAGCGCGCCCGTGCTCGAGGCGCCGTCGTTGGCTCCCACAAAGGAGATGGTGCTGAACTTTTTGGTGTCGTAGTGCGAGCAAACGAGAACCTTTGGGAGGGGTGATGCTTTGGCGTCGGGCTTTGCAAACCGTGCCACCAGGTTGGCCATGGGGATGGTGCCGTGCGGGGTGTCGGCGGAGAACTCCTGGACCTCGGCGTTCCAACCGCAGCCTTTCAGCGATTCAGTGATGAGCGCCCTCGCCTTTGCGAGTTCGGGCGAACCCGAGGGGCGCGGGCCGCAGGCCACCTGAGCCCTTACGTTTTCGAGCGCCTTGTTGCCGTCGAATTGAGTCCACAGTTCCTTGATGGCCTGCGGGGAAATTTTTTTTTCGGGACGTGCTTCGGAGGATGCGTCAGAGGGGTTGGAGGCTCGGTTGCAGGAGGTGAAACAGAGCGACAAGATTGCGGCGGCGTGCAAAGCCGAAAAGCCGCGGGGCGGGATTGAAGAGAGCATGGGAGCTAGATGTCCTCTTGTTTCAGCCCCAAAACCGACAGGATGCGCTCGAGGTCGTCCGGGCCGTAGTATTCAATTTCAATGCGGCCCCGCTTGTCCCCATGGTGAAGGGCCACGTGCGTGCCGAAATGGTGCTGGAGCCGCGTTTGCACCTGCTGGATGGCCGGCGCGATCTTGCCGCCGGTTTTCCCCTTTGCGGCCTTCTTAGTCTTGCCTGTTTTTTCCTGTAACTGCGCGACCAGCGTCTCCGCCCCCCGCACGGTGAGTCCCTTTCGGAGGACCTCCTCCGCTGCGGCGAGCTGCTCTTCCTCGCTGCGCAGGGCGAGCAGTACCTTGGCATGGCCGACGGTGATGCGCTCCTGCGAGAGCCAGGTTTGGAGCTGGGGTGCGAGGTCCAGCAGGCGGAGGCTGTTGGCGACCGAGGCGCGGCTTCTGCCGACGCGCCGGGAGACGTCCTCCTGGGTCATTGAGAACTCCTCCGTGAGTCGCATGTAGGCCTTGGCCTCCTCCACGGGGTTTAGTTCCGCCCTCTGGAGGTTCTCGATGAGCGCAAGCTCGAGAACGTCCTGATCCGAGGCCTCCCTGACGATGACGGGAACGGTATCGAAGCCGAGCTTTTGCGCCGCCCGCCAGCGCCGTTCGCCGGCGATGAGTTCGAAAAAGTCGCCCCTCTGGCGGCAGATGAGCGGCTGCAGGATGCCGTGTTCGCGGATGGAGTCGGCCAGTTCCCCCAAGTCTTCCTCGTGAAAAACTTTGCGAGGCTGGAGAGGGGAGGGCGTGAGGCTCGAGATGGGAAGCGACTGCACACGTTCGCCCTTCTCCGGGACGGGAGTGGGGGATGCAACAGGCGTCGCCGGTCTGGAAGTGATCAGCGCGCTCAGGCCTTTGCCGAGTGCAGATGGTTTCGCCATAGTGGCGACCACCCTATCGGGCTGCCGGCAAAAGGCAAACCTCCCGAGCGGCCCCTACGTCCGGATGTACCACTGGCCCGGAAGGGGGCGCACCCTGTGCTTCATTTCCAGAGAAAGAAGGGCAGAGCTGACCTTGGATGCGCTTAGACCCGTAAGATCGACTAGATCATCCACGGCCTTTTCCCCGGTGCCCAGCGCCTCAAGCAAAAGGTGCTCTTCCGGCGGAATTTTTACCGGAATTTGTTCCTGGGGAACCTGTGCCTCGTTCCGTCGGGTGGGGAAAAGCTGCTGGAGTTCGTCCAGAATGTCCTCCGCGCAAGAGACCAGCTTTGCGCCCTGTTGGATCAGGCGGTTGGTTCCTGCGGAGGCGTCGCGGTCGATGGGGCCCGGGATTGCGTAAACCTGGCGGCCCTGTTCGAGGGCGAGGTTGGCCGTGATGAGGGCGCCGCTCTTGGATCCGGCTTCGACCACAAGCAGGTCGGCGCTCCAGCCCGCGACGATCCGGTTGCGGTAGGGAAACGTCTGGGGGTTGGGCGGGTAATCGTAGGGAAATTCGCTGATGACGGCGCCGTGCTGGGCGATGCGCTCTGCCAGGATGCTGTTTTCGGGCGGGTAGAGCTGCCCCAGCCCCGAGCCGATGACCGCAATCGTCCGCCCCTTGGCGGCCAGTGCCCCCTGGTGCGCGGCCGTGTCGATGCCCCTTGCCAGTCCCGAAATGATCGTCAGCCCCGCGCTCGCCAGCCTGTAGCTGAAGCGCTTGGCGCACTCGCTGCCGTAAAAAGTGCTCTGCCGCGAGCCGACAATCCCGATGGCGTGCCGGTCTGCATCCAAAATGGTGCCGAGCACCTGCAGCAGCACCGGCGCGTTGTGCAGCTGACGCAGGGACTCCGGGTACAGCGGATTCTCCTCTGTGAGCAGCCAGCCCCCGGCGCACTCCAGCTTCGTCTGCTCTCGTTCAGCGCTGTTGGCCTCCGTTGTGATTCGGATTCCGACCGCCATTTCTTGAGAGATCCCCTGCACCCTTCTGAGTTCCGCCAGCGAGGCGGGCAGCACCGCGTTTGCGGATCCAAAGTGCTCCTTGAGTCTTCGGATTCGGATGGGGCCCAGATTCGGGACCAAGTGGAGGGTGAGCAAGGCAGTGTCCTCGGTCATCCCTCTTGCATCGTATCACCAGGGGGTGGGTGGGCCGTAAAACTCTGGAACCGGGCCGATAAATCGTGGGTCCCACGGCGGAGGGGCGGACGGAGGCTTGGTGAGATCCTCCCAAAACACGAGCTCGCCCCTGTAGCTTCCGAGTTGCCCCAGCAGAGCGTCGCATTTGATCCACCATTGCACGAGCGAAGGCGCAGTGCGCGGGCTGTCGGCGGTGCCCGGAAAAACCAGATAGGTGACCTTGAGGTCGCTCTCAGGTCTGGCGGCGCTCCCGGACCTTCCACTCAGCTCGCGGCAGATCCTTAGCGAAGCTTCGCCGGACTTCATACTCGGACCGGCGTCTCCAATGATAGCAGGGAACAGCCGGTTGCCGTGGACGACGACGCAATAGTCGCCGATTCGCGCGGCCGGCTGCCCCTCCTTCCTGGAGACCATCGGCAGCGGGAGAACGACAAACGGATCCAGGCTTCCCACTAAAAAACTGTGGCGCTTCAGATCGGTAATTTGCGCCTTCAGCGTCGCCTTTTGTTCCTGCAGCTCCTTTTGTTTGGCCGGAACAAGGTTGGGCGAGGCGAGTTCCTTTTCCGTGTCTTTCAGGCGCTTCTCCCAGGAGGGTAAAAAGGGGTTGTTTTTCTGGGTGACCTTCGGCCAGCGGTAACTTGTGAAGGGCTGGAAGGTGGAGCTCACTCCGTCCGTCGAGGAAAGCCGGTCGCCGTCCGAACCGTCGGTGTCCACGTCCATGTCCGACTGGATCAGCAGCGCCTTGCGTCCCGTGATGGGGGATTGCAGTTCCAGAATGGTTTCGATGTCGAAAAAGTTGTGACGGGAGAGGAGGGTGTCCAGGCGGGTGAGGTTGGTTTGAACCGAGGCCACCTTGCGCTGGTAGAGTTCTTCATAGAGCGGCGAGACGGTCGCCTTGCTCAGGAGCAGCTCCAGATCGGGAAATATTCTGGCCAGGTCCGGGTTGAGCTTTTGGAGTTCTTCCAGGCTTTGGTGCGCCTTGGGAATGCGGACCCTGAGCTGGAGGTCCAGTTCGTAGCTTGAAGGATCTTGCCGCTCGGTGGTCGCCGTTCCTCCGAAATCGGCGGTGAATGTCGTCTTGAGCTGGATGCCGCTGAAGAGCTTGCCAGTTTCCATTCTCTTGTAAGGAATGGTAAGGGGTGCCTGCACCGGCGGGGGCGGCG
>CANFTB010000065.1 GCA_947449735.1 Chthoniobacteraceae bacterium | reverse complement strand
TAGAGGATTTTACAACCCTCCGCGCCTCCGCGACTCCGCGTGAACTTCCGCTTCCGCGGTTTCGCTTTCCCCGGGCCGAATGAGCAGCACCAGCAGCACGGAAACCACCGCCGTGCAGGCGAACACGCTGAAAATCCCGAACAACGGGAGGTTCCGCAAGGGGCTGCGGCCGTTGACTCGAAGGCCTTTGTGTAACATTGTCAGACATGCAGTCGATCCTCACCATTCGAATCGATGATGATCTAGACCGTCTTCTGGAGAAAGTGTGTACACGCTCCGGACGCAACCGCAGCGAGGTCGTTCGCGATGCCCTCCGCCGGCAACTGGAGGTCACCACGTTTCATCAGCTCCGCTCCTTGGCGATGCCCTTTCCCGAGGCACAGGGCTTCCTGACGGACGAGGATGTTATCGAGACCGTCTCTTGAGAGTCTTTCTGGACACCAACATTATCGGCAGCGCTTTTACCACAAGGGGATTGTGCGCTGACCTGTTCCAGGAAATCCTCGCTTCGCACACGCTTGTCACCAGCGAGTACATCCTGACGGAGACCGAAGCCGTACTGGCTCGCAGATTCAAAGTTCCCGGGGCGACCGTGACGGAAATCATCGCCCTCTTGCGAAGGCAGGAACTGACGGGCGCCCCCACAACGTTGCCTCAAATTGCAATTCGCGACCTCGACGATTTGCCCGTTGTCGCGGCGGCCATCGGATCCGGCGTAGACTATCTGGTTTCTGGCGACAAAGACATCCTATCCCTCGCACCACTCAAAGAGGTCAGAATTGCGACACCGCGGGAGTTTTGGGGCGTCGTTTCGAAAATTCGTCCCCTTTAGAGTTCGAGAAACTTTGAGGCCCGCAATCGGCCCCGGTGCCCATTTCCCCGGGAACCTCAGCGGCTGCCGTCCAGCCGGCCGGGCAGCCTCCTCGAAAGGGGCTGCCCGTCATCAGCCCGACGAGGCACGGGAGCAGGACCCTGCGGCTGCGCGGAGTGCGTCCAATTCGTGCCGCCGCGCAGGCTCTGTGCAGTCCGCCTCCGCTTGGGCGGCACAGGTGGGAATGAAAGTTTGTCTCACGCGGAAAGGAGGAATCGCTGCACCGAGCCTTCGCGGAGCACAAGCGTTTTGAACTTCCCGGACCGTGCGGGCGCCGGCAACTCACCCGAAAATACGCTTCCAAAGGGGAAGCCGCTGCTGTTGCTGCGGTGCGGCCGGCGAAGGCTCCTGGGGAGCGGTTTCCTGATCCGCAGGTTCGGACGAGGGACCCTCGGACTTTCTGGCAGGAGGAGGCAGCACGAGCGGCAGGATTTCGATGCCGTTTTCGTCCCGTTGATACACCGGGGTCCGCTTGGCGGTATCCTTGAAGTAATCCCTCAACATCTTGCCTATCATCGGCGCCGCGTGGGACCCGCCGTGCACGCTGTTGTCGTTTGGATTGCCCTCGTACACCACAGAAAAGGCGACGCGCGGCCCCTCGGCCGGTGCGAACCCGGCAAACCAGGCGACTGTGCGGTTGTTGCGCCACTGCGCCGTGCCCGTTTTGCCGGCCACGTTCACCTTATCCACCTTGGCCTGGTGCGCCGTGCCGCTGGAACCGGTCACCACCTGGATCATCCCCTGTCTGAGAATAGCCTGGGTGAGCGGCGGGATTTCGACCCGCCGGCGCACCCGCACATTGTAGGCGCTCACCACTTCGCCGGTGAGGTCCTGCACCTGCTGCACCAACCGCAACTGGTGCAGGGTCCCGCCGTTGCCCAGCACGGCCATGGCCTGTGCCATTTGCAGGGGCGTGATCTCGGTGGAACCCTGGCCGATCGCAAGCATGGCCAGCTGCCCCCCGATCATGCGCACACCGTGCTTTTGACGCATGTACTCGTCCGTGGGCACGACCCCCGCACTCTCTTCCGGGATCGGAATTCCGGTCTTTTCGCCAAACCCCACCCCGAGGGCGTACTCGTTGATGATGTCCGCCCCCATCTTCATCCCAGCCTGATAAAACCAGGTGTTGCAGGACTGCTCGAGGGCGCTGATGAAGTTCAGGTTTCCCGTGTTCACCTTTTTCCAGTTGTGGAAAATCCGGTCGCCGATCTGGAGTCCGGGGGCGCACTCGAACTCGTCTTCCGGAAGAATGCGGCCGGAGGCGATGCCGGCGAGTCCCACGAAACACTTGAAGGTCGAGCCGGGGGGATAAGCGGCCATCGAAAACCTCGGGTACAGGGGTTCGTTCTTGTCGGTCCTGAGGGCCTCGTAGTCGGCCTCGCTGATGGAGGGGACGAACCGCGCCGGATCAATCGGCGGCCAGGAAGCCATGGCGAGAACATCGCCGGTGTGGGGGTCCACCACCACCATTGCACCCCGCTTGGTTCCCGCTGCGAGCGCCGCCTCGCAGCTGCGCTGCAACGCGAGGTCCAGCGTGGTAATCACGTTTTTTCCGGCTACCGGGGTGATGCTGACCTGTTCCGAGGCCTTTTTGCCCTGGCCGTTGTACGTGACGTTCAACTGCCCCGATTCGCCCCGGAGCAAATGATCGAAAGTCTTCTCCAAACCCTCGCGTCCCTCGGTGTCGGGCCACAGGGACTCGTTGTTTTCCACGGGCCCGTCCTGAAAGCGGCCCATGCGTCCGATATACCCGAGGGCGTGTCCGGCCAGCTTTCCATTTGGGTAGTGGCGCGCGTAAAAGGGGAGCAGCTCCCAGTTCGGGTTTTGGGCCGCCTTGACCTTGGCCTGCTCGTCGGCGGTGAGGTTCTGCACCATCACCCAGGGCAGCAAGGCGCGGTTGCGGTAGTGTTTGGCCGCGGCCTCCGGCTGCACGGAAATCTCGCGCCCCAATGTCCGGCCGAGCTTCGCGGCCTCGGCCGCCACAAAGCTGCTCAAATCGGCGTCGCTGAAATTCAGCGGCCGGGGAAACTGCAGAGCCAGATTGTAACCCACACGCTGCTGGGCCAGGGGCTCCCCGTTCCGGTCGCAAATCTGGCCCCTGGGGGCGGGTACGCTGAACGCCCAGACGCGCGCCTGCTTCTGGGTCTCCAAGGTGGGGTTGAAAGATTGGGGGAGCGCCTCGGCGCGGGGGGCGTCTGCTGCGGGGGGGGGAGCGGGAACCGCCGGCGCAGCGGGTTCGGTTGCAACCGGCTCAGGCTTGGGCTGGGGCTTGGGTTCCTTGGCGCAAAATCCGTCTGGAACCGGCAATGCGGCGGCCAGCACCACGATGCGAGCGGCTTTTCCAAGAACCTGCCGTCCCGGATTTGAAAGCGTCTTCCAAGCCAAACGAGCGGAAGAGAAGGCGGGCATTAGGAAAGTCGGAAACGCGGGCTCTGCGAAAGAAAGCGCAGGGGGTTTCCGTACACGAGGTGGTCGATGGCTTCGGAGGAATGGCCGCGCCGGCTCATCTCGAGGGCGGTCTTGGGAACGGCAAGCGGCTCGGAGCGGCCCCAGTCGCAGGCGCAGTTCAACCAGATGTTACGCATCCCTGCCTGTTCCACCATGTCGATGGCCCGCGCGGGGGTGGCCTTGGACTCGGGATACAGGGTGATTCCAGCCCAGAAGCCAGCGTCCAAAACCATGTCCACGGTGTGCTCCTCGACGTGGTCGATGATCACCCGGCCGGGCTCCACCCGGGAGTCGGCCTTGAGGAGGTCCAAAATCAGCCGCGTCCCCTTGAACTTGTCCTCGAGATGCGGCGTGTGGACCAGGATCAACTGCCCGTGGCGCACCGCGAGGTCGACGTGCTCCTGCAGAATCGCGAGCTCGTTCCGCGTGTTTTTGTTGAGGCCGATCTCGCCGATTCCAAGAACGTTATCGCGCTTTAAAAACTCCGGGATCAAGGCGATGACCTCCCTGGCGAGCCCCATGTCCTCGGACTCCTTCGGGTTGATGCAAAGCCAGGAAAAATGGGGAAGCCCGAACTTCGCCGCTCGCTTCGGCTCGTAGTCGGTGAGCTGGCAGAAATAGTCGTAAAACCCGTCCGCGCTGCTGCGGTCGAATCCGGCCCAGAAGGCGGGCTCGCAGATGGCGGCGCAACCGGCAAGGCGCATCGCCTCGTAGTCGTCGGTGACGCGGCTCACCATGTGGGCATGCGGTTCGATGTAGCGCATGGAAGTGGCGGGAGAAAAGGAAAGAGGAAAGGGCGGGGCCTACTCCGGAGGGCCTGGCCAGGCTCCGCAGGCACCCTTGCCGGGAGCGGCATTCAAGGGCTGTTCGGTCGGGTCGCTCAGGGCCATGAGGACCGAACGGGCGCGCCCCGGCTGGTCGGAGGCCAGCGCCGAAAGGGCGTTTTGGAGGGCAGATAAACGAAAATCCGCCTCTCCCTCGGACCGGTCCACCCTGTCAAGGAAGGCTGCCAGCTCGATGAGCTTGCAGCGTGCGTCCATGAAGTACAGGTCGAGAACCTGCTGGCGGGTCATCGGAGGGAGAAGGCGGAGTACGATCTGGTAAAAGGACCGACTAGTCCTTCTTGAAGTCTTCGTGACCCTTTTTCTTGAGGTCGTTGAGCTTGTCAAAGGAGGCCTTGGCGGCGGCAGTATTGCC
>CANFTB010000064.1 GCA_947449735.1 Chthoniobacteraceae bacterium | reverse complement strand
CGGGCTCACAACCGGGCTCGCAACCGGGCTCACAACCGGGCTCACAACCGGGCTCACAACCGGGCTCACAACCGGGCTCACAACCGGGCTCACAACCGGGCTCACAACCGGGCTCACAACCGGGCTCACAACCGGGCTCACAACCGGGCTCACAACCGGGACGTAAGAATCACAGCGGTGCCCAGCCAGCCCAGGTGGCTTCGACAAACGGTTCCATCCACGGAGGGGCGGATGGCGTGGCAGCCCAGTCGATAGGAAACTGGCTTTCGACCCTCGACCGGGTGGAGGCCCTTTTGGAAAGACCACAGCTCCGCGTAGCTGTCGCGCGGGCCCAGCAAGCTGGTGAACAGTTACGGGCGGACATGAAGCGATCCGCGACCAAGCCCTCTCAAAAGGAGGTTGAGGACCGGTTGCTCTCGCCCCTCGCGCAGATCCGCGACGCCATCAACGCGGAGCTCGCGCGCGTCGAAGGCAAACAAACCGACACGCCCGTCGACCGAGACCCCGTACCCCGCAGGTTCGAGGAGCCGGTGCGCAAATATTACGAAGCCTTGGGAGGTGGCCGGTGATTTCACTACCGCAACTTTCCTTGGCGGTGCTCGCTCTGGGGCGTCCGGACCTGCTCCTTCCCATCACCGCCGGCGCAGTCTTCCTGGTTGGGCTGACCTTGTGGTCGCACCGTCACACAACCCTCTCAAAACCCAGGAGGATCGCGGTTTTGGGGCTCAAGTGCCTTTGCTTTGTCCTCATACTCGCGTGCTGGCTGGAACCCCAGTGGACCGTGCAGGTTCCGAAGGAGCGCGCCAACACAATCGCCCTTCTTCTGGACAATTCACAAAGCATGCAGCTCCCGGATGAGAGGAAGGACAGGTCCCGTGGCGAGCACCTGCTTTCCCTTTGGAAGGCTGGCGAAACAGGCTGGAGGTTCGACATCGAAAGGGACTTTCGAACCCGCAGCTTCACCTTCGCCAGAGGTCTCCGCGAGATCTCGGCGGGCGTTCTTCCAGATTTCCAGGGAGCCGCCAGCAGCCTGGGTTCGAGCCTGTCCCAAGTCGAAAGCCTGATCGGTCAAACACCGGCGGGCGTCGTTGTCTTTACGGACGGAGTCGTCAGCGATCTCGAGTCTCTAAACGCGAAAGCGCTTCCTCCCGTCTATCCCGTGGTTTTTGGCGGAGACCAGCCTGAGGCCGAGGCCGTGCTGGGTTCCGTCACAGCCACGCAGGGGGCGTTCGAAGATGCGCCTGTGACTCTCAACGCAGAGATCCGAGCTACTGGATTGAGCGGCAAGCGCCTTGGCGTGCGGGTGGAGCCGCTTGAAACATCCGCCTCCCAAGGGCAAGCCCCTGCCGTGTCGCAGACCACGCTGAAACTCGAAAGCAACGACGCCAAGGCAGTTGCCCAGCTCCAATTCACGCCGAATCGCTCGGGTCCCTCCTTCTACAAGGTCACCATGCGCAACGAAGACGAGGCTTCGGACGCCCCCCTCGCAAAGCTCCGCAACACGCGGCTTCTCTGCGTGAACCGGACCCGCGGCCCTCATCCCATTCTCTACCTGGCAGGGCGTCCGAACTGGGAGTTTCCTCCTCTGCGGCGGGCGCTTGACGGCGATCCTGAGCTCCAACTGCGCGCCTTGATCCGTGTGGCAAAGCGCGAGCCAAAGTTCCAGTTCAAGGGGCGCGGGGGAGAGGCAACAAACCCGCTTTTCCGGGGCTTTCAAAACGAAGCCGGGTCCGACGTGCAGCGCTACGACCAGCCGGTGATCGTCCGTGTCAACGTGGACTCCCCGGCCGAACTGGCCTCGGGCTTTCCCAAGACAGCGGAGGAGCTTTTTTCGTATAAAGCGGTGATTCTCGACGACCTTGAGGCGGAGTTTTTCTCCGCGGAACAACACCGGTTACTGCAGCGCTTTGTTTCCGAACGCGGCGGAGGGCTGTTGATGCTGGGAGGCATGGAAAGTTTTCAAAACGGCGGCTGGAAGGGCACCCCCCTCGAGGCGGCGCTGCCTGTGTGGATGGGCAAGGAGGGCGATGCACCGGACGAAGGCTTTGAGTGGCAGCTGACCCGGGAGGGCCTGCTTCAGCCCTGGATGCGCCGCCGCAAATCCGAGTCTGAAGAGACGGCTCGCGCGAAGGGACTGCCTGCGCTCGACGTGTTGAATGCCGTGGCGGGCGTCAAGCCGGCGGCCACCGTCATGGCACTCGCAAAGACAGGGAGTGCCTCGCGTCCCGCGCTTGTCACGCAACGCTACGGCCTCGGCCGCAGCGCGGCTCTTCTCGCCGGGGACTGGTACCGCTGGGGCATCGGTGATCCCGCAAACGCCACGGACCTCGCGAAATTGTGGCGGCAGGTCGCACGCTGGCTTGTGTCGGACGCTCCTAACCCAGTGGATCTTGCGGGCCAGTGGGACCCGTCGAGCGGCGTCACAAAACTTCAGGTGCGCGTGCGCGGCCGGGAGGCGCGCCCCGTGGAAGACGCCGACGTTTCCATCCGCGTCCGCCGCCTCGTGGACACTGCGGATGCCGCGCTCGAGCTTCACGCCGAGCCGGAGGGCGAGCCCGGCGTCTACTTTGTTTCAAACATGTTTCCCTCCGAAGGCGCTTGGATAGCCGAGGCGGTTGCTGTCTCAAGCGACGGAATAGAAATCGGGCGCTCCGACTTCGGCTGGGTTCAGGATCCTTCGGAGATGGAATGGCGCAGTTCGACACCCGACCGGAAGGCCATGATCGAACTTGCACGCCGGACCGGAGGCGAGGTGATCAAGGTGGAAGACCTGGACGATCTCGCGAACAGACTCAAGAACCTTCCGAGCCTTGCGACCGAGCTCAAGGTCCGGCCGCTCTGGCACTCAGGCAGCCTCTTCACCCTCGCCGCGCTATGTCTTGTCGCAGAATGGTTTCTGCGTCGCCGCAGCGGGGCAAGTTAGCCATGATTCCTCCCGCTAAAATCCCCGGCCTCCCGTCCGCCGCACTCGCAGCCGCGCTCATGCTGTCCGTCTGCGCGGCCTTCACGCCACTGCGCGCCGCCCAGGACGTGGTCATCGTCAAGGGAGAGGCTGGCGACGCCAATTATTTGGCGGAGATTGACTCCACAGCGCAGCTCTGGAGAGGAACGGCGGAGAAGGCCGGACACACGGTTCAAATCATTGAGCCCGTTGAAGCCGGAACGCCACAGCTTGATCGTTTGCGCGCCCACCTTTCCAAGGTGCCGTCGCCCTCGGAGGAGCCGCTTTGGATCGTGCTTATCGGACACGGAAACGCGCAGGGGAAGGCTCCGAAATTTGCCCTCAACGGACCCGATCTCGCAGCCGACGATCTGTCCTCGATGCTTTCCCTGGTGAAGAGACCCGCCATCGTCGTCGCTGGTTTCGCATGCTCCGGAGCGTTCATCACCCCGGTTTCAGGGCCGGACCGAGTGTTGGTTTCCGCCACCCGTTCGGGCAGGGAGGACAACTGGGTCCGGTTTCCCAGGCTCTTTGCCGAGGCGATTTCCTCGCTGGACGCCGACATGGACGCCGACGGCGAGGTGTCGGTGTTCGAGGCGTGGCTTCACGCCAGCCGCGCGGTTGCCGCATACTACCGGCAGGAGGGCCGCATGCTCACCGAACACTCCGTTCTTTCCGAACCGGGAGCCGCGAAGCCTCTAGAGTACAGTTCCTTTGAGACGAAACCCAAGGAACCGCCGAAAGTCATCGTGCAAAGGGAGGCGGCGCCGCTTGCGAGCCGGTGGCCTCTTCTGGCCAACCCACTGGAAGCGGGGCTTTCGCCGGAGGCCCGCACCCAGCGGCAGCTTCTGGAAACAGAGCTCGTCTCCCTCCGAAAATCCAAGGCGGCGCTGGCGCCCGGCGAGTATCAAGCGCAATTGGAGTCGCTCCTGCTCAGGCTTGGCGCCTTGTACACTCCGGTCCGGGAGCGCTGAGGTAAAAAAGGGAAAGGATACACTGCCGGGGAGCAGCGCCGAGCAGCCGTTCTGGAAGCTCCGTCCCGCCCTTTCTGGCGTCAAAACGGTCGAGTCAACAGGAGGAATCGGGGCCGTGGCGAAAATTTGCTTCGAGAAAATCACTCGTCGTGATATAGTGTTTTTCCTATGGCGATGCAGAAAAGGACAGCGTTTTCCCGTCGGTTGCCTGACCTAGTGACAGAGGAACTGGCATCGGTGCTTTCTTCCAGGAGCAGCTTTGAGTTCAAGGACCTTTTTGACAAGGTCTACGAACGCCTCAAGGCGCGCAACGCAGCCAGTGGTGGCGAAGAAATGCTCCGGCTCAGAGCTTATGAAAAGCTCCAGAACCTCGTTTCCAGGGGCATGGTCAAAAAGGATGTCAAAAAGTACAAGGGCATCCCGAAGCAACTAGCCACCCTTCAAACGACTCCGCCGCCGCTGCCCGCCCCGCAGCCCGTCGAAGCCTAAACTTATCAACCCTTCCCGCGGCCGGCGCTGCGCCCAGTCCACAGACTGGCGCCGCCGGCTTCCGGCTGTTTAAGCCCCTCTCTTTTCGAACCTTCCCATGAAGTCCGACTACCTTCCCATCCTGCTCCAGGTGATCATCGCGATCGGCTTCGCCTGCAGCGCCCTGCTCGTCAGCCTCCTTTTGGGAAAGGCGACCCACCGAAACGCCACGAAGGACACCGCCTATGAGTGCGGCATGATAGCTGAGGTTGGCTCCCAGCCGCGTTTCAGCGTTAAGTTCTACCTGGTAGCGATGCTGTTCATCCTTTTCGATCTGGAGATCGTCTTCATGTACCCTTGGGCCGTCATTTTCAAAGACGCCATCGTGCAAGTAGGACCCTCCATTTTTTGGATCATGCTCTCTTTCGTTTCGATCCTCACCCTCGGCTACGTTTACGCCGTGAAAAAGGGCGCCCTCGACTGGAAGTCCTAGGGGCGAAAAAGCCACCGAGTTCGCATTTGAAAAGCCCGCCTATCCGGCGGGCTTTTTTATTTGCGCCAAGCTCCCGAGGAGCTCCCTGAACCCGGAGGGATCTGATCGTGCATTGCAATTTTTTAAGATCAGTCCGGAAACGGAAGTTCACGCGGAGCCGCGGAAGCGCGGAGGCTGGGAAAACAGATGGAAGGCATTCCGTGTCTTCCGTTTCTGAAAGTCTTCTCCGCGCCTCCGTGCTCCGCGTGAAATCCCCTCTTCTCATCGGAAACAGACACGATTTTGGAGACTCCCATGGGGCAACCTCACAAACGGGGCACACAGAGGGCAACACGGATGGAGGCCCGGAAACGGAAGTTCACGCGGAGCCGCGGAAGCGCGGAGGCTGGGAAAACAGATGGAAGGCATTCCTTTCCTTCCGCTTCTGAAAGTCTTCTCCGCGGCTCCGTGCCTTGTATGTGCTCAAGGATGCGGTTTTTTCCTCGCTCACACAAGTCGAGCGTCTAAGGCTGCAGTCTCCCGAGTTTGTTGGCGCAGTTGTCTCTGCGCCAACAGCGGTCGGCG
>CANFTB010000063.1 GCA_947449735.1 Chthoniobacteraceae bacterium | reverse complement strand
GGAACGATCGTGTGGTAGTGGATCGAAAAGCCGTGGCTGAAGAGGAGCGTCTTGCCCTTGGTCAAGTTGGGCTCGATGTCCGTCACATAAGCCGCCGGCTGCTTGGTGTCGGGAAGCGCAACGAAGATCACGTCGGCACGGCGCACCGCCTCGGCCGTGTCATACACCTTGAATCCGCGCTCTTCGGCGACTGCGCGGGACTTGCTGCCCGGGTACAGGCCGATGATCACGCGAACACCGGACTCCTTGAGGTTGAGCGCGTGCGCGTGTCCTTGGGATCCGAACCCGAGAACAGCGATCGTTTTGCCTTTGAAAATGCCGAGGTCGGCGTCTTTGTCGGAATAAATTTTAACAGCCATGGTATGAGGATTGTGGTGGTTTAAAACGAATGGTTCGCTTGGAGGGAGACTTGCTCCGATGGGGTGGGTTGGTTCGCTGAAAACTGGGATTTAAAACCGGGGAAAGGAGATCTGTGGAAGACCGGCAGGTCCGAGAGTGCCCTATAGTGACAACACGATCCGGCCGCTGAGATCAAATCTCAGAACCTCAAACCCGGAACGCTTCGCTAGTCGGCCTTGCGGGCCAGGGCGATCTTCCCGGTGCGGGTCAGGTCGCTGATTCCGAAGCTTTCCATCAGGAAGATGAACTTGCTGATCTTGCTGTCGTCCCCGGTTATTTCGATGGAAACGTTCTGGCGCTGCACGTCGATAATCTTGGCGCGGAAAGTGTCGCAGATCTGCATCACCTCTCCACGCGTCTGGGGGGTGACATTCACCCGCATCAAAACGAGCTCGCGGTCGACGCTTTCGTTCTCGGTGAAATCCTGAAGTTCAATGACGTCCACCAGCTTGCGCAGCTGCTTGGTAACCTGGTCCAGCACGGCGTCATCGCCGCGGACCACGATCGTCATCCGCGAGGTGGCGGGATCAAGCGTGGGGCCGACGTTCAGCGTGTCGATATTGAACCCGCGACCGCTAAACATTCCGGCGATGCGGTTGAGCACGCCGAACTTATTTTCAACAAGAACCGATATGGTGTGACGCATGCGAAAGGGGGCGGAGGTTGAGTTAAGGAAGGATTCGGGTCAAACGCAAAGTGCTTCCAACCCCTGAAAACCGCCCTAAAACTCTGTTTATACATCTCGAAAACACTCATCCGTCCTAAAAATATTTCGCGTCCTCCCTCATTCATTAAATCTAATCCGCCCACCCAACTCCGATCATCTCTCCCCCATGCTTGAACTCTTCATCAAAGGCGGACCGCTCATGTGGCCCCTTCTCCTGGCCTCGGTTTGCGCCCTCAGCGTAGCCATCGAACGCCTCTGGTTCGCCGCCTCCCAAAGTCTCTCACGCAACCGCGCGGACGTCGCCCAAATGCTCTCCGATTTGGAACAGGGAAAGACCGAAGAAGCCGTCCGCGTCGGCGACGCGAGCAAAGACTTCGTCGCGCGCGTCCTCGGCATTGCCCTAAAGCACCCGGCCGCCTTCCCGGAGGCAATGCTCGCTGCCGCGTCGGCCGAACTCAACCGCTACCACCGCGGCCTGGCCGTCCTCGACACAGTCATCACGCTGGCCCCCCTTCTCGGACTGCTCGGTACGGTTACGGGAATGATCAGCAGCTTCAGCCTGCTCGGAGGAGCCGAACTGGGCGCACCCGCGGCCATCACTGGAGGGATCGCAGAGGCACTCATCGCAACGGCCTTCGGCCTCGGCGTCGCGATTACCGCGCTCATTCCGTTTAATTTCCTCAACGCCCGCCAGGAAAGCGCGCGCGCCGAACTCCAGGAAGCCGCCAGCCGGGCCGAACTTTTGCTCAAAAAATAAAGGCCATGGAAATCCCAAGTCCCAGGCCCAAACGCCAGGCCAGAATCGAGGTTGTTCCGCTGATCGACATCATGTTTTTCCTCCTGGCCACCTTCGTGATGGTCTCACTCTCGATGGTCAAAAACCACGGCATCCCCGTGGTCTTGCCCTCCGCCAGCACCGGCCAACCCCAGGAACATGCCGACCACGTGGTGGTGAGCGTCACCGAAACCGGACAGTTGTACCTAGATAAAACAGAGCTTTCACAAGAAGCTCTGGTCGAACAACTCCGCCAGCTCAAGGCCGCGAACAGCGAACTCCGGGTCTTCATCAACGGCGACGAAAACGCCCGCCTCGGACTGGCCATCTCGATTCTGGACGACACCCGCAGGCTGGGAATCCAGAAAGTGGCCTTCGAAACCAAGGCAAGACCCCGCCAGTAAACCCGTTCGAATTTCATGCCTCGCGCGGATTTCCATCCTCCCGACTCTGCAACGCGAGTCCGCGCAAGCATTCTATTGGCCGTGGCACTGCACGCCGCAGCACTTTTATTCTGGAAAATCCCCCCGGCATCGCCCGGGACCCTCGAAAATCCACAGGGCGCCGTAGAGGTTTTCCTCGTTCAGGAGGCGCCGTCCGCCGGTTCCCCCCCGGCCGAGACGCCAGCGCCGACCCCGGTGGAGCCGCCCAAAGCGGAACCGCCCAGATCACCCCCACCGCCGCCAGAGCCCCCCATGGCGGACGCACCGAAGCCCCCCGATCTGCTGGTGACAGAGCCCCGTTTAACCCCCGTCCCAAATCTCCCGCCACCCCCTGCCCCCCTGCCCGCACCTCCTCCTCCCGCCCCGACGCCGCAACCCGTCCCGGAACCACCCCCACCCGCGGAACCGCCAAAACCTCCGCAAGCGCCACCGCAACCAGAGCCGCCCGCCCCGCCCAAAACAACGACCACCCCTCCGCGGGCAACCGCTACCGCCGCCAAGGCAGCGCCTTCCCCTGTTGGTCCCAGGGCAGCCCAGAGCGTTGCGCAGACTCCCTCACTCACTACAGGACCGGCTTCCACAACCGGCGGCTCCGGGCAACTCACCCTCGTCAAACCCGTCTACAGCGTTCCTCCGACGGTGCGCTACCCTTCCGAGTCGCGCGCAGCCAACGAGCAGGGAACGGTCGTCCTGCGCATCACCGTCAACGGCGACGGGCGTCCAGTGACAGTCACCGTGGCCAAAAGTTCGGGGTTCACACGTCTCGACCGCGCGGCGGTGGAAGGAGGCTGGCGTTGCCGTGTCCAAAACGCCCAAGCCGGCGCGCAATTTGAAGCTCCGCTGCGGTTCAGCCTGGCTCAGTAAAGCCCCGTCGCGGCGAGCGCGCATCGGCGGCTTACGCCTGCCCCTGCCACACAAACTCGATTGGCTTCTCCATTTCCGCGCTGAGGCTCGCGTGCACCGGACAGCTTAATATGGCCCGCTCAATCGCCTCCCGGTGCGCATTTTCCGGCGGCAACGGTATCACGATGCGCGTCGTCAGCCTCGAAATCCGGCGCACAGGAACCGCCGTCATCTCCTTCTGCACGCTGGCGGATGCCCCGGCAACCTCGAGCCCGTGCTTTTGAGCGTAAATCCCGAGGATTGTCAGAACGCACGTCCCTAGCGCCGCGCCGACCAAGTCTGTGGGTGAAAACAACTCCCCGCGCCCGCAATTATCGAGAGGAGCGTCGGTCTGCAGCATTCCACCCGAAGGACCGTGCGTGGCCTCGGTTCGGAGACCTCCGAGATAAGTAACATCAACTTGGACCATTCCCAAGCTCACCCAAAGACATGAGCTTGGGAAAGCCATTTCGACCTATTTTCAAACGGATTATCCCACTGGATATCGCCATCTAAAATGGACGCCCCCCGAAGCAAGCACCCCGCACAACGTACGGCGTCCGCACGGCAAGGCCGTCGGCCATCGACGAATTAAAGCCCGCATACCGGCCGCGGCATTCGATCCGGTCCTTAGTCCAACCCTCAAACGGGGGCTTCGTGCACTTCCACCAAAAAGGAGGCGCACACCGCCAGCCACACCCGCGACTGACCCGCAAGACCATGACCGCCGAAAAGTCCTCTCACCTCCATCTCTGCCAGCGACTCGTCGCAATATTCTGCGCAGCCTCCGGGCTGCTCGTTCTCGGCGCCCACCAGCTCGCCGCCCAAACACCGTCGAACAGCAGTCCCCCAGCCCCGGCCAATCCTGCGGATGCGCGAGACACCTCGCGACCCCAGACGCGAAACCTCACCGCATCCGCCGAGTGGTCCAACGTCACCTGGGACGAGGACACCAAGAAATTTGCCGGCTTTCCGATTGTGCTCCGCTTTTCAGGCCCCGCGGCGCCGATTGATTTGATCGGCAAACCCGCCTTGCCAAAAACAGTCACCCTCTCCCCGGCCATCCCGGGAATCTGGCGCTGGGAAAGCTCAGACCAGCTCGTATTCCAACCTCAGGGCGGCTGCCTGCCCCCCCAGCGCTACTCCCTCGTGCTGGACAACAAAGGGTTCGCTCCAGACTGCCGTGTCTCGCTGGCACACGATTACTGGCGCTCCCAAATCACCCACCTTTCGTGCACTCTGGAAAAAGGAGCTTTCTACATCGATCCCACAAGCCCCTCTCTCCCACGCGCCGTAGCCTCCGTCCGCTTCAGTCATCCCGTTTCACTCGAAGACGTGACCCGTTTTCTCAAGGTGGTCCAGATGGGCGAAAACCCTCTGTTTGTAGAAGGCGGCAAGCCGCAGGTGATCGCCGATGCGAAAAACCCCCTCCGATTCTGGCTGCGCTCCCCGCTGGTCAAAATTACAGACAAGGAAGATCTCGTCCGATTTGAAATCACCCCGGGCATCACCGCATCGATCGGAGGCAACTCCCTTCCGGAAACGGCAGTAGCCAAGGTCACCGTGCCCTCCCGCACGACAGGCTTCTGCATCACCCGCGCCCACGCTCAAGTCTTCTTAAACGGCAAAGGCGAACCCCGGCAGTTCGTACTTCTGGACAGCACGGGAAAGGCGTTCGGCAAAGAACTTGTCCAGCACGCAGAAGCCTGGCTACTGCCCGAACCCGCGAAAAACAAAAGCGGCGCCACCACTCCCTGGAGCAAGGAAAACGTCACCGCAGCGGTCATCGCCAATTCCAAGCGCGTGCCACTCGAATTCCTCCCCAGCGACAATGGAGAAACCGCCGCGGAGCTATTTGCTTTGCGCATTCCTCCCATGGCCCCGGGTGCACTGTATGTCCGGATTCCGAAGGGCACCCCGGCGCCAGGCGGGTTTGTGACCCCGGAAGACTTCACTGAGTTGCTGAGCATCCCCTCATTTCCCCAGGAGGCATCTGTTATGGGCCGCGGCGGCATTCTTGCCATCAATGGGGAACGCAAGCTGAACATCAAATCCCGCGGCTTCGAACATCTCAGGTTCACGCTGGCGCGAGTCCCCGAACCCAGAATCAACCTTCTTGCCAGCCAGTCTCGCGGCAACTTTGAATCACCCCGATTCAAAGGCAACTTCGGTCTGGAGGACATCGCCCACTACTCTCAGTCCGTCGAGCACGTTCCAAAGGCCAACGACTACGACGCAAACTACTCCAAATTCGATTTCTCCCCCGCCCTTGCAGCAACCGACTCCAAGCACGGTCTGTTTTACCTTTCCGTGCAGGGGGTTCGCCCGCGCACCCCTGCCGATGGCGCAGCTTCTCCGGGAGATCCAGATCCAGAATGGATCGCCCTTTCCACTCCCCCGTCCAACCGCGACGAATATGACCTCCGCAGCGACTACCGACTGGATAACGCCGAGCCGGATGCGCCCGACGGAAACTCAACCGTGCTCGGGGCCAAGTCGGCGGACTCCCGGCTCGTCTTGCTCACCGATCTCGGAATTTTAGTAAAGAGCAACGCCGACGGATCGCGCGACCTCTTTGTTCAGTCCTTCGAACACCAGGAACCCGTGGAGGGGGTCCGCATTTCTGCGATCGCCCGTAACGGCGATTCTCTCTTCGAAGTTGTCACAGACGTCCGGGGACACGCCGCCCTTCCTTCGCTCAATGGCATGCAGCGGGAAAAGGAGCCTGTCGCCATTGTCGCACGCAATGCCGACGACCTCTCCTTCATCGCTTGGGAACGTTCCGAGCGCCGCGTCCAGACCTCCCGATTCGCTGTCGGCGGAATTCTCTCCAGCCAAGGCTCCGCGCTGAATGCGTTTGTCTTCACCGAGCGCGGCATCTACCGGCCGGGCGACCCCATCAAGCTCGGCGCGGTGGTCCGCCAGCGCAACTGGGGAGGAACCCTCACCGGCATTCCTCTCGAAGTGATCGCATTCAACGCCAAGGGCGAGGAAGCGGGCCGTTTTCCCGTCAAACTCCCCGCCGACGGACTCCTCACCCTGACAGTTCCAACAAGCGAAACCGCCCCCACGGGAGTCTGGCGCCTCAATGTGCAGCTCCCCTCCGAGAAGCAATCCTCCCCGCAGACAAGGCAGGATGCCGATCAGATCGCCCTCGGCCAGGTGTTGGTCCGTGTCGAAGAATTCCAGCCGGACCGCCTTAAAATGAGTGCGCGCTTTGATTCCGAGAATGCGCTCCTGTGGCGTTCTCCGGAAGACCTGACGGCACACATCGATCTGCAAACCCTCTTTGGCATTCCAGCCATCGGACGCCGGATTACTGGAAAACTGCGCATCTCCCCAGCACAGCCGGAGTTTCCTCAGTGGCCCGGATGGACTTTCGGTACCCCAAAGGGGGCCAGCGTCGAATCCAAGGAAGTCGACCTGGGCGAAACCGAGACGGATGAAAACGGCCATGCCAGCATTCCGCTCTCTTTAGAAAACCATTTGGCGCCTCTACTGCGCGCGACGGTCGAGCTCGAGGGTTTTGAAGCCGATGGCGGCCGGGGCGTTCTCGTGTCGCAGACCACTCTCGTTTCCCGACATCCCTTCTTGGTGGGCTACAAGGCCGACGGCGACACTCAATTCCTTCCCACGGACACCCAACGCACCATCGAAGTCGGCGCCATTGGAGCCGGTTCCAAGAGAGTGCATGCCGAACGACTCAAGCGAGTTCTCATCGAAACCCGCCACTCCTCAGTGCTCACAAAGCAAGGTGATGGAACCCTTGCCTATATCTCGAAGCAAATCGACCGCGAGCTCGAAACCAGCGACGGCTCCTTAACCGAGGACGGCTTGCGAATCGAACTCCCTACCAAAACCACCGGAACTTTCCGCTACGAGTGGCGCGACACGGGGGGCATCACACTCCTTTCGGTTCCTTTCATGGTCGTTGGCTCCGGCGATTCCACCCGCAATCTTGAACGCGGCTCGGAACTGCAGCTCTCCATTCCCACAAAGGCGTGGAGTGCAGGCGAAGAACTTGCAGTTTCCATACGCGCCCCCTTTGCGGGAGCCGGGCTGATCACCATCGAAAGAGACAAAGTGCTCGCCTTCCGCTGGTTCAAATCCGAGAAGAACTCCAGCGTTCAGCGTATCGCAGTCCCCGAGGGAATCGATGACGGAGCCTACGTCCACGTGAGCTTCGTGCGCGCCCTCGACTCCCCAGACATCTTTACCAATCCCCTCAGCAGCGGCGTGGCGCCGTTCCGTGTTTCCCAAGAACGCCGAACCCTCCCGATCAAGCTGAAGTCCCCCGCAAAAGCGCGTCCCGGAGAGCCCTTGACCATCACTTATTCCACTCCGCGTCCCTCCCGAATCCTGATCTGGGCGGTGGACGAAGGAATCCACCGGGTGACCGGTTACCAGACCCCGGCGCCCCTGGGCCGGCTTCTCGGCAAACCCGCCCTCGAGGTCGACACCTATCAACTCCTGGATCTTTTAATCCCAGAATTCACTCTGCTCAAAAACGCGATGGCCACCGGGGGTGATGGAGACGATTCGGAACCGCCCGAGCTCAAGGCAGGGCTGAACCCGTTCAAGCGCAAGCGGGTCGCTCCCGTCGTATTCTGGAGCGAGATTCTCGAGGCGGGCCCCGATGAGAAGGAAGTCACCTATCAGGTGCCGGACTACTTTGCCGGCGGACTCAACATCATGGCGGTGGCCGTGGATTCCGAATCTGCAGGCGCAGCGCAAAGCCACTCCATCGTGAAAGGCCCCTTCGTGCTCACGCCCAACGCCCCCTTCTTTGCCGCCCCCGGCGATGAGTTCTCTGCCTCGGTCACCATCGCAAATCAACTCGAAGGAGCCGCCCTCACCGACAAAATCACAGTAAATGCCGAAGTTGAGGGCGGCCTGACATTTCTGGAGAAACCGGCGGAGCTGCTCGAGATCGCCCCCAACAGCGAGGCAACCGTCCACTTCCGCCTCAAAGCCGGGGACACCCTGGGAAACGCCGAAGTTAAGTTTTCAGCACAAGCCGGATCCGAGCGCATCGAACAGCGCTCGACCCTGAGCATACGCCCCGCAGTGCCCCGCAGGTCGATCGTCCAGAGCGGCTGGTTCAGATCCGAGACGCACGAGGTGAAAATCGACCATGATTTCTACCCCCAATTCTCCAAACGTGAGGCCGTAGTCTCCACCACTCCCTTGGGACTCGCCCGAGGCCTCGCGGCCTACCTCCGGGAATACCCCTTCGGATGCAGCGAACAAATCACGAGCCGCGCCTTCCCTTGGCTCGTGGTAAAGGAGGACGCAAACTTCGGACTCGAAAAAGCGGAGGCCCTCAAAGCCGTCGACAGCGCCATCAGCCAACTCGCCCTCCGTCAGGGCGCCAAGGGGGGATTCGGCTACTGGTACAAAGACGACGCCGAGGGCTTCGACTACGTCAGCGTCTACGTGCTTCATTTCCTGACCGAAGCGAAGGCCAGCGGATTCCACGTGCCCGCTCCAATGTTCCAGTCCGCAATGCGCCGCATCCGGCTCATGGCCGATGCTAAACTCTCCGAGCCGTTCAGGGACCACCTCGGCGTCATCCACTACGAACGCACCCGTTTCGAAGCAGACATGCGCGCGGCCGCCATCTATCTCCTGACTCGAAACGAGGAAGTGACCACCAAATACGCCATCCAACTAGTCGACTCATTGAGGACACTTGTGCCCGAGCCCCTCTGGCAGGCCGACGCATCCGCGGCATGGCTTGCCGCCACCTGGCGACTCCTCAAAAAAGAGGAGGAAGCAGCCCTATTAGTTCAAGCGCACCTCGCAGCGCGATCCAAACCGAGGCGACACAGCGAATGGACCCACTACTACGAATCGCCGCTGACCGAGGAGGCCACCACCTTCACCGTGCTCTGCAGGCACTTCCCTGAAATCGCCGGAACATTTGGGTACGATGAGCTTAAACCCATCACCGAAATGGTTGAAAAGGGGCTCTTTCACACACTCTCGGCAGCGTGGAGCATTCAGGCATTGAAAGCGTATTCAGCGCTCGCTCAAACCAGCGGAATTCGCGCCGGAATTGCTCAGGGTGGTCCCTCTCCCAAAACCCTCGCAGAGGCACGCCCCGGCATGGCATCGGTCAGTCTCAACGCCGGCTCTGTCCGCTTCTTTCTCATACGCGATCCAGACGC
>CANFTB010000062.1 GCA_947449735.1 Chthoniobacteraceae bacterium | reverse complement strand
TTCTCGTTCAGTCCGGAGCAGCGATGCTGTCCCAGGCCAACGCCGCTTCGCAGATCGCCCTCAAGCTTCTCCAGTAGTCGCTTTCAGGCGTGGACTTCGGTTCAAGCTAAACTTCAAAAACTCCACCTCGAAAGAGGTGGAGTTTTTTTTGTTGGAACACCTCTATGCGCCCTCCCCATGAGCTTCATGTTTCTTTTTACGCGGGGGGAGTATTACCGGACTGGCAAAGGGGTTTGATGAGGAGCGTTTTTTAAAGGAACTCGCGGGCCACGGGCGGAGCCCGTTTGGATAAGTTCTTCGAGTAACGATCCGTGAGAACCAGAGTCGCCTCATCGAAACGTGCACTGAGCAAGCTTGTCGAAACAGCAGGCAGACGGGGGAGAAAGCCGGGTTACTATGTTATACGCGCCGTATGCTTTACGGGCAGAAAGTGGTTCCTGTTTGCAGACAGCTACTTAGGTGAATAAGCTAAAAATATAATTAGAAAAGCTTAACATTTCTCGGGCTGCGCGCTAAATGTCAACTCCGGTTCAGGAAGGCCTAGGGAAGTACCTGGGCGAACCGGATTCACACCCACTACAAAAACAAGGAAGTAATATGGCAGTTGTCATTAACACCAACGCATCGGCGGCCTACGCCTCGATGAATCTCACCAAGTCGAGCGATCTGCTCCAGAAGAGCCTCGCACGTCTGTCCAGCGGTTCCCGCATTTCCGCCCCTGCGGATGACGCCGGCGGCCTCGCCGTAAGCATGAAGCTCGCTGCCGCGATCAAGCGTACGGACGCTTCCGCGGTGAACGTTTCGAACGCCCTTTCATTCCTGCAGACGCAGGCAGGCTCGCTAAAGAGCGCTGCAGCCGTTCTGGACCGGATGTCTGAGCTCGGAACATTGGCGGGCGACGTCACGAAGTCCTCTTCCGATATTCAGAACTACAGCACAGAGTTCACCAACCTTGCGTTGGAGCTGAACAAGCTGACCTCTGATTCCTTCAACGGGATCAGTCTCTTCAGCGCCGCTGCTACCGGAAACTTGAACGTGTTTCTGTCGGAAGACGGCTCCCAGACGATGGCCATCCACCAGGCGGCACTTTTTGGCGTCTACTCCAATAACACGTCCCTCGGTTCAATCACTGGCGCCAGCATCAGTGCAGTAACGAGTTCGATCCAGTCACTTGCCACTCTGATGGCGACCAACGGAGCACAGGCCAGCCGCCTGCAGTTCGCTTTGGATTCGCTGAACGTGAACAAGGTGAACCTCGAAGCCGCCAACAGCCGGATCTACGACGTCGACGTCGCAGCCGAAACGACGAAGCTCGCCCGTGCGAACATCCTCGTTCAGTCCGGAGCCGCGATGCTCTCCCAGGCGAACGCCGCTTCTCAGATCGCCCTCAAGCTTCTCCAGTAGTCGCTTGCAGGCACGGACTTCGGTCCGGTCTAGTCTTGAAAAAACTCCACCTCGAAAGAGGTGGAGTTTTTTTGTTGTGAGTTTTGCCTTGGGTGTGGGCTTCCCTCGGACTGCTAAAAGGGGAAGAATCCTATGTCTGGCGGGAGGAATTCAGAATGAACCCGTCCCCAGTGCCTGTTAACCGATCATGCAAAGCTCCGCTCCCCGCACCATATCTCACGCTCCTTGGATCTCTCCGGCGGAATGGGCGGCGTTTGAGGCAAGCGGGACGAATGCACACCGGATTTGTTCGATCACCGGCGCCTGGGTGGAAAGGTTTGGCCAGGACCTGCTTTTTAACTATCAGAACCCGAGTCAGTTGGAGCGCCTTCGCGACGAGTGGGCGGCTAGAGCGCCGGCGTATCCCTTCACTCCCCAGCGGATCTTCGGCCGCGCGCTGCCCGTGCAAAACGCCGACCGCATGGCGCCCGTGCTTCTAGAGGGGGATCCCGGCGAACCGGTTGAAACCGTGGTCACTGAGGCCGGCATGAAGATCGGGCTGGATTTCGCCGCGGGGTATTCTGTCGGCCTCTTTCTCGACCAGCGCGCGAACCGCGCGGCTCTCCGCTCTTACAGGCCGCGCAGGGTTTTAAACACCTTTGCCTACACTTGTTCCTTTTCGGTGGTGGCGGCGCTGGCTGGGGCCGAGACGTTGTCGGTCGATCTTTCCCAAAAATCCCTGGATCGCGGAAAGACGAACTTCACGCTGAACGGACTTGATCCCGCGGCGCACCGTTTCTTTGCCGACGACGTGCAGGAGACCCTGCCGCGGCTCGCGCGCCGGAAGGAGCAGTTCGACGCGATCATTCTGGATCCACCGACTTTTTCGCGGGGGAACAAGGGGCGCCGGTTTCGGGCGGAGGACGATTTGGAGGCGCTGCTCAGGAGCGCTCTGGAGCTTGCTGCCCCGGGCGCGCGGATCCTTCTTTCCACCAACTGCACGAAGTTGAATGTGCCGGAATTGGAGCGCATCGCCCGCTTTTCGCTGAAGGCGGCGCGTATGAACGGGGCGCTTCAACAGACGCCCGCGCTACTTGATTTTCCCCGGGGAACTGCGGCGAGCACGGTCTGGATCCAGCTGCGCTGAAGTCGGAAACGGACGTTCACGCGGGGCCGCGGAGCCGCGGCCGGGCTTGGATGCAGCGGCTTTTTTGTGAAAAAGGGGGCTGCCGTCGGCGGAGGCGAGCTTGCGGAGTTTCGCGGCTCGCGAAAGGCGCTTGAAAGCGGCCTCGTTTTTGAGCGCGGTAGAGCGGTCTTCGCACGTCCACTGGCGCGCAAGCTCCAGCGGGCTGCGACCGCGGGTGTAGCGCGCGCCGGTGCCCGCCCTGTGCTGTTCGAGGCGCCGCTCCGGGTCATTTGTGATGCCGCAGTACAGCGAGCCGTCCCCGCAGCGGAGGACGTAGAGAACCCACACTTTCTCGGACTTCTTGGTCAAAGCGTTTCCGTAGTGGACTTCAAAAACGACGTCCCGCCGGCGTTGGGCAGGGACCTGTCTATCACACCCCAGCGAGGAGTCCGGTGGAGTCGCCGATGCTGTTGACCGGGATCCCCATGCGGGCCAGCAGGCTCATGTAGAGGTTGGTCATCGGGAGCGGCTGGTCGAAGGTGAGGTGGCGCCCCGGTTGCAACGCGCCGCCGCCGTGTCCGGCGACGATGACGGGCAGATTGTCGTGCGCGTGGCGGTTGGCGTCCGAGAGGCCGCTGCAGTAGACGATCATGGAGTTCTCCAAAAGCGACCTGCGGTTGGCTTCCTTCGTGTCGCGCAGGCGGCCGAGGAAGTAGGCGAACTGCTCCATGTAAAACCGGTCGATCTTGGCGATCATCGCGATCTTTTCCTGGTTGTCCTGGTGGTGCGAGAGCTCGTGGTGCCCGGAGGAAACGCCGATGTCGTTGAAGCTCCGGTTGCTGCCGTCGTGCGCCATGAGGAAGCTGGCGACGCGCGTGGAGTCGCTTTGAAAGGATAGCGCGAGCATGTCGAACATCAGCCGGATGTGCTCGGCGTAGCTCGCCGGGATTCCCGAGGGTGCCTCGGCTCCGGGAGCCTTCGGCGTGCCGAACTTCTCCGCCAACTGGATGCGGCGTTCAATTTCGCGCACCCCTGTGAGGTACTCGTCGAGCTTTAACTGGTCGTTTCGGCCGAGCTGCTTTTGCAGGCCCGCGGCATCCTGCATCAGAAAATCGAGCATCGAGCGCTGGCGCGCCTTTTCACGTTCCGCAGCCGCCCCTGTGTCCGTGCCCGAGCCCTTTCCAAAAAGGCGTTCAAACACCAGACGCGGGTTTGACTCGGGAGCCATCGGCTGGGTTTCGGAGCGCCAGGAAATGTTGAACTGGTAGGCGCAGGAGTACCCGGAATCGCACAGGCCCGACTGGCGGAGTCCGTCGCAGGACAGTTCGAGCGACGAAAACCGGGTCCGGCCTTCCATCTTGCGGGCCGCGATCTGGTCCACGGAAACCCCGGCGCGGATGTCCTTGCCTGCGGTTTTCTTCGGGCGGGCTCCGGTCAGGATGGTCGCCGTGGCGCGCGCATGGTCGCCGCCGCCGTCGCCGCCCGCCCAGCCGTTCTGGTGCGCCAGACCGGAGATGACCTGCATGTCCTTCTGGAACGCAGCGAGGGGCTGCATGGTTTCGTTGAGCTGAAAATCGCTTCCGGTGCCCTTCGGCTTCCAGCGGTCGCCAATCACCCCGTTCGGAACGTACACGAAGGCGAGCCGCTGCGGATCGCCGGCCGCCGTCACCCCGGGGCTCGCCGCACCGGCGAGCGCTGCCAGCGCGCTCCCTCGAGAGAGCGATTCCAGGGCGGGCAGTCCGAGCAGGAAGCCTGCGCTCCGGAGGAAGTGGCGGCGAGACAAGGGGGTGGTCTTCATAACGCGTATTCGTAAATATTAGCGGGGTACGGCGCTTTTGGCGACTGCGCTTTGCCCGCGTGTTTTTTGAAAGGGAACGCTCTCCGTGACAGCCAGTACCAGTGCACTCAGGCGGCCCTCCTGTGCTTGCATCGCCTCCATGACCTGATTGATGTGCGGAATGTCGCTCGCCTCCAGGCCGCGGCCGAGCGCGTAGGTGAGCAGCTTTTCCGTGAGGCAGCGGTAGAAGTCGTTTTTGCGGGTGGTGACGAGGATCTGGATCAACTCCCGGGTGTTGGAGAAAGTTTCCCCGGTGACGAGCTGGCCCGCTGAGTCAATTGGGGCGCCGTTTTCCTGATCACGATAGATCCCGAGGGCATTGAAGTTCTCAAGTGCCAATCCGATGGGATCCATTCTCTTGTGGCAGCTGGCGCAAAGCGGATCCGCCCGGTGGGCGACCATGAGATCGCGCATGCTCATCTTGGCTTTGTGTTTTGTGCTCTCCAGCGGCGGAATGTCCGGCGGGGGAGGCGGAGTCGGCGCACCGAGAAGGTTTTCGAGTACGAACAACCCCCGTTTGACCGGCGAGGTACGCGTCGGGTTGGAGGTAACCAACAAAAAGCTGCCGTGGCCGAGAAGGCCCTGCCTGTTGCTTTCGGGGGGCAGGGGCACCTTGCGCATTTCCGTGCCTTTGAGCGCGGGCAGTCCGTAGAAGGCGGCAAGCGCCTGGTTCGCGAAGGTGTAGTTGGCGGAAAGCAGCTCCTCGGCGGGCAGCTTTTCCTTGAGCACATGCCTGAAAAGCGCCTCTGTTTCCTGCTTCATCGCCTCCCGCACGCGGTGGGGGAAGGCTTTCTCGACGCTTTCCCCCTTTTTAAGTGCCAGAATCACGTTCGCCTGGATGGGCACGAACTCCGTGTCGCGCGTCTGCAACCACTGGCCTACAAAGTGGCGCGCGAACCGTTCGCTCTTGTAGTCGTTCAGCAGGCGCGTCACCTGCGCCTGCCACTGGCTGCGGAGTTTGCCTTCGGAAGCTAGCTTGAGGAGTTCCGCGTCCGGCATCGAGCTCCAGAGGAAATAGGAAAGCCTGGAGGCTAGCGCAAATTCATCCACCGCTACGCTCGCTCCGGTCTGGTCCGCGGCAGTCTGGATTTCGGCGCGGAACAAAAACCTGGGCGAGGCCAGCACCACGGCCATGGCCCGCAGCATCCCCTCGTCGAACGTCTCGTCCGAGCTGGCGATCTGCGTGAGCTTTTCCAGCGTGGGATCATCTACCGGGCGGCGGAAGGCGCGGGTGACGAACGGGCTCAACAACCCGCGCACGTACTCCTTTCTCCGGACCGGATCCGGAGGGGGCGGCCCCTGGGGGAACAGGCTTTTCGCGTTCTGTGCGTTGGACTTTGCCCAAAGGGCGGCGACCTCCTGCCCCGCGGCGAGGTATTTCTCAAGGTGAATGGGCGAAAGGTTGAGCACGTCCCCGATGGTGTCGAAGCCGTATCCCGTGTCGTCCGGGGGGAACCTGTCCTCCACGGGAAACTCCACTCCGGCGAGGTCCCGGATGGTGTTCCGGTATTCCTCCCGGTTGAGGCGGCGGATGGTGACCTTGCCGGGATCGGGCTGCGCTGGGTCCAAGTGGAGCGCCTTGCTTTCGATCCATTCGCGCATCTGCGCCTGCTCGGAGGCGGAGGGCCGCGGTTTGTCCGAGGGCGGCATCAGCTGGGACTCCAGATTGCGCCAGACGGCGAACCAGAGTTTGCGCTCCTCCTCGGGGTTTTTCGAAGGCAGCTGGTCGAAGGCGATGCCCCCTTTTTTGGAGCCCTCGCCGTGGCAGTCGTAGCAGTATTCGCGGAAAAGGGGCGGGGGAGAGAGGGTGGCTGCCGTATTGAGGGGGGAGGGCGGCGCGGCCTGAGTGACGGAGACACCTGAAAAGAGCAGGGCTGAAACGGCCCCGAGCACGCGCAGTTTTCCCCGGAGGCGGCTGGGGGTTTGGAGGGTCCGGGGTAAGCGCATGGCCTAGGAATGAGCCGGAAAGCGGCGCGGTCTTAGGCGGGACGCTCTCCGGCTACTTAAGGCGGGACGCCCGGCTACTCGCGGGCCAGATTGCTGTGCCGGTAGGCGGCGATGTCGGTGACCTCGCGGCCGAACCACGGGGGCGGGGTGAACTCCTCGCAGGTGGCGCGGTTGGGGAATTCGATTTCGGCGATCCGCAGCCAGTTGAGCTGCCCTTCAAATATGTCGAGGGTGACCGGGAAGTCCGCCACGCTGAGGTGGTGGGTGACTTTGGACACCCGCCGGCCCTCGGTTAGGGGCCAGAGCTTGGAGAGCTGTTCCTTGGAAAGTGGCACCTCCGTTTCGATGGGAATCTGGCCCGCCATGGTTTTCAACAGCAGGTTGGCATCCGTCGGGGAGCGCCGGATGCGGACTTCGGTACCGCCTGTCTCGACCGCTAGGTATCCATGGGAAATCTGCACTCCGTTTGCGAGGCCGAGGACGCTGGGAATCTGACCCACCAGGAATTTGCGCTCGAATTTCTGGGGAGGCGCCGGAACCAGGTTCACGGCGGGTGCATTCTGGTCCGCCGCTTCCAGTTCGGCTTCCAGCGCTTTGTTGGGATTACGATTTTCAGAGGGTTGCATAAAAACAGGGAAACAGTTCGGCAGGGACGGTCCGAGGATATCACTGCCGCCGTCCCAAGTACAACGCCCCCGAACGGCCGTTCTGGAAAGGCAGGCGCCGCTGTGTTAACTGCGTGATCCATGACCATCATAGATTGCGAATTCGAAGACCTCGAAACCCCGAGCGGCCTGATGCGCACCCATGTGTTCCGTCCGAACGCCGGCGGCAGGTATCCGGGGCTGATTTTGTATTCCGAAATCTTCCACGTGACGGGCCCGATCCGGCGCACCGCGGCGTTTCTGGCGTCGCAGGGTTTTGTGGTAGCCGTGCCCGAGATCTTCCACGAGTTCGAACCGCTGGGGAAGGTGCTGGCCTACGACGCGGAAGGCACGGACCGCGGCAACTGGTGCAAGGTGAACAAACCGCTCGCCGCCTACGATGCCGACACCCGGTCGGTGATCGATTTCTTGAAGGCGCATCCCCTCTGCACGGGGCGCCTGGGGGCGATTGGCATCTGCATTGGGGGGCACTTGAATTTCCGGGCGTGTTTTAATCCTGAGATCCTGGCGGGGGTGAGCTTTTACGCCACGGACATCCACAAGCTGGAGTCGCACCCGCGGGGGCTCGGACTCGGGATGGCGGACGATTCCCTGGAGCGCGCGCGCCAGAAGGCGGTGTGCGGCGAACTGCTCATGGTCTGGGGGCGGCAGGACCCGCACGTGCCTTTCGAGGGGCGGATGCAAATCCATGCCGCGCTCGAGGAGTCCGGCACGAACTACCAGTGGCTGGAGTTCAACGGGGCGCACGCTTTTCTACGGGACGAGGGGCCTCGGTACAACCCGGTGCTTGCGCAGCAAAGCCTTGGAATCGCAGTGGAGCTGTTTCACCGGAGGCTGGGCGAGGGGCGAGGGGCCGCTGCGGGGGCCGGCGCTGGCGAGTCGAGGCATTGAGCCTCAGGCCGGTTTGGGGGAGGCGAGGTCTGGAACGCAAAACACCCCGGGGGCGTGGTGCCTCCCAGGGTGTTGGATGAGTGCTTGAACGGATGCCTCAAATAGCGGCGGAGTTCAATTCAGCAGGATGCTGTCGTAAAGAAGCGGTTTGTGAAAAGCAGGGACCAGAAACCGAAGGCTTTGCGGACGCTGTTGCCGACGTCTTTCACGCCGGTCTGGTTGGCGATCGCCTTGGTGTCGATGGTGGCTTTGCCGGACACGTCGGCACCCACACCCAGCTGAGCACCTGCGGAAGCTCCGATGGTGATCTCGCCGTCTTTCTGCGTCATTTGTCCGCTGGCATTTCCACCGACTTCGCCTGCAGAAACACCTGGAGTGGCCTCGGCTCCACCGTATTTTCTAAGTCAGCTGGAGCAGCGAAGGAGGTGGCGCAGCAGGTGGCGCAGCAGGTGGCGGCAAGGAGGATGCCGGAGGCGACTTTGGCGGTGGTTTTTATTTATTTTTGAGTTTTGAACTTAATGCTTTAGGTGTACGGACCGCGCGTCCATTTGCAGATGTTTTATAAGTCGACAATTAAAATTCCGCTCACAGAGGGTGCTTTTCTTACGATAAAACACTCATAGGGAACTGTTTTGCGCAAGGTGGGTGCCGGAATGGAATATTAAATTGCCGCATTCGGCTGGTTAAACTTTGGTGTCAATGCTTGTGCTTTGACGATGCTTCTGGTTTGAAGACGCGCGGGCCTTAGCGTCCGCAAACAACACTCCGAAATAAAACATATGAAAAAGACCACCCAGTTCGCCGCTCTCCTCGCTCTGGCAGCATTCGCTACCAGCCCTCTCGTGTTCGCCGCTGACGTCAAGGACGCCCTCAAGGATCTGAAGAAGGACACCAAGGACGCTGTCAAAGACACGGCGAAGGGCGCGGAGAAAGTGGCTGACAAGGCTACTTCCGCCGTCAACTCTGCAGTCAAGGGCGCCGCTGAGGCCAAACCCGCAGTGGTCCCTCCCGTGAAGATCGGTGAAGTGAAGGACGCTGTCAAAGGCGCCGCAGGTGCTGTCACTGGTGCTGCTGGCGCTGCCGCTGGCGCCGCGAAGGACGTTGCTAAAGACGCCAAAGGCGCTGCAAACATTGCAGTGAGCACCGGTAAGGATGTGGTCAAGGGCGGTCAGGACGTTGCTAAGGGAGTCCAGGACGTGGCGAAGGGCGCCAAGGAAATCGAAAAGGGCACCAAGGAAATCAAGGACGCTGGAAAGAAGTAAGGTCCGGCAGCTGGAACAAGCTGCTCTAGCCTAAATCAACCCCCGCTTCCGCAAGGGAGCGGGGGTTTTTTGTGGCTACGACTGAGGCTGTCCCTCCCGTGCGAGGGGTCTGCCTCTCAAATATGATTTAAACTAGCTTGAAAACTTTACCGTAACTTATTGAAGTCTATGGCTGACTTCCAAAGGGGGGTCCGTATCGAGCCTTGTGAGCGCATTCCGAACCATCCCAATCCTTTAAATTTTATGAATAATTCAACCCGCCACCCCGCCATTCAGAACACAAATTCCCGCGCCAGCGGAATGAACGGCAAAAAGGCCGCCTGCATCTCCGCGCTGCTAGTGGGTGCGATGGCGGTTTCCGGGTGTGGAGTTTTGGGAGCCGGCACCGTAAAGGCCGGCCGTGCACGCTACAACGTGGCTTTTGCCTCCACGACGGACGAAGAACTCCTGCTAAACATCGTGCGCCTGCGCTACCGCGATACACCTTTTTTCCTGAACGTCGACAGGGTGGCGGCTTCTTCAAGCTTCAGCCTTGGAACAAGTACATCTGGCGTCCCGCATAAGGGAGATAGGACCGACGGAACCAGCGGGTTGAGGTTCTTGTTTTCCAGTGTTTCCGGAGATGCATCAGTCAACGAAAGTCCCACGGTTTTCTATAGCCCGATGGAGGGGGAACGTTACGCCCGCCAGATGATGTCGAGGCTTAACTTTGACGTGCTGCTGCTTCTGGCCAACTCCGGTTGGTCCATCGAGCGTCTGATGATGGTCACGCTTCAGGAAATGAACGGACTCAAGAACGCCCCGACCGCTTCCGGTCCCACCCCTTCCAAGGAGCCTGAATTCCGCGAGTTCCGGGAGGCACTGCGCGTGTTGAGGGCCTTGCAGGTGAAGGGCCTCGTCCAGCTGGCCAAGAGTGACGATGGGGATGAATCCGCGGTGCTATTGAACCTAGTCGACGGAAACAAGGACGCGGACGCTTTGAAATTTAAGAAGCTTCTGGGTTTGGATGCCGGGCTGACTACCTTCCCCCTGAGGGCCGGCATGGGACGCGGCGACGGCAAGGCGATTTACGTGATCACGAGGCCTGTGATCTCCACGATGAACTATCTGGCGCAGGCGGTGGTGGCTCCGAACGGCGATGTGAAAGCCGGACGGGTGACCAAGACGCTTAAGGACTCCGGAGAGGCCTTCGACTGGCAGGAAATGCTGGGCGGGTTCTTCAAGGTCCAGTCGTCCCTGCTGAAGCCGCTTAGCTCCTCCACCGCTGTGGAGTACCGGGGGTCCTGGTTCTACATTGCTGACAACGACCTGGATTCGAAGTCCACCTTCTCACTGCTGACGCAGATCCTAGCCCTTCAGTCGGGCAAGGCCGCCGGCAAGGAGACTCCGATTTCCTTCTCGTTCGGGAAGTAGGCGTTCTCCAAGACCGGCCCACGTATGTCAGACAAACAGGGGATGGACTCGGGTTCGTGGCGCGCCGTGTTGAATGGCGCCCTCAACGACCCGAGTCACCCCCGGTTCAAGACGGCCGAGTGGATCATCATGGTCTGCACCGTGTCATCGGTGCTTGTGACCATTGTGTCCACCGTCCCCCGGTTTGCGTCCTACCACGGGCTGTTTCTTTGCGTCGAGGTGGCGTGCGGCCTCCTTTTCATGGTGGAGTACTTCGCAAGGCTGGCGCTGAGTGAAGACAGGAGGGCTTATGCCCTCAGCCTGTGGGGATTCGTGGATTTGATGTCGTTTCTGCCGATCCTCTTCGTGCTGGTCCCGCTTTCCGCCGTGATCTTTGCGCAGCAGTTGAAAATATTGCTGGTGTTTCGCTCATTGAGGATCGCGAAGCTCGCCAGGGCCTATGTTTTGGAGACGCGTCGTTCCACTGGGGAAGATGGGAAGCCCGAGGATGTAAAGCCCGAGCTTCACGTGAGCGTCTATTTTCTCACCCTGGTTTCGGCCTCGATTCTGAATGGGGCTGTCATGTACGCGCTGGAGGGCAAGCAGCATCACTATTCAACGATGCCGCTGGCCATACTTGAGGTGGTGAAGATTTTCATGGCCACCGTTGCGCATCCGCCCGCCACGACCATGGGAGAGCTGTTCATCCTGTGCATCAGATTCCAGGGATTGTGTCTGCTTGGGTTGTTAATCGACGTGATGGGCGGTTTTATGCGGCGGATGCTTTTCGGGCATTCGAAGTGACGGTGGTTTCCGGGGTTCGTTTTGCTGGGCTTCCGCGTTGATGGGCGTGTTAAGATTAGCCTTCGGCTAATTGAAAGCTTGCTTTGAGTTAGAATTTTGTCGAAGTCTCGCCGCGCGATTTCGCATCAAACAAAAATAATCTAACCATGAAAAAAACCACTCAACTTGTGGCTGGTCTGATCCTCCTCGGATCCTTCTCGGCAAACGTGCTCGCGGCTCCTGCTGATGACAAGGGCGGCGCCAAAGGCGGTGCTTCCTCCTCTGACAGCAAGGGCGGAGCCAAAGGCGGCGACTCCAAGGGTGGCGACAGCAAAGGCGGCGCTCCCGCAGGCGACTCCAAGGGTGGAGCTCCCGGTGGATCCAGCAGCAGCAAGGGCGGCGACTCCAAGGGTGGCGACAGCAAGGGCGGCGCACCCGCAGGCGACTCCAAGGGTGGAGCTCCCGGTGGATCCAGCAGCAGCAAGGGCGGCGACTCCAAGGGTGGCGACAGCAAGGGTGGACCTTCTGGCGACAGCAAGGGCGGCGCACCCGCAGGTGACTCCAAGGGTGGAGCTCCCGGTGGATCCAGCAGCAGCAAGGGCGGCGACTCCAAGGGTGGCGACAGCAAGGGTGGACCTTCTGGCGACAGCAAGGGCGGCGC
>CANFTB010000061.1 GCA_947449735.1 Chthoniobacteraceae bacterium | reverse complement strand
ATGTCCTCACGCTCGGCGCCGCGGGAATCACGATGAACGGGGGCGTGCCTGCGAGTAGCATCGGGGTTGACGTGGTTTTGAACGGCGACCAGACGTGGTCGAACAGCAGTGCGAGCGCGCTTGTGGTGTCCGGCTCAGTGAGTGGCGCGGCGGGGATCACGAAGGCGGGAAGCGGGGGGCTGGTGTTGTCCGGGAGCAACCGCTACACGGGGGTGACGACGTTTGGGGCGGGAACGCTGAGTCTGGGCGGGCCGAACGCGCTCGGGGGCGGCGGAAGTCTGACGTTTGCGGGCGGCGCGTTGCAGTATTCGCCGTCTAACGCGGTGGATTATTCGGGGAGAATCGTGAACAGCGGTTCTGCGATTCGGATCGATACGAATGGCGAGAACGTGGCGTACGCCGGGAATCTCGCGAGTTCAAACACGGGAGGATTGACGAAGCTGGGAGCGGGGATCCTCGCGCTGAGCGGCAGCAACGCCACCACGGGAGTGACGACGATCGGCGCCGGGACCCTTTCGCTGGACAGTGCCTTTGCGCTGGGCGGCGGCGGTAGTATCACGTTTGCCGGGGGCACCCTGCGTTTCGGCAGCGGAGTGGCGACGGATCTGAGTGCGCGCATCACTCCGATCGGGACCGGAGTCGCCGCGGTCATTGATACCGGGACGAACACGGTGACTTTCAGCAGCGGCTTGAGCGGAAGTGGTTCCGTCACGAAGACCGGGCAGGGACGCCTCGTGCTGGCGGGCACGGGTGCGCTGAGCGGTTCACTCGGGGTGCTGTCGGGGACCCTCGCCGCCGGCACAAACGGGGCGTTCGGACCCGCGGTTGCCCTTTCTCAGTCGGGAGGCCGGTTGGACGTGAGCACCGCCGGGGCCGTGGCGGCTTCGTTGAGTTTGACCGGCGGGACGCTGAACTTTGGGACAAGCGGGGCGCTCGTGTTGAGCGGTGGGGCCACTCTGACGGGTGGGACATTGACCGTCTCCGGAACCGTGGACGCTGCGAGTGTGGGACGCTATTCCCTGCTCCAAGCGGCGGGAGGTCTGAGCACTGGTTTGACGCTCCAGAGCATTCCCGACAGCGCCAACTACTACATGGCTGTTGGCGCAAACGGCATCAACCTCCAGCGCCGGGCCACGCTTGGAACGCTTGCCGTCACAGCTGGGACGGGCGCGTTGATTGTCGGGGGCAGCACTGCGGTCACTGTTTCGGTTTTCAACCAGGCGCCGGTCGATTCCGACTCGCTCGCTGTAAGCGCCGTGGGCACGGGCCTCCTGCTGGGCGGCTCAGCCGGGGCAGCGGGTGTGGCCGCCGGCACCGGCAGCGGACCGCTCGCCGGCATCACGTTTAGGGGTCTTTCGGCGGGCGCCGCGCAATCGGGTTCCGTCGCCGTGACGGCCACCGGTTCGACCAACGGCTCCGTAAGCGCGGTTGTGACGGTCGATGTGTACGACCATGCGAGCACCACCTTTGCAGGAGGAACGTTGAGTCTGGGTAATGTGCGGGAGGGATATGGTTCTGTTGTCGCGGGCAGCGGCACTCTGGCTGTGGGCAATGCGTCCGGGTACCGCGTGAACTTGAAGGGGAGCAGCCCCGCATCCGGCGGCGTTTCTCTCACGGCCTTGTCCGGAGTGTCGGCGGGTTCCATCGGTGCAATCGGCGTCAACCTCGCGATCGGACAAAGCGCTGGCCCATTGGGCCGGACCTTCGTCTACACGTTCGCCGATGACTCGGCGCTGAACGGGGCTTTGCTCAATGTCGGAACGGCCGTCATCAATGTGAACGGAACGGTGTACCGCTCCGGAAGCGCGGTGCTGGGTTCGAACGCGGTGAGCCTCGGGAGCGTCCGGGAAGGGAGCAGCTTTGGAGTGGGTGCGCTTGCGTTGAGCAACGGCGCCGTGGCGGACGGGTTGAGTGAAAAGTTGAACGTGTCGTTTGCGTCCGGGGGCTCGGTCAATGTGGTCGCGGTTGGCAGCGTGAGCCTGCTTTCCGCTGGATCCTCGGATGCGACGACGATGAGCGTCGGCCTCTCGAACACGGCGTCCGCGGGGTTGAAGAGCGGGACCGTAAACCTCGTCTACCAGACGGACGGGACCGGAACGAGCGGGCTTTCGCCTCTGGTAGTTGGGGGCACTTCAGTGAGTGTGAGCGGGAGCGTGTATCGGAAGGCGGTGGGTGCGGTCGCTTCGGGGACAGTGGCGCTTGGGGCGGTGCGCGAGGGCGGGACCTTCAGCGCGAGGAGTCTGACGATCTCAAACACCGCCTCGGCCGACGGATTCTCCGACGATCTTGTCGGCACGGCAAACTCGGTGTCAGCCGGGTTCACCACAAGCGGAACCTCCGGCGCCATAGGAGCTGGAAGCCAGAGCAGCGGCATCGCGTTCCAATACAGCGGCAGCACCGCCGTGGCAGGTTCTGTGAACGGGACTGCGGCGATCGCGTACACCTCAAAGGGGCAGTCTGGCACGGGCTTGGCGGACGCGACACCCGCGGTCGCAACCGAATCTCTCATCCTCACAGGAACCATCTACCGCTTGGCGCAGGGCAGCCTGAGCACCAATCCACTCAATCTCGGCAATATCAGGGCGGGCAGCGTATTCGGCAGCGGCACGGTGCAGGTGTCCAACACCGCCTCCGACGACGGGTATTCCGACCTGCTGGGCGTGACACAAACTGGCAGTGCGACGGGATTCACGATCGTCGCTGGCTCGCAGCTAGTGAGCGGAGGTCAGTCCAGTGCGTTCCAAATTGGATTCAGCGCGACGTCCGGCGACGCCGGAGTGCAGAGTGGAACGGTGAGCTTCGCACTGATGTCGGTCGGGCAGGCGGGAACGGGGTTGGCGGATGTGACGTTGACGCAACAGAGCCTGAGTGTGCAGGGAACGGTGTATCGCGCAGGAAGCGGTGTGCTGGGCTCGAACGCGGTGAATCTCGGCAGCGTGCGGGAAGGGGGGAGCTTTGGTGTGGGGACGCTTGCATTGAGCAACGGCGCTACGGCGGACCAGTTTAGTGAAAAGCTGAACGTGTCCTTTGCGGCTGGGGGCGGGAGCAATGTGGTCGCTTCCGGCAGCCTCAGCCTGCTCTCGGCGGGTTCCTCGGATGCCTCCTCGATGACCGTCGGCCTCTCAAACACGGCGGTCGCGGGACTGAAGAGCGGAACGGTGAACCTCGTCTACCAGACGGACGGGACCGGAACGAGTGGGCTCGCATCCCAGGTCGTTGGCGGGACGGTAGTGGGCGTGGCGGGCACTGTGTATCGTCTGGCCGTCGGTGCGCTTGATTCGGGAACGGTCGCGCTTGGGGCGGTGCGCGAGGGCGGGACCTTCAGCGCGCGGAGTGTGACGGTATCGAACACTGCCTCCGCCGACGAATACTCTGACGATCTTATCGGCGCGATAACCTCTGTGTCGGCTGGGTTCACGACCAGCGGGACCTCCGGAGTGATCAGCGCGGGAAGCCAGAGCAGCGGCATCGTCTTTCAATACGCCGGAAGCACGGCATCGGCAGGTTCGGTGAACGGGACGGCCGCGATCGCGTACACCTCAAAGGGGCAGGCCGGGACCGGCTTGGCGGACACGACACCCGCGGTCGCGGGTGATTCGCTGCTCCTCACCGGAACCGTCTACCGCTTGGCGCAGGGCAGCCTGAGCACCCATGCATTGAACCTTGGTAACGTCAGGGCGGGCAGCGCACTCGGCAGCGGTACTGTGCAGGTGAGCAACACAGTCTCTGGCGACGGGTACTCGGACTTGTTGAGAGTGGCTCAGCTGGGAAGTGCGACGGGATTTTCGAGTTTGGGTGGGACCCAGACGCTCGGTGGCGGACAGATCGGGGCATTCTCAATCGGGTTCAGCGCAACGTCCGGCGACGCCGGCGTGCAGAGTGGAACGGTGAACTTCGGACTGACCTCCGTCGGGCAGGCTGGAACGGGATTGGCGGATGCGGCCTTGGCGCAACAGAGCCTGAGTGTGCAGGGAACAGTGTATCGCGCCGGAAGCGCGGTGCTGGGCTCGAATGCGGTGAACCTTGGGAACGTCCGCGAAGGGGAGAGCTTCGCAAGTGGCTCGCTCTTGCTTAGCAATGGCGCCGCTGTCGACGGGTTCAGCGAAAAGTTGAACGTCGCGTTCGCGGCTGGGGGCGGAAGCAATGTGGTCGCATCCGGCAGCCTCAGCCTGCTTTCCGCTGGATCCTCGGATGCAACGACGATGACAGTCGGTCTCTCGAACACGGCGACCGCAGGACTAAAGAGCGGGACGGTGAACCTCGTCTACCAGACGGACGGCGTAGGAACGAGCGGGCTTGCCGCCGAGGTCGTTGGCGGAACATCGGTGAGTGTGGCCGGTAACGTCTATCGCAAGGCCGTGGGGAATGCGGCTTCTGTGCTGGATCTCGGGGCAATCCGCGAAGGCGGCGCTTTTGCGCAAACGGCGGTGCAGGTTTCCAACACGGCGTCCAATGACGGTTACTCCGACGATCTGTTCGCGCGGCTTTCCGCATTGTCCGCCGGGATCACGGGAAGTGGGTCGGGCGCGCTCATCGCAGCGGGAAGCCAAAGCAGCGCCCTGTGGCTCGGCTACAACGGCGGCACGGCATCCGCGGGAGCCGTGTCGGGCACCGCGACGGTGGTGTATACCTCCAAGGGCCAGAGCGGGACCGGACTCGCGGACGCGACGCCAGACCGTGACTCCGAAATCGTTTCGATCGGCGGTAGGATCTACCGTCTGGCCCTGCCGACGTTGAGCACCGGCACAGTGGATCTGGGGCGCATTCACGCGGGCGGGTCCTTTGCATCCGCTTCCTTCCAGATCACAAACAGCGCCTCCGCCGACGGCTATTCCGACCTGTTGCGCGTGGATCCGGCGGCCGACCTGGCGGCGTTATTTACCGTTGGAACCTCAAGCACCGTGGCTGCGGGCAGTACGGGCCTGTTTGCAGTGGGCTATCACGGGGGCACTGGAACGACTGGCATTCTCAGCGGCACTGTCAGCTTCGGGGTGACTTCCGTCGGACAATTTGGGACCGGTCTGGCGGATGTTTCGCTGGGCTCTCGGACGCTCCAGATGCTCGGCCAGGTGTACTCGGGGCACGGCGTTTGGTCGGGCGGTTCCGGGGGAAGCTGGACGGACTTCAACAACTGGTCGGCCGACGGCGGGCGTCCCGGAATGGACGGCGCCTTGAGCCGCGGCCTCGACAGCGCGGTGTTCCGCTCGGCGGAGCCCATGGTGGTGCAGTTGCCCTCCCAAATCCTTGAACTGAACCGCCTCGAATTCGCCGGCCCTGGCGGGGTTCGCCTCTCCAGCCCGACTGCGGGCGGTGGAACGGTTTCCTTCAGCGGAAACTCCGCTTCGGTCCACGCTGCGGGTGGAAGCCATTTTGTCGAGGTCCCGGTCGAGCTGTCCTCCCAGCTTTCGGTGACTGTCGATGAGGCGGCGAAGCTGACCCTGGGAGGGGTGTTGCGGGGCGGCGGCGGTCTTACGAAACTTGGGGGCGGAACGTTGCTTCTGCTGTCTGCGAACGAGTATCTCGGTCAGACGTTCGTGGGGGCGGGCCGTCTTGAGCTGGGTATCGGTGCACTGCCGGGCCCCGGGGACATCAACCTTGCCGAGGGGACGCAGATCGCCTTTCAACTGGCTGCCGACCTGACAATTCCAAATTCAGTTCTCGGGCTTGGGCGCGTCGTCAGTCTGAACAGTCCGTACCGGGTGTTTTGGAACGGCGGTTCAAGCGATTACTCGGTGGGAAGCGTCCAGATCAGGCCGGGGGAGACCATCGACTTCACCGCGGACATGCTTTCGCGTGACGGTGTTCTTTTGAACAATTCCGGCACGTTGCGGGTCTCGGTGCAGGCTCCGCAGATTGTCCCCAACAAGGTCGCCGTGTCGGGAACCGCCGACTTCGAGGTGCTCGCCGCCGGGTCTCTTGTCTTTGGGGGACCGGTTTCAGGCGACGGTTCTTTGCGTAAGAAGGGCACCGGAACTTTGACGCTTTTGGGAGCCAACACGTATTCCCGCGGGACCGAGGTGTTGAATGGCACGCTCGTGGTGAAGGGATCGACGTCTCTCGGTTCGGGCGGTGTTAGGATCGACGCGCTGGGCCGGTTGGTGGTGAGCGTGGACTCGCAGCAGAGCATTGCCATCGGCAATTCCATCAGCGGAGCAGGGGAGTTCATGAAGGACGGTCCGGGGACCCTGCTGTGGAGCGGTAGCGGCGCGACGACGGGGCGCGCGATCGTGGCGCAGGGGACACTCAAGGTTGCCAGCGCTTCCGTGCTCTCGCAGGTCTCTTCGTTGGTTGTGGGAAACAGCGGCGCGGATCAGGCGACAACCATTTTGGATGCAAGCGGGCTGGCCGGGGGATTGCAGCTGGGGGCAAACCAGACGCTAAAGGGACGCGGCGTCCTGATCGGGGATGTCCGCCTGAATGGCGCCACATTGGCCCCCGGCAATTCCATCGATGTCCAACGGTTGCGCGGAAACCTGGTGGTCATGGATTCGACTTACGAGGTCGAATACAGCCTCTTGAATGGAGGGAGCAGCGATCGGTTTGAGGTCTCCGCAGGCGGGGGCGGCGCCGGAAAGGTGCTGCTCAGTGGCGCCGTGGTGGTGCCGAAAGCGGTGGACCTTGTGACGGATTTTACCCCTCACAGATTTACGATCCTGACGGCAGAGGGCGGGATTGAAGGGCAGTTTGCAGGGGTCATGGACTCCGCGCTGGTTCACTCCCAGTTAATCTATGAAAACACGCTTTCCGGCGGGACCAGCCGCGTGTTTTCCATCCAGCTTCAGGTTCAGGTCGACTCGCTGGAATCTGTGGGGGCGTTTGGAAACCTGCGGGAGGTGGGGCGCGGTCTGGATCGGCTGGCCGGCACGGCGCAGCCGGATTTCAGCGCGCTACTGACGACCTTGTACGGCTTGCCCGGCAAGGCCGAGGTGCGCAGCGTTTTGAAGGAGTTGAACCCGGCGGCGTATGCGGAGTTGTCCCGGATCAGCCTGCACCGCCTCGGCGATGTGCAAAAGCCCGTCTCGGACCGGTTGACCGTTCTGGGTGCGGCCGGTGTGGCCGGAGGCGCGGGGGGAGTGCTCGCAGCTGCCGCCGGAGGAGAGGCAGGCTGGTCGGCGTGGACGAATGCGTTCGGAAGCTCGAGCTCCGTGGAGGCCGATGTATTGCGTGGAGCGGGCGGTTATTCGCTGGGCGGGGCGGGGGACGTCACCGGCATCGAGCGCCGTTTGGGGCGGCTCACGCTTGGAGTGTTTGGCGCAAGGGGCGGCGGCTCGGCGCAGTGGAACGCTCCTGTCGCCTCGCTGAGCTCCGACACCTGGCATGCGGGCGGATACGTCTCCCTGCCGCTGGATGGGCGGATCTTTGCGGATGCTTCCGCGACGTATGGGGAGGCGTTTAATACGCTCAAACGCACGCAGCAACTTCCGGGCGGAGCGGTTTCGAGCCGCGCTCGCGTGTACGGGAACGAGTGGATGGTGCAGACCGGTCTGGGCGCCCAACTGGCTCCGAAAGCCAGTGACTGGAGTCTGCTGGTGACGGGCCGTCTGGCCGGTGCGGGGTCGCGTCAGGGCGGTGCCAGGGAGGCGGGAGCCGGTGCTTTCGACATTCAGACGTATGCCCGGACTAGCGGGACGGTGCTTTCAAAGGCAGCCGTCGAGGGAGCGAAGGAGTGGCGCATGGCCGGGCTGCCTTTCCGGATGTCCGGCAGTCTGGAGTGGCTGCACGATTTCAACGTTGAACCGCGCAGGCTCGCGGTGCGCTGGAGCGCCGCCGGTACGGAGCCCTGGAGCGTGCGGGGTTCGCGAGGACAGGCGGATGTCGTGAAGGCCGGATTGTCCTTTGAAGTGGGACTTTCGGAAGTCACGACCCTCCGCGCGTACGCGGAGCAGCATTTCCTGCGGCAGGGACCGGCGACGCAATTCGGTGTGAGCTATTCCGTCGGGTTCTAGCCGGGGAGGTAAGCGGAATGACCTTTTGGGGGTCGCAGGTCGCCTGTTTGCAGCGGAATCAGATCAACAGGCCGCGCTGGGATTGCGGCAGCCTTCCTAGCTGCTCGCGCGCGCCACCCCCGATGCCAATCGAGCCGGGCGATTTCGCACGGGATCCTAAATCGAGAGCAGCCCTTTACGCGTTACCAAGCGCCACCTTCGATTCAGGGTGAGAGCAAGCCGGACGAGTGCGGGGGGATGGTCGAGGAGTGAGGCAGGGCTCTGGGGGGAGATTTAGAACGTCCCGGGCTGAATTCGAGCGGACGTGTCAGGCGGGATAGGCGGCGGCACGGGGTCCCGGCGAGCCGCAAATTTGGAGAAACATCCCCGGGAACACAGGAAAATCCATGATTCTAAGGTTAAAAAGAGCCAAAGGCCTATTGCCAGGAAAACTAGTCCAGCGCTTGGTGCGCTTCCGGAGTGGCCGTATTCATGCCGTGGTGGGAGATCCCCAAAGCGGCGCTGCCTACAGCATGTTCGGAGGCGAGCGCTGGCACGAGCACTTTAGCCGCATCTACCTTCAAAACGGTGAGGTCCAAAAAATTCGATACGGATTGCACGCCAGAAACTGGCAGGAAAAAGCCATCTCTCACACGCGGCGCTTTGGTATGGCTGTGGTTTCGGAGTTGGAACTGCCTGAGGATCTGCAAAAGATCGCCCTGAGAGTGCCACAATTTGTTCCGATGAGTGTGGATTTGGGCTCCTCAGAATCCGCCTTTCGCAAACAACTCTCTAGCTCTGCTCAAAGTGATTTGAGGCTGATTAACCGCAGTCGGTTTGACTACGAGGTCCATCAGAATGCCGGTTGGGCCGCCGAGTTTTATCACCGGTTTCACGAAAAAGGCATCGTGAACCGCCATGGAAAAGAGGCGCTTGTGATGCCGCCTCGGGAAATTGCGGAACTAGTCGCGCATCGAGGATGGGAGTTTGTATGCGTGAAACGGGACGACCAGTGCCTTGCGGCTGTGCTGTCTCATCTCGAACCTGATGGTTACCGCATGGCCCGGATTGGATGGTTGGATGCAAATCCCGCCTTGGTCAAAGATGGCGCACTTTCCGCAGTCTACTGGTTCGCCATGCGCAGAGCCCGCGAACTAGGTGCTCAGCGCGTCAAGCTCGGGGGAGCGCCTCCCTATCTGGAGGACGGTCTTTTCAGATACAAAGCGAAGTGGAACGCCTCATTGGACGCGTTTAGTCCGGGCTTTGAGGTGTGTCACCTGCTGCTTGACCCAGCCCATCCAAGCGCTCGTGCCATGTTGGCCGCACGCTCCATCATAGCGCTCAGTCGTGATGATCAATACGTTGTGTACAGCGGGTCGCATCCCGAAAGCCACAAGCTCTCCCCCCTCATCCGGAGGGGCGTTGCGCGGTGGTACTGTCCTTCAGAGGGTAACACCCCATTGATGTTCGACGAAGTGCCTTGTTGGAATCCGGAGCATTGAGGCCGCCGGGACTTTCCTCCAGACCAGAATCCGGTTCCTATTCGGGCCCATGGGGCAGTGCCGGTTTGAGAAAAGCAGGTTCCCTTTGACTCCAGTGAATTCCCCGAAGGCGTTACAGAGGCAGGTGCCTTAGAAAGGAGAAAAAAAAGGGTGCGAGGCTGGCTCCGAAACGTGGGTTGATTTCAAAAATGGCCGGTGAGCCGTTGTGGATTTTATAGTCAATGCAGCACAGCCCGCTGAAGCCGATGCTGTTGAGGATGTCGGTAAACAGATTCAAGTGCCTGCACCTGGTGACCGTTCTGAATTCCGGCCGCAATCCATTCATGCCAAACACAAAAGCGTCCCGACCGAAGGAATGCTTAATGGTGAGCGAACACAGAATGCGCTTTTCATGAAGAACCAGATGTGTGGCGTATTCCTCCGAACCCGGGACGAGCTCCTGTTTGAAGTAATCGGGGCTGTTGAGGGCCGCCAGGAGCGCTTTTTCACTCGAGGCGTCTTGCACCAGATGAGTGTTCATTCCCCAGCTGTCGCTCTTCTTTTTCAACAGGTAGGGAAATCCTATGTTACCTGAAATTCGCGGGATGTGCTTTCCAAATCCATGCTCGATGAGGTGTTCGTTGAGAGCCTGTTTGTTGTTGCATAGCAGTATGGGCCCGATACCGGAAACGAGCACCCTGTTTCGGGGCATGAGCCGCGCGTTCTCGGCGAGAAAAATGGTGTCATTCAACGTCAGTGGAACAGCGAGGTCGCACGCGGCCAGCGAGTCTGCTGTGAATGCTTCAAACCGCACGGCATGCCGGGATCGCCGGAATCTCGTTTGTAGCGCGGCTTCCCAGTCTGGCTTGGGTGAGAATAACAGGTTCAAGGGGGGCTTTGAGCTGAGACGCATTCGAACTGTCTCCGCAATGGTAAACACTCCGTTCACACACTTTGATTTTACCCGGGGAATAGTTACGATCCTGTGCGCTTTGCGAGCGCGCGTCCGGATGAGGCGGCACCCTTGCGAAAGGCCATGAAACGCAGCTTTAACGCGGCTGAGTTTGACGCGCTTTGAGTCGCTTTTTGTGAGTGGTTTAGACGTTAAAAGCATGTTGGAGGAGGCGTGCTTGGCTTGGATGGCCGGTGTCTGAGCCATGGCTGCCGACGCAGTGAAAACCTCCGCGTTTGCAGCCGTCTTTCTTAGCTCTTTAGGTGTTGCCCCTCGCTACGGTTGAAAGTTCGAAAAAGCCGTACGAAAATGGGGGTAGCCGAAGCTTGGATAACCTTCGAGTTTTGAGGGATCCTTCCGGCTCATGCATTCTGTGTGAAAATCGCCTTGCTGAGGCGGCAGGAGAATGGCCGTGGCTTGGTCTCGGCCGTCTCTTAATGGCAGTTCCGCCGTTTCTGATGGCCGCCCATTTGAACAACCTCCCGCCTTGAATCTTGAAATCTTCAGCTGGGAAAACACGGACGCAATAAATCCCAGTCTGCGGGGTAGTCACCGTCAGATGAATGCCACCCTTTTATCCGCCGTAGCCTTGTCTGCTCTTTCCTCCTTTATCGCCTTCGCCGCCGATGGACTCCTGTTGCAGCCCGGAGAGCGCGTCATCACCCAGCCGGAGCTCCGGCAGTCCGTGGGTCCGGAGTGGTCCGTGGGCAAGGGAAAGTGGGAGCCCTCGGAGGGGGTCTTGAAGGTCACCGATATTCCCGAGGAGCGCCACATCCCTGTGCTGCATCTGGCAACGGGGCCCGCGAGCCTGATTTGGGAGTGCGAATTCCGCTTCAACGCGGGAAAATCGTTTCTCGTGGGATGCGATGCTCAGAAGCACGTGGGGCGGGTCGTGATCGGTTCCAAAAACTTTAAGATCTGCGAGGACTCCACGGAGGTGAAGGGCAAATCACCGAGCCACACGCTGAGCGAAACTACCGTGGATTTGAAATCGGATGAATGGCACAAGCTGAGGGTCGAGTCTGTGGGGGACCGGATGGCGGCCCGTCTCGATGGAGTCGAGCTGAAAGCCGAGCATCCGTACCTCGCGACGCCAAAGGTGCGCTGGTGGTTTGCCGCCGGGGATTCGGTTCAGATTCGAAATGTCCGGGTGACCGACGGAAAGCCCCTTTGATCAGGGTTGGGTATTTGCGAGGGACCGGGCCTTGCGGGGCCTCCCTCCGGGCGGCTTCCGGGCGGCTTCCGGGCGGCTCGACTATGCGGTCATAGACCCCTCTGGGTTTCAAGGTCGCAGATTCTTCAGCACGAAATTCCAGATATCGGAGTAACCCTCGACGGGATGCCCCGGATACTTTGCGTAACACGTCGCCCCGGAGGCCAGGGCCAGTCTTTGGAACCCCAGCGCCCAGCGTGGCGAATGGACGTCGTAATTGGCTTGCGTGATATCTGCCGGCTGCTCGAGGCCCCATTCATTTTCAAAAAACATCGGCGCGGCGTCCTTGTGCAGCAGATAGTCGGGTGACCATTTCTGGAGGATGGGAAGAAGTTCGTCCCTGCGCTTGAGGGACTCCTCAAAGCTGCAGCCCAGGGCAGGTGCCCCCCATTTCACCTCAGGCACCCATTCTTGCATGCGTTTTGGATCCAGTGTCGGCTGGCAGCGATAAGCCGCCACGCAGGTGACAAGCGAGGAAGCGCGCTCCACGGGATCGGCCGAGGAGGCGACGGCCTTGTCCTTCGAGCATCCGACAAATAAAGCCGGCTGTGCCCCTTGCGAACCTCCTCCCGTGGCGAGGCGTGCCGGGTCGATATTCCACTTGTCCGCGTTGCTCCGCACAAACTGCACGGCCCGGACGGCGTCGCTTTGCACAAACGCGATGGGTTCGGGTTCATGCACGGCGGTGGCATCCTCCATCGTGCGCGTTTGGACGGCAACCACGGCGATGCCGTTTGCCTCAAAGAAGCCGAGGTTTGCAGGATGTTTGGCCGCCTTCCAAATGCCTCCGAACCAGAGCAGCGCCGGATAGGGCGGTGCGCCCTTTTTGGGAAGGTAGATGTCGACGAGCTGGTGCGGGTGCGGCCCGAACGAGATGTTTGCGTGGGTTGGCGGAGGCGGTGGAGGGGATGGCTTTCCGAATTTTGCCACGGCGGTTTTCATAAAATCGCCATAGAGCACTTTTTGCTGTTCGCCCGGCATGTCGAAGCGCTCGACGAGAATGACCATCGCCAGCTTGTTTTTTGGATCAATCCACATCGCCGTGCGGCGCGCCCCGCGGTGGCCGAAGCTGCCCGCACTGGGGCCCTCTTCGTCTGTCAGTTTGACCGAACAGCCGACGCCATAGCTTTCCTGCGGACTCACTTTTGTTTCCCCAACTTGTGAAGATCCCATCGTCTTTACCGCCTGTTCGGACAGGTAGCGGCGGCCGTCCAGTTCGCCGCCGCGCAATAGCATGCGGCAGAACTGGCCCAGATCGTGGGCGGTCGAGAAGTAGCCTCCGGCGGGCATCGCATAGTGCTTGCCGTAATCGGCGGAGATGCCGAAACCCATGTCGCCGATTATCGCCTTCGGGACATGGACGCCTTCGCTAAGCCTCTCGATGGCCTTTGCTGGGACGTTCGCGTCGAGGGCGATCTCTTCCAGGCCGGTTTTGTCTTCCGTAAACCGCGCGCTGTGTGCGAGCCGCCCGGCCTGTTCTTCATTCGGCCAGCAGGTCGTGTCCTTCATCCCGAGCGGATCAAAGAAGCGCCGCTGCATGAACTCCCCGTAGGTCATGCCGCTGACGACCTCGATGATCCGGCCGGCGGTGTTGATGCCGCAGTTGTTGTATTCGTATTTGGATCCTGGTTCTTGCCGGAGTGGGCGCGAGGCGACCTCGAGAACGTCGTCCTTTAAGACCTGAAAGCGTTTGAGGGTCTTTTCGCTGGCCAGCACCAGACCGCTCGTGTGGTTCATGATCTCACGCACGGTGATCGGATGGTTCGGGGGGCGGAGTGGAACCGAGGCGTCTGCGCCGGCGACTTGCTGCCCCTTAAACTCGAGCAGGTACTGTTCGACCGGCGCATCAAGGCTGACCTTTCCCTCGTCGACAAGCAGCATGATCGCCGCTCCCGTGAGGGTTTTGCTCATGGACGCGATCCAGAATACGGAGTCTTCCTTCATCGGCGTCTTGTTTGCGAGGCTGGCGTAGCCCGCTTTTTCAAGTGAAAGCACGCCGTCCCTGTCTGCTACAAGCGCTACGGCGCCTGCAGCAAGTTGCTTCTCGACGAACGTTTCCAGAACTTTGCCGACAGTTCCCTTTTCTTCAGATCGCAGCGCCGTCGGTGCGTATAGTAGAGAGGCAAGCAGCAGGAGGTTTCTGATCTTCATAGGAGGGTGTTAATGTGTCGCGGGCGGCTGCGCAACCTCGTTGGGCGGGCGGTGTTTTGGTAACTGTGGAAGCTCCACGGTTACCCTCTATGAAATGCCTCTCCCGCCTTGCCTGGCTCGCCCTGTTTATCCTCTCGAGCCTGGGAGCGCAGGCCGCCAATGTGCGTCCCAATATCGTGTACATACTGGCGGACGATCTCGGCTACGGCGAACTGAGCATTCACGGCGCCGACCATTTTGAGACGCCGAACATTGATTCCCTGGCAAAGGGGGGCGTGCGTTTCACCCGTTTTTTCACCGCGCCGCTGTGCGGTCCGTCTCGTGCTCTGATTTTGACCGGCCGATACGCGTTCCGGACCGGGGCGGTGAGTCAGGATGCCTGCCGCAATCTGGTGCGGACCGGGGAACAGGCCGAGGAAATGCTCCCTACGGTTCTTGGAAAGGCAGGATATGCGTCGGCGATGAT
>CANFTB010000060.1 GCA_947449735.1 Chthoniobacteraceae bacterium | reverse complement strand
CGGTGTCGTCCACCGACTGCACACGCACCCGGTTGTTCCACCAGTTGTAGCGGGGAAACACCACGATCTCGACCTGTTGCGGCTTTTCCCACCGGCGCAAATCCCCCGCACTCACCTCCAGCGAATGCTTGTCCTCTCCGGGAATGTCAGCGTACATCGGCCAGCCTTTCCCCTCAGCAAAGGCCCACCCGCCTGAAACGGGCTGCGCAGGGTCAGCATTCGGATAGCGCGCCAAGGTCTGTCTGGAACCGTCCAAAAGCGCCTGCCTGATCCCCCCTTTGCGCTTCGCTGATTCGCCCAGCGGCGCGCGCTGAATCTGCCCCTTCCACGCCCCCCAGCCCTCCAGCGTCACGGCTCCGCTGAGGACGGGTTTCTCGGCCCCGTAAGCCTGCCAAACCACCGGCGCCCCTGGCTCCCCAGAGTCGCGGTCCTCAAGCATAAGCGCATCCCTCATCGAATACACTCCAGAGCCGACACTCACCGTGTGAGGCCCGCGATCGCCCGCCGCCTTGCTCTCTCGCACAGCGTCACGCGCCCGCTGGAGGGTCGCAAAAGGCCCGTCATTCGCGCCGACAGCAGCCACCGTTCCCGACCAAGCGTCGTTCCCTCCGGGTGCGACAAACCATTCGGAGGCGTCTGCTGCCATCGGAATCAGCAACCATGCGGACCATATCACAACGGGGAGGCAGCTTTTCATTTTCGGATCCTGCACGAAGCCGCTGAAAAATAAAAAAAAATCCCACCTTAATTGAGATCCGTCCCGGAGGGGCAGCCCGCCGGTTCAAAAACGATTTTCAATGTGTGAAGGAACCACATCCTCAACTCAACGTCTCGCAAGAACGCCCTTACATGCGCTGGTCGTCCCCCCTCCTCATGGCGGGGATCGCAGGACTTATTTGGAGCGCCTACCACGTCGGGACAACGTTGTTCGGCAAACCCACCCCGGGAACACCGCCTCCAATCGAAACCTCGCTGCGAATGCTTCCCTACTACACGGGATGCACGCTGTTGAGAATGTGGATCGCCTTTGCCTGCTCCCTCTCGTTCGCGCTCCTCACGGGATACGCCGCCGCAAAAAATAAGACAGCACGAGCAATTCTCCTACCGATGCTGGACATTCTTCAGTCCATTCCGGTTCTGGGCTTTTTGTCCGCCAGCATCGCCGCCCTCTCCGGCCTTTTTCCCCACAGCAAGATTGGAGTCGAGATCGCGAGCATCTTCGCCATTTTCACCGGCCAGGTATGGAACATGTGCTTCGCCTTCTACCATTCGCTTTCAAGCCTTCCCCCCGAACTTGAAGACGTTGCCACTACCAACCGCCTCGGCAAATGGCAGCGCTTTCGCATTCTGGAGATGCCGGCAGCCACACGCACCCTCGTCTGGAACTCGATGCTCTCCTTCGGAGGCGGGTGGTTTTTCGTCGTGCAGAGCGAAGCCATCACTGTCATGCACAGCGAAATCAGGCTGCCCGGCATCGGCTCCCTCATGGCTACTGCTCTGGCGCGCGCGGACGCCACTGCGGCATTCCTAGCCGTCTGGGCGATGATCACGGCTATCCTGACGACCGACCAACTTATCTGGCGCCCACTCCTGGCCTGGAGCGAGAAATTCACGCTCCATCCGGAGAGCCAGCAGACAAAGTCCCAGTCCTGGTTTTTACAGGTTCTACAGGACTCGCGCCAGAGCCTCAGCCTGCCACGCACGATACAGAACAAACTCGCTACACTCTCACGAGCCTTCTCCACTCGAGTCCTGTGGATTCACTTTTCCGCGTTTAGGACGGCCGCTATGCCCTTCCTATGCGCCGCCCGCTGGGTTGCAAAAATGCTGTTCGCTGCAATCGCCGGTTTCGCCCTCACCGGCTTCGCGCATGCCGCAATTGAACTCGCGACACACATCTCCGGAGCCGAGCTCCTCCACCTATTCAAATTAGGCACCCTCACTCTCGCACGGATCGCGACCATGACCATAGCAGCCACCTTGCTGTGGACCCCAGTCGCTTTGTGGATCGGAATGTCGAGTCGCGCGATGCGCGTCCTCGAACCCCTGATCCAGCTGGCCGCGTCTTTTCCAATAAACATGACGTTCCCGTTGGTGGTCGGGTATTTCGTCCATCACCACATCTCGATGAACTGGGGCAGCATCTTCCTGCTAGCCATGGGCGCACAGTGGTATCTGCTCTTTAATCTAGCCAGCGGGGCGGCGGCGATCTCGGCGGAGCTCAGAGAGATGTGCAGATCCTTCCAGATCCAACGCTGGAATCTCTGGAAACTACTGCTCCTCCCCTCTCTTTTTCCTTCATGGGTCACGGGTGCCTGCACTGCAGCCGGCGGCGCATGGAATGCAAGCGTCGTCGCCGAGATCGCCATCTGGGGTACCACGAGCCTGAAAGCAGAAGGCCTCGGCTCCTACATTGCTCAAGCGGCAGCCAACGGAGACTCGTTACACCTCATGGCGGGCATCTCAGTCATGTCACTGCTCGTAATTCTCGCAAACAAACTGGTCTGGACACCGCTACATCTAATCGCCCAACGACGTTTCATCACATGACATCGGGTATCGGGTACAATCGGCCCCAGCCACAGATCTGCTTAGATTATCTTGAGTAGATATAAAATAAGAAGGACCAGCAGAACAAATCCGAGCCCACCACTGGGTGCATACCCCCACGAAGAGCTATGCGGCCACGTGGGAAGAGCCCCGATTAACAATAAAATCAAAATTACGAACAGGATTGCATTTCTAGTCATCACCTTAGTCTGCTTTCAGGGGCGGCCTTTAAACTCATTAACAGCCTGCACCAGATGTTATTGGGAACCCGCCTGAATGTGTTCCCCGGTGTTTTTCACGTCCCTTCCGAAGCCGTGAATGGTCCCGCACCCCGTGAACGTACTCAAAAGAAATGCGGCGACTGCAGTGAGCGCTAAAAGCTGTGTGACTGGATTCATTTTTGGGATTTTCATGAGTTATTTTGGTTGGGAAAAGATCAGGACACTGTACGGCGCGATTGAAATGGCGGAATGCCAGGGCAAGCCGTCACAGCCCCCCTGCTCGGCGATGATTCCAGTGCTTTGGAAGTCATCGAAATCCCCGCTGTAAGCTGCCGCATCACTGTTAAACCGGAGCTGCCATTCACCTTCAGCAGGGAATCCAATCACGTAGTTTTCTTGCGGCAGGTGCAGAAAGTTGGCCACGACGACAACATCGTCTCCTCGGCTGCCTTTATCCCATCGGTGAAACGCGATTAATTTGCGCTCATCGTGCAAATGGTAGAGCTGGACAAACTGCCCGGTCAGCCCGCGGACAAATCCGTCCCGATTCAAACGCAGTTTAATCAGGTCACGGTACAGACGAATAATACCCTTAAATTCGAGGCTTCTCTCCCAGTCAACTGGAACAGAGTCGCGAAACCATCCTCCTTCGAGGAACTCCTGGCCTTGAAAAAGCATCGGAATGCCGGGCGAGGTAAATACAAGAGCCGCGGCTAGGGTTGAGCGCTTCTTGGCGTACCAACCCTTGGGGTCGCTCGGGTTTATTTCCTGCGGAACGCGGGCGCTCCCGTTGGCCACCTCATCATGCGACTCGCTATAGATCACCCGGTCAAACGCGTCGTTATTGTATCGGTATAAGATCGCGTCCGCGATGGCCCGCAATGAGCGGTTGGTATCGTCGGGCGTGATCACAGCGCTTCGAATGGGATGCACGAACATGCCATCCCACTGAGAACTAAAGCCCGCTCCCCCCACGCTCGGTCCCCGCGTAAGCCACTTATTGTTCTGAAGATCTTCCGCAATGGTAATCTTCCCGGGGAATCTGTCTGCGATAAGGCGGTTCACTTCCTGCAGCAGACTCCAGCCTTCAGGGATGTTTTGCCCGTTCGAGCCATCGACGGAGCGGATGAATTGGGTGCAATCAAAGCGGAGGCCGTCGATGTGGTATTCCTCAAACCACATTCGGACATTATCGAGGATATAACGCCTAACCTCCCCGCGCCCGTAGTCGGGCCGTGTCTCCCCCCACGGAGTGTGCGAGCGCTGGTCGTTGTAGAAATAAATCCCCCCACGGCCGTTCTCGGACCAACCGTCGAAACGCCAAAGATCGAGGTCTCCCGGCCCGAGATGATTGTAAACCACATCGAGAATTACAGCGATGCCCTCCTGATGCATGCGCCTGATGAACTGCTTTAGTCCAAGCGGGCCCCCATACATGGTTTCGACGGAAAAAATATGGGACGGATTATAGCCCCAGGAGCGAGCCCCCTCGAACTGTCCAATGGGCATTATCTGGACGGCATTGACTCCAAGCTTCTTTAAATGAGGAAGCCGGGCCGATACCGACTTAAAGGTGCCTTGATCTTCTACCCCCGCTTCGTCGTTGAAGGTTCCAACATGAAGCTCATAGATCACAAGCTCACTTGGTTTTGGAAGGATGAAGTCGTCACCAGACCAGTCGAACCGTATATCGTGAATGATCGCGTTGCCAACGGAGTTGGTGACCTCCCGGGCGTAGGGATCGATTCGCGTGAAGGTGGATTCGTTGGTGGAAATCGAATATCGATACTGGTCGCCCACCTTCGCGTTCTTGCAGGAGCAGCCCCAGACCCCATTGGCTCCGGGGGTCATCACATCTTTTGAGACGTCCCACTGGTTGAAGGAGCCAACAACAGAGACGCTTTTTGCGTTCGGAGCCCAAACTCTAAAAGTGACACCGTGTTCTGAGGGCGTCGAACCCAATGCATCAATTTCGAGCTCAGTTTTTTGAATCATTGGAAAGCCCTTGTTTTTTTAACGCCGAGGCGAGACATGCGGTAGCACCACAATCAAAACGCCGCTGACTAAAGCCGCCCACCCCAACAGGGGCGGGAGATCGACCGTTTTTGTGACTTCTGCAGTTGCAGATACGGTTCCTATCTCAAGCACCTTTTCGCGCGTCTTGTACGTGAACTGACGGTACCCGAGCGTTCCTGCCCCGAGCAGTATAAGTCCTACTCCAACAATTACGTGCAGTTTCATGTGTTTGGAACCGACATCAAAGGCCGGGGCATCAAATTGCAGCCATGCGTGCTCATTCCTCATGCCCGCACCAGCTTCGCCCCCCCACTTCATTCATTGCGCCCCACTCGCATCCCACCTACCCAGGGCTGTGGATACGCGACCGACATCCTCCCGCCGTTATCTCGCAAGCGCGAATTTCTCCGCAGCGCAGCCTCTATATTGTAGATCGCAGGCCGGTGTACGATGGGTTGGGTGAAATTGGTCGAAGCAGGCCACCTCCAATTCAAGAGGACTTTAGCTCCGCGGCATCCACGGCCTGTCAGGAACAAAAACAGAGGCAGACCCGGGTAAGCATCGCCTCATCACTTTAGAAGGCAAAGTTCAAAGAGACAGTGCCAAAGACCTGAGGGCCCTTCTGCCCCTTGAACTCTTCGGTTCTATAAACGAGGGCATAGGCAAGCTTCGTGTTTTTGTAGTTCACGCCCAATCCCACGCTTAAATCAGCCACCGCCAGCTTGCGGTCCACAGAATGGCTTTCCCCAAAGGTATTTCCATCAAGGAAGATGTTGTGCCCTACTAAACGTCCATCCACACGGCTGAAAAGGTAAAGGCCGAAGTCTATCAGCGAACGAGACGACGCAAGTGCCCCATCCACAGGCGTGGAAGTAGACTCTGCCGGACTGATCGCGGAGGTTCCAAAATCATCCGGAAGATTCAATCCAATGCGCAGCTCACCGCCCATATTTGCATAGGTTTGTACATTGCCAACCGCTACTCCTGCGTGAGGCAGGAGTTCCCAATCCAAACCAGAACGGCTTGCATGTTTCGGCCACCGCCAGTTCCGAAGATACACGGCCGTGAGCCCAAGTTCGTTGTGGAGCTGATTCCCCCAGCCTCGTGGATGATCGCCCCCCTGTGCATCGTGGACGAGTCGCTGGGTTTGTCTGGCTAATGACCCGGAGCCTACCACTCCAACATTTAGAGCCAGTGTGTTGCGGACTTCGGCAGTCTTCCACGCAACGCCCAGTCCAAGATACAGGTAACCTGCGTAGGGACGATCATTTGTGATGAGCGTCGCGGTGTCAGTGTCTTCGGGTGTGTAAATATTCTGTCCGATGGAGAACAGGAGGTTTTTTTGATAGGCCTTTTCGTTGATGTAGGGAAGCAGGTCGAAGAGCCCAAGAAAGGGACTCGAATAGGGCGAGTCCGCCAAATTCTGAAGGTCAGCAGAGCTCCAACTGATTTTGGCCCCGCTCGTGTAGTACCTGTCGGTGCCCCCGAACAGGTCGTTTTCAAGATAGATTCCAATCGCTCCGCCGGAGGAAGCAGGCTCTGTTGCAGCCGGCGATGGACGAACAAGTATCAAGCCACAAATAGCTGCGGAAAATAACGTACGGATATGCATGCACACCTTTTCATTGAGACCTCTGACAGGGATGCGCCAGCGGTCGTTGTCTTTTGCCCGTGGCGGTGAATTCCTGAACGACACTCCTTGCGTCTAGCCACCCCCGCTTTACTTCGGAAACCACGGCCGATTTGGTTGCCTCGTTCCAAGTAGCGTTAGGCATCCAGCGAACGGAGGGGCGCCCGTTCATGTTCCTAGATCGGGCCATCCATCCGTCAAAGGGGTGACGATTTTAGAGTGGAGCAAGGACTACCGCGCACGAACCGGACCGGCTGGTTGTCGATGGATTCTCATGAACGAGCTGCTTGAAGGTTAGGGAAACCGCCCACTGTTACAGTCTCAATATATTTTACATCAACTATTTACACACAATGAAAAGACTTACTCTCTGGGGATTGATGCTATGCACCTCGGTAGTCTCGTGCACGAACGGCCCCCGCGCTCGTTCTGGCACGGCCATTGGAGCCTTGGGCGGAGCCGCCGCAGGGGGCCTCATGGGGAGAAGCCTTGGCGGAGCTGCCGTAGGCGCCGGAATCGGTGCCCTCGGCGGCAACATTATTGGAGGCGCACAGGACGAGCGCAATCAGGGTGGAGGCAGCCACCGTTAAGCGGCACGACAAAGTGGTGGCGAAAACATGCTAATGTCCCTGCTGTGAAATAACTTAAGGAGGTTCGTGAGGCAAAGCGCATGGTAGATGCAATTGTCGAAGCCATCCACTTAACCAAGAGCTTCCCTGGCCCTCTCGGCCTCGACGTGCCGGTGGTGGAGGACCTTTCTCTCTCAGTCAAGGAGGGCGAGTGGATGGCTATCCTGGGGCAGTCCGGGTCAGGCAAGTCCACGATACTACGGTGCATGATCGGACTACTGCCGCCGAGCTCCGGCGAGATTTTGTGCTATGGAAAACCATTCCAAGGCATGCACCCGGATGCCTCGATGGTCTTTCAAACGTTCGCCCTTTTTCCCTGGCTTACAGTTTCTCAGAATGTCGAGGTCGGCCTTCTCTCCAAAAATGCAGGTCGAGAGGAACGCGACGCACTCGTAAACACAGTCATCGATCTCATCGGCCTTTCCAACTATCACGAAGCCTATCCACGCGAGCTTTCCGGCGGCATGCGCCAACGGGTGGCGATTGCCCGAGCACTCGTCTCCCGCCCACAGTTGCTTTGCCTCGACGAGGCATTCAGCGGCCTTGATGTTTTCACTGCTGAGAACCTCAGGCAGGAAATGCTCAGGCTTTGGCACGGCAAGGATACCGGCCTGAAAAGCGTTCTCATGGTAACGCATGACATCGCAGAGGCCGTCGAGACGGCGACCCGCATCGGGGTTCTCTTCCCGAGGCCAGGCCGTCTAGGTCTCATGATTGACAACCCGCTCCCCTACCCTCGCGACTCCCAGTCCGCAGCGTTTCGCGACATGGTAGGACTCATCCACAACGCAATCACGAACCACTGCCTTCCGGACAAACATCCCATTGCAGATCGAATGGCAAAACCCTCCCTCACCCCGCATACAGCAACTTCACAAGCCCCTGAACATCGATTTGAAGCACTCCCCCACCTGCCAGCAGGCCAAGTGCTGGGCCTGCTCAGTATCTTGGAGGACGCGCCCCCGCACGCTACGGTCTACGACCTAGCTGACGCCTTGGGCAGGGAGTTTGGAGAAGTCATCACCTTGGTTAAGGCAGCGGAAATCCTAAACTTTGTGGAGACTCCCGGCCACGAAGTGAACCTGACTCCGCTTGGCCTTTCCTTTCACAACGCTACGCGTACGGAACGAAAAGCCATCTTTGCCGCACAGCTTCAAAAGTTGAACGTCTTTCAGTATGTCCTCGGCCAACTTGGAACGTCCGAGCAACTGTCATCCAAAGAGTTGGTAGCAGCTCTTCACGAGTCGCTTCCGTACGAAAACGGCGAGCACATACTTCAAACCATCATCGCTTGGGGCCGCTACGCAGGAATTCTCGAGTACGACCCCCAGCAGCATCGAATGCTTCCCGGAATCACAGCGGCCGCTGCCACGGTCTGAAAACAGCCTTCCTGGCGAACCAGCGCAGCAGCGGCAGACAGCCTGCGCGAAAGGAATCGCATTCCTTGGCGATACATGCGAAAAGCCTGGATGCAATCTGAATCCTTTCGTGACCTCGGCCTTTCGCCGGAACTGCTGAAGGCCGTCGAACAAATGGGTTTCGAACAGGCCTCTCCCATCCAGGCAGCCACCATTCCCGCCCTGATTTCCGGAAAGGACGTCGCAGGCCTTTCCCGCACAGGGTCCGGCAAAACCGCCGCTTTCGGCATCCCCGCCGTGGAATGTGTGGATCCGTCACTCAAAGCCCCGCAAGTTTTAATCCTTTGCCCGACCCGCGAACTAGCGGTTCAGGTCGCAGGTGAAGTCAGCAAGCTGAGCGCGTTCAAGCGCGGAGTCATGGAGCTAGCCATTTACGGGGGAGCATCCTACGGCGCACAGTACCGCGGACTCGAGGACGGCGCGCAGGTCATCGCAGGGACCCCCGGGCGTATCATGGATCATCTAGAGCGCGGTTCGCTGCGCCTGGACCAGATCAAGATGGTGATTTTGGACGAGGCGGACCGCATGCTCGATATGGGTTTCCGCGACGACATCGCAACGATCCTCCAGCAGGCGCCCGAGAAAAGGCAGACCGCCTTTTTCTCCGCCACGATGCCCCCCGCGGTGGAACAACTCATCAAGCGCTACACCAGCACTCCGTTCTGGGTGCGCCTGGAAACTCGGGCCGAGGCGGCTCCGGACATCGACCAGTGCTACTATGAAGTGGGACATGGTTCACGCATCGGCGCGCTCTGCCGCGTGCTGGACGCCACGAACATGAGGTTCGGGATTATTTTTTGCTCCACGAAGAACGCTGTGGACGGCGTTACAGAGCATCTAGTGGCTGAGGGATACCAGGCCGACAGGCTTCACGGAGACATGTCGCAAGCCATGCGAGAGCGGGTCATGCGCCGTTTTCGGGAAAGGAAGCTCGAGTTTCTTGTAGCCACCGATGTGGCGGCCCGTGGCATAGATGTCGACGACGTGGAGGTCGTCTTTAACTATGATCTCCCGCGAGATCCGGAAGATTACGTGCACCGGATCGGCCGCACGGGCCGGGCGGGCCGCAGCGGGCGGGCGATCTCCTTCGCCACACCACGCGAGATGTTTGCGCTGGACCGCATTTTCCGCCTCACGAAGATCAAGATCCGTAGAGAACGACTCCCCACCCCCGCCGAGGCAGCGCAAAAACGGGTCGAAGCCTTGGTCGAGTCCGCAAAGGAGTTGATGAAAACAGGCCAGTTTCAAAAGAGTCCTGCGGCAGCGAAGGCGCTACTCGCAGACGGCACCGAGCCGGAAACCGTCATCGAATCGCTCCTGCACCTGCTCACGCACCGCCGTTCGAATGAAAAAAATGCGGCCTCCCCGGACGAGGCTACGCGCCCAAAGGCCTCGCGTGAAGGCCGCAGCTCGGGACCCGCACGGCAGCGTGATTTTCAGGAGACTACAAACCACCCGCGCAAAAAGTATCCTGCCTACCAGCCGGGCAGGCCCGCTCAGGAGGGAGACCACCGCCAGAGGAGGTCTAGCGAAGCCTCTGCAGTTGTCCGCCCCCCCCATCGCAAGCCCGCATTTCGTAGCGAGCGGCCGGCAGGCGCCTCAAAACGCTCTGATTAGAGAGCCCCGCCGAGGGGGGAGCCGGGATGCCGGCTACGCTGCGTTTTAATGTGCGAAATCAACATTGATTTCCGCCCTGCCCAGTTGTTGACCCGGCTGGGGCTGGCTTATAAGGTGTCACACCCCCTTATGGATAAGCGTAACTTTCTAACGGCTCTTGCGGCAGCAGGCCTTGCACTGGCGTCCCAACCAGCAGGTGCGGCGCCCGACCTGATGAAGATTCCGCTTCAGGACATTCACGGCCGGACTGGAGCCCTCGGGGCGTGGGAGGGAAAAGTCCTGCTGATCGTCAATGTCGCCAGCGAATGCGGTTACACCTCGCAATACAAGGGGTTGGAAGAACTCTACCAAGCCTACAAAGAGCGGGGTTTGATCGTGCTCGGATTTCCGAGCAACGACTTCGGCAACCAGGAACCCGACAACGAGCAGCAGATTTACGCCTTCTGTACGAAGAAGTACCAGGTCACCTTTCCGCTTTTCAGCAAGATCAACCTGAGGACAAACGCCCATCCCCTTTTCACAGCGCTTACCAGTCCTGCTTCGCCTATCCCCGGCCCGATTACCTGGAACTTCAGCAAGTTTGTGATCGGCCGCGACGGCGTGCTCAAGGCCCGCTTCGGCCCGGACACCGAGCCGGAGTCCATGACACTGAAGAACGCGATTGAAAAGGAGCTCGGCCCGAAGCCGAAGGATTAGCCGCCTCGAGCCATCCGCCTTTCTCCGCGTGCAAAAACCAACACGCGAGGCACCACTCAGTTCAACTAGACAACTGCATTGAAAACGTTTGAAAGAATACAGGCCTGCAGTCATGACGCCTGGCGCAACAATCGTTTCTCGCCGGCGCTACTCGCCGTCTCTTCCTGAAGCAAGACCAGCCCGCATTCAGAAGCGTTCAATGCCGGGCAAGGCAGTCTCTCCAGATCCCGTTCTGGACCCTGTGCATTCTCTCTCGATCCAAGGGATCGGCGTCCAGAAAACCATTCAAATGCAGCAGTCCGTGCGTGAGGTAAAGTGCGGCTTCGGCCATGGTCGGATGCCCTAATTCCAAGGCAAAGCGCTCCGCCGTGTCCATGCTGATGACGATTTCACCATGCTCGAAGGTGATCACGTCCGTAGCTCCCGCGATGTTCATGAACTGGCGGTGCATCGCATCAATCCGCTTGTCGCTGACCAGCGTGACGACCACTTCCTCAACGTCACCAAGGGCGAACAATCCGTCGGCTGATTCGTCCAAACACAGGGGAAGAGCCATGAGGGCAAAGCGCCTGAGCCAGCCGAGATCAACACTCACTGAACGCTGCCGGTTCAAAACAACCAGTTCGGGGAGCTTCCGTTTCATCAAGCTATCTCTTGCCGGCGGAATTTGATTTTGGACTGCCTGAATGGTCCGTATTCGCAAGGCTCTTGCGGGCATTTTCCGGACGCTCTTCGCCCTCAAACGTCTCACCAGATTGAATATCCCGCCTCGAAACAGGCTTGGGATACACAATCCGCGCGTGCGTCATGCTTCGGAGCGAACTCTTGAAACTTTCCGCCACCTCCGAAAGCTCGCTGAACCTCAAATCACACTCTTTCAGCTCCCCGCTAGCCACGCGTCGTTGAATGATTTCCTCAACAAGCTGGTCGATTTTATTGGGGGTCACCTTCTCCAAGCAGCGCGAAGCGCTTTCAACCGCGTCAGCCAAGCTGATGATCGCACATTCACGAGTCTGTGGTTTGGGCCCATGATAACAAAAAGACTCCTCCCTGACCTCCGGCGGCTCCTCATCATCCAATGACCCCGGCGAAAAAGACCGACGGGCCTCCTGAAGGGCGAGCGCCTTCCTGTAAAAATAATACACCGTCGAAGTCCCGTGATGCTGCTGAATCACATCGATGATCGCCCTGTTGAGCCTGTGCTTGATCGCAAGGTCCACCCCCTCCTTGACGTGCGCTATGATCACGAGCGCGCTCATCGTTGGAGCGAGCCCGGCGTGGGCGTCACGCCCGTGCTGAGCGTTCTCGATGAAATACTCCGGCTTCACCATTTTCCCAATGTCGTGAAAATAGGAACACACGCGCGCCATGGCCGCATTAGCTCCAATCGCTTCCGCCGCCGCCTCGGCGAGCTGGGCGACCATGAGACTGTGATGATAGGTGCCGGGCGCCTCCATCGTCATCCGCTTGAGCAAGGGATGGTTCAAATCCGCGAGTTCCAGCCAGGTGATGGATGTCGTCACACCAAACAGCATTTCAAAAAGCGGCAGCACTCCAGAAATCACCAGAGCCACTCCCACGCCGCTGCCCAACGCTGCCGCACTCTGCCACAGGATGATATTCCATCGGGCGAGCGAAGGGTCATTCCAGAGAACCGGCCCGACCTGTCCCAACAACAGATCCAAGGAAAGCGTCGTACAACCGACCACCAGTCCGGCCTTCAAAAGATCTGTTCGCCGCCTCACCTCGCGCGTCATCAGGGCAGCCACAAAACCGCTTAAAAGACTGACGACCAGAAGCCTGGCATTCAGGCCGCCGTTCAACATGGCTCCGAAAAGGCTGCTGAAAATCGACAGCACGATTCCGAGGCGCTGGCCTAGAAGTACCGAAATCAACATCGGACCGGCGGAGAACGGCACGATCAACTCCCAAAACTGCCTGCGGTCCAGCGGCGACCATTCCTGCCCGGAAGGCAGGGTTGCGTCGATCGCGGCCGCGCCCACCCAGCGCACCATGGACACCTGCATCACAAGCGTCCCGAGCATCAAAAGAAGCCGGGCGTTGTCCGCCCACAGACGCGGATGGTTCATCCAGAGCAGAGCGACGGCCAGAAAGTAGACCAGAAACTCTACCATGAATCGCTCGGCCGCCCCCGGACCTCCTCCGGCCACAATGTTCAAAAGGAGCAGCCCCATGCCCGTAAGAATGGCAATCCGGGCAGAACTTCCGTGCAACAGATTCTCCCGCCATTCATTCCGGCTCAAGCGCCGGCGCCATTTTGCCGACGCCAACCCCCTGCGAATCAGTCGTTTTCTTGCAAAAAAAGACAAGATCCGCCCGGGCCACAATACCCTGCGGACCGATTGTTTCGCAGTAAAGAACGAGCTCATACGAAAACAGACGGAAAACCCGGCCTACCTGGTCGAAGCCGGTGAGCCCGTGCCCCGGTGCTCGCGATAGGCTTTCACGATGGAGGCCACCAGTCCGTGGCGGACGACGTCCTGGTCTTCAAAGTGACAAAAGCCTATGCCCTGCACGTGCTTGAGTGCATTCACGGCTTCCACGAGCCCAGAGCGCTTGTTGGAGGGCAGGTCTATCTGCGTCTGGTCCCCTGTGATGACGCACTTTGAATCAACGCCGAGGCGGGTAAGAAACATAAACATCTGCTCGGTCGTGGTGTTCTGGGCCTCGTCCAGCACGATGAAGGAGCGGCTCAGCGTGCGCCCCCGCATGTAGGCGAGAGGGGCTATCTCAATGACATTGCGCTCCATGCAGCGTTGCAACTCCTCGGGATCCAGCATGTCCTGCAAGGCGTCGTAAAACGGACGCATGTAAGGCATGATTTTCTCCTTCAGATCACCGGGAAGAAACCCCAGCGCCTCCCCCGCCTCCACCGCCGGCCTCGCCAAAACGACGCGCGAAACTGCGTCTTTTTTAAGCGCTGCAACCGCCATCGCCATGGCAAGATAGGTCTTTCCGGTGCCGGCAGGCCCGAGCCCGAACACGATGTCGTTGGACTGGATGGCCTCCAGGTAGGCGCGCTGGTTGGGAGTTTTGGGAGTCACCGGGGCACGCCGGGCGGAAACAGCCAACCGGGTCTCGCTGAGCTGGTCGAGCCCGGCGGAGGACTGCTCCTGAACGGATCGGAGTGCGTACTGAAACTCCTGTCGCCTGATGGGCAAGCCGTTGCTGCGCGCCTTCTCAAGCTGCTGGAAGAGCCTGCGCACTTTGGAAACCTGACCGGCGGCACCTTCCACACGCAGCCATCCCTCGCGGGTGGTCAACCGGACGGCAAGTTCCTGCTCCAGCAATTTGAGCAGGGTTAGATCATTGCCATAGAGGGCCTGCAAACAACGGCCGCTCTCAAACTGCAAGGTCTCGACGTCAGTCATGGATCCCGTTCAAGCAGCGTCCGAAGGCGTTCGCTCCCGCTTACCTAAACCCGTAAGCCAGCGACCACACGGTCCTCTCGTCTGGAGATTTCTCCACTTCCACAAGAAGATAATAGGTACCTGTGCGCTTGGGCTTGATCCGGGCGGCCGCCTTTTGACCCTTCTGCCAGAACTCATCCTCGGCGAGCTTTCCCGCACTGTCATAAATGTGCACGGAAATCTTGGCCCCCTTGCAGTCGGTACCCATCCAAAACCAGTATTCGTTGCCCTTGAAAAGCTGGTGCGCGATGGGCTTCGGCTGGGCGGAGGGAAGATCCCCTCCCCAATACTCCTCGCGGACCGTAAATCCTTCTTTCACAGCCGGCTGTGCTGCTTCCAGCGCAAAAGAAAGGGCGTCGTCAATCGTCCCGCGCGCCGTCCCCGGCCCGGAGAGAAACGTCAACGCCGACAAGGCGACAATCAGTGTCCTTTTCAAAAAAACGCCCGGTTTCATTTACTTCGCCTTTGAGTTTACAGCCGCCACCACGTCCGCACAAATGCGGCCGATCTCGCGGGCGTCCTTCTCGGAAATCACAGCATTTTCACCAGCCCCCATCAGAGGGCGGATCGACTGCAGCGCGGAATGGATTTTGGAAATCAACGGCCCCTTTCTCGAAGCCTCAGGCATCGCCTCCAAACGGACCTGGAAGTGATCAGCCAGCACGGGCTGGTGCAGAAGTTCCGCTCCGTCCTTGGAAAAGTTTTTGGTCACGACCGTCGCCAGCGCCTCGGTACCCCGCAACCAGCCTCCCAAACTCACAAGCTGCGCCAGCGATTCACTGTTGAGTTCGATCATCGCCTGCCGCACATCGGTCAGGGCGAGGTCCAGCTCCCTCCTTACATCCGCCCAGCGTCGCTTTTCTGCGAACTCCACGATCGAGTTTGCCCGCCGGCTCACAGCCTTTTCGACTCCGATCGCCTTCGCGAGAGAGCGCACGCTGTTGCCGATGTTTTTAACCTCCTCCGCATTCTCGGCCTCCACCGCGACAAAACCCTCGGCGATCACCACTCCCAAAAGCAGGGAAATCTGTTCCTTGCCTCCGCTCGGCGCGGCCATCCCTTTTTGCGGCCTCAGAACCTCCGGCCAGTTGGGCTTGCCCAGCTTGTCCAAAACAGCGAACACCTCGCTCGGGACCGGCACCAGCACCCTTTCCACAAGCTGGGCTTCCTTTGGAAACTTCGGCACGGCAATCGACTTTGCCGGTTCCGCAGCCGACAGCGACGGTCCCGTCAGGACCGCAGCACCGGCAAGAATGCACAGGAGTCTTTCATTCATAGGAGTGTCGTCACAGCATCAGCGATCCTTTTAAAAACTCAACCCTCCCGTGCATCTTCGGCGCAAAACCTCGCATTTTGAAGCTCCGGGCAGGGCACGCACCACGGACGCAGCCCAAAGAAACATGCCCTTACAGCATCAACCCATCCACCCTCCTCGCCAACTCAAAGTCCAGCCCAGTAAGGCCGCCGGCGCTGTGGGTCGAAACCGACACTCGCACCCGCTTGTAACGCAGGTCCATGTCGGGGTGGTGGTCCATAGCCTCCGCCACCGCCCCCACCCGAACGACAAACTCGAGGGCCTCGGCAAAGCTTGAAAAACTGCGCCACGTCTCTATGGCGCCTTCCCTGAGCGCCCAGCTCGGCAACTGCGTAAGCGCCAATGTCACTTCCTGGGCCCCCATCG
>CANFTB010000059.1 GCA_947449735.1 Chthoniobacteraceae bacterium | reverse complement strand
GGCTAGAAGGTCTAACTCAAGGTCATCTCCCTTTCTGGTATGGTTAATAATTTTATAACCCGTTATTCCAATGGATGTAATAATGCGCGACATACTGGGATTTTATCCCCTATGTCCCCAATCTTTGATCAAGAGCCTTCTAGCCTTTAAGGCTTCACTGGGTGCGTAATAGGGGGTCTACGCGGGGGTCTACGCCAAAGTTTGGGGAGGGGTGTGTTGTAAGTTGAAGGTTGGTGCAGGTGATTGATTCAGGGGGGGAACAGAATTTCTAGGCGACGGAGAAAAATTAGGACATCAGACTTTGTGCGGCACAACCGACACCACCCGCCCATCCCTGAGGCGGGTCACAATCTCCGTCCCTTCCCGCACCTCCGCCACGCTTCGGATCACCGTCCCATCGCGCTTCAAAGCAATGCTGTAGCCCCGATCCAAGGTCCCCTCAGGCGACAAAAGCACCAGCTTCTGCCTCAGTCTTTCCAACTCCTGCGCCTGAGTTCCAACGCCGGCAACCACCACCCGCTGCAATCGCGCCGCCACCGCTTCAATCTGCTGCCGCCTCAGCGCCAACACCTGGTCCGGCCGGTGCGCACGCACCGAAGCCGCAAGATTTTCCACCCTCCGCCCCAAAAAAACCAGCGCTCCGACGACCGCCCGACTCAACCCCTCGCCCCTAACCTCCACCCTCTGCGCAGCCTCTGCCAAGCGCGCCCTGGGCTCCCGAAACAACGCGCTCCTTTCCAAAAAGTCCAGCCGCTGTCCCCACTGCGCCATGCGCCCCTGCACAAGTCCCTCGATCCGATCCCCCTGCACTCCAACCTGCCTCTCGAGCACCGCTCCGTCCGGCACCACCATTTCCGCCGCAACGCTCGGAGTCGGCGCCCGATGGTCCGCCACGAAATCTGCGATCGTAAAATCTGTCTCATGCCCGACCGCCGACACCACAGGAATCGCCGACTCAAAAATCGCCCGCGCCACCACCTCCTCGTTGAAACTCCAGAGATCCTCCACGCTTCCCCCTCCCCGCCCCACAATCATCACGTCCATTTTGGGAAGCGTGACACCCGACTCCCTGTTTAAAAAACGCACCGCCTCAGCGATCTCACCCGCCGCACTCTGCCCCTGCACCCGGACCGGATACACCAAGACGCGCACCCACGGCGCCCTCCGCCCCAACACCTTCAGCATGTCCTGAACCACAGAACCGGTCGGCGACGTGACCAGTGCCACCGTAGCTGGACAATAGGGGAGCGGACGCTTCCGCTCGCGGTCAAAAAGCCCCTCCTCCTGCAAGCGGCGCTTCAACGCCTCGAACCTCGCCTGCAACAACCCAGCTCCGGACGCCTGCACCGACTGCACGTTCACCTGATACTTGCCCTGCGCGTCGAAAACCGTCAGCAGCCCCCTGACCTGCACCGCCATCCCCTCCGAAAGCGGCACGCTGCGCTGCCCCGACGCCCGCCCTGCAAACCAGACACACGCCAGCTGCGCCTTTGCATCTTTCAGTGTAAAATACTGGTGTCCCGAAGACTGCATCCGGTAGTTGCTGATCTCCCCCTCCACGCTCACCTGGCCAATGCTGTTCTCCAAGGTGCGCCTCACACTGGCCGTCAGCTCGGAGACCGTGTAAACCTTGGAAGCTAACGAAACAGTCGCGTCGGGTGGCATGCACCTACCAAAACGCAGGATTCGCCAAAGCAAAAGCCGGATATTCAAACTAAATCGGGCGGGCTTGCTCTCCGGCCGTGAGTCCCCTACCCTTTCCGGCCCTATGTTTGAAGGCACCTATACGGCACTGGTAACGCCGTTTCTAAACGACCGCTTGGACGAAGCCGCCTACGTGCAGCTGATCGAGGCACAAATTCTGGCCGGCGTCACAGGCATCGTTCCAGTGGGCACGACCGGCGAATCACCCACTCTCGACCACCAGGAGCACCATCGGGTCATAGAGCTTGCCGTCAAAACCGCCGCCGGCCGCTGCAAAGTGCTCGCAGGCACTGGTTCAAATTCGACATCGGAAGCCATCAGCCTCACCTGTGAAGCCGAGCGCCTCGGCGCAGACGCCGCCCTGATCGTCGCCCCTTATTACAACAGACCGACACAAGCCGGCCTCGTCGCTCACTTTTCCGCAATCGCCGCCGCGACCCGCCTCCCCATCATGCTCTACAGCATCCCGGGACGCTGCGGGGTGGAAATTGGAGTCGAAACCGTCGCGACGCTCGCAGCACGCCACCCCAATATCGTCGCGATAAAGGAAGCCGGTGGCTCCGTTGAACGCGTGAGCCAGCTGCGCGCCGCACTTCCTCCCGCATTCCAAGTCCTCTCGGGAGACGACTCTCTCACCCTGCCTTTCATGAGCGTCGGCGCCGTCGGAGTCGTTAGCGTCGCCTCTAATATCGTTCCCGCCGAAGTCGTAGCCCTTGTTAAATCGGCCCTTGCAGGAGATTACACCTCCGCCCGGGCGCACCACTACAAGCTCTACACGCTTTTCAAGGACCTCTTTGTCGAAAGCAACCCGGCTCCTGCGAAATACGCTCTCTCGCTTCTCGGCCGCATGCAGCCCGAGGTGCGCCTGCCTCTCTCACCCCTCGCAGACGCAAGCCGCGCACGCGTCGAAGCCGCACTCCGTCACACCGGCCTCCTCTAACCTGACGTCGTCCACTCCGGGAATCACCACACAAACTCCGACCATGAGCAATCCATTGAGTCTCCTCATCAACGGCTCGCGCGGCCGCATGGGCCAGGCCCTGGTGCAATGCGCCGCCTCAATCCCTGAACTCACGGTCGGCGCAGAGGTCGACGCGGGCGACGACTTTGCCGACGCACTCAGCCGCTGCGATGCGGTGATCGACTTCAGCCATCACGCCATTATCGGCGACGTGCTCTCCGCCTGCGTCGCGGCAAAGAAGACCCTCGTCATCGGCACCACGGGCCATTCCGATTCTCAAATCCAGGCCATCCACGCTGCCGCCGCCCAAATCCCGATCGTCTTCGCCCCGAACTACAGCGTCGGCGTAAACACCCTGTTCTGGCTCACCCGCAAAGCGGCCGAGATTCTCGGTCCGGGCTTCGATCTCGAAGTCGTCGAAATGCATCACCGCATGAAAAAGGACGCTCCCAGCGGAACCGCCAAGCGCCTCGCTGAGATCCTGACGGAATCCCGCAACCTGTCGTATCAAAACGACACGCGCCACGGCCGCTTTGGCATCGTGGGAGAACGCACCGCCAACGAAGTCGGGGTGCATGCAGTACGCGGCGGAGACGTGGTGGGCGACCACACCGTGATCTACGCAGCCATCGGGGAGCGGGTCGAACTGACGCACAAAGCCTCCAGCCGCGACACCTTCGCCATGGGCGCTCTCCGAGCCTCGCTCTGGGCGCATGGACGCGCACCAGGAGTGTATGACATGCAGGACGTCCTCGGCCTCCATTAGGCCCCCGTATGCGCACGGGTATTGCGTTGGGGTCAAACCTCGGAGACAGGCTCGCCGCACTCCAACTCGCGAGGGCAGCCGTTCTCAACATCCCCCGCGTCGCGGGTCCGCTACTCTCCTCCAGCCTCTACGAAACGGAGCCTGTGGACTCCGCTGAAGACGCCGGCGCCTTCTTAAATGCCGTGATCGAGGTCCACTTCGATGGTGCTCTGCTTGAACTGCTTCAATCGCTTCAGGCCATTGAGGCTCAAATGGGCCGTCCTCAGTCCCGCCCGGTCAACGCACCAAGGGTCGTGGACCTGGACATTCTTTACGTCGGAGACCTGAGCAATTCTGCCCCCAGCCTCGTCATTCCACACCCGCGGCTTCATCTCCGCCGTTTTGTACTCCAGCCTCTCGCGGAGATTCGCCCGGACTTGCAGCTCCCGGGGCAATCCTCCACCGTTGCAACCCTGCTGTACGCACTCGACGATCCGGCCGCAGTTTTCATGGCGTCCCAGCAATGGCCTCCGCTTTAACTTCTTCAAACTCACGCAGCCCATGCAGCCGAAAGACGCCCTCTCCCAAGCAGAGTGCCGCGCACTCAAATCACGCGGCGTTCCAATCGCCGTCCTGACCGCTTACGATTATCCCGGTGCGAGGTTGCTTGAAGAGGCAGGTGTGGACTGGATCCTGGTCGGAGATTCTCTCGGCATGGTGGTGCTCGGCTATCCAGACACCACCAGCGTCACGCTTGACGACATGGTCCACCACACGGCGGCTGCCGCTCGCGGTTTGAAACGGACACCCCTCATCGCAGATCTGCCCATCGGCACATACGAAACACCCGAGGCCACCGTCGAAAATGCCAAGGAGCTGCTCTCCGCAGGCGCTCACGCAGTCAAGCTGGAGGGCGGCACCTCCCATTCGCCGCAAATCTCCGCGCTCTCCAGAGCAGGCATACCCGTCATGGGGCACATCGGAATGCTTCCTCAAAGTGTCAAAAAAGAAGGCGGTTACAAACTGAAGGGCAAGACCTCGCCGGAGGGCGACGCCCTCGTTGCAGACGCTCTCGCTGTGGAAGCTGCAGGAGCCTTCGCCATTGTCGTCGAACTCGTCCATCCAGACACGGCCAAGCGTATACGCGACGCAATCGGAATCCCAACGATCGGTATAGGCTCGGGATCCGAGTGCGACGGACAAGTTCTGGTCACCCATGATCTCACGGGCGCATTCCCCTGGTTCCGACCGAAATTTGTCACTCCGATGGCCAGTGTCGGCGACACGGCGAGACTGGCCGCGGAATCCTGGGTGAAGAGCGTAAAGGACCAGTGACGAGAGCGTCCAAAGGCGGGATCTGGCCCTTTGGACTTTGTGAAAAGCTTTCCTCCGCGCCAAGATGGACCGAGAGCCAGCGCGCCTTTGCAAAAGATTGTCCGAAAAACAGTCCGCCCCCCCAATGAAACACATCACCGCAGCGATCCTCCTGCTTTCGTGCCTCAAGCTTGGCGCACAAACCGACGTCAAAACGCTTGGCGCTCTCGGCGACGGCGTTCATGACGACACCCCGGCAATTCAAAAGGCGATCGACGCAGGCAATTCAGACCTCATTTTTCCGAAAGGTGTCTACGTCTTATCAGCTCCGTTGACATTCAACCTTGCACAGACGGGATTTGCGAGTGTGTCCGGCAATGGCACGGCAACCCTTTTGATGAAAGGTTCGGGCCCGGCTATTTCGTTCATAGGCTCGCACGGCGGCACGGCCGCTCCTTCGACATTCAAAGAAAGCGTTTGGACGAGCGAACGAACCCCGATGGTCTCTGGTATCGAGATTGTGGGAGCGCATCCCGAGGCCGATGGTATCGAGGCCAACAGCACCATGCAGCTCACCATCACACGCCTGGTCGTCAGGGAGGCGCGCCACGCCGTCCACCTCGTCCAACGCAACCGCAACGTGCTCATCTCCGACTCGCACCTCTATCACAACCGAGGCGCCGGGGTTCTATTGGACGAGGTCAACCTTCACCAGATTAACATCTCCAACTGCCACATCAGTTACAACGGCGGCGGCGGCGTGGTGAGCCACGGTGGAAACGTGCGCAACCTCCAGATCGGCAGCAGCGACATCGAGGGCAACCACGACGCCGACGGACCACCCACCGCAAACGTCTGGCTGGATTCCACAGGCGGTTCCATAGGCGAAGTCAGCATCACCGGCTGCACCCTCCAGCATACAAACAAGGCGCCCAACTCCGCAAACATCAGGATCCAGGGCGGCGGCTTCGATGCGTCCCTCGAGCGCCGCGAGGGACGCTCCACCACCCGCGAGGGCAACATCGCCATCGGCAACAACGTCCTGAGCGACGTTCAGGTGAACATCGAAATACGTAACGCCCGGGGCGTCACTCTCACCGGAAACACCTTCTGGGAAGGCTTCCAACACGATCTCCTGATCGAGGATTCCTCACACGTGGTGGTTTCCTCCAACAATTTCGACCGCAACCCCCGTTACCTTGTGAACGGCTTCCAAAACGCCGAGTCCAATGGAATCCTGATGCGCAACTGTTCGGACAGCTCTCTGGCCAGCAACATCATCGCAGGCGTCAAAAAGAAGCCGGCGGCCGTGCAAATCATAGACAGCTCCCGCCTCAACATTCACCACAACACGATTCTCGATAGCGACGGAACGGGCCTCTTGCTCGACAACGTGACGAAGTCCATCGTCTCGGGTAACCTCATCAGGGATGACCGCAAAGATGCTGAGCGCAGCTCCGGACCCGCCTTGGATATCAAAGGCGGCGGTGAAAATCTGGTGGAGTCCAACCTCGCACCTGCCCGATAAACGTCCGGCAGTCTGTCCCGGCTAGGGCATTCCGGGCGAAAAAAAAGGCACCTCCGTACTTTTTTGCTCTCGGCTCGCTTACCGCTACACGGAATGATGTAGGTGAAATCTACTCTCAAATGACACGATTCCCCTCCCTCACCATTCTCTGCACCGCCCCCTTCCTTTTCGCGGGCGCCCTTGGCGCAAAAGCAGAATCCGGTTTTTCCTTCGCAGATGCCGCGGGCGACCACCTGGATGTCCAGCTCAACGGAAAGTCCGTCCTGCGCTGGCAGTACGCCTTTGACGCCTCCTCCCCTGAGCGGTTGCACGACACCTACAAACCCTACCTTCACGTCCTCGACGCTGAGGGAAAGGAGCTGATCACCAAAGGTCCGGGCGGCGAGTTCACGCATCATCGCGGCTGGTTTTTGGGCTGGAACAAGATCACAACAAGCTCCGGGACCGTGGACCGCTGGCACATGAAGGGCGGAAACATCGTCCAGCAGAAGGTGGTTTCTCAAAAAGCCGACAAGGACTCTGCCACGTTCACCGTTCTTCTTCACTGGCAGGGTGCGACCGATGCGCCGATTCTGAGTGAAGAACGCACCTTCACTTTACTCACAGCACCTGCGCCCGCCTACGTGCTCGTGGAAATGAAGAGTGAACTCACCGCGCTTTCCGGCGAGACCAAACTAGACGGCGATCCCGAACACGCCGGACTCCAATTCCGTCCAGCCGCAAACATCGATCGACTCGAAACCGCGTACACCTTCCCCAAAGCCGATGCAGACCCCAAAAAGGACCGCGATTACCCGTGGGTAGCGGAACACATGACAGTCTCCGGTAAGAAATACAGCGTCGCGTTTCTCAACCATCCGGCCAACCCCACAGACACCCCGTTCTCGGCGTACCGCGACTACGGACGTTTCGGTGCATTCTTCCGGACCACCATTCCTGCCGACGGCAAGCTCACTATCAAGGGACGCCTCCTTATCGCAGAGGGCGTTTTGACCCCCGAGTTTATTCAAAAGCAGGCGAACGCTTTCACCGGCAAAACGGATCCCACTCCGGCTGTTACTGAAAGGCCCGCAGACAAGCCGGCTCCAAAAAAGGAACCAAAGAAAGAAGAACCCCCCGCCAAGTAGGCTCGGGATCGCATTCGTCCTCTCGCCACCCACCTTTTATGTCCAGCCAGTTCGGCCACTTGTTTCGCATCAGCACCTGGGGAGAGTCTCACGGAGGCGAAGTCGGCGTCGTCGTCGACGGATGCCCGCCGCAACTCGAACTGAGCGAAGCCGACATCCAACGGGACTTGGACCGCAGGCGGCCGGGACAAAGTGAAATCGTCACCCCGCGGGACGAAGCGGACCATTGCCGAATCGTCTCCGGTGTGTTCGAAGGGCGCACCCTCGGAACACCGATCGCCGTCAGCGTCGTCAATAAGGACGCGAGGCCAGACTCCTACCGCGAGATGGAGCATGCGTTCCGCCCCTCACACGCCGACTACACCTACCAGGCCAAGTACGGAGTTCGAAACTGGCAAGGCGGAGGGCGCTCTTCGGCTCGCGAAACCATCGGCCGCGTTGCCGCCTCGGCCATCGGCAAGAAGGTTCTGGGCTCACTCTGCCCGGGCCTTGAAGTCATCGCGTATGTCCGATCCATCCAGCATCTTCAGGCCGACATCGACACCGACACGGTGCGCTTTGAAGAGGTGGAATCCAACATCGTCCGCTGCCCAGACTCTGCCATGGCCGAACGGATGATCGAGCACATCAAAAGCGTCCGCTCGGACGGCGACTCGGTTGGCGGGGTCGTCGAGTGTGTCATCCGCGGCGTTCCTCCGGGACTTGGCGAACCTGTGTTCGACCGTCTGGAGGCAGATCTGGGAAAAGGCATGCTCAGCCTGCCTGCAACCAAAGGGTTTGAAGTCGGGTCAGGATTCGCCGGCACAACGCTCCGAGGCTCGGAGCACAACGATATCTTCTATATGGATGACACGCGGGTGCGCACCCGCTCCAACCGTTCCGGCGGCGTGCAAGGTGGCATTTCCAACGGCGAAAACATTGTCTTCCGCGTCGCGTTCAAACCCACAGCCACCATCTTCCATCCGCAGGAGACCGTTTCACCAGACGGCAAGAGCGTGGTATTGAAGGCTCGGGGACGTCACGATGCCTGCGTGCTCCCTCGCGCCGTTCCGATGGTGGAGGCGATGGCTGTTCTCGTTCTCACCGACCATGTCCTGCGCCAGAGAGCCCAGAATGGCGGATTCAACGCCTGAGCCTCCCGCGGGCATGCAGGCAGATTCCGCACAGCGCCCCCAACACCGAAGCGCCCGCGCAGAAAGCCGCCTCCCCGTGGCTGAAGTGTCGTATTTTTACGGTTAACTTGTCGTGGCGCGTCAGCCTGGATCCGGTTTAATAGACGCATGCCCCATCCCTCCGGACACACCAAAGTCGAAACCTCCGACGCAGCAGCTCCCTATCTTCTGGGCGTGGAAATTGGTGGCACCAAACTTCAAATCGCCGCTGGAAACGCAAACGGTCAGATCTTGGACCGGCGCCGCTTCCACATCGACCGAAGCGCCGGCGCGGAAGGAATCAAGGAAAGGCTTGCAGAGGCACTGCCGGAACTTGTTCTCGAATGGCACCCTGCGGCCATCGGCGTCGGCTACGGCGGACCGGTCGACTGGCGAACCGGACGCATCGCACGCTCCTACCACATCGAGGGATGGAGCGGGTTTCCGCTTGGCGAATGGATTCAAGAGCGCACGGGCGTTCCCGCTTTTATAGAAAACGACGCAAATACCGCGGCTCTTGGCGAAGCCCTGTTCGGCGCGGGACGCGGAGCCGAGCCAGTCCTCTGGATGAACGCAGGGAGCGGGGTCGGAGGCGGACTCGTCGTCAACGGCCGCATCTACCATGGTGCGCCTCCCGGCGAAGTCGAACTCGGCCACCTCCGTCTGACCCGGGAGGGCGCCATCACGGAGGACTTTTGCTCGGGTTGGAGCGTGGACCGAATGGTGCTGGAGGCCGTTGCTAGAGAACCGGATGGATTCCTTGCAAAAACTCTGTCTGGAGCCGCAACCAGCGGAGGCGAGGCCCGCGCCCTAGCGCCCGCGATCGCGGCAGGCGACGCCACCGCGCTCTCCATCCTTCAATCGGTCGCGGAGGCGCTCGCCTACGCCCTTTCCCACGCAGTCCACCTGCTCCATCCCGAGGTGGTTGTTTTTGGCGGAGGTCTCGCGCTGATTGGCGAACCTCTCCGCTCCAGAATCGCAGCGGCACTTCCACGCTGGCTGATGGACACATTCCATCCCGGGCCGGAGATACGGCTCGCGCTCCTCATGGAAGACGCAGTACTCGCCGGCAGCCTGGCGGTGGCCGCCGGCCGGCTGGCAGAACGTCCGTAGAGACATCAGAAAAAACGCGCTCGAACATTCACCCCTTCTCCATTCCCTTCTATGAAAAACTGGATCTCCCAATACATTGCAGCACAGCACGCCGCGCTTAACACCGTTTCCCCCCCCGCAATCGAGGCGCTCGTCCACTCACTGCAAAAGGTCTGGCGAGAAGACCGCCAGGTTTTCGCCATCGGTAACGGAGGCAGCGCCGCCAACGCTTCGCATTTTGCCACAGACCTTGGAAAGGGATCTTCCGACAAACTCGGCAAGCGTTTCCGGGTCATCTCGCTCACCGACAACATCGCCTGGATCACGGCCCTCGGAAACGACTACTCCTACGATGAAATCTTCAGCCGCCAACTGGAGAACTTCGCCCGTCCCGGCGACCTCGTAATCGTAATCAGCGTAAGCGGAAACTCTCCGAATCTCGTGAAGGCCGTCGAGTGGGCAAATGCACACGGCCTTGAAACAGCGGCGCTTGTCGGGGCGAAACGCGGCCGTCTTGCTGAAATCGCAAACCAAGTCCTCGTCACTGAAGACACCCACTACGGACGTGTCGAGGACGTGCAAATGCACATCCTTCACATGCTCTGCTACGCTTTTATGGAGCTGCCGGAATTGTCCAAATAGACCACAGGCGCGCTTCCTCACGGCCGCAGGAAATCATTGCCTCACCGTGACTGAGTGCCATCCTTGGCACTCAATGAAACTGATATCCTGGAACGTCAACGGACTCCGCGCCGTCATGCGCAAAAACTTCGCGGAATTCCTGGCTGCCGAGGCGCCCGACATTTTGGCGCTCCAGGAGACCAAATGCATGGAAGCGGATGTCGTTCCAGACTGGCCTGGCTACTCGGCCTTCTGGAACAGTGCTGAAAAAAAGGGCTACGCGGGAACGGCCATACTAACCCGCATCCCTCCCCTTTCTGTCACCCAAGGCATTGGAATCGAAGCCCACGATAAGGAAGGCAGAGTGCTCACGGCTGAGTTCGAGACATTTTTTCTAGTTTGCGTCTACGTCCCGAACTCCCAGCGCGAACTGGCACGCCTTCCCTACAGACAACAGTGGGACCGCGATTTCCTCGCTTACCTCAAGAACCTCGAGCAGCGCAAGCCCGTCCTTTGCTGCGGAGACTTAAACGTCGCCCATCAGGAGCGCGACCTCGCACGTCCGAAAGACAACACCCGAAACCACGGCTTCACAGCCGAAGAGCGTGCTGGTTTCGCCGCCTGCGTCGAGGCCGGTTTTATCGACACCTTCCGGCTATTTGAGCAGAACGGCGGCCACTACACTTGGTGGAGCCCGATGAACAAGGCCCGGGAACGCAATATCGGGTGGCGGATCGACTATTTTCTCGCGAGCGCCGCACTCCGCCAGAATGTGGAGCGGGCGTGGATTTTGGGGACCGTTGCCGGTTCCGATCACTGTCCCGTGGGCGTCGAGCTCGCGTGAGCTTCGCTGCTTTGAAACTGCTCATAAGTCGCGCTGTGGGTCAGATGAGGCGCGGCCTGGAGCCAAATCTCCTGTTTTCTGTTCGATTTCCGCCTCAAAGGCGCCCGTCTTTCAGGACCAGATTCCGACTCCTTTCTGATGATGGAGCTAGGCAAATCCGGCTAATTTGCCCTTAAATCGCCCTCCCCTTTTTCTATGGCACGCAAGACCACCTCCCAAGCAGCTCAACCGGTTCACGCCTCAGGCGCAAAAAAACTGCTGATTGCAAACCGCTCCGAGATAGCGATCCGCATCATGCGAGCGGCCACCGAGCTCGGGCTGCGCACCGTTGCCATCTACGCCCAGGAAGACCGCTTCTCCATGCACCGTTTCAAGGCCGACGAAGCCTACGTCGTCGGAGAGGGAAAGGGCCCCGTGGGGGCCTATCTCGACATCGAAGGCATCGTTGCCCTAGCGAAGGAAAAGGGCGTCGACCTCATTCATCCCGGATACGGCTTCTTGTCCGAGAACGCACATTTCGCGCGCGCCTGCGCCGAGGCGGGCATCGGATTCGTCGGCCCGAAGCCGGAGCTTCTGGAACTCATGGGCGACAAGGTGGCGGCCCGTGCACTCACTCAAAAGCTAAAGGTACCCACACTGCCCGGCACTGAGGATCCCGTAACGGATCGCGCCGAGGCCCTCAAAATTGCCAACCAGATCGGCTTCCCTCTTATTATCAAAGCCGCCTTTGGCGGTGGCGGACGAGGCATGCGCGTGGTTCGGAAAGCAGAAGACCTTGGACCACTTCTTGACGAAGCGCAGGGCGAGGCGGAACGGGCCTTTGGAAATTCCGCAGTTTTTCTAGAGAAGTACATCCCGCGGGCCAAACACATCGAAGTGCAGATCTTGGGAGACTCGCACGGCAACGTGCTGCACCTCCACGAACGCGATTGCTCCGTGCAACGCCGCCACCAGAAAGTTGTCGAGATCGCGCCTTCCGTCTGCCTGGACGAACGCGTACGCCAGGAACTCTGCGACGCCTCCGTGCGCATCGCCAGCGAGATTGGCTACAACAACGCCGGCACCGTCGAATTCCTCTACGACCTCGACACCAAGGACTGGTTCTTCATTGAGATGAACCCCCGCATCCAGGTCGAACACACGGTCACCGAGCAAATCACGGGCGTCGATCTGGTCCGCTCGCAAATTCTCATCGCCCAGGGCGCCAAACTCCACGGCCCCGAGCTCATGCTCCCCAAACAGAAGGACATGCCCCGCCTCGGCTATGCTGTGCAGTGCCGGGTTACTACAGAGGATCCAGAGAAGGGCTTCACTCCGAACTACGGCAAGATCATCACCTACCGCAGCGCGGGAGGCTTCGGCGTGCGTCTTGACGCAGGCATGGGCGATACGGGCGCTGTCATCACCCCCTTCTACGACTCACTTCTTGTTAAAATCACGGTTTCGGGCTCCGACTTTCCCATGGCGCTCGGCCGTATGGACCGCGTCCTGCGCGAAATGCGTATCCGCGGAGTCAAAACCAATATTCCGTTCCTGGAGAACGTGATCCACTCCAAGCAGTTCCGGGACGGCGGCGCGACAACGACGATGATCGACACGTCGCCGGAACTGTTCGCCTTCAAACCCCGCCGGGACCGCGCGACCAAGCTGCTCTCCTTTTTGGGCAACGTCATCGTGAACGGCAACCCACACTCCAAAGGGCACAAGCCGAGCGTTTCGTTCCAGCCTGCAACACTGCCTCTTTACGACCGCAAACAACCACCCGCCGAGGGCACACGCCAGATGCTCTTAAAACTCGGAGCGAAGGGATTTGCCGAATGGACGCGCAAGCAGAAGCGTCTCCTCGTGACGGACACCACGTTCCGCGACGCTCATCAGTCTCTGATGGCGACCCGCGTGCGCACGTACGACATGGCTGCCATAGCACCTGCGGTGTCGCATCGCACTCCGGAGCTTTTCTCTCTGGAGATGTGGGGCGGCGCAACGTTCGACACGGCGATGCGTTTCCTGAACGAGGACCCATGGGACCGCCTCCGGATGCTTCGTGAGAAAGTTCCGAACATCTGTTTTCAGATGCTACTGCGCGGAGCCAACGCCGTCGGATACACCAGCTACCCGCCCAATGTCGTGGCCGGTTTCATCAAGCACTCCGCCGAGGCTGGCATCGACATTTTCCGGGTGTTCGATTCGCTCAACGACCTGTCCAACATGAAGGCCGCCATGGAGGCGGTTCAAAACACCCATGGCATCTGCGAAGGTACGCTGTGCTACACGGGCGACATTCTGGATCCCGCACGCTCAAAGTACTCGCTCAAGTACTACGTTAAGCTGGCCAAGGAATTGGAGAAGATGGGCGCGCATTTCATCGCGATCAAGGACATGGCAGGCCTGTGCCGTCCCTATGCCGCCGAAGCCTTGGTCAAGGCGCTGCGCGAGGAGATCGGTCTTCCCATCCACTTCCACACCCACGACACCTCGGGCATCAACGCCGCGTCCATCCTGCGCGCCAGTGATGCGGGCGTCGACGTGGTAGATCTGGCACTGGCCTCAATGAGCGGCTCAACCTCACAGCCGAACTTGAATTCTGTGGTGGCCGCTTTGCAACACACTCCCAGGGAAACCGGGTTGGACCTCGACACCCTGAACGAGTTCTCCGACTACTGGGAGAAGGTCCGCGAGTTCTACGCGCCCTTCGATACGGCTCCCAAAACGGGTTCCGCAGAGGTTTATCTGCACGAAATGCCGGGCGGCCAGTTCACTAACCTGAAGGAGCAGGCCTCTTCCATGGGCCTCGGCCACCGCTGGCCTGAAATCGCCCGCACGTACGCCGAGGTCAACACGCTTTTCGGTGACATCGTGAAGGTCACGCCCTCCTCCAAGGTGGTGGGCGACATGGCCTTGTTCCTCTTCACCCGCGGCATCAAACCAGCCGACGTGGTGAACCTTCCTCCCGGCACCCCCTATCCGGAATCCGTCCGCGACATGCTTGCCGGAGGACTCGGCGAACCCATGGGAGGCTGGCCAAAAGAGGTTGTCCGCGCAGTTCTGGGCAAGGAGAAGCCGGAGCACGTAAAACCCACGCCAGTCGACCTCACGGCGACCGTCGCTCAGGTCGCCACGCAGACAGGACGCCCCGCGAGCGAGGACGACCTTTACTCGCACTTGATGTATCCGCAGGTGTTCGCGGACTTCGCGAAATTCCAGCGGGACTACTCCGATGCAAGCGTCCTGCCGACTCCATCGTTTTTCTACGGACTCAAGCTGGGCGAGGAGATTTCGGTTCCCATCGAAGAAGGCAAGCTGCTCTTTGTGAAGCTGATCAATGTGACCGGCCCGGACAAGGACGGGCGATGCGTGGTGTCGTTTGAATTGAACGGCATGCCGCGTGAGGTCGTAGTCGTTGACAAGACCGTCGCGCCGAAGACCAAGGCCCGTGCGAAAGCGGATCCGGCAAACACGCTTCACGTGGGAGCCCCGATACCGGGGATGCTGACTGCGCTGCACGCGACCCTTGGAAGCAAGGTGGCGTCCGGCGAGAAGCTTGCAACTCTCGAGGCGATGAAGATGCAGACGACCCTGTACGCGCACGCGGACGGCGTTGTGGACGAGGTTCTGGTCGAAGTCGGAGGGGCCGTCGAAGCAGGCGATCTCCTGATCAAGATCCGGGCATAGACTATCTGACAGCCCGCTGCTGGATGATTTCTCCGGTCCGCTCTGTTTATCCTTCAAAACGAGTTCATCGCTGCCTGATCTACAATTGGATCACCAGTGTGGAGAGATGATTCGAGGGAGCGGGATGGGCAGGCGATGATTGTCCTTTCCCAATGTGTGGAGATAATGGAGAAGTGTTGCGGCGACAGTTGATTTTGGCAGGGACCATGAGGTCTTTGCGTTGACTTGTTGTCTGCGCTCCGGGTTGGAGAAGATGGAGAGCGGATCGATAGCGATATAGTGAAAGAATGCCGGTGTGGCGAAATGGCAGACGCAACGGACTTAAAATCCGTTGGAGAGCAATCTCCGTGTGGGTTCGAGTCCCACCACCGGTACCAACTGTTGAAAATGAGCGACTTACCTGCAATCAGGGCCTCAAAAACACCCCAAGCTTCAACAAAAGCTTCAACACCTCTCCCCGTGTCTCCTTAGCTCTCAACGCGTCTCTCCATGCCGTCAAGAGGGGTGATGGGGCGCGCCCTTTGCCCGCAGTGGCGATGCTGATCTCGCAGCTTGAGTGCGTACAGTTCTGTTTCTTTCCTATGGAGAACACCCCAGCGATCCGCTCCCACAAAGGGCGGTGCGTCTCCCGGAGGAGGTCCGTGAGCGGCATACGGTGGACGCATTTGCGTGTGGGGGGCAGAACTGCCCGAGATGTACGCCGCGCGCGCGCGTACTGCGGAATCCTTCTTCAGTAGGGGAGCGCTCTCTACGCCCAGGTAGAGCGGATTGACATCGGAGGCGGCCAATAAAGGAGACGATTCCGGTCAGGGAACAAGCCAGCGACCTCTTCCAGAGACACCTTGGGGCAAACTCGATGAAGTCACCGAGTGGAAATGTACGAATTTTACGAATTTTGCCGCCAAATGATCACCGCAGCGCGCCGCACCCTAGCTACCCCACTCCGTACCAGCACGAAGGCGGCACGCACGGGCGGGCGCGAAAAAAAGCGATCTCCCGGCGGTTGCTTCGGACCCAGCCACCTCGGACGCTCCCTTGCAAGCCTCGCAGCATCCCAGTCCCTGGAGCCCGAGGGAGCAGAGCGGCCAGACCTCCCTGATCAGAACGTCGCCAGCGAGGCCCGCTCACATTCCTTGCAAATCAATCAAGGCACGGATAATATGCAAGGATGATAGCCCGCTCTATTCTCACTGACTTGCAGCGTGCACTAGCCCGCCAGCCGGCCGCCGCCCTTCTTGGGCCCCGGCAAGTTGGGAAAACCACTCTCGCCCGGCAACTCGCTCAATCCTTCGATGGTCTCTACCTTGATCTGGAAAACTTCAGGGACCGCGAAAAGCTGACTGATCCCCGGCTTTTTCTCGCCGCCCATGAAAACCGGTTGGTCGTTTTTGACGAGGTTCAACGCTCTCCCGGCCTCTTTGAAGCGCTTCGGGGTATCATCGACGAGGGCCGGGCCAAGGGGCTGAAGACCGGCCGCTTTCTGCTTCTCGGTTCCGCATCGCTGGAACTCCTTCGTCAAAGCGGAGAAACTCTCGCAGGACGGATTGCATTTCTTGAGATGACGCCCTTGCACGCATTGGAGGTGCCGGAAGACCCCCTTGAGTCTCTGTGGACAAGGGGCGGCTTCCCGGAAAGTTACCTGTCCAAGACTGACGAGCTGAGTTTGGAATGGCGGGTGGATCTCATACGCACCTATCTGGAGCGGGATATCCCTCAGTTTGGACCACGCATTCCAGCCGAAACACTGCGCCGCTTTTGGACCATGCTTGCCCATAATCAGGGAGGCCTGCACAACGCCTCAAAAGTCGCGACAGGGCTGGAAATCAGCCCTCAAACAGCAAGCCGCTACACCGATCTTCTGGTGGATTTGTTGTTGGTGAGGCGCCTCCAACCCTACCATGTGAATGTGGGAAAACGGCTGGTGAAATCGCCGAAACTTTACATCCGGGACAGCGGTTTACTCCACGCCCTGTTGAATCTTCGCGACCGGGACACGCTGCTCGGACACCCCGTTGCGGGAGGAAGCTGGGAGGGGTACGTCATTGAAAATCTGCTTTCCGCGGGCCCGGCAAGAGCTGTTCCGGGATTTTACCGCACCAGCGGCGGCGCCGAGGTGGACCTTGTGCTTGAGCTTCCCGGTGGGGAGAGATGGGCGATCGAGATCAAACGGGGGCATAGCAGCAATCCCTCGCGTGGTTTTTATGAAGCATGCCAGGATCTCAAGCCTGCTCGGAAATTCGTGGTGTACGCCGGTGCGGACCGGTTTCCATTGGGTGTGGGCGTCGAAGCGATTGGGCTGAGGGCCTTGATGGAGGTTTTGTCAGAAGCAGGGAAATAGAGGTCACTGTTTGGCGTCTGTTATGGGGGCCGGGGAGCTTTGCGAATGGGAGCGGGCCCTTCAGTTCGCAATGCCGATTTTCAGGAGTCGTGCGCGCGTGCTGCGGAACGCGGCTTCGGTGGGGGGGCGCTCCCCAACGTCGAGGCACAGCGGATTTACATCCCTGCCGGCCAATAAGGGAGACGAACCCGATCAGGGAACCAGTCAGCGACCTCTACCAGAGACGCCCTGAGGCTAACTCGATGAAATCGCAGAGTGGAAATGTACGAATTTTACGAATTTCCCCCAGTTCACACCACCCCGCCAGTCAGACTGTGCGCTCCGCTTGGCGACGCCCTGGTCGGAATGCAACCCACATTCTCATCGCTTATTTACAGGGACACATCATCTTAATGGCTCATGCATCCCACCGAACGAGCGACCTGGGAAATCCTCGTCTCCGAAAACGCCTCCGCCGAGCGCTCCTTCCAGCTGAGCGAGGGCTCCCTCCGCGTTGGCACCTCCCCCATCTGCGAGGTCATTGCCACCTCTCCCGGCGTCGCCCCGCGACACGC
>CANFTB010000058.1 GCA_947449735.1 Chthoniobacteraceae bacterium | reverse complement strand
TAGAGGATTTTACAACCCTCCGCGCCTCCGCGACTCCGCGTGAACTTCCGCTTCCGCGGTTTCGCTTTCCCCGGGCCGAATGAGCAGCACCAGCAGCACGGAAACCACCGCCGTGCAGGCGAACACGCTGAAAATCCCGAACAACGGGATGTTCCGGTCGCGCATGATCCCAAAGCCCTTGTCGGCAAAACCGCCGGCGCTGATGCTCACGAGGTTCATGATGCCGTAGCCGGTCGCCCGCAGGTCGGGACGGGCGATTTGACAGAGAATGGGCATGTTGTTGGAATCGAAAAACCCCCACCCCAGCCCGAACAGAATCAGGAACGTCACCGCCACCCAGAGCTGACCGGTCTGCGGCGCGTAGCCCACCCCAAACATCGCGGGAACAATAAGCGCCGTCCCGATGGCGCTTACAAAAATCCGGCCCCGCGGGTTGGTCCGCATCCAGCGGTCGGCCAGCCAGCCGCCCACGACGGCGCCCACCACCGCGGCGGCCTGCCAGAAGAGGGTTGCCGACACCCCGGCCTTGCCCTGCCCGATCCCAAACTCGGTTTTCAAAATTGCGGGCATCCAGTCCCGCACCACCCAGCCCGCGAGCGCCGGAAGCGTGAAATACAGAACCAAAAGCAAAAATGGCCGGCTCCCAAGAAGCTCGCGCAGGGCCGCGCCCGGGGATGTTCGGGCCGCCCCGGAGCCGGACCGCTCCGGGTTGCGGAGCAGCAGGAACAAGGGCAGCGCATACAGGATCCCGGCGATGCCGCAAGCGTCAAAGGCCCAGCGCCAGCCGAGCGTCGGGGCGTCCGCCAGATACCCGGTGAAGCCTCCGAGAATGACGCCCACATAAATGCCCATTTGATGGTACCCGATCGCGAGGGAGCGGGTCCCGCCCGTGTGAAAATCCGCGATGAGCGCGAGGGCCGCCGGGATGTACAAGGCTTCGCTAATGCCCATCAGCGCCCGGGTGGCGAGCAGTTCCTCGTAGGTGTGCACATGGCCCGTCGACCAGGTCACCAGGGACCACACGAACAGGCTTCCGGCGATGACATGGCGCCGGCTGAAGCGGTCCGCCAGGTAGCCTCCGACGGGGCTTAGGAAGGCGTAGACCCATTTGAAGAGCGCGAGCACATTGCCCCAGTTCTCCTCCAAACCGATGCCGGGGATGTCGCGCATCACGGAGAACTTCATCGCCGCGAGCATCTGGCGGTCGAGGTAGTTCAGGAGGGCGACAGGCACCAGGAGGGCGACGACGATCCAAGCCTGGCGCAGGGATGCATTGGGGGCAGACGCATTCATGTCATCTCACTTTAAAACTCCACACCTCCGGGGAACGCACCCCGGGGCGCACTTCACCGCTGGGGACGACGAAGCCGCCCTTCCATGCAAAGCAGGGAACCGTGACGCGCGCGACAGGCGCCTCGCCCGAAACGCTCCAAAGGTCGCGCACGGAGTCGTACTGGGTGATGGCCCTCGAAAACCCGGGATGCCGCTCCGCGGGAGCGAACCCCGCCAGCGAGCCGTCGTCCCCCGGGAGCAGGAGAAACGCGCCGCCCGCAAACGGCGCGGGCGACGGCACCGCGGCCAGCGGACGGGGCATGTCGGCAAGCGGCGTCCAGCCCGTACCGGGGGAGTAACGCCAGGCGTCGCGCAGATACCTGCGGCCGGCTTTTCCAGAAGGACCGGATTCGAGGGCGGCCCCTCCGAATACAAAGAAAGCGCCCTCGTGCACCCCGGCGGCGGCCAAAATGCGGGCCGGTCCGGGGAGCGGCTCGAGCTCCTTCCACGCGGCGCCGGCGGTGTCCAGGTCGAGTGCGAAGAAGCGTTTGCTGGCGTCCTGCTCGCCCGGAAGCTCCGCGCCCCCCGCGATGAAGAGGGTGCCGCCGAACACCGCCCCGCAGTGGTTCGCAAGCGGCAACGGCAGGGGCGGTAGCGGCTCCACAGTGAGCCGTCCGTCGCGCAGAGCCAGGCGGAAACAGTCTGGAAAATGACGCCCCGCGTCGCTGCCCCCGGCGCACACGACCCCGCGCGGCGTCCCGGCGCTGACCCCGTAGGCCCGCGGCCCCGGCAGGCGGCCGGCCTCGGTCCAGGTGCCCTCCTTTAGCAGCCAGACTTTGTCGCTCCAGACCTTTGCTCCGCCCTCCCAGGGCATCCCTGCGGGAAAATTCGCACCTCCCGCGACCAGCAAGACACCGCCGCTGACACCGGCAAAGGGAGCCGCATAGCCGAGCTTCTCAGGCAGCGGAGGCAGTGCCTCCCAATGCAGTCCGGCGGAAAATGCCGGAGCTTGAGAAAAGGCAGCCATGGCAAGAAGCAGCAAACGGTTCATGATGGGGCGGTCTGCCGGAAGTCCTGGGGGGAAACGGCGGATTTGGCGGACGGTATGCGGTATGCGGCACGAAGCCAATGGCTAATCCACGGGCCGCCTGCCAACGTACGCCGGCAATCTTACCTCCCCAATCAGTGGTGGACTCTCTAAGGCATCTCCTCTTGGAAGGTCACCTCACTATGATCCGCATGACGCTTCACACGTTCGCCGGCCGGGTGCTCGCGCCCCTGCTGCTGGCCTCCCTCCCCCTCGCCGCGTTTGCGGAAACACGCGACCTCATCGTCGTTGCCGGACAGTCCAACGCCGTCGGGTTCGACGCGTACGCCGAGGAATTGCCGGAGGACGCGGGCGACGCGAAGACGATGTTTTGGTGGAGGGTCGGCGATCCGCCGCCGGACGAGTTTGACAGCACCAGCGCGCGCCAGTGGACGCATCTGCAGTTTCAACCCCGCACAGAGGCAATGTCCGGGGAGGCGGCGAAGAAAACCGGCCGCCAGTACGGGAACTTCAACAAGAAGTCCAAGGGCGGGTTCGGTCCAGAAATCGGCATGGTGCGGACGCTCGCCGCCAAGGAGCACAAGGCGCTGGCGGTGATCAAGACGGCCTTCAGCGGAACCTCCGTCGCGGGCGACTGGAACGTGGAGCGCCCCGGAGAGGCGGACCCGTGCTACCGCGCAATGATCGACGAGGCGAAGGAGGCCGTGCGCCTTGCGCAAGAGAAGGGAGTGACGCTGCAGCCACGCGCGTTCGTGTGGGTGCAGGGCGAGAGCGACGCGAACGCGAAGGACGCGCCGGAGTACGCCGCCAACCTCTCTAAAATGCTCGTAAAGCTGCGCTCGGACCTCAACGCGCCGGACATGATCCTGCTGCTCGGGGTGAACACCCGTTTTGGAAACGGGAAAAACACGTTCATGCCCGCGGTCATCGAGGCGCAGAAGGCAGTGGCTTCCAAACTGACACGGGCTGGGTACGTGGACACCGAGGGTGCGGATACGCTGCCCCCGACGCACACGCACTTCACCCCGCAAGGCACCCTCGAAATCGGCCGGCGCTACGCCGAGGCCCTGCTTGCGGCAGAGGCTGCCCTCCCCAAGTCAAAGTAGCCGGTCCCCCGCCCAGTCACGATTCAACGAGCGGTGGCGGTACAGAGGCGGCCTGATTCCGAATGCCGGGGTTTCGCAGGGTCCGACAACGCCGCTAGGGATTTGTTTTGGAAAGCATCACCTTGATCGCAGGGCGCATCTCCAAGATCGAAACGGTTGCGGCATTCCATAGAATCACACCCTCTACTTCGTCGTACCCGTGTGCCAGACGGTCACGGGTACTCGCAATCTTCCTCCACGGGACCTCAGGATAGCGTGCACACAAATCCTCGGGAAGCCGCTTCACCGCTTCTCCAATGATGAGAAACAACCGCTCCAAAGCCATGACCGCCACCCAATCTTGAGAAAATGCTTCAAAAGTCTTCCCTGTGCACAAAGTCTCTATCTTCCCTGCCGCCTCTTCAATCTGAGCCAAGGTGACCCGGGGATCATGCTTCGTCATAGATCGAAAGCATCTCGCTTCCAATAGATTGAGCAATATGGCGGTTCAGCTTTGAACAAAAATCCACCCGGGCGCCAATGATCCGGGACAAATCCTCGCCGTATCCAAAATAGTCCAAGCCCAGTCGACTCAAGGCCTCAGGATGAAACTCCGCCAAGACATCGACATCGCTGCGCGTTGGATCAAAGTCCTCCCTCAGAACCGAGCCAAAGAGGCTCAGACGGCGGATTCCACGGTCCTTGCAAAAGACCGCTACCCGCCGTGAATCAATCTGAATGGGTAATTCTGCGACCGACATCTCAGAGAAACATACTCCAACGCCTAGGATGATGCAAACTGCGCGACAGCGTTAGAAGAGGAACGATAGGAAAAGGGATCTCACGCGGAGAAATTTCAGAGAACCAACTGAAGCATTTTAATTTATCCACTCCGCGGCTCCGCCCCTCCGCGTGAACTTCTGTTTGCGGAATGCCGGCCCTTCGCCCGTGGCCGCGACTGGGTCAAATAAAGAGCGTTGGCCGGGGTTTCCCTAGAAGGTAGAATGCGCCTCCCAGACCAAAAGATGACTGCCCAGCCACGTTTCCCTTCCCCCGCCAGACTGCTGAAGATGCCACTCGGGTTGTGGATTTGCGGAGCCGCCTTCCTTCAACCGCTGACCCCTGCCCCGGCAGAACCTCTGAAAATCGCGGAACCGAAACGCGAGGAAAAGGCGCCCGCCATGGCGGCGGCGGAACTGCCGGGCCGCCACAAAGCCTTTCTGGAAAAGCACTGCGTGGAATGCCACGGGGCGGAAAAGCAAAAGGGAAAACTCCGCCTCGACGACATCTCGCTCACAGTCGACACCCCGGGTAAGGCGGACCGCTGGGCGAAGATCCTGAACTCGATCAATTCCGGAGAAATGCCCCCCGAGGACGCCAAGCAGCCCGAGCAGGGCGCGAAGGCCGACTTTCTAGACGCGCTTTCCCAAACCATGGTGACCGCCCGCAAGGCGCTCTCCGACCAAGGGGGCAACATCACGATGCGGCGCCTCAACCGCCGTGAATACCAGAACACCCTGCGCGAACTGCTGGGGGTTGAAATGAACGTTGGAACGCTCCCGGCCGACGGCAGCCCGGACACCTTTGACACGGTGGGCTCGGCGCTATTCATGTCGCCCGACCAGTTTTTGATGTACCGCCAGCTCGGACGCAAGGCCCTGGACCAGAGCTTCGGTGCCGCGGTGGCAAAGCCCGAACTGCGCAAGGCCCGCTACGAGGCGGAGGCGGAAACACTCCCGATGGTGGAGCGTTCCCTGGCGGAGTTTGTCAGCATCCGGAAGCGTTACACCAAGTGGACGAAGGCGGTCGACGAAGCGGCGAGACTTCCTGAAAACCAGAAGGTAACCGCCGAGCTCAAGGAGAAGAACAAAGACAAGGCGGAGAAGTTTTATCTCGATTGGGAAAAGCTCAAGGGCGCGCCGTCCCCCAAGGATTTCGGGTTTCCCGATGCCGTGGACGCGAACATGATGAACGGCCGTTGGGAAAGCTACGTTCCTCAGGGGGCCGACTACCTGGCGCGCCCCAAATCGAAGTCAGGCACCTTCCTCGGAGTCGCGCACCTCAACCACCGCTGGGTGAGCGTTCCCGTGCCGAAAAACTGGCCCGCCGGGGAATACAGGGTGCGGGCGCTGGTGGCAGCGACGGAGGAGGGTCCGGCGGACCGCCGGTTTGTGGATTTTCTATCCGACTACCCGTCTAGTCAGGTGTTGAGCACCCACCAGGTCACCGGCACCATGGAGAAACCCCAACTTCTGGAAATCCCGGTGTTCATCGAGGCGGATGGGAACAATCGTTTCAAATTCGCGGAAAAGGCCATCTTGGGGAACGCCGACGGCTCCGGGCCCGCCAACCAGATCTTCAGCGCCGGGTTCCAAGAGAACCGGATCGGCCCCGAGTACGCCGTGTGGATTGACTGGGTGGAGGTGGAGGGACCGTTCGTCTCCCCCCGGGTGGGCGAGACGCGTGAGGCATTGCGCGCCCGCATCGAAAGTTTCGAGCGCAAGGAATGCGATGCCCGAGGGTTTCTTTCCCAGTTCGCCGTGCAGGCGATGCGGGGCAGGAACGTGGCGCCTGAGTTTTTGGACAAACTGTGCGCCCTCTACGAGGCCCGGGTAAAGGACGGCGAGAAGCCCCTGGATGCGATGAAGACCCAGCTCTCCCTGCTCCTGGCCTCGCCCAGCTTTTTGTACGTCGCGGAGCCGGCTCCCGACGGGAAGCGTCGCGGCCTAACCGACATGGAGCTGGCCTCCAGGCTCTCCTTTTTCCTGTGGAGCAGTCCGCCCGACGAGGAGCTCCTGAAGCTGGCGGCGCGCGGGGAACTGGCGAAGCCGGAGGTGCTCGCACAACAGGTGGAGCGCTGCCTGACCGACGCCCGGAGCGATCGCTTCATCAAGCCGTTCGTGCTTCAGTGGCTGGGCCTGTCGCGCCTCGATTCTTTCCAGTTCAGCACCAAGTTGTATCCGAAGTTCGACCTGCCCACCAAGGCGGCGGCACGGGACGAGGTGATCGAGACCTTCAGGCACCTGCTCAAAACGCACGGCAGCCTCTCGAAGCTCTTGAAATCCGATTTCGTCTACATCAACGGACTGCTCGCCACCTACTACGACATCCCCGGAGTCACCGGGGACGAGTTCCGAAAGGTCGCGCTGACACCGGACTCGCCGCGCGGCGGGCTGCTGGGAATGGCGGCCGTTCTGGCGATGGGCAGCAACGGGGAGCAGACCAGTCCGGTGGAACGGGGCGCCTGGGTGCTGCGCAAGATACTCAACGACCCGCCGCCGCCCGCGCCGGCGAACGTGCCCCAGCTCAACCGGCTGGCGAACAAACAGCTCACCACGAGGGAACGCATCGCGCTCCACCAGGAAGACGCACAGTGCGCCCAGTGCCACCGCAAGATTGATCCCGTAGGCTTCGGCCTTGAAAACTTCGACGCCGTCGGCAAGTGGCGGACCGTCGATCAGCGCCCGGGCGTGCCGCCGGACAACCGCACGATCAAGGCGGAGGGCGCGTTTTTTAAAGGCCCGGCCTTCCGTGACTACTACGAGCTGCGCGACCTGATCGCCGCCAAGCCGGAGCGCTTTGCAAGGGGCTTCACCGAGGCGCTTGTGGAGTTCGGTCTGGGGCGTCCCTTCGGCTTTTCGGACGAGACGCTTGCGGAGGAGATCCTTTCGCAGGCAGCGAAGAAGGACTTTCAGGTCGCCGAGTTCATCCAGGCCCTCGTTGCAACCAAGGCCTTTCACTCCAAGTAAATTCCTGCTTTAAACAGCCTCTCCTCCATGAACACGCAACTTTCACGCCGCCATTTCCTCCGGGCCGCAGGCTCGGCAATCGCCCTTCCCGCCCTTGAGAGCCTGGGGTTCCGGGCGTTCGCCGCGGAGAAAATCGCAGCCCGGCCCAAGCGCATGATCTTTCTGGGGTTCGGCTTCGGGGTGACCCAGGAAACGTGGTTCCCCGACACCGCGCAGGTCGGGACGAACTACACGCTGCCCGAGGGCCTCGCGCCGCTCGAGCGGCACCGCAAGGATTTCAGCGTCATTCAGGGACTTTCCAACAAGTACTCCCAGGACGCGCACTGGGGGAGCACGTTTTGGCTCACCGGAGCCAACCGTTTTGCGGAACCCGGGCAGAGCTTCCACAACACGATCTCGGCCGACCAAGTGGCTGTTTCGAAGCTGGGCAGGGAGACGCGTTTCGGATCCATCCAGCTCAACGGCGGCGAACCGGATCTCGTGGCACACCACCAGGGCCATGGCCCGGGGTTGTCTCTTGCATGGGACGCCGGTGGCAAGCCGGTGGCCGGGCTGAACTCCCCCGCCGCGCTCTTCCACCGTTTGTTTTCCGAGGAACCCATGCCACTGGCCCAGAGGCAGGCGTTGCTTGCGCAGGAACGGAGCGTCCTGGACGCCGTCCTCTCGGACGCGAAGCAGCTGCAACGCGGCCTGACCAAGGGCGACAACGACAAGCTCAACGAGTACTTTCAAAGCATTCGCGAACTGGAAACGCGCATCGCAAAGGACGAGGCATGGCTGGGGGTCGCCAAACCGAAGGCGCCTTTGAACGCGCCCCCGGATAACATGCGGGGCAAGGAAGAGGTAAAACTGATGTACGACCTCATGGTCGCGGCCTTGCAAACCGACAGCACGCGCGTGTTCACCTACAGGCAGCCCTCGGAGGCGTTTGTGAAGAGTCTGGGGGTCAAAGTCGGCGTCCACGACATGAGCCATTACGCCCCCGGCGAGCGCATGGAGGCGTCCCAGGCCCGCGACCGCGCGCAGAGCGAACTGTTCGCCGGGCTTTTGGACCGTTTGAAAGGCGTGCGCGAACCCGACGGCAGCAGCCTTCTCGACCACACCTGCGTTGCCTACGGCAGCAACCTCCGGACGGTGCACACCCTGGACAACTGCCCCACGGTGATCGCCGGTGGGGGCGCCGGCGTGAAGCTCGGACAGCACATCGTCGCGTCCAAGGGCACCCCGCTTTGCAATTTGTGGCTGACGCTGCTGCGGGGTGTGGGGGTCGAAGCGGAGCGGCACGGCGACAGCACGGGCGTTCTCAAAGAGATCGTCGGCTAGGCGGCAGCCCCCTTTGCGCAGGAGCCCTTGGCTCAGTGGCTCCGCCGCCGCTCACCCGGCGTTCAGGCGGAGCAGTCGCAGGAGGACCTCCTGCCGACGCAGGTTGCTTTCCTGCTCCAGGACTGTCTGGCGCTGGTCCGGGTCCTGTAAGAAGGCGGAGGCGGCGATGTCGGTGAGCGAGTCGGGATCGTCGATGCGGCCCAGTTGCGAGCCGAGCTCGGCAGGAACGCGCAACCCGCCCTTTTCCATAAAGACCCGGAGCGTGCACAGGCGCGCCTCCCTGTCCTCGGGGCTTTCCGGTTCGATCCGGCCGTAGGGCTGCACCGAGGCTTTGCGGAAAGGCACCAGCTGCGGCCAGGCGTTGAACCGGACTCGGCCGATTCCCTGCAGGATGACGTTGGAGGTGCCGTCGTCGTTACGGACACAGGCGCGCACCAGTCCGACCCCGGCCACCGGACAGACCTTGTTCGGGTTTCCGTTGAGGGGCATGGCGATGGCCACAAGGCGGTCGGTCTTCAGGGCGCATTCCAGCATGGCCCTGTAGCGTTCCTCAAAAATAAAGAGCGGCAGCAGGGTATTTGGAAAGAGCGTGCCGCCGCCCAGCACCATAACGGGCAAAGTGGCCGGCATTTCAAAACCCGCGAGGCTCGTATCTTCGCTCATGCGTTCGATCATACAGGGGATCCGCGGCAAGTCCCGCCAGTAGTTCAGGCGGGACTGCAAACCTTCAGCTCAAGAAAAAAGGATCTCACGCGGAGCCCCGGAGGACGCGGAGAAAATTCATTAAACCACATGAACAAAAGCTTTTTATCTTCCTCCGCGGCTCCGCGCCTCCGCGTGAATTTCCGTATTCCGGGGGCATCTCAGGACGCCTGCAGCTGCGGCTCCTTCTGGGAACCGGAGGCGGGCGCACGGAAGAGCGCGAGGAACAGCAGCAGCACGCCTGCGGAACCGGCCGCGGGCAGCAGCCAGGTGGGCGTCCACTGGACCACCCCGTCCTTTGTGCAGGCGTCAATCACGTAGCCCTGGCTGATGGAGCCCACCAGCATCCCAGCGCCGTAGGTGAGGAACGCGATGAAACACTGGGCCGAGGCCCGCATCCGCTCGGGCGCACGCTGGTCCACGTAGACCTGGCCGGTCACGAAGAAGAAGTCAAAGCAGGGCCCGTGCAAGATGATCCCCGCCAACAGAAGGCTCGAGCCGAACGAAGAGGTGGCGTCGCCGTAGGCGAAGCACACGTAGCGCACCGCCCAGCAGGCCATCCCCAGAAGCAGCATGCGTTTGACGCCGAGCCGCGCGAACATCAGAGGGAACACGAGCATGAAGAGCACCTCGCTCATCTGGCCGAAGGTCATTTTAAAAGGAGCCTCCGCCATCCCGATCTGCGTCAGGAACCGCTCCGTACCCGAGTAATAAAAGGCCAGCGGGATGCAGATCAGAAACGAGCCGAGGGCGAAAACGGCAAAGGAGCGGTCCTTCATCATCTCGAGAGCGTCGAGCCCGATCACGGACTTGAAGGAGGCGGGCGTCCCCTTGGACTTGGGAGGCACATCAGGAAGGAAGAGCAGGCAGTACAGGCCCAGGGCCACCGACACCCCGGCCCCCAGCACGAACTGGGTCGACGTCGGCCCCAGATTCATCTTCCCGATCAGCATTCCGGCCGCAATCCAGCCGAAGGTGCCCATGACGCGGATGCCGCCGAAACTTTGCGCTGCGTCCGTCATCTGGGAAAAGGCGACCGTGTTGGCCAGCGCAAGGGTCGGCATGTAGCACAGGCAATGCCCGAGCAGCAACGGGTAGAAAGAGGAGAAATCCGAAGTGCGGGAGGCGGCAAACAGAAGGCAACCGCCGAGGATGTGCAGCACGCCGAGCACCCTCTGGGCGGAAAAGAAGCGGTCCGCCACCATGCCGACGAGAAAGGGGGAAATCATGGCGGCGATGGAGGTGGCGCCGAAGGCGGTGCCGATCTGCGGGGCGCTGAAGCCCAGACCGTTCATCCAGGTGCCCATTGAGACCCCCCAGGCGCCCCAGGTGAAGAACTGCGCGAAGAACAAAATCGAAATCTTGATGCGTGAATTTGGGTTCATATGAGGGAGAGATTCAGATTTGTAGCGAAGTTTCGGGAGAAATGCTCTCAGGAAATTCATCCGGAATGCGCCGCGGAAGCCGCTCAGAAAGGCTGTCACAACGGGGGCAGCGTGTTTGTATACAGCACATTGCCCCTAGATAAGAAACTTTCATATGAACGCATACGCACTTGCACCGGTCGGTCTACCGCATACTATCGCCGCATGCACCGATTCAGAACCTCCCTCACTGAACTCCTGCGGCAGCAGGGCTGGACACAGCAAGGATTTGCCAACCGGCTCGACACCGACCCCGCCAACGTCTCCCGCTGGTTGAGCGGCAAGTCCGCCCCGGATTCCTCCACTGTCGGCAAGATCCTCGAAGCCCTCCCAGAGGAGTTCCAGAGCGATCTTCTCAACGCATACCTGAAGGACCAAGTCCCCCCCCGTTTCGAAACGCTCGTCAAGATTGAGACTCTGGAAGGTGGCAAGATCATGCCCCCAAGCAACGAACCGGATCTCCCTGACGCGCTCGGACCCGAGCTGAAAAAGCAGGTCGTGTATTTCGCCAAACTCGCGCTCCGCTGGCCGGAAGCCCGCAAGATCATCGAAATGTTCTACTCCGTCGCCCACCGCAACAAGAGCGGCCGCTGGGACCACCGCAAGGACAGCGTCGAGGCGTAAGCAGACCCGTCGCGGCCGTTCAGGCCGACATCACCCCCCACTCCATCCTGGCGCGGCAGCAGTCCGGCCAAAAAACAGAGCGTCTTCCCCTCAAAGGTTGACGCTCTTTCTCTTCTTTCCTACTCCCCTACTCCACAAACTCCAGCTCCACCGTGGACGGGATGAGCCCCGCCTTGTGGGCCCGCCCCAGAAACTCGCGGATCGCACGCCGGCCGATGTCCCCGTAGTCCAGGGTGAAATCGTTCACGTACATGCCGATAAACTTGTCGGCCAGGCTCTCGTCCATGCCGCGCGCGAGCGGCATCGAATGCGCCACACCGGCGGCGCGGTGCTCCAGCCCGTAGCGGATGCTTTCGCGAAGCACGATGTTGATGTCGCTGCGCTCCTCGGGGGTGAAATCCTTGCGGATGACGTTGCCTCCGAGCGGCAGCGGCAGGCCGGTTTCAGCCTTCCACCATTCGCCCAGGTCCAACACCTTCTCAAACCCCTCCTGCCGGTAGGTGAGCTGGCCCTCGTGGATGATCAAGCCGACCTCGGCACGGCCGGTCTCGACGGCATGAAAGATTTCGTCAAAGGGCACGACGGTGTGCTTGGCCTCGCCCATGTACAACTGGAGGCTCAGGTAGGCGCTGGTCATCAAACCGGGCACGGCGATGGTGCGGGCGCGGAGCCATTCCAGAAGGGCCGCGGGTTCGGAGGGAAACTCCGTCCCCTGGCGCACGATCAGCATCGGGCCGTAGCCGTCCCCCATGCTGGCGCCGCAGGGCAGGAGCGCGTAGCGGTCCAGAACATAGGCGTAGGCGTGGATGGAGATGGCGGAAATCGCCAGTTCGCCCCGGGTCGCCCGCTCGTTGAGCGTCTGGATGTCCTGCAGGGTGTGCTCGAAGGACCAGCCGTGGGTGTCGATTTTGTTCTCCGCAAGGGCGTAAAACATGAAGGCATCATCCGGGTCGGGAGAATGTCCGAGAGAGAGAGCTTGGGAGCGGGCCATGGGATACTAGGGAGAGCCAAAAGAGGGCGCACAGAAAGCAAAATCCGCTTCTGAATCCGGGCAGCCCCCCGAATAAGGTGAAGCTATCGACGTCTCCCGAATGGTTGGAGGCAGAAGCAGCCCTTTGAGTTAGGCTGTTGCCCCCTCCGAACCGGACGGGTGGATTTCCCTCGCCCTGAACTGCCCGGGCGTGACGCCCGTGTGCCGCTTGAAATCCTTGCTGAAAAAGAAGCGGTCCGCGTACCCGACCTGTTCGGCAATCTGTTTGATGGAATCCCTGCTTTCCACCAGGCGCCGCTTTGCCTGGCTGATCCGTTCGCGGCGCAGCCAGTCGATCGGGCTCGTGCCGAAGGTCGCCTTGAATACACGGCTGAAATGCGGCGAACTCAGCCCCGCCATGCTCGCCAGCGTTTCCACCCGGACGCTTTCGAAGTAAAAAAGGCGCATCCACTCCAGTGGCTTCCGAAGTGCCTGGGGCACCTGCTCCCGCGCCGGGCCGCTCCGCTGCCTCAGACTGAACGCGGCCGCAATCAGGCGCGCCACCGCGGCGTGGATCATCGCCGGCTCCTCCGGTGCGTCGCCCTGCATCCTTTGAAGAATTTCCTCGAAGAGGGCCGCCGTCCCCGCGCCGCCTTTGGCCCCAAAGACAGGTGCATCCTCCACTGAGAGCATCCGACATATCGCCTCCAGCCGCGGCCCCTCGATTCTCACCCAGTAAACCTCCCACGGCTCCTCGGCCACAGCCCCGTGTTCGTGCGGTTGCTGGCAGTTGATCCAGACCAGGTCCCCCGCCCCCACGCCGTGCGTGCGGCCGGCCACCCGCACAAAACCCCTCCCCCGCAGGCACAAGATGAGCTCGTGGCCGGGGAAATGATTCCGCTTCACGTGGTGATCCTCCCCCCCGATCAAATGCCCTCCGCGAAGGACAGTATAAAACACCTCCCGGTGGCTGGCCAGCGGGGTGGCGAATAGGGACAGCACAAAGTGCGTTGCGGACTCCGAAACCGGCATGATCGGATACTACAACATTGGTGAAAGGCCCCTCCATTTTTTTATCCGCAAATTAGGGCATGATTGAACCATGAAACCTTGGACCCGCCTTGCCGCGTTCCTGAGCGCCGCGCCTCTTCTCCATGCAGAGGCACCGGTCAAATTCAGCCGCGACATCCTTCCCATCCTCTCGGACAAATGCCTGAGCTGCCATGGTCCCGACGAATCGACGCGCAAAGCCGGCCTCAGACTGGACCTGCGGGAAGCGGCCCTCCGTCCGAACAAGGAGGGCGTCAGCGCCATTTCCCCCAAGACCCCGGACGCGAGCGAACTCATCAAGCGCATCACCTCGACGGACTCCGACGAAGTGATGCCCACTCCGAAATCCCACAAAGCCCCGCTCACCTCCCGGCAGGTCGACCTGTTCCGCCGCTGGATCCAGGACGGCGCCGAATGGGGCCGGCACTGGGCCTTCGAGCCGCCCGTCCGAGCCACCCTGCCCCCGGGCGCAACGCATCCCATCGACGCCTTCCTCCGGACCGCCCTCCAAAAAGAAGGTCTCGCGCCGGCCCCGCAGGCCGAACCCCACACGCTCCTCAGGCGAGCAAGCTTCGATCTCACCGGCCTGCCTCCCACCCTCGAGGCGCTCGAGGCCTTCGAGAAGGCTCCAAAAGACTCCGTTTGGAACCGGACGATCGACAGCCTCCTGGCCTCGCCCCGTTTTGGAGAAAAAATGGCCATGTGGTGGCTGGACACCGCCCGCTATTCGGACACCGACGGCTTCCAGTCCGACAGCACGCGCTCCAACTGGCCCTGGCGTGACTGGGTGGTGGATTCCTTCAACGCTAACAAGCCCTTCGACCAGTTCACCGTGGAACAGTTCGCCGGCGACCTGCTTCCAGACGCCACCCCCGAACAGCGCCTCGCCACCTGTTTCCACCGCAACCACATGACCAATGGCGAGGGAGGGCGCGACCCCGAGGAATCCCGAGTCGACTACGTGATCGACCGGGTCAACACCACCGGCACGGCCTTTCTGGGACTGACCCTCGGCTGCACGCAGTGCCATTCGCACAAGTTCGACCCCATCACGCACGCCGAGTACTACAGCCTCTCTGCGTTTTTCAACAGTATCGACGAGACGGGCGCCGCCGGAGGGGGCGCGAAGCCCTTTCAAGAAATCAAGTCTCCGCACGGTCCGCGCGCCCTCGCTGATGCCGAGGCGCTGGTGGAGTTTTGGAAAACGGAGGAGGCCGCCGTCCGCACGGCCTCTGCAGGGCCCTTCGAGGCGGAACTCCCGGTGCTTTTCAAACGCGCCTCGGCCGGGTTCCAGGAGTGGCGCATGCTCGTTCCCTCGCGCCTCGAATCGGCGGAGGGAACCGTCCTCTCCCAGTCCGGCGACGGCTCCGTTTCCGCCATGGGGCACGATCCGAACCAGGACGACTACCGCTTCTTCACCCAGGTTCCCTTCCAAAAACTGACCGGGCTCAAACTTGAAGTTCTCCCAAGCGAGCGGCACACGGGCGGTGGGCTTTCACGCGGAAAATCCGGGGAGTTCATCCTGACCGACCTCAAGGTGCAGGTCCGCCAGGCCGGCAAGACTGAGGTCCGAGACATTGCGATCCAGTCAGCGGTGGCGGATTTTTCAGCCGACAAAAAGGCGAACGGGGGCTACGGCGATATCAAAGACACCCTGGACGACGATCCGCGCAACGGGTGGTCCACCAAGGGCGCTCCGCAAACGGCGGCGCACGCGGCCGTGTTCGCGCTCGCAGAGCCGCTGGAACTCAGCGCCGACGAGGAGCTGGTTGTGGAACTGCGGCAGCGCTCCACCCTCGGCGACGCAAACATCGGCAGCTTCCGGTTGCTGGCGACGGACGAACCGGGGGAGACGCTCCGCAGCCTCAAGTCGGGGGCGCTCCAGACGCTTTCGGACGCCCGCGTCACTGACCCCTCCCGCATCGACGAGCCCCTGAGAAAGCGTCTACTGGAAAGGTTTCTCGAGGAATACCCTCCCCACGTGAAAGTCCGCGGGGCGCTTGCAAAAGCGAACGACCAACGCAACGAAGCCAAGACGGCGGCCGGCGCCTTGAAGGTGATGGTGTTGGAGGAACGCAAGGAGGCGCGCGACACCTTCGTGCTGCAACGCGGGGTCTGGGACAAACACGGCGACAAGGTCGAGCACGGTGTTCCCGCGGCAATCGCGGCGTGGCCCGAGGGCGAACCGCGAAACCGCCTGGGACTGGCGCGCTGGATCGTGTCCAAAAACAACCCGCTGACCGCCCGTGTGATCGTGAACCAGCTGTGGCAGCAACTGTTCGGCTCGGGCCTTGTACGGACGCCCGAGGACTTCGGTCTCCAGGGCGAGGCGCCCACCCACCCGGAGCTGTTGGACTGGCTGGCCGTTGAATTCATGGAGTCCGGCTGGGACGTGAAACACATGCTCCGGCTGATCGCGACCAGCGAAGCCTACCGCCAGTCGTCCGCGGTCGGGTCGGACCTGCTTGCGCGGGATCCCCACAACCGGCTGCTCGCCCGCGGCCCGCGCTTCCGGCTTCCAGCGTGGATGCTCAGGGATGCCGCCCTGGTGTACTCCGGCCTTCTGCAGGCGGAGGCGGGCGGACCGCCGGCGCGCCCTTACCAACCCGCCGGGGTTTGGGAGGAGCTCTTCATGGGCCGCTTCAAATACGAACCGAGCCTGGGGCCTACACAGCACCGGCGGACCCTGTACGCCTTCTGGAGGCGCTCCATCGCACCCACCTTTCTCTTCGACTCGGCCCAGCGCCGCGTCTGCGAGGTGCGCACCAACCGGACCAACACCCCGCTCCAAGCCCTCACCCTACTCAACGATGAAACGTGCAGGGAAGCCTCCCGGGTCCTTGCGGCAAAGGCCTTCGCAAACGCAGACACTCTGGAGGCGAGGCTGGACTGGCTCTCCCGCTCCGTCCTTTCGCGCAGCCCCAAACCCTCCGAGCTTCCGCCCTTGCAGCGCCTCGTCCGCCAGGCCGAAGCGCACTACACCGCAAACCCCGACGACGCCCGCAAGGTCCTGAACTCGGGCCAGGCGCCGTTAACCTCCGCAGACACGCATCCCCAAGTGGCGGCCTACGCCATGGCCGCCAGCCTTCTCATGAACCTCGATGAAGCCATTTCCCATGAATAACCCGACCGACATCTGCAGGCGCACGTTCCTGAACAACTGCACGGGCGTTTCCCTCGGCGCCATGGCCATGAGCGCCCTCCAGCGCGAAGCTGCCGCTGCAGCCTCCCCCATAGGAAAGACCGACGGCATCGGGCTTCCCGAGCTGCCACACGCCGCGCCGCGCGCCAAGAGCGTCATCTTTCTGACGCAGTCCGGAGGCCCCTCCCAGATCGAACTTTTCGACCAAAAACCGGACCTCCACCGCTGGGCGGGCACGGAGCTCCCCGATTCCATCCGGAAGGGCCAGCGGCTGACCACCATGACGGCCAACCAGAAGCAGCTGGTCAAACCCGCCGCGACCCGTTTTTACCGCTCCAAAAGCGGGGCCACCGTCGGGGAATGGCTCCCCTACACCGCGGCGGTTGCCGATGAACTGTGCTTCATCAAGTCGATGTGCACGGAGGAGATCAACCACGCGCCGGCGATGACCAAGATGCTCACGGGAAACCAAATTCCCGGACGCCCCAGCCTCGGAGCCTGGGTGAGCTACGGCCTCGGCAGTCCCAACCGGAACCTCCCCGACTACCTCGTGCTCATTTCAAAAATGCAGCGCCCAAGCGACCAGCCGCTCTACGACCACTACTGGGGCAGCGGCTTTCTTCCCTCGCGTTTCCAAGGCGTCAAGCTGCGCAACGCGAAGGAACCGGTGCTTTACCTCCGTGACCCGGACGGCCTCCCCCGCCCCCTGCGCCGCGGAATGCTCGACAGTCTGGCGGAGATGAATGCGCTGCGCCTCGGCGAAACCGGAGACCCGGAAATCGCCACCCGCATCCAGCAATACGAAATGGCCTTCCGGATGCAAAGCAGCGTCCCCGACCTGACCGACCTCTCCGACGAGCCCGAGGAGGTGTTCGCCCTGTACGGCCCCGACTCGAGGAGGCCCGGAAGTTACGCGGCGAACTGCATCCTGGCGCGGCGCCTGGTCGAGCGCGGCGTGCGTTTTGTCCAGTTACTGCACCCCGACTGGGACCACCACAGCCGCCTCACCTCATGGTGCACGGCCCGGTGCCGCGACACCGACCAGGCGAGCGCCGCCCTGGTCACCGACCTCAAGCGCCGCGGACTGCTCGACGACACGCTGGTTGTCTGGGGTGGCGAGTTCGGGCGCGGCGTTGCGGGACAAGGCAAATGGGACAGCCCGGAAGCGGGCCGCGACCATCACCCGCGCTGTTTCACGATGTGGATGGCGGGTGGCGGAGTGAAGGCGGGGCTGACCTACGGCGCGACCGACGATTTCAGCTACAACGTTGCGGAAAATCCGGTTCATGTGCGGGATCTGCACGCCACGATCCTGCACCAGCTGGGCATCGACCACGAACGCTTTTCCTACCGCTTTCAGGGGCTGGATTTCCGGCTGACGGGAGTCGAGCCTGCCAGCGTCGTGCGCGACCTCCTGGCCTGAGCGGGTTCAACCCGGAAAAGGAGGTTCACGCGGAGCCGCGGAGAGCGCGGAGAAAATCCTTCAAAACACTGAAAGAAAACTACTTGCCTACCATCTCCGCGGCTCCGCGCCTCCGCGTGAAATCCTCTATTCCTTCTGCCGCAGCCGCTATTTGACGGCCACCAGCTCCACTTCGAAAATCAGCGTCTCGTCCGGCCCAATCAGACCGCCGGCGCCCTACAAGTTCAACCCGGAAAAGGAGGTTCACGCGGAGCCGC
>CANFTB010000057.1 GCA_947449735.1 Chthoniobacteraceae bacterium | reverse complement strand
TATCACAAGGACCTGAGCGGCCTGCAACTCGGCTCGACGGTATCGGTCGCCGTGCTGGGTTTTGCCAGCCAGGATCTGCTCGGAAACCTGTTGTCGGGTGCCGCATTGCAAATCGGCAGTCCGTTTCGAAAAGGCGACTGGTTGCTGATCGATGGACGGAGGCTTCAGGTGCAGGAAGTCAACTGGCGTTCCACCCGCATGCGTTCTTCGGACAACGTGATGGTGGACATTCCCAACAAGGCGATCGCAGGCGGAACGATCGTCAATCTATCGGCCCCCACAGCCGAGCGCGCAACGACGGTGGTGGTCGGGTTCGAACACGACACTTCCCCCGACCGCGTCAAGGAGTGCCTGCTCCGGGCCGCGCGCAGCGCGCCGGGGGTGTTGAAGGATCCTTCACCGAGGGCGCTGATCAAAAACTTTGGTGAATCCGCCATTCACTACGAGGTGATGTTTTGGGTGGCGGGCGAGGATCTTTTGATGGAGGCGATCGACGCCGTCCACTCCGCTATCTGGCATGAGGCCAAGCGAAACAACCTCACGATGCCTTATCCCGTGAGAACGCTGCAGATTCAGCAAAACGAAACCCCCGTTCGACTGCCGCTGCCTCCCTCCTAGTTTGACCCGCCCCTTCGACATGCAATTGTATACTCTTAAGCGATTTGTTTTCAGTGTTTTAATGGGAGGAGCTGCCGCCGCCTGCGCGGCCGACTATTTCCCGCCGCCGGACAGCAAGGGCGGCTGGCGGACCTTGTCCACGGCGGCTGAGATCCGCGAGAAGGCCGGGCTCGAACTGAGCCGGCTGGACACGGCGTACCAGGTGTGCGAGCGCGGGACGCAGAACGGGGGCCTGCTGGTGGTGCGCCGTGGCTATCTCGTTTATGAGAAATATTTTGGGCGTGCCAGTAGGAACGCAAATCCCGACATGGCCTCGACGGGCAAGGCTTACACGAGCATCGCATGCGGCGTGATGCTCAACGAGTTCCGGGACAAGATACCCGAAGGCCTCGACACGAAGATCTTCACGGAAAAATACCTGCCCCAGGCGTTTCCCTTGAACGACCCGCGCAAGGCGGACATCCGTCTCGGACATCTGCTTTGTATGACCGCTGGCTACTGGGGCGAGGGGCCGTCGCCCTCGGGTTTTGTCGCCGGAAAGAGCCAGCCGCTCAAGCCGGTGCCCGGTCAGAACATCCGCGATCTCGACCGCTCGTCGCTGGATGTTCCGCTCTGGTGCGCCCCGGGTGAGGGGTATTCGTATTCCTCTCCGGCTCCCCACATAGCGTCCATCGTGCTGCGCAACCTCACGGGAATGGAGTTGCAGGATTACATCCGCACCCGCCTTGCGGATCCCATGGGATGGGAATCCTGGGGGTACTGCCTGCATCGCGGAGACTATGACATGCCCCACGCCAACGGCGCGGGAAGCATCGCTGTGCACGCCACGGACGCCCTGCGCTTTGGGTACTGTCTTGCAAAGGGAGGGCAATGGGCCGGCAGACAGTTGGTTCCGGCGGACTACATCCGTTTGTGCCAGTCGGCCTCACCGTATAATCCGCACACGCCCTTCGTGCTGCAGTTTGAAAACAACGCGGACGGCCATGTGCTCGCTGCGCCGCGCGACGCGTTTTTCAAGTCGGGCGCCGGGGGCTTCGGGCTGCTGGTGGTGCCGTCGCTGGATTTGGTGATCTACAAACTGGGCGGCAAAGACGGACAGTATGATCCCGCGCTGACTGGTCTGCCACAGCCAGAGATTAAGGATCATTCCCGGGACAACTGGCAGCCTCTTCAGCGTTCTGCGTACAACGAGGGAAGCCTCGGCGGCGACGATGGTTTGCGGAGGGTGCTGGAGTTGGTGTCGACGGCGGTGGTGGACTAGAGCGGAAGGCTGGAATTCAAAGGCTGACATCGTGCGCGAATTTGAACCCCATACGGAACCGCTCTCTGGATCTTTGCTGCTCGCCCACCCCTCGCTGCGCGATCCGAACTTCAATCAGGCCGTCATTTTTATGTCGATGCACGACGCTGAAAACGGCGCGTTCGGGATGGTTTTGAACCGGCCCAGCGGCCGCCGGCTCAACGAGTTGATGCCGGACCAAGATCTGGGGCTGCTGTCGATGGCGCCAGTTTACATCGGCGGACCTGTAGCCATGGACCAGCTGCTTCTGGCGGCCTTTCGCTGGGAAAAAAACCTCTCCGGCGGAGTCTGGTCTTGGCGCCACGACCTAACCTTTGAGACCGCCAGCGAGGCCGTCCAGGAGGAGGGAACGATCTTGAGGGTGTTCGCCGGGTATTCAGGCTGGAGCCAGGGACAGCTGGAAAACGAGTTGCTGCGCAAGACCTGGGTGACCCACTCGCCGGACGAGGGAATGCTAGATCAAAAATCGATCCCTGACATGTGGAAGGATCTGATTTGCAGCCACGGCCCCGTGTTCAGCTTCCTGACGCACACGGCGCAAAATCTGGGGAATAGTTAGAAGCCGGGGCAAGCCCTGCCGGAGGCGACGGGGGATGGATTCACGCGAGAAGCAGTTCGGGTGCAAGTATTTCAGGAGGACTGCAGATCCTGCCGACCAGGTCGTCCCACACCTCTTGTCCGCGGAGGATTTCAATTTCCACGCGCAAAAACAAAGTTGGAATGTCCGACTCAGGGGCTTTGTGTGGGAAGCGTACGCTGTCTTTTTCCGTGGTGATGATGGCGTCCAAATCGCGGCGGATGCAGCGGGACACGAAGTCGCCCAGCTCCTTTTCACTGAAGCGGTGGTGGTCTGCAAAGCGGGCCGTCAGATTGAGAATGGCACCGAGCCCCGAGAGTTTTTCCTCGAAGCTTTCGGGGCGTGCGATGCCGGAAATACAGCCCACGTGCTTTCCTTGCAGCCACTCCAGGGGCAGCTCTTCGCCTGTATAAAGATTTTTGAGATGCAGCGCTTTGTGCGTGCACTCGAGAATTCCAGCCGTGGCGTTGTACGAGCGTATGCGTTCCACCAGCAGGGCGTTGTCTCCGCCGTCGCTCTTGGTGATGAAAATGTAGTTCGCCCGGCGCAGGTTCTCGGGGGGTTCCCGAAGGGTGCCCCGCGGCAGCAGGTACTCGTTTCCAAAAGGCGCCTGGCAGTCGATCAGGCAGATCTCAACGCGCCGCCGCAGCGAAGCGTATTGCATCCCGTCATCCAGAAGCATGGTGTCGCAGCGAAACCATCTCACCGCTTCGAGGGCGGCGCGCACCCTGTCCTTGTCGACGAGCACCACCACGTTCTGCAGGGAACGTGCAAGCATGTAGGGTTCATCGCCGGCGAACCTGCTGTCCAAAAGGAGTTTCTCGCCGTTGTGGACCACCCGTGTCTTGCGCTGCTCCAAGCCGAGCCACTTCCGCTGGAGACGCCGCAGAAGAGGCGGCTTTTTAGCTTTGTAGCCCCTAGAAAGAATGGCGACGCGGCGCCCGGCATCCTGGAGAGTGCGCGCCAGCTTTTCGACGACGGGGGTCTTACCCGTGCCACCGACCGTCAGGTTACCGATCGAAATGACGAGGCAGCCGGGGCTCTTCGAACTCAGGATGCGCAGTTTGTAAAGCCAGAGGCGTAGCAGGACCACCTTGCGAAAAACGCCGCTCAAAACCCACAGCACCGAACGCAGTAGCGCGGCGCGCTTTCCCTTGCGCCGCTCCAGGATAACCTCGATGGCGAACTGCTCAAATTCGTCGAGTTGTCGCGATGCCATGAGGGTGCAAAGACTGCGTTACTCCATTGCCAGAACAACTGCGCCGGAGTTGTCCGCGCGGGCGAGGACTATCTGGTGGTTGCCTTGGGCGGCCGATGACATTGCGGCGGCGACCGGTTCCGGGGCTGAGTCCGTCACGCAGCAGATCGTGGAGCCGGATCCGGAAAGGAACCCGCCGAGGGCTCCTGCGCGTTCACCCGAAGCAATCACGTCCGGAAGGAAAGGAATGAGAGCCCGGCGAAAGGGCTGGTGGAGGCCGTCGGCAAAGGCGCCGCGCAACAGCGCGTAGTTGCGCGAGGCAAACGCGGCAGTGATGCGGCAGGCGTTCGCGCAGCTCAGAACTGCTGCGGCGTGGTCCAGTTGCGCCGGCAACACTCTGCGTGCGTCCGGAGTGCTGATTTCAAAATCGGGAATCAAGAGGACAAAGGTGAGCGAAGGATCGACTTCAAACCTGGCTGTCACCGCTCCGCCCGCGACTGTAAAGCCGCCAAAAGCCGCGGGAGCTGCGTTGTCCGGGTGGCCTTCGAGCTTGGCGCAGAGTTCAAACAGGGTTGGTGTGGAAAGCGTATTTCCGCTCAGCGCATTGAGTCCCGCGAGTAGGCCAAGGCGCACAGTCACCGAACTGCCGAGTCCGCGCGAGCGGGGAACCTCCCCCTCGATGCTCCAGCAAAACGGGAATGGAGGGAGTCCTGACTTGAGAAAAAATGTTTCCGCAGCTTCCGCGGCCATGGGATCGCCCGAGTGAAAGCTTTCTGGCGGAATGTCTTCCTCCAGTGCCTTTCGCTGGACCGTCAACCGGTTGGAGAGGCTTAGGGCGACCCCGAGGCAGTCATAGCCCGGACCGAGGTTGGCTGTGGTGGCTGGGACACGAATGGTTGCTGACTGCATCTCCAAAGTATGCAGCACGGCGTCTGCTGAAGCAAAGCGGGAAGCGCGAGGTGTTCAGTTGCCCGAGCGTTCCCGGCGCGCAGACTGAAACCTGCTGGCGTCGGGGCGCTGGGTTTGCAGGTGCGTGAGCGCAGTGCGCTCGTCTGCCGAAAGGCCCGGCGCCGACTTGATCCATTCGGCGGCCGCTTCGGGGTTGATGCGTTGCCAGATGCCCACGGTTTGCGCGAGTACGCTGCTGCGCTGGCTGCCTTGGGGAAGGGTTGCCGCCCAGGCGGTGGCGCCTTCCGGGTCGCGGGGAGCTGCCCGGCTCGCAAAGGACGCTACGGCCGCGTTCTTGGTGGCGCCTGCCGGAAGCGTGTCGAGCCAGGTGGCGGCGGCTTGAACGTCGCGCCCTGCCCACTCTCTTGCAATTCCACCGAAAGCCGCCTCTTTGCTCTGTCCATCGGGAAGGGATCCTGCCCACTCGAGTGCTGATTCCGGGCTCTTGCGCGCGAGAGCGGCCGCCACAGCTGCGCCTCCGTTTGTGACGGTGTTTGGGGGAAGTTCTTCAATCAGCCTCTGGGCTTCCTTGAGGTTTGAGGAAGCCACCTGGTTGACAACGGAGTCGATGCCCGCTTTTCGGCTTGTGCCTTCGGGGAGTCGCTGTGCCGCGGCCAGCGCCTCGGCCGGGTCCTTCGCACCCAGATTGGCGAGCGCCCTCGAGATCAGTTGGGTCTGGTCCTTGCCTTCGGGAAGCTGGTTTGCGAAGTCGAGGGCGCGCTGGGGGTCGGTCTTGGCAACGCGGTCGAGGATCAAATTGCGCGCCTGATTTTTGATGTCGCCGTCCTCTAGGCCGGCATACCAGCGCAGCGCGCTTGTGGGGTTTGTCTTTGACCAGGCGCTGAAAAACGCGTCTCCGAGGGGCTTGGATTCTCCGGAGGCCCAGGCTTTTGCCGCCCCAACAGGATCAATTTCGCCCCACCGCCGCTCGAGAGCTCTGACGGCGATGGCGTTGTCCTCATTGCGGGCGCGTTCCAGTGCAGGTCCCACATCGTCCTTCCCAAGTTCGCTCGCCGCCTCGTAAATTGCCAGAAAGCGCCGCAGATCGCTCTTTTCCTGCACAGCGCTCGAAATCGCATCCATGGTCTGCTGCGGTGTCCGGTTCGCCGCGGTTGGGGAGGTGCCTCCTAGAATGCGTGCCACCTCGGCTTCCACGGCGGCGTCGGAATCCATCTCCCCCGTCTTCGGCAGCGGGGACGCAACACTGGCGATTCCTGCTCCGGAGGTGTCTGCAGACTGGCCGGGGTTGTTGTGCTGTGCGTCATTTGGCCGTTCGCCTTGTTTGAGGGTGCGTCCCAGGAACACCCCCACGAGCACCGCGGCAACGGTTAAACCATGGCGTTTGAGTAACTGGATGGGCATCGGCGGTTTCACAGGTAATGGAATGCTCAAAGCATAAATCCGATCATGCCGTTGTCACGCGGAGACAAGGTGTTTTCGACAGAAAGGCAGCGCTTCGAAAGCGGGTCGGACCCGCCGGAGGTTTCTTCCTGCTCCCCAGAAATTGGATTCTGTGTTGGACTGTTTGAATGAAGCTTCTGAGCGACGCCTTGCTTTACGGAATTTTGGATCTGGGATACGCGCATCCCGATAGACTCGAATTTATCACCCAGAAGATGTTGGAGGGCGGTGTTGATGTTCTGCAACTCAGGGCGAAGGGGTGCGACGAGGAGACGATTGAAGGCTATGCGAGAAGGGTTGTCGGATTGACCGAGGCCGCCGGGGTTCCCCTGCTGCTAAACGACCACCCAGAGCTTGTGCCTTCCATCGGCGCTCAGGGGGCCCACGTGGGGCAGGATGACTTTGACGTTTCGGACGCCCGCTGGCGCGCCGGCAGGGCACTGGCTGGAGAGGTGCCTCCCCCGATCATTGGAAAGTCCACGCATTCTCTTGTCCAGGCGCTCTCGGCGGCCGAGCAGGGGGCAGATTACATCGGCTTTGGACCGCTGTTTGCCACGCCGACAAAGCCGGGTAGGCCGGCGATCGGTATGGACGAAATCCGCGAGGTGAACCGCGTCGTCGGCGTTCCTGTGTTTTGCATCGGAGGGATCAAACGCGAGAACCTCGAGCAGGTGCTGGCTGCCGGAGCGCGCCGGGTGGTGATTGTTTCGGGAATCCTTCAGGCTCAGGATATCGCCGCCTACTGCAGGGACGTGAAGGCCGTGCTGCTCGCCCGATCGGGAGTTTGATGCAAGAGGCGGACGGACGGTGAAGCTGTTTGTGAGGACCATGCAATTCAGACTGTTGCTGGGCTTTGTGTTTCTGACGTGCGCCGCACGGTTGCTGGCGCATCCGAATCTGCAGAACGCAATGTGGGTGCAATTTGAACCAAAGCTGGTCCGTGTCGCGGTCAACGTTTCTCTCAAAGAACTGTCCGTCGCATCGGGACTCGCTCTTACGGAGGATGGAGCGCCCGAGCCCAAGGCGCTTGCGATAGCGGCTGAACGGCACAAAGGCTATCTGCTCGAGCATCTCAGACTTTCCGTCGGCGCAGAGGCCCTGGCCGGGAGTGTGCTGAAGCTTACGCCGCCCCAATACTTCATCGATCCGGAGCAGACGCTTTTCCAATATGAATTGGAGTATCCGTACTGCGGGAAGCCTCCGGTGGAGGTGGAGTTTTTTCACGAAATGCTCAGAGAGTGGCCGTACGCCGAAAATGTTGCGTGGGACCTGAGTTATGTGATGCGCAGCAAGCGGATGGGGTCCGGGCAGGCGAACTCCTGGCTGCTCCGGGCCCGGCAGCCCAGCTTGCTGCCAACGGGACTGGAGGAGGGTTCAGTCGCGGGGCCTGCTGCGGTTCCCTCGACGGAAGAAAGCGTGCCTCCGGGGCCAACCCTTGCCGAGCGCCTGATGCCTTTCCTTGATCCTTTTCAGCAGGGGGCGATTTGTGTGCTCACGCAACCGGAGCATTGGCTGTTCGCCGGCTTGGTGCTGCTGTCTCTCTGTTCGCATGGGCAGCTTGCTCTCGTTGTGTTGCTTATCACTGCGGGTAGTACGCTGGCTGTGATGCCCTTGAAATTGGAGAATCTGGCGTGGCTGAAAACTTGGGCCGGAGCTGTGGGCGCGGCCTGCACCGTGTTGTTTGCGATTGTTAATCTGCTGGTTCGCGGAAAGGTGTTCTCGAAGCCCCGGATGGCGCTGGTGGCGGTCTTTGGTTTCGCGACCGGATTGCAGTCGCTGACAGGCGCCATGCATCCGGGTGTCCCGCTAGTCGAGGGCGGGGAGTGGGGGGCGGTTGCCGCCTTCGCCATTGGAGTTGCAGGCGCTTATGAAGCCTTATTGCTGCCGGGATTTTTTCTGCTGGAGGTGCTCAGGCGGCGGGAAATGGTTCTGGGTCTTCCAACATACCTGCGCGTTGCCTCGGGTCTGCTTGGGCTGGCCGGGGTCTGCTCTCTTGCGTGGAGTCTCCGCCGTTGAATCCCGAGGGGTCTTTCGGGACTGGATGAATCACGCACATCTGTTAAAGCTCGTCCATCAACCACCCTCGAAATGGATTCCGCCGCCCCCTCCGAAAGTCCAATGACCCGCCGCGACATGATTCGCAACGCCGCAGTGCTTGGCATTTCTAGCTTGGCCGGCGGCTCAGCTTTCGCCGAGACGGAGAGTGGAGTGGTGGGCCGCTTGTAGAACTGAGAGAGATGAATCACCCCAAGCCATTCCGCCGGTGCCGTCGAGCCCTGCGGCTCTTGGCGGTGATTTTTAAACCATTGCTCGCCATGGCCTTGCTCGCTGGCGTGTTTTTTGGGTCCAACCTTCGCGCGTCGCCTGTTGTGTTTGCCTACGAGCAACTGCACGCCCCGAAGCTTTCGACTGGCAGCGCGGGCGCCGGGGCGACCGCAGGGGCGCTTCTCTTTTCGGAGCTGCGTTGCTCGGCTTGCCATGCGGACACACAGGCATCGCAAAGTGTGCAGCGTGGTCCAGCGGCGGTTGACTTGTCCAACGTCGGGTCCCGGCTGTCGCGGAACGCGATTGAGGAGTGGCTGAGCGCTCCCTCCTCCGTGAAGCCCGGTACAACGATGCCTTCCTGTTTTGGTTCTGGGGAAGACGACGCCCGCAGTATTTCCAAAATCGCCACCTATCTCGCGTCTCTTAAACAGGGCATAAAGACGGAGTTTCCCCCGGGTGATCCTGCGAGGGGCCGCGAGCTTTATCATAGTGTGGGCTGCGTGGCTTGCCACGCGCCGGAGGGTTCCGTTGCGGAGCCTTCGGTGCGTTCCGTGCCCTTGGCGCTTGGAAAATTCTACGCCGTCAGTGCTCTCTCCGCTTTCTTGCAAAACCCTCTCGAGACGCGCCCTCACGGTCGGATGCCCGCGTTTGGGTTGAATCCGGCCGAGGCCGCGGATCTCGCCGCCTACATCCAGCAAACTGCGCCCAAAGGGCGTATTGATGCGGCGGCCGTGGAGTCGGCAAAAGACTCTGCGGACGACGTCCGCGCCGGACGCGCTGCTTTTGTTCAAAAGGGGTGCGTCTCTTGCCACTCGGACGGCGGCAAGGATGCCGCGTTGCCCGGTACTGCGCGTGACAAGCTGCGGCCGGAGTCCGGCTGTTTGAGCGACAGACTTCCCTCGGGGGTGCCCGATTACAAACTCGATGGCCTGCAAAAAAGTGCACTCCGGTCGTTTGTGGCGGTTCCGTCATCAGACGCACCACGTCCCCTTTTGGTGCAACAACTCAACTGTCTCGCATGCCACGTTCGCGACGGCCGTGGCGGACCGGAGGCCGTGCGAGCCGCTTATTTCAAGGCGAACGATCCCGGGGCGGAGGCGCTCGGGGAGCTCGGACATTTGCCTCCCAAATTGGATTCCGTGGGTGCGAAGCTGACGGCCGGATGGTTGGAGAAGCTGTTTTGGAAAGGAGGCGGATCCGTGCGGCCTTACCTTGATGCACGCATGCCCCAGTTCGGCGAGACCGCGGGCAGGTTGTTGACGGACTGGCTGCTGGAGGCAGATCGGAACGCCGATCCTGCCCAGATTGATGTGAGCGGGGTGCAGGGGCACCAGCGCGGGCCCATCGGTAGGCAGCTCGTGGGGGCGGCTGGGCTCGGGTGTGTGAGCTGCCACGGAATCCTTGGCCGGAAATCGCTCGGACCAACAGTCCTTCAACTCACTCATGCCACCGAGCGCCTGCAGCCGGAGTACTTCAAGCGTCTGCTTTTAAATCCCCAGGCCACCCAGCCCGGGACACTCATGCCGCCGCTTTTTGCGGGACGAAAAGCAGCGGATAAAGAAATCGAGAGCATCTGGACATATCTTCGCGAAGCCTCGTCCCTCCCGCTTCCCGAGGGATTGCTCAGCACTGCCGACTACGAGTTGAAGCCCGGCAGCGCGGGCCGGCCTGTGGTGTTTAGAAGCTTCGTAGAGGGCGCGGGCACGCACGCGGTGGCGGTTGGATTTCCAGAGGGTGTGCACCTCTGCTTTGACGCCAAGGCCTGCCGGTGGAAGGTGGCCTGGAAGGGACGTTTTCTGGATGCGATGAACAATTGGAAGGAGCGTGCGATGCCGCCCATTGCCCCGCTCGGCACTGATGTCCATGCACTGACGCCCGCGGCAGATGCCCCCGAAACAAGGCTCAGGTTTCTCGGCTACCGTTTCGACGCCAAGGGCGTTCCGTCCTTCTTGTATGAAATCAACGGGGTGGAGATCGAGGACCACGTCGAGCCGTTTGCGGACGGGGGTGGTCTGACCCGGTCGGTTCGAATCGTAAAGGGAGCCGGCGAAATACGGCTGCCTTCCATTCTCTCTGGGGAAATTGTGGTGGGGCGTGAAAAACGGGAGGAGGCGCTTTCATGGTAACTTTAAGATGCACATCTGTTCTTGCCGGCCTGCTGCTGTGTGCCGGGGCCGCGCCTCGGGTTTTCGGGGAGGATAGTGGGCACTACCGCGTGGTTACTTTGGAGACCCCCGGCGGAGTGGACATGGAGGCCTCGGGGCTGGCCGTTTTACCCGACGGGCGCCTCGCGGTGGGTCTGCGAAAAGGCGAGGTTTGGATTCTGGACAACCCCACCGCAGAGCCTCCGCTTGCGGAGCGCATCGGGTATCATCTTTTCGCTTCGGGACTTCATGAGTTGCTCGGTCTGGCGTGGCGCGATGGCGCGCTCTATGCAACCCAGCGTGCGGAGGTGACACGTCTGCGAGACACCGACGGGGACGGATTGGCGGATGAATACCTTGCGGTTGCTTCCGGGTGGGGCGTCTCTGGGGCCTACCACGAGTATGCCTACGGGCCCGCCTTCGACGCCTCAGGAAACATGTACACATCCCTCAATAGCAGCATGGGCGCGAAGTGGAAGGGCGCTGGAGCGGAGGCTGTTGAGACGAAGTGGAGGGGATGGTGCATGGTCACCGGGGCCGATGGAGTGATGCGCCCCTTCGCCGCGGGATTCCGCTCCCCATGCGGCATTGGAAACAACAAGGACGGAGAAGTGTTCGTGACCGACCAGCAGGGCACTTGGTTTGGAACCAACCCAATTCTGCATGTGCGCAAGGGCGCCTTTTTTGGACACTCCGAGTCGCTTGCCTTCGCGCGCGAGGCAGGATCTCCCGTTGTGCATCCGGGCAAGCTTCCTGAAACCCTCACGGTTGCGGAGGCGCGGAGCGCAGTGCCTGGGTATACTCCTCCGGCGGTGTGGCTTCCCTACGTAAAGATGGGGCAGAGTCCGACTGGCCTTCGATTCGACGAGACCGGCGGGAAGTTCGGCCCGTTCGACGGGCAGATGTTCGTGGGCGAGTTTGTGTATTCGGGGGTGAACCGTGTGTTTCTTGAAAAGGTCGACGGCGAGTACCAGGGGGCGTGCTTTCCGTTCATTAAGGAGCTTCAAAGCGCGGTTCTGGGCGTGAATTTTCTAGCGGATGGTTCGATGGTGGTCGGCCAGTCCAACCGGGGCTGGAACAGTTTCGGGAACAAGTCATTCGGGCTGCAGCGGATTGTCTGGTCGGGTCGCGCCCCTTTCGAGGTCCGGCAGATGCAACTTTTAGAGGAAGGCTTTCGCTTCCGTTTTACCGAACCGCTGGAGCCGGGTACGGCGCCGGTTCCTTCAAACTTCGGGGGGCAGAGTTACACCTATCTCTATCACTCCAAGTACGGGAGCCCCGAGGTTGAGGCGGAGCAGCTGACGATCGAGGCCATTGATGTCGCAGACGACCGGAAGAGCATCGTCGTGCGTTGCGGCGGCCTGAGAGAGGGTTATGTGCACGAGTTGTTTCTGCCGGAGTTGGTCTCCGAGAGCGGCCAGAAGCTCGGGCACAGGGACGCCTATTACACTCTGAACCGCAAGGTGTCCAAGACAGACAAGGTCGACCGTTGAACCCGAAAGCGGAAGTTCACGCGGAGGCACGGAGCCGCGGAGGTAAATGGTTTCACTTCATTTACTTATAATTTTTTCTCCGCGTTCTCCGCGGAGCCGCGTGAGATCCTGTTTCTGGGAGGAGGTGGAAGGTTGGTTAAGCGATCCTCGCGATACCCGTAAGTTGAAGCACGGCAGATCCCCGTGTCTTGCTAGCGACGAGATCGATTTCAAACTCGGCGAACCAGTCGTTGGATTCCGCTGGATCTACTAGCGTCTGTTGCAGCTTCCACAGCCCGGGACCTGTCGATTCGAAATACGAGTGCTTGGTATTGCGGGCCTCGGGGTCCAGCCGGAGGCGCTCGTGATCCTGGTGATATTCGTTCATCGTAGTCTCGAGGCGGCCCTCGGACCAAGGGGTACAAGGGTCCCCGGCGTTTGAGTGCGGCTCCAATGATTCGAGCGCCCCGGCATAATCGCCGTTCGCGAGCGCGCGCAAAAACTGAAGAACGTAGGCCCGCACCGCCGCCCTGAAAACGCGGGTATCCTTGGTGATGTCTGCTGCGGCCTCGTGGGCGCCGGGCGGTTTGATTTCCTCCTTTAGCGGGGCGGTGTAATCGGGGTTACGCAGTTTTTCCCACTGCTCGAGAAGACTGGAGTCGACCTGCTTGATGAGCGCTCCGAGGTACTGCTCCATCTCAATGAGGACGTCGTTTTTTGCGGAGTCTGGCACTGTTTGGCTGAGCACCTTGTGCACGGAGGAAAGGTGCCGGAGAAGCAGTCCCTCTGAGCGCTGCAGGTCGTAGAGTTTGATGTAGTCGGCGAAGCTCCGGTACTCTTCAAACATCTCTCTAGCAATGGATTTTGGACGGATGTTTTCCCTGCCCACCCACGGGTGGGCGGCGGCGAACGCGTTGAAGGTATTGTAGATGAAATCCCGGTTTGGCTTGGGATACTCGAGCTTCTCCAGTTCCTCCATTCGCTGGTCGTATTCCATACCCTGCGCCTTCATGTCGGCGATTGCATCTCCCTTCACGCGGTCGAGCTGTTTGCGCAGAATGGCGTCTGGATCCTCGAGAATCGACTCCACCAGGGTGAGTACAAGGAATGGATATTCGACTGAGTTCGCGTCCAGCAGAGGGAGCGTATCGAGCAGGTACAGTGAGAGCGCGTGGTTGAGCGAAAAGTCGTCCTGAAGGGCGATGTTCACGCGGACGCGTGTGCCGTCCGGTTGCTTGGGAATGATCTCGACCACCTTCTGGTCGAGCATTGAGCGGAATAACTGCCAACCTCTTTTGAAAAGCGCCTTCTTTGACTTCGGTCCCTCGTGGCAGCGGGTAATGATGTCGCGCATTGCCCGCGCTCCGTTGCCGGAGCGGCTGAGCACGTTGAGCAGCATCCCGTGGCCGATTTGGAAGCTGCTCGTAAGGCGTTCCGGGGCCGATCCGATGAGCTTTTCAAATGTACTGCGCTCCCAGTGCGTGTAGTTCTTTTCAGGCGGTTTCCGTTTCACGAACTTCTTGCCGGTTTCCGCCTGTTTTTTCTCGAGCTGCAGATTCTCTATGGAGTGTTCGGGCGCCTGCGCAACGACCCATCCACAACTGTCGAAGCCCTTTCTTCCCGCTCTGCCGCTGATTTGATGGAAGTCGCGCGCGCTCAGGAGGCCCGTTTTTTCGCCGCCGTATTTGCAGAGCTGCGTGAACAGGACGGTCCTGATCGGCACGTTGATTCCCACCCCGAGCGTGTCGGTGCCGCAGATCACGGGTAGAAGCCCCTTTTGTGCGAGCTCCTCGACAAGCAGGCGGTATTTCGGCAGGAGGCCGGCGTGGTGGATGCCGATTCCGCTGCGAAGCCAGCGTTTGATCTCGGGGCCGTAAGGGCTGTTAAAGCGTGCGGACTCGAGAACCTTGGCGATCTCGGCCTTTTGGTCCCGGGAGCACAGCGGGATACTTGTGAAGTTCTGGGCGTTCCTTGCGGCTTCCGCCTGGGTGAAGTGCACTACGTATACTGGGTTCCTGCTGGAGCGAACCAGTGATTCAAGAGTCTCGGAAAGAGGGGTCTCGCTATACGAAAACTCAAGTGGTACGGGTCTGTCTACGGAGCGGACGACGCTCGTCGGACGGCCGTTTAGGCGTGTGAGCTCCTCCTCAAAGAAGCCGGTGTCGCCGAGGGTCGCGGACATGAGCAAAAAGCGGGACTGTGGGAGTGTGAGGAGTGGCACCTGCCATGCGACGCCGCGGGAGCGGTCCGAGTAGTAGTGGAACTCGTCCATGATGACGTCCGCCACGTTGGCTGCGGCTCCCTCGCGCAAGGCGATGTTTGAGAGAATCTCCGCGGTACAGCAGAGAATCGGAGCCTCCCTATTTATGGTGGCGTCACCGGTGCTAAGGCCTACGTTTTCGGGTCCGAATTCGCGGCAGAGCGCGAGCCATTTTTCGTTTACCAGCGCCTTGATCGGGCAGGTGTAGACGGAACGCCTGCCCTGTTTGAGTGCCTTGAAATGGAGGGCGGTGGCTACGAGCGATTTCCCCGAGCCGGTAGGGGTGTTCAGGATGACATTGTTTTCCTCAAAAAGTTCCAGAATCGCCTCCTCCTGAGAGGGGTACAGCGAGAGGCCACGGCTTTGGACGCGCTTTAGAAAGGCGTCCAAAAGCTCGTCATTGCTTGGAAACTGGCCTGTACCTAGGAGCGTCGCGACGGGTTGCACCGAGACACCATGCTGCCGGACAGGCCGCACCGCAACTGTTAGAGCGCCGTCTTCGGCGCAGAAGCGGCCCTGCCTCCTTCGAGTACTTGGCAGCGCTGGATCCGACAGTCGGTGTGCTATGTCCGGAGGGCTTCAGCGGCGGCCGTCGCCGTGGCGAGGTCGAACACCTGCATGCATGGAATGCCCTTGCGAGTGCGGCCGAGCAGGCCGCTCAAAACGCCGCCGGGTCCTAATTCTAAAAACAGGTCGCAATGTTCCTCGTCGACAAGGCGTTCCATGGTTTGTGTCCAGCGTACGGATCCGGTCACCTGCTCTTCGAGCGTGCGCCGTATCTCATCGGGCGTGGAGACGGAGCTGGCGTTGACATTGCAGAACACCGGCGTTCCGGGACTGGTTAACGTTGCGTCGGCAAGAACGGCGCGCAGTTTGGCTGCTGCAGGCTGCATGAGCCTCGAGTGGTAAGCACCCGCGACGTTGAGCGCTTTCGCCATCCGGATGCCGCGCTCCTTGGCGCCCGCAACCGCTGCCGCGATGTTCTCTGTTTTTCCCGAAAGAACGATCTGTCCGGGGCTGTTGTAGTTGGCAACGTCGACGTCTGTGTCTGCCGCGAGCTTGACGACATCGGCTTCTTCGCCGCCGATCATCGCTGCCATGCCTCCGGAGGTTGCTTCGCAGGCCTCCTGCATGAAGGAGCCGCGCTTTGAAACCAGATGGAGACCGGTCTCAAAATCGAATGTTCCGGCGGCTGCATGGGCGGTGAACTCGCCTAGGGAAAGGCCCGCAGCGGCGTGCACTGGAAACTCTCCCGCTATGGTGCGCAGGGCGGCGAGGCATGCGAGCCCGTGCACGAAGAGCGCGGGTTGGCAGTGGCGCGTCTGGGTGAGCTCGGCGTCCGGCCCTTCCCAAGCGATGTGGCTGAGCGGGTAGCCGAGCGCTGCGTCAGCTTTTGCGAAGAGCATGGCGGCTTGAGGGAAATGGGCGGCGAGGTCCTTGCCCATGCCGACGGTCTGGGCGCCCTGACCGGAAAATAAAAGTGCGATGCGTTTGTGGCTCATAAAGTCAAAGGTTGAGGGGGCGGAAAACGAGGCGCGCCGTGCGTGCGGCGGCCCTCTCCAAAAAGGATGCTGCATCGCGCATGGCTTCTTCCAGAGAAACCGGACGGTCGATGATCGGAATGGCGGCGTCGAAGCGTTCGAGCAGGACCGGGTGTTCTTCGATGGAGCCTGCGAAGGCGAACACCGGCTTTCCGTGCGAGCGGGCCAGCGCGGCCACTCCTGCGGGCCCCTTGCCCTCGAGGGTTTGGGAGTCGAGACGGCCCTCGCCTGTCAGAACCAGATCGGCGCCAGCGACCTTGGCGGCGAGGCCCGCGGCATTCGCTACCAGTTCGAAGCCGGGCTCCATGGTTGCCCGGCAAAAGGCGAGCAGTCCAAAGCCGATGCCGCCCGCCGCACCTGCGCCGGGGGTGTTGTGGAAGTCGCGGCCGGACGTTTGGAGGGAGAGTTCCGCGAGTCCGGAAAGCGCGGCTTCGAGAAACGCCACATCGTCCTGGGAGGCCCCTTTTTGAGGGGCAAAGACAGCGGCCGTGCCCCGTGGGCCGAGGAGCGGGTTGGCCACGTCGCAGGCTGCGGTGATCTGGGGAAGGGGGATGGCCTGCGCGCCATCGATGCTCCGGATGGACGGGAGGGATTCTGGAACCGCGTCGAGGCTCTCGCCTGTAGCGGAGAGAAAACGGAAGCCGAGTGCGGAGGCCATGCCGATGCCTCCGTCGGTTGTGGCGCTACCGCCGAGGCCCAGCAGGATGCGTTTGGCTCCGCGCTCGGCGGCGTGGCGCATGAGCAGTCCGGTGCCGAACGTATTGGCGCGCCTCGGATCGCGCTCCGAGGGCTGAAGCCTCCAAAGGCCTGAGGCTTCGCTCATTTCTAGAATCGCGGTCTGTGTGTTGGCGACCCAGACGTAGCAGCATTCGACAGAACGGCCCAAGGCGTCGACCGACGCCGCATGGATCCATTCGCCGTCGAGAGTTTTGGCGAGGGCCTCGCAAAAGCCCTCCCCGCCGTCGGCGATGGGCGCGAAGGTGAACTGTGTCTCCGGCAGGACACTGCGCCAGCCCGACTGCAGCGCCTCCGCAACGGCAGGGGCGGAGAGGGATCCCTTGAATTTGTCGGGTGCTAGCAGAAGCTTCATGCGGAGGAGGGCTGTCGGCGGGCGAGGTGTCTTTAGAAGAGGCGGGATGAGGCTTTGGCGGTTTTAGGTTAAGACGCGGGACCGCCGGGTCAATACCGGCATCGCAGCTGCAAGGGCTTCCTAAGAAATGGGCGCCGATGCCTCTTTCGTTCGAGAAGGCTTCCAGCCTTTGGAAAATACGCTTACAAATCCGCAAGCTGGTGCCGAAATTACAGGCCGCCGAATCTCCCTACCCCCCCTATGTTTCCCAAATCCGTATTCACAGTCGTTCTCGCGGGCGCATGCGTGCTGCAGTCACCGGCCGCCGAGGTCCGCTTTAAAAAACAGGTGCTCACCCAAGAGTTTGTGGCCGAGGGCTGCACCGTTGCCGACTTTGATCATGACGGTCATCCCGACCTGTGCGCGGGTTGCTTCATCTGGTTTGGACCCGACTTTAAGCGGAAAATCGAGTTCACTGCGCCGAGCGAAAACGCCTCCGGTCCTACGAAGACCCCCTACGATCCGGCGAAGGGCTACTCGGATTATTTTCTGAGTTATGCCTACGATTTCAACGGCGACTCCTGGGCTGATGTGCTCGTGTACGGACTGCCCGGCGAGGCCGCCCGGCTCTACCTCAATCCGAAGGGCGGCATGGGTAAGTGGGAGATGATTCACATTTTTGACGTCGCCGACGGCGAGTCGCCCGATCTGAAGGACGTCAACGGGGACGGGAAGCCGGAACTGCTCGTCCATTCGAGCGACGCGAACAAACCCAAGGAGGCAAAGGGGAAGGGCGGCGGCCAGTTGGGATACGCCGAGATCGACTGGAAGAATCCGCTGGGCAAGGCGCGTTTCCGGCCGATCACGCCCAAGTCGCCCGCTAACGATCAAAAGTATTTCCGTTATACCCACGGCTACGGGGCGGGGGATGTGAATGGAGACGGTCGCGTCGACATCCTCGACCGAGAGGGGTGGTACGAGCAGCCCGCTGACACGAGCACCGACAGGGACTGGGTGTTTCACCCCGTCGCCTTTGCGCCGAATGGTGCGCGGGGCGGATCTTTCATGCAGGTGTACGACGTCAACGGAGACGGTCTGAATGACGTGGTGACTAGCTACGACGCGCACGGGTTCGGACTTGGCTGGTTTGAGCAGCAGAAGGACGGCTCCTTTGTGGAGCACAAGATCATGGGGAGCACGCCGGAGGAGAACCCCCAAGGCGTGAAGTTCAGCCAGCTTCATGCGATGCAGCTCGCTGATGTCAACGGGGACGGCGTGTTGGATATCGTTGTGGGCAAACGCCGCTGGGCGCACGGGCCGCTTGGGGATGCCGAGCCCGATGCACCAGCCGTGCTTTACTGGTTCGAGCTCAAGCGCGACG
>CANFTB010000056.1 GCA_947449735.1 Chthoniobacteraceae bacterium | reverse complement strand
CGACGCATGTCAGCCTCGGAGCAATTCCGCGCCATCAGTGTCATTGAGGTAAAAGTATGTATCGAAAATTTTGCTGTAATCCGGCCATGTGGGAAAACTGCGGCGAACCTGCTTGTTCACCGAGGTGCAATTAATGCGGTTACGCGTGAGGACTATTTTAGAACGCTGGCTTGATGCGGCGCGTAATCTGAAGCATGATTAGGACGCCGTGCTTAATCCGTTCGTTCCGCCCCGTTGACTCAAAAGTAAATGACACCGGAGAGAGTCCGGAGCGGTGGAGTCGTTGACTCAGAAGTCATGACACCAACTGGGGGGTGTTTTTGACTGCATCGAGTGCGCAATGCAAGGAGTCCGTAGGACGACTGGAATGAAGCGCTCGATGCAGGATCGCGCGCAACCCCTCCTCCAGGCGCCGATTTAGTTCAAAAGGGTTCAACGCATCCCTTTGAGCTCGAAGCCTGGCCTTGCTAGCGGCCGCCACATCCGGGCTGTCCAGCAGTCGCTCACACGGTGTCAGCGGCTTGTCGTGCCGGCGTTTGACCTTCGCCCCATCGCGACTCTTTTCCTCCAGTTTTGCAGAGGGCAGGAAGTAGTTGTGCAAGGGCTCCCAACACTCCCGGTAGAGCGCGTTGATTGGCTCCACCAGTTGCGGGTCCCCCAGCCGATCGTATCCAAGTAACTGCCTCACATGCGTCCAGTTCTTCTGCTCCACATGGCCGTTGTCGTCTTTCTTGTAAGGCCGCGAACGGGTGAACCCAACCGCCTTCGGGCGCTCTTGAAAGTAGCGCAGCAGGTGCCAGTTGAGGAACTCAGACCCGTTGTCGGTGTCAAACCCCAGAAGCTCGAAGGGCAAAGTCCCCTCCACCTCGCGCGTCGCTGCGACCACGCCGGCCGCCCCCTTGTTCCATACCGCTCGGTTGGCCGTCCAGTCGCTATAGATGTCGCAATAAGTGACGCTCCACACGAAATCCCCCTCCAGACTGCCGCCGCAGTGAGCCACCGTATCAGCCTCTAAAAACCCGGGACGGGTGATGTCCCAGTTATCCGTACGGATTGGGATCTGTGTTTTCAGGAGCCCTCCGGGCTTGGTGCCGCAGCGCCCCCGGTGGCCGACACGGGTTTTGCGTGCAGCCAGAAGCCGGTCGGCCTGTGCGGCGCTAATGGAGAGAACACGGCTTCGCAGATCCTTCCCAAGCCTCCCATGTTCGCGTTCGTAATGAGGAAGCCATTGGGGCAACAGCGCCTTGAGTCTTTTGCCACAGGGTTGCTCGGCCACTTTCCAAATCCGCCACAACACCTCCTCCACCTTGCTGTCGTACTTTGGGGGGCGCCCTTTGCGCATGCCAGGGTCGCCACCCCAGCCGGTTTTGGCTCCCAGCAGCTTGATGGCATGCTTGCGGCTGTAGCCCCATTGTTCGCAGAGCTCGTCAATGAGGCGCGAACGCCCCTCGCGACCACGCCCCAGGTAGCGCTGACGCAGGCGCGGCAGCAGTTCTTCGGCTATCTTTCGACTCATCGGCATCCCTTTCGGTTGCCGGTGTCATCCTTTTTGAGTCAACGACCTTTTCCTGTCGCTCCCTGCCAACACTTCCCAGTGTCAAAACTTTTGAGGCAACAGGCCGCTGCCCGCTTCCGACATCGCCGCGTTGACTGAACAGGCTCTTCAGATTAGACTTATCAATAAGTATGCCCGTTTTCCCGTCCAACTGTGCTTCCGTCTCCTTGGCCGAGACGTCGCTTCCTCCGGTGAAGAGGGCGTCGATTGCCTCGATTTCCAGGCAGCCGAAGGCATCTACAGAGCAGGCGCTCAGAGGCTACCAGTATCTCAAATCCCGCAGCTCCCGGAATCGCTCGTCCAGATCTCAAGGCTCAGTGTAGTCGACCAAGCGGGCCGGACAAATTTACGTCGTTGGGTCGAGGGGATCGGTCGAATCTTTGATGAATCGGAGTTTATTGCCCGATGGAATTCCCAGGGGCAAATTGGAGGTGCCGAGCATCAGGTCTACTATGACGAAGACTCTGGCCGATGGTTTAAGCGTCTTTATGGGTGTTTGAATGGCACTACTTTGGGCGATTATTTTGACCGGATGGTTCTCCACGCTGTCCTGTTTCCGGAAACCGCCTATCGGCTTGAGGGTTTCACGATAAATTCCAAAAGCAAATTGATCTCGCCCGTTCTTTCACAGGTTCACGTTTGCCCAGCAACTTACGAGCCTCCCGTAACGAGGGAAGAAACAACGGTCCTGATGGCTGACATGGGTTTTATTCCGGTGCAGCTTCGTTATGACGGAGTAATAGATGATGGGTATTTTGCCTATTACCGCCAGGAGACTGGAGTGTTAGTTCATGACCTTCACGACGAGAATGTGGTCCGAATGCAAGAAACGGGTGAACTTGCCGTTATCGACCCGTTTATCACGCTGGCTCGAACCGGTACATGGGCCGCGCTAAAAATTGCAGAAGTAGGATTTTCTCACCCTTCTGACGGTTAATCAGAACTCTCTCGTACCTTGGGTGAGCACCATGTGGACTATGTGCCTATGGTAAGATCACTCCAAGTTGATGCTACAAGTGCCTCCTTTCGTTGCACAAGGGTCCTTTTTTGCTCTGAAAGGCGGAACAGCGATTAACCTTTTCGTCCGGGATTTTGAACGTCTCTCCGTGGACATCGACCTCGTTTACCTCCCTCTCGAGGATCGAATGACCTCCCTCTTAGGAATCAGTAACGCACTATCAATCGGGTCTAGTTCTCGAAGAGCAAACTTACGGTACGCTGTTTCCGGTTTTTTGAGAGCTTCCTGCGCTAAGATTGCACACCAAAAACGGGCTGGAATTTTACGACTCCCAATAGAGCAAGCCGAAAATTATGTTAGTTGAAATGTTAGTTGGAGGCTAAGTGCTTGATGGAGAATGTAAAAAGACAACCTTCCAAGCTGGCTAGGAGGGTTCGATTCCCTCTACCCGCTCCAACTCTGATTTCCAGAGACTTACAGGCTCAAGAGGTGCGAACCGAAGCCAAAAGTGACACAAAGCGTGACAACGTTCCCTGTAATCGCACCCCGTTTCAGCGCGTTTTAGAAGCGGTACCCCCCGCTGAATGTTACCATTCCCCCCCGGAACAGGCGCCGCACCGCGCCCCCGGGTTCACTACGTCAGGTCGATGTGGATGTTCAGACCGCCCGCCTGCGGCACCTTCGGTTCCGGCTGCATCGTTTTGATGAGCAGCGGTACGAAGGTCTTCGGATCCTCCTGCGCCAACCGCACCAGGTACTCCGCGCCTCCCACCTGCTCAAACGCTATCTGGATCGCCTCCCGGATGGACTGGTTCACCTTATTCGGCGTCCCCTTCGCCCGCCCGCCCCATCGGGTTCCCTTGGGCGGCCTCGGGTGGATTGCCGGGCCGGAAGGAGTGGGGGCCGTGAGCGATCCGCACTGAGAGGCCGCAGACGAGAGAATGTCAGGCTGCCATTAGACACTTGATGTCATACCCCTATTTCGCCACTACTTTAGCGGAAACTCCAGCCTCAACCGCCATTCATTCCCCACAAATTGGGCGCACCTTGGCTCTCCGTCTCTGTGACATTCTGCAGGCCCGCGACGCAATCGTCCGTTCATAGCTTCCGAAAAATCTTCGGTCACTTTGTGCCGTCCCGGTCATACAACTGTGAATGGATGACTCCGATCCAGCCCAAAACCCCGACCAGCGCCACGAGGAATTCGTGAGGCTGCTCACAGTATCGCATGACAAGCTGCTGGGCTATTTGTTGTCGCTTCTCGGGCGCTGGCATGATGCGCAGGATGTGCTCCAGCGGGCTTCGGTGCTCATGTGGCAGAAGTATGGATCGTTTGAGACCGGCACCGATTTCATGGCTTGGGCCAGCACCATCTGCTTTTATGAGGTCAAGTGCTTTCAGCGCACGGCATCTCGCTCCGCTTCGCATTTCGACGATGATCTGCTCGTCCTGATCTCGCGAGGGAAGGCGGACGATTTGAAGCATCAGGAACGGCGCATCGAGGCGCTGGAGACCTGCCTAGAATCGCTGCGGGAGGAGGATCGTCTCCTGCTGCGGGCCTCTTGCACTGGCCATGGCGAAATCACCGCGCTGGCGGCACGGATCGGCCGCGCCCCACGCACCCTTTACAACAAACTCGCCATTCTCCGCCGTCAGTTGGCGGATTGTGTGCTCAACCGGTTGCAGGAGAACACTCCATGAACTCTGACCTGAAGAAACGTTTGTCCGAACTGTTTACGGCCCATGCGGCGGACTCACTTACCCCGGATGAGCACGAGGAGCTTCAAACCCACCTCCGCAACAACGCGGAAGCCAGGCAATGGTGGTTTTTGCATCAGGATGTGGAGATCGGCCTGCGGGCCCACGTTGCCGCTGAGCGGCTCACCGTGCCCAAGGCACGCGTAACCTTGCCCTGGCTCTCCTGGCGTCCGCTCACCGCAACGGCGGCGGGGATTGTGTTTGGGATGATCTGCACCTCGGTGGTGTTTGCCTATGTCGGGCCTTCGCTGGGGAAGGTGCTCACGCTTTTGCAGGAGGGCTTTGAGTCCGGCCCTGCGCCGTTGGTGACGGGCGTGCCGATTGAGGTGGGGAAATGGAGCGGTGATTTCACGGAGGTCGTGGGCGAGCAGCAGGGCGTAAAGCCGGCGAATGGGAACAAGATGGTGCGCTTTCTGCGGGCAGACTTTGAGGGGAAACTGAAGGCGGAGGACAGCTACTTCAGCGAACTGTATCGGCTGGTGGATGTGCGGGGTTATCGCCGCGAGTTTGGCGATGGCGGAGCGGTTTCGCAGTTGTCGGCGGTGTTTAATGCGATGGCCTTTCCCGAGGGTGAAAGCTTCGATTGTTCGGTGTTGCTTTATGCGCTGGATGCAGGGACGGCACTAGCGCTGTGGAAGGATGAGAGCGCCAATATCGCCAGGGAGTCGCTCGCGATGGTGTGCAGCAACCGCACTCGCCTCGACCGTGATCCAAAGACGTGGCAACCGGTGAGCGCGGAAGTAAGACTACCGCCCCAAACGGACTTCCTACTGATCCAAATCGCCGTGAATCATTCACCCAAGTCCCAGCGCCGCGTGACCTTCGACGGGCACTATCTGGATGATGTGCGGCTCACACTGGGCCGCCGCGCACCGCTGCCTTGAATGCGGTTACTCTTCTCGAAGCCTTTTGAACTTCTGCTGATGAAGAGCGCCCCTCTCTCCTCGCCCCCCTGTGGCTCACCCCGCGTGCCGCAGATGAAGGCCGCCCCCCACTCAAACTAACCATCGAAAAGGTCACCATGAAGCAAACCATCGCAACCCTCCTCACAGTCCTGCTGCAATCGCTGCTGGTTTCACTGCATGCCGCCGATTCTCCTGCGCCGTCATGGAAACCTGCAAATCCCGTCTTGATGACACGCTGGGGCAAGACGGTGACGCCGGAGAACGTGTTGCCGGAGTATCCGCGACCGCAGATGGTGCGCAAGGACTGGCGGAATCTAAACGGGCTGTGGGAGTTTGCGATTGGCAATCCGGACGAACCGGTGCCGGCAGGGAAGACTTTGGCACGCCAGATTCTCGTGCCTTTTCCGATGGAATCGGCGCTGTCTGGCGTCCGCGAGACGGCGGAATTCGTTTGGTATCGCCGCACCTTTGAAGTGCCGGCGGCGTGGCGGGGACAGCGCCTCCTGTTGCACTTCGGCGCGGTGGATTGGGAGGCGACGGTATTCGTCAACGGCAAGGAAGTGGGCAAACACTGGGGTGGTTACGATCCGTTTTCTTGTGACATCACCGACGCGCTGACGCAGGCCGGACCACAGGAGTTGATCGTGAGTGTGTCCGACCCGATGCAGGGGCAGGCGGCCGGTAAACAGTCGCGAAAATTGTTCCTTAAACCGAGTGGCAGCATCTTTTACGAGTGCGTCACCGGCATCTGGCAGACGGTTTGGCTTGAACCGCTGCCAACCGCACATGTCGCGTCATTGAAGATCATTCCCGACGTGGATCAAGGGGCCGTTCGCGTCACGGTGCTCGCAACCACAGCAAAGGACGATGGAAACTTGCAGGCTTCTATCGAGGTTTATGACGGGCCGAAGCAGATCGGTTCGGTGATGGGGCGGCCTGATGAGGAGCTTTTGGTCAAAATTCCAGGTGCAAAATTATGGTCGCCAGATTCCCCCTACCTCTATGACTTGAAGGTGAAACTCGGGCCGCAGCAAGGGCCCCATCACTCCGACGAAGTCGCCAGTTATTTCGCGATGCGCAAGGTCGCGATCGGCAAGGACGAGCGTGGCATCACGAGGATTTTACTAAACAATAAGTTTACGTTCATGATGGGTTCTCTCGATCAGGGATACTGGCCCGATGGTCTTTATACCGCGCCAACTGACGAGGCATTGCGTTTTGACATTGAGTTCGCCAAGCGCATCGGCCTGAACCTCGCCCGCAAGCATGTGAAGGTGGAGCCGGAGCGCTGGTATTACTGGTGCGACAAACTCGGCCTGCTCGTCTGGCAGGACATGCCGGCGTTTTCGATTGGTGCCAAGGGCTATGAGGAGGAAATGCCGCGCATCATCGCCTCGCGCTTCAATCATCCGTGCATCGTGCTCTGGGTGATGTCGAATGAGAATCCCAGCACAACCGAAAGGCTGGAGAAACAAGTGGCCGTGGCCAAGAATAGCGACCCGACGCGGCCCGTGACCGAGGACAGCGGCTGCCCCGATTTCGGCATCGGCGATATCAAAGACCGCCATCATTATCCCGGCCCATCGTCCTACACGCCTGCTGACAAGCAAGCCGCCGTGCTCGGTGAATGGGGTGGCACGGCGGGGTATGTGCCGGGACACGATTGGTTCGAGATCGTGCTGAACAAAACCTATCCCGCATGGACTGCCAGTTCCGTATCCAAGAACGCTCTGACCCACGAGAAGCGGTTACAGGCCATGTGGCAATTGGTCTATTCGCCGGGCTTGAGCGGCTCGGTGTGGACGCAGCTCACCGACATCGAAGGCGAATGCAACGGCTTCATCACTTACGACCGTGAGGTGATCAGAAACGACGTCGCGCGGATTGCCGCGGCCAACCTTGGCTATGTCGCCCCTGCCGCCCTACCCGATGTGCGTTTTGATCCCACAGCGGACGGCACGCTCCATGGACTGTTCGTGGACACGCAACGAGTGACGCTGGTCACGCCCCGGCCGGAAGGGGAGATTCGCTACACGTTGGACGGCACCGAGCCGAACGCACACTCACCACGGTATGCGCAGCCGCTCCTGTTAAGCGGCACGACGACGATCAAAGCGAAGTCGTTCTGGCCAGACCGCCCGCCGAGCATCACTGCGGAATTTCTTTACCAGAAGGTCACAGAGTTCCAGCCGGGCGCGACATTTGCAAAACTCGAACCCGGGGTGTTGTGCCAATACGTCCGCGAGGAGCAAGTTATTGAGTCGGCAACGCAGCCAGAGATCGCGTTCCATCCTGCGCCACCGTTCAAGCGCAAACCGATGGATCGTTATGTCTGGAAAGGAGTCATTTGCATCCCTCGCGATGGTCTCTACACGTTCAATCGGCCGGCCGCCGAGATGAAAATCTCGATTGGCGGTCGCGTGCTGTTCGCTGGCCACGGCGGTCGTAACATTCACGTTGGCGACTGGGAAGCGCCGAGCCAGATCGCGCTTCAAGCAGGCTGTCATTACATCGAGGCGGAATGGATTGTCTCGCCAGCCACTCAGTATTTCGTCGTCAATTGCGCCATCCACATCGAAGGCCCTGGCATCGCAAAACAACCCATCCCCGCCGCCTGGCTGAAACACGAAGCCCCATAAGCCATCGAGACATGGCCTGTGAAAACCATTCATTTCACACTCACCGCCCCGCGCCGCTAGTTGCGCTAACTGCGTTTACACGCAGCATGAAATCGGCAAGAAATCGCCTTTCGCCCAGTTTCCGCGGTCCGCGCACGCGGTACCGAGTGCCGTCGCCGGGCCCGCTAAAGAGGGGATGCTTTTCACGGCATGGAACACGGGGCCGGGCATCTGATGTCTGACCGTAGTAGGAGACAAATGTTAGGCCACTTATTGGTGAGAAATCGCTTTTCGCGCGTGGCGATTTCCGCCGGAGGCTTGAGCGTGATCTCGGTGTAAGCGGACTTATCCAGAGCGATACGGTTTTCGTCAATCAACGCCAGGCGGAGTTTTACGGCCTGCGCGCCATGACCGGCAGCGAGTTTCGCGAGGTGAAGCTGCCGCCCGGCTCACCTCGTGGCGGGCTGCTGCACGCACCCAGAGGATACCGTCGCGCGCGAGTTACCGCACCACGCGGCAGCGGCGGTGATGGGGCGCAAATCCCAGCTGACCCTTTCCAACGGCACTGCGATACAATATAGACCCCCGCAGAGTTTTCGTGAAACACCGCCCTGCCTGCAAACACTCTCTGTTTAAACAATGTCCGTGAACATCCGCATTCTATCCGCCGCTGTCCTGATTTTCTCAAATGTCCTGCTGAGAGCGGAGGATAAACCCCCGGCCGCAGACGCCGGCACCACGCCTCCGCCCGCGTGGGACCAAGTACGCCGTGTGCCGATGGGCGGCGGGTTGCGCGCTTTTTGGAATGTGGCGGGCGGTGACAACGCGACTAACTACCGCGAAGCCGCTGCGCATGGATTCGAGATGGTGGATCTTTTGAACACCTATTCCGACTACCCGGGCAGGCAGAAGGAGAACATCCGCAAGGCACTCGATACCAACACTTCCAATCCCTGGCAGAAGCCCGTGTTCTTCGAGCGCATTGTGAAACGCAACATCGAAAAGCGCGGCAACCAGAATGCCATCTTCGTCCACGACATCGAGTTCAGCTTCGAGGAGGACCTGGACAAAGCCTGGGCCGATCCGTTCGTGCGCGAAGCGTCGAAGGCCGCCACCCGCGAGCAGTTCGCGGACGCCTACCTGCGCGAGTGGGCCAGCTGGTTCACACTGCCCTGCCGTTGGACGAAGGAACTCTATCCCGGCACGCCCATCGGCATCTACGGTCCGCAGCCGTTTCGCCGCGATTATTTCGGCATCGCCGGCAAATCCGCGCAGCAAATCGACGGCACGCATCACAGCGATGCGGAGCTGTGGCGGCACATCGATCCCTTTGTCGACTTCTACATCGCCAGCATTTACGTGTTCTACGACAAGCCGGACTCCATTTATTACATGGCTGCCAACGTGGAGGAAAACCTCGAGCGCACCCGTCGCTACGGCGGCAAGCCGCTTTACGCCTATGAGTGGCTGCGTTATCACAGCTCCAACAAAAAGCTCGCCGAACAGGAAGTCGCTCCCTGGCTCGCCGAAGCCATGGCAGTGCTGCCTTACTTTTGCGGTGCACGCGGCATTGCGCTCTGGGGCTCCGAGCCCAAGCATCAGGGCCAGTACTACCATACTCTCCCCGGCTTCATGGCCAGCCTCGGCCGCGTCTCCGACCTCTCGGACAAGATTGCCGCCGCCAAGCTCATGCCCGACGAGCCCGCGCACGTTTTGTGGAAAGCACGGCGCCCGCTCGTTCGGCGGATGCGGGTTGCCGCCGGCGAATGGATCATCCTCGCAGTCAATCCTTGGCAGGCTGAAGACGTGACTTCCGACCTGGAAGTGCCTTTGGAGAAAGACCGGATTACGGTCGAACTGCGGGGCCGCCACAGCGAGATTTTCCACTGCGTAGGTAAAAGTGTGAAGCGCCTGTGAGGTCCGCGTGTTGGTCTTCTCGTACGCCGAATCCGCTAAATTTTCGGAAACGTTTATGTCCCGACGAGACAAGGTATCTACCCTGGGGGCGCGGAAACGGCGGCGTGGATGATGAACTCGGCGAGGCAGGTTCCCCCGAGCACGGACTGCACGCACGCACGGACCGGCGCGTGGTTTGGGATGATCCACCCGTCCCATATGGAATTAAGATCCTGAAGATATCCGATTTCCGCCAAATGGATGACGACTTCGAGGAGCTGGGAGCGCCCCGTCTGCAGTGACGCAAGCGTGGAGTCGATCTGGTCGAGTATCTGCCGGATCTGGGAGGGAGCATCTTTCGTTGTGTCCTCGGCGACCTCGACCCAGCGTGCGACGCCGTTGTGAATGACAACGTCGGACCAGCGGGGGTTCGAACCAAGGCGGTGAATGGCGGGTGTTGTGTTCACGGTTCAGGGGTTGGGTTGTGCGGAACGTTGCAGCGTCTGCGGGGGAAGTCAGGGCGCCGGATGCATCCGCCACAGGCGGATCGGCAGGGTCTGTCAGCATCCCGCGTGGCGGTGTGTGGTGCTGGCGATGTTGCCACAAGGCGTTTTAAATACTAATGAATATGGCTTTAGGACCGCGAGATGAACACGCTTTTGAATATTCTGTGGCTTTTGTGCGGTGGTGCGTTCAATGCGCTGCACTGGTACGTCGTGGGCGCCTTGATGGCTGTGAGCATTGTTGGCCTTCCGTGGGCGCGCGCCTGTTTTACGCTGGGTAATTTCACCTTGTGGCCTTTTGGCCGGCAGATGGTCGACCGGCGCTTGATTACGGGGCAGGTGGACTTGGGCACCGGATGTCTTGGAACGACGGGAAATGTGTTATGGCTTCTGCTGGCGGGCTGGCATCTAGCGCTCGGGCACCTGAGCTCGGCCCTGATCTGCGCGGCAACCATCATTGGAATTCCCTTCGCGATTCAGCATCTCAAACTCGCAGCCGCCTCCTTGATGCCGATTGGGAAAGGTGTGACTCACTTCTGACGGGAGTTTTTGTGATGAGGTCCACAATCGGGCAGAGCTCCCAGGGCTGCCTCCCCCCGTCGATCGGAGGCCAGTCGCGTCTTCATCATCCCTTTTAGGAGAGCTGCGATGCCACCCGGTCTTCGCCTTGTTTGCTCCCCTGCCTCGGCCGGCGCCGTGGGCATTCACTTCCTCGAAGACATTTCCGTGTGCCGCACTTTCCGAGGAGGTCGCAGGGGTCTGGGGCAGATAGCTTTTTGAATTCAGACTCTAGCGTATCCAGCCGCGAAGCGGCGCCAGTCGCAGAGATGGAACGGGAGGTGATTTTTATCTTTTGGAACACCCGGGGCAAAGGAAAGCGGTCATTTGAGGGTCATTCAATTGGGATGGATCTGAGGTTGGTTTCTCAGCCAAGGTTTCACCCTGTCGAGCGGCCCGAACGGCTCTGTTTCAGCGCGCGGTTTGGGGTCGCCCGCCCTTTGATGTTACCCGTCCGCTGTATGACACTCCCCCGTACTCTCTCGCTTTTGTTCGCGGCCCCTGCCCTGCAGTTGCAGGGCGTGGCTGCCCCGGCCCCGGTGCCGGCGGATCACGCAGCCCTCATGGCAAAGGGCTTGGAGTCCTTCGAGCGCGAAGTCGCCGGGCTTTTAAGGGAGCATTGCCTCGGGTGCCACGGCGGTGACAAGACCAAGGCCGACTTCGACCTCGCCAGCCGGGAGTTGCTGCTCAAAGGGGGGGCTGACGGACCGTCTGTCGTGCCGTTTCACCCCGGTCAAAGCCGTCTCCTGAAGATGCTGAGGCATCAGGAGGAACCCTTCATGCCCGAGAACAAGCCCAGGTTGCCCGAGGAGGTCATCGGCAGGATTGAGGCGTGGATCCAGCAGGGGGCGCCATACAGCAAGCCGCTCGTGGAAGGAAAGAAGGCCGGCCGCGACCGTTCGCTCGTCACGGAGGAGGACCGGCAATGGTGGGCGTTCCAACCCCTTTCACGGCAGGTTGTACCGGATGCAGGAGCCCGGACACATCCGGTGGACCGCTTTCTGGCTGCCAAGGCGGCCGAGAAGGGCCTGTCCCTCGCGCCGAAGGCGGACCGCCGGACGCTGATCCGACGTGCCACTTTTGACCTCACCGGGCTGCCCCCCACCCCCGAGGAGGTGGAGCGTTTCGTGCAGGATCCCGCGCCGGACGCCTGGCCGCGACTTGTGGACAATCTTCTGGCCCGCCCGGCCTACGGCGAGCGCTGGGCGCGCCACTGGATGGACGTGGCCCGTTACGGCGAAAGCTCCGGCTTTGAGCAGGACTATGACCGCACGGGCAGCTACCACTACCGGGATTTCCTCATCCACGCCTTCAACAGCGACCTGCCTTACCCGCAGTTCGTGCAATGGCAGATTGCCGGTGACGAGTTCGCCCCCGGCAACCCCAAGGCTTTGGCCGCAACGGCTTTTCTGAGTCTCGGCGTGTTCCCGACCCAGATCACCATCAACGAGCTGGAACGGGTGCGCTACGAGGACATGGACGACATGCTCTCGACCGCCGCCGCCGCATTCCTCGGTCTCACCGTCGGCTGTGCGCGCTGTCACGACCATAAGTATGACCCGATCCCGACGCGGGACTACTACCGGATGCTGTCCAATTTCACGGGCACCGTGCGCAGCGAGATCGAGTTGGATGTGGATCCCGAAAAGACGCGGGAGCTCAAGGTCGGCTGGAAAAACGGGCATGACAAGTTGGTGGCGGAACAGCAACAGTGGGAACAGGCAAACCGTCCCCTGTTCGAAGTATTTTTGAGGCAGGAACTTCCAAACCTCGCCGAACCCGCCGCGTGGACTGTGTGGATTCCAAAGGAGGCCAAGACCAGCGCCGGAACCAAGCTCACGCCGCAGGCCGATGGTTCCTTTCTGGCGGCGAAGGGATCTGTTCCCGACCAGGAACAGTTTGATTTTGTGTCCGAAGCACCTCAGCGACCGCTTGCCGGGTTGCGTCTGGAGGCGATGGTCGATCCTTCGTTGCCCCAGACGGGGCCGGGCCGGGCGGGCAATGGCAACTTCCAGCTAAGTCGGGTCCGGGTGGAACTCGAGGAGTCGGGAGGATCCCGGCGGGAGGTGGCGCTTTCCAAGGCAGCGGCTGACTTTGAACAAAATAATCAGGCTTTGAGCGTTGCAGCAGCCCTGAGCGGAAAAAAGGGCGAGGGCTGGGCGATCGGGGGCAAGGAAAAACAACCCCACGCCGCCGTGTTCAGCTTTGCCGAAGCACTGACCCCGCCGGCAGGCAGCCGGCTCCGGGTGACCCTGGAGTTCCACGGGAACGCGAAGCACTCCATCGGGCGTCCGCGCCTTTCGTGGGGAAGTGGTGGTGAACCCGCACTCGCGAACCCCACGTTTGCGGCGGGTATCGTCGAACTTCTCCGCGGACGCCGTTCTCCGGAACAGACGGAGGATTTTCAGAAGCTCGAACGTTGGTGGCTGGAACAGCAGGCGCCCTGGAGAGGATTGGAGGCGCGCCGCTTGGCCAGCGAAAAAGCCGAGCCGAGCGGGCTCAGCAAGGTGCTCGTGGCCTCGGAGAGCTTTCCTCCGGTTAAATACCACACCGCCGGGGGCAGTGTGGAAACGTACAAAGAAACCTTTGTGCTCAAACGCGGCAATGTGGCGCTTAAGGAAGATCCAGCTGCTCCGGGGTTCCTGCAGGTCCTGTCGCGGGCGCCGGAACAGCGGTGGGCGTGGTCGCCTCCGGCGGGTGCTACTTACTTCGGCAAACGCCGTGCGCTGGCGAACTGGATTCTCGACGAAAGCGGCGGCGCTGGAGCCCTGGCGGCAAGGGTTTTCGTCAACCGGCTCTGGCAGCACCATTTCGGACAGGGAATTGCCGCCGCGCCGAATGACTTTGGCAAGACAGGGGCGCTGCCCTCGCAGCCCGATTTGCTGGACTGGCTCGCGGGCAAATTGCTTGCCGGAAACGGCAGTATCAAGGCGATGCACCGCCTGCTCATGACCAGCGACGCCTACCAACAGGCCGCGATCAAGGACGATGCCAAAGAGAAGGCGGACCCGGCCAACGCACTGTTTGTACGGCGCCTCCCTGTGCGCCTCGAGGGGGAAGCCATCCGGGACAGCCTGCTGGCGGTCAGCGGGTTGATGGACCCCCAGATGTACGGACCGGGCGTGGCGGACGACAGGAGTCCGCGGCGTTCGATTTATCTCAAGGTGAAACGCAGCAAGCTGGCGGCCACCATGGTGAGCTTCGACCAGCCTGAACCGCTCGCCAGCCAGGGGCTCCGTCCGACAACGACTGTTGCGCCACAGGCGTTGATCCTGATGAACAGCCCCCTTGCCCGCAGCGCCGCCGAGGCTCTGGCGGCGAGGGTCATCCGCGGCGCCGCTGCGGACGCCACGCCCGAGCGCCTCATAGAGGGCGCCTATGCGATCGCGCTGGGTCGCGCGCCGGAGCCGGAGGAAATCGAGCTCGCGCAGGGCTTTCTCGGGGCGCAGGCCGCGCGCCTCGGAGCGGGCTCTAAAACGCCTGCGCAAACGGCCACGGAGGCCTTCGCGCATTTCTGCCAGGTTCTGCTTCAAACCAACGAATTCGCCTACCTTCCCTGACCTTTCCCGCCATGAACACCTTTGATTTTCTCTCCCGCCGAGAAGCACTTCAACGGGCCGGTGGCGGCCTCGGCTGGCTGGCCTGCGCAGCCCTGCTCGAGCGCACCGGCTTCGTCTCCGCCTCTGCCGCCGCTTTGCGCAACCCCCTTTCACCGAAAGCGCCTCCCCTGCCGGCCCGCGCCAAATCCGTGATCTGGATCTTCGCCAATGGCGGTCCCAGCCAGGTTGACACTTGGGATTACAAGCCCGAGCTCCAAAAGCGCGACGGGATGTCTCTGGATGGATTTGATCCCAAGACCGGATTTTTCCCGGGCTCGGCGGGGCCGCTGATGAAATCTCCCTTCGAGTGGGCCCGGCACGGCCAGAGCGGCACCTGGGTGAGCGACCTGTTTCCCCACCTTGCCAAACACGTCGACAAGATGTCCTTCATCCACTCGTGCTGGACGGGGTCCAACAACCACAGTCCCGCGCTGTTCATGATGAACACGGGAAGCACACGGATGGGCTCGCCCTGCGTCGGTTCGTGGGTCAGTTACGGACTCGGGTCGGAGGCGGAGAGCCTGCCGAGTTTTGTGGTCATGAGTGATCCTTTGAAAAGGGGACTGCCGAAGGGCAATGCCCTCAACTGGGGGGCGGGCTATCTGCCAAGCGTCTACCAGGGCACATGGCTCAAACCCGACGGTGAGCCCATTGAAAATCTCAAGCCTGCCGCCTCGGCTTCGGACGACCTCCAGCGCGCTCAGCTCGACTTGCTCGCCGGACTGAACCGGCGGGGCCTGTCCGCGACCCCTATTGAGGGCGAGCTTTCGGCACGGATTGAAAGTTTCGAGCTGGCCTATCGGATGCAAACGGCGGCGCCCGAGGCCTTCGACATCTCGAGCGAGCCCGAGCATATCCGCAGGCTTTATGGAGCGGACCTGCCGCACTGCAAACATTTCGCCACCCAGTGCCTGACCGCGCGCCGGATGGTGGAGCGCGGGGTGCGCTTTGTGCAGATCTACTCAGGCGGGATGGAGAACCAGCAGAGTTGGGACTGCCACGGAGACCTTGTTGGGAACCACCGGGGGTTCGCCATGGAAGCGGACCAGCCGGTGGCAGCCCTGCTGGCGGATCTGGAACAGCGTGGTCTTCTTAAGGACACGCTCGTCATCTGGGCCGGCGAATTCGGACGCACGCCCACGTCGCAAAAGGGCGCCAAGCCCGGACGCGACCACAACCCGCACGCATTTACGGTGTGGATGGCTGGAGGCGGTGTGAAAGGCGGCTTTCACTACGGAGAGTCGGATGAGGTGGGCTACAAGGCCGCCGTCAACAAGGTGCATGTGCGCGACTTCCACGCGACCCTGCTGACCCTGCTGGGGATCGACCACGAGAAGCTCACCTACCGTTTCCAGGGTTTGGACCAGCGGTTGACCGGCGTCGAGCCCACCCGCGTCGTGCGGGAGATCTTTGCCTGAGGGAACGAGCGGGCCAAGGGGGCAGGGTAAAAAGCCTTGCATGGCGCACTTCAAATCTACTGGAAGCATCTGCTTCCCAATCATTTGCGAAATAGCTCCCGGAGATCAGCACTGAAGCCCATTTTGGACTCTTCTAAGCTATGCCAGCGGCAGCGCAGCGTACTGCCGTGGCAATTCCCCCCCACCCTCGAAGCTTGTGAAAATCGCCCCGGTTGAGCTACATGTCTGGCACCTCCAACGGCAGCCGCATCATGAAGCCCACCCTCCTGTCTGTTTTCGCCGCCTTCCCACTCGGACCTCACGCCGGACTGCGCGCCGCCGAAGCCCCGGCTGGCAACAACTACGTCTACAAGCATTCCGGAGGCCAGCCGACCGCTTTCTAGTGAAGCAGGGCCTTCTCCAAGGCTAACCCACGCTGGCAACGCCCGCCACCGGTGAAAAACTCGTCTCCGCCCCCGAAGCAACCCCAACGGACAAAACCCCCTGATGAAAACCACACTCACGATTCTCGCCACGCAACTGTTTGCGCTAGGCGCACTGCACGCAGGCGAAGCCCCGGCTAAGGCTGATGAATCGAAGGTTTCCCCTCCATTTGTCTACGACGGCAATCCCGAACGGTTGAAGTATGAACTGGCCGTCAAACCCGACGAGAACGTCGCCTACGGCCCGCACCGCATGCAGGTGATCTACTTCTGGCGCGCGAAGTCCGACCAGCCGACCCCCCTGCTTGTCTACATCCACGGCGGAGGCTGGAGCGGCGGCGACCGTTCGGTTGTCCGCGGCATGCTCAAGCCTGCGTTGGACGCGGGCATCTCGGTGGCCTCCGTGGAATACCGCACGATCAAGGACTCCACCGCCGACGGGCTCGTGCCGCCGGTGAAGGGGCCGATGCTAGACTGCGCACGCGCACTGCAGTTCTGCCGCAGCAAGGCGAAGGAGTGGAACCTGGACAAAACCAAGGTCGGCCTGGCCGGGGGCTCTGCGGGGGCCTGCACGAGCCTCTGGCTGGCTTTTCACGACGATTTGGCCGACCCGAAGAGCGCCGACCCGGTTGCACGCGAATCTACCAGGGTGCTCTGCGCGGCGGTCTCCGGCGCGCAGACCACGCTGGATCCGCACCAGATGAGGGAATGGACCCCCAACAGCAGATACGGCGCGCATGCTTTTGGCATCCTGGGGGACGCGAAGGCGAAGGTATCGTCCTTTCAGATGTTCCACGACTCCCGCGAACAGATCATGCCGTGGATCAGAGAGTATTCGCCCTACGAACTGGTCACCCGCGGCGATCCGCCCGTCGGCCTGTTTTACGGCACCCCGCCCAACCTTGGGCAGGAGGAGAAAGACCCGACCCACACGGCGAACTTCGGTGTGAAGCTCAAGGAGCGCTGCGACGCCAGCGGGGTCTCCTGCGAGCTCGTCTACCCCGGAGCGCCCGATGTGAAGCATTCCTCTGACAACGCCTTCATCACGGCGCATCTGCGCCCCGAACTGAAGTTGTAAGCTTCCCCGTCAACGGGACAGTTCTAAATTAGAGGTTGGACTCGGGGATTGTTGGTTTTTTGGGTTGGTTTGTTGCTGACGAAATAGCCTAGGCGGCAGGTGCCCCAACGCGTCGTCCGGACGCTCATCGTTGTACGACGTCATCCACTCGTGGCTGATCTCGCGCACTTCGCTCAGTGAACCGAAGAGGTGCGCGTTGAGGACTTCCGTTCGGTAGGTTCGGTTAAAACGCTCGATGTACGCGTTCTGGGTGGGTTTTCCAGGCTGGATATAATGCAATTTGACTCCCTGCTTCTCGCACCAGCCTACCAACTTCGCTGAGATCAACTCCGGACCGTTATCGACTCGGATCTGCTGAGGTAACGGGCGGCTCTCTTTGAGTCGCGGCCTGCCCCGCCGCGTCCACAAACTCCGGCTGTCCGAACGCGTCGTATCGCACCCGCTCCAACAGCGCGCCGCCCGCTCCCGACAGCGCCACAACACTCCCGAGACCGTCCTGATGGCGTTACCACGTCCCCCCGGCCCCCACAGTCGCGAGCACCTCGTCGCTCCCTCCGCCGTGGATGTACCTCGCCAGCAGCGCGCCCGTTCCCGAGCGGTCCTCCAGCAAACTCCAGCCGTCGTATGTCTGGTAGCTCGTCACCCCGCTGATGATTCGCGACACACACCGGTTCCGAGCGTCATAGTTGAACCGGAAACTCGCACTCCCATCCGAGCCGCCCACCAGACGGTTCTGCGCATCGTCCGCAGCTCCTAGCACCCGTGAGAGAACGGTTAACTCTAACCGACAAATCGTGAATCTTGCGCCAGCCATAGACGGAGTTGTTACGGATAAGCGCTTATATAACTATTGGATATTACTGGAGGCATTCCCGAAGGCACCATCGCGAAACAATAAAAAAATAGGCCATCTCATTCTTGGATCTAGCCCCATTCCGAAAAAGAAACCGCATTTTAAGTAGGTGCAATCGCCGGCATGTTCCTTGCCTAACCTGCTGTCTCACTGCCAAATATACAATTCTCTAGACCGTGGATTTACAGCAGCATACCACCTATTTGTTCCCGCATCAGATACAAACGACATGAAAACAAACCCCCTAGATTCCATCCTTCTGAAGTCCTTATCCCTAAGATCTCTCGGCCACCATTTAACATTAGTACTGAAGTAAGGTCCAATCGACGCCATATCCTCAATTCGCAAAACCTCACCAAAACCAGACAGAGCTTCCAGACTATTTTCAGAAACCCTGCACGATAACACACCGCGATTAGCATCCAAATCATGCATCTCAATTATTCGACTGCAATCCAATAGTAAAAATTCCGGAATCCACCCCTTTTTGACTGCTCCAGATTTGATTGCACTTTTTAGATCAGGATAAGACACCCCAACCTTCTCATCACAACCAACAAAAAGAAGCGCACAAACTAACAATGCAAACAGGATACTCATTTTAATCCGCGAACCTTGTATCTAGAACAGGCCTGCTCGCAACTCTGTCCACCATGTGCATTAAATCCTGTACGGTTGGCCTCCATATCAGAGAAGGAGTCTTTTGCCTGATCAATAAAATCTCTCTCCCTCGCAAATCGATTTTTAAGATTATCTGCAATCTCTCGGCATCGACTAATAGTATCGGCAACCTTTGGGCCTGCCTTGCGACTCGCTCTACAATTGGCAAGACAATGAAAATACTTATCCGCACCTTTTATGTTGGCCCTCTTCATCTCGTTGTATGCGTTCATGAAATCGGCCAACGCCCCAAACAGACCTCCAGAGTTTGATGCGTTTGCAGTTCCCTCAGGTGTTGGATATGGAACATTGGTCGTCGTTGGACTTCCCGCAAGACCCATTGGGAAAGGATCCAACCCCAGCGGATCTATCTCATTAACCGGGTTATTGCCCACATACGCATACAGGTTAATCCCGCCTTCTTCGCCGATAGGATCCCGTGACAGCCACCTCCCCATCGCCGGCTGGTAGTACCGGTGCCGGTTGTCCTGCAGCCCCAGCGCCGCAAACCACTCCCTCCCGGTGAACAGGAACCGGTTGCCCTTCAACGACGCACCCGCGGCCTGCCCCGCCGCGTCCACAAACTCCGGCTGTCCGAACGCGTCGTATCGCACCCGCTCCAACAGCGCGCCGCCCGCT
>CANFTB010000055.1 GCA_947449735.1 Chthoniobacteraceae bacterium | reverse complement strand
TCAGCGCTCGCTCAAACCAGCGGAATTCGCGCCGGAATTGCTCAGGGTGGTCCCTCTCCCAAAACCCTCGCAGAGGCACGCCCCGGCATGGCATCGGTCAGTCTCAACGCCGGCTCTGTCCGCTTCTTTCTCATACGCGATCCAGACGCCAAGCTCGGGGCATGGTACCAAACCGTAGAAACCGGATTTGAGCGGGTGGCGCCCGAAGCTTCCGACTCGCATGATTTGGAAGTCCAAAGGGTGTTTCTGAGCGAGGCCGGTGACGCCACAGATTCCGCACAAGTTGGCGAACCGCTTCTCGTGCGCACCACCGTCCGTAACTCCGGAAAAGCTCCCCAACCCAACCTCGCCCTTAGTGAACTGCTCCCGGGGGCATTTGACTTTGCGCCTGCCGCAGCCCCGCACGCCCTGAGACCCGGATTGAAGACTCTGGAAGGCACCGACTACGTCGACGTCCGCGAAGACCGCGCCCTGCTCTTCTTTGGCCTCAACGTGGGGGAAACCAAAACCTTCACCTATTCCGTGCGGCCCACTTGCGAAGGATCCTTTGTCATCCCGCCAGCGTTCGCAGAGAGCATGTACGACCGAGCCGTGCACGCCAACGGCGCCGCAGGAAAATTCACGGTTCGCCCCCGCCATTAACCCATGACGCCCAGAGCGGTCCGTGACCGGCGAAAGCGGAGAGGGATCCTCCGCGGGAGTTGGTGCGCGGCCGCCTCGCTATGCCTCGCCTCGCTAGGATTCACAGCATGGCATGGGTCCCCAAAGCCCGATCTATTCGCCCCCGGCCTCGGTTTCTCCCGCATCGTGCTGGACCGCTGCGGACGCGTCATCTACCTGAGCCTCTCCACGGACGGAAAATATAGGCTCCCCATAAGCCCGGACGAACTGCCGCCGGACATGATCCAAGCGACACTGGAAATGGAGGACCGCCGTTTCCTCTCGCACCGGGGAGTCGACCCGCGATCTCTACTGCGCGCCGCATGGGGCGTTCTTTCCAGACAAAGCCTCGGCGGCGGATCTACGCTGACCATGCAGTACGCCCGCCTGCGCTGGGGTTTGGAAACGCGGTCTCCGCTTGGAAAAGTCCGCCAGATCGCGCGCGCCATCCAACTCGAACGCCATTACTCCAAGGAGGAGATTCTCGCGGCCTATTTCACCTGCGCGTCCTACGGTGGCAATGTCGAGGGGGTGCGCGCCGCAAGCCTGCGCTGGTGCGGCAAACCTGCCGGGGAGCTTACTTGGAGGGAGGCTGCCAGCCTCAGTGTCATTCCGCAAAGCCCGACCAAGCGCCGTCCCAAACTCGAGGGAAACACGGCGCTCGCCTCCGCCCAGACGCGCCTCATGAAGCGTTTGCGCGCCGCCCGAGGCGAGCATCCGGAGACGCTCGATGCCGCATTCCAACTCTCCCCCGTACCAGCCCCCAGGCAGGCGCCTCATTTCTGCCTGCGCCAATTACGCGAGCACCCGGACGCACTCGTCCTCAAAACATCACTCGACTCCGCCCAACAGGAAACCCTCGAACAAAGCCTCACCAGCTACCTCGCTCGCTCCCACTCCCAGAATCTCAACAACGCCGCCGCCCTGCTGCTGCACGTTCCCTCCAACGAGATCCGCGCCTACGTCGGCTCGGCCAACTTTTGGAATCCCGCAATCTCCGGCCAAATGGACGGCGTACTTGCACGCCGCTCCCCCGGTTCCTCCCTGAAGCCTTTCATTTACGCCCTCAGCCTGGACTCGGGGCTCATCCACCCCCGCACCTTGCTGGATGACGCTCCCAGCCGCTTCGGAGAGTACAACCCAGAAAACAGCGACCGCCAATTCCTCGGCCCCATCTCCGCCCGGGAAGCCCTCCGCAGAAGCCGCAACATCCCCGCAATCTTACTCGCCCAAAAACTCCCACGCGGTGGGCTGGAAGGTTTTCTCCGAAACGCCGGGGTCCGCCTTCCCCGCAAGGATTATGGCCTGGCGATCGCCATCGGCGCCGCAGAAATGTCCATGGAGGAGCTCGCCCGGCTCTACGTCGGCCTGGCAGACAACCGCCTCGGACTCTCTCCCGCAGCATGCTGGCTCACTCTGGAGGCTCTCCGCTCCGGCGAACCGCTCGCTCCGAAAGGACTCGCATGGAAAACCGGCACCTCCAACGGCTTTCGTGACGCATGGGCCACCGGAATCTCAGGTGACTGGGTCTTATGCGTCTGGGTGGGCAACTTCAACGGAAAACCCATGCCCGGACTCTTCGCCCGCAAAACCGCGGCCCCACTCCTCTGGCAAAGCGCTACCCGACTGGGCATCGACGCTCCGCCAAAGCAACGCCCGTCGTCTGTCGGAGAAGTCCGCATTTGCTCCATTTCTGGGGACCTGGCCGGCCCGCTTTGCAGCCTGCGGTCCAAGGACCTTTTTATTCCGGGCACCTCGCCGATCCATTCCTGCTCAGTTCATCGCGAGATTTTTGTGGATCAACGGGGTTTCCGCGTTACCTCCGACCATCCGTCCGCCCGACGGCGCACCGCCGAGTTCTGGTCTCCGCAACGCCTGGCGCAGTTCCAGCAGGCCGGCCTTCCCCGTCCAAGCGTTCCCACCTTCGCTGAAAACGACAACTCGGACCCGAAACAATCTCCGGGCGCCCCGCCCCGCATCGTCTCTCCACAGGCGGCGCTCCACTACGTGCTCCGCCTTCACGACCCCTCGATGAACACAATCACCCTCGATGCCGAGGCAGCCCCAGGCGTTCGACAAATCTTTTGGTTTGCCGACGGCAATTACCTCGGAGCCAGCGAGCCTTCCAAAGCCCTGCTCTGGCGGCCAGGCACCGGGCCATGGACCGTCCGGGCAATCGATGACGAGGGACGGAGCACGCACACCAAAATCGTGGTGAGCGTGGCCCCGTAATACTACGGCCCATTGCGGTTTTGCGGCAGATTCTTTCGCCGGATGTACCGGCATGAACAGAACCCAACGCACTCGAGGCGGACTTCATCTGGGCAACAAAACACCCGCCTGTTTTACCATCCAATCAACAGCGAGCCCCGACGAGCCCGCCAAGTCACCCACCGTTCCTCAAGTCGCCAGAATGGCTTCCCAATCGACAAAACCCTTTCCATCACTTTACTTAAACCAGCGGACAGCGACTCCACCAGAGCCCGCTCGCCCACTTCAGCCCCCCCCAGAAATGCGATACTCCCCCCTCGCCCCCGCATGCCTCGGCCTGTTCGCCCTGGCCTTCAACCCCAACAGCGCCCTCGCCACATGGCAGGAGGACTACGCTCAAATCACTTCCGGCCTTTCCTCCCTGGAAATGAGCGGCGCTCCCGGAAGCGTCGCTATTCTGGGCCGCCTTGCCTTTCCCGTGGCCCGGTCATCCACGCGCGAGGCCACCGTTGGATGCGGCTACACGGGAGATATTTCGACGGGAGGACGCGTCGCTGCGCTCGCCCACACAGGCCTTTCCTCCCCCACGTCTCCGTCCATGAAAAAGTGGCTCGGAAACCTTGCCTCATGGACTTCCAAAACCCAGACCCCGACCCTGCTCCTCCTCGGCGGCTCCACCAAAGACTGGCAGGCGGCCGGCGTCGCCACCGTGGACGCCCCGAAATCCTGGTCAAAGGCCTCGCTGGCGAAAGTTCAGTGCGTATTCATCAACCTGCACTCGCTTTCACCCGAGCTCGCGCACGCCTCGGCGGCGGACCTGGCGGAGTTCGCAGCAAAAGGCGGCGGCTTGATTATCGCCTCCACCCCGTGGGCGGCGAAACCCGAGCTTCTTGAGTTCGCATCCAGACTGATGCAACCGGCTGGCATTGCGTTCCTTTCCTCCGGCCCGAAAGACACACAGTTTCCGCTTGGCTCCCCGCCCTCGCCGTTTGCGAGCGGCATCCGGGCCGCCGAAGCCCTCGCAGTCGACATTGGCGGCGCAGCCAAACTCTCGCTTGCCGACCGCCAGATTGCGTCCAGCTCGGCCGAGGCGTGTGTTGCGGCAAACCTCGTTCCCGAACCCATGGAGCGGGCGCTGCTCGCCCTTCATGAAAAAACAGGATGGAGCAAGTTCACCACCGAGCAGCCCCTGCGCAAAAACATCAAGCCGGTCGAGGCCCTCATGGCGCGCTTTGAGAACTGGTGGCTGCAGCGCCAACCGCCGCTCAAAACCCCTGTCCACCCGCTCGCGGCCGACTATCCCGGCCTGCCAGCGGAGGGCGCGCCGGTGAAGCAAACCATCCGCTTCAAAGCAACCACCGGTCCGGACAAGTTGATCAACCACGGCGAACGCACGCGCATTTCCACAGGCCTCTACGCACGTCCGGGGACTCCGGTGAAAGTCACCATCCCGCAGGACGCCGTCGCCGCAGGGTGGAAGCTGGAAGTCGGAATTCACACGGACCGCAACTGGCCGCAGCCCATGTGGCGTCGATTTCCGGAGATCTCCACCGTCACGCCGCTCGGCCAAACCGCTACTCTCGCCTCAAACAGCTTCGGCGGGCTGGTGAGCATCCTGCTGCCTGCTAGTTGCCCCCTGGGCGAGGTGCAGGTGGAGATAGACGGCGCGGTGGCGGCGCCCGTTTACAAACTTGGAGAAACCACCCCTGAACAGTGGAAGTCCCTCAAAAACGCACCGGGCGCTTGGGGTTACCTCGAAACCCCGCTGTGGACAGGTTACTTCAGCCGCGCACAACTGCAGGCCATGGACGATCCCGCAAAGATCGCCTCCTACTGGCATCAGGCGGTGAAAACAGCCGACGAGTTCCTCGGCTACGCTCCGTGGCGCAGGCGCGGTGAATCCATGCTCATCGACCGGGACATCGTCGTCGGCTACGGACACGCCGGCTACCCGGTCATGATGGCGTACGGCGCGGAGAAGCCGGAAAACGCCGACGCCCTCGCCGGGCGCGGCCCAACACAGGGCGACTGGGGGTTCCTGCACGAGCTCGGACACACCTTCCAAGACAGCTTCGACGGCAACTACACCATGGCCACAAAAGCCGAGGTCGACGTGAACCTAGTGCCGGCACTAGTTCTTCAAAAGCTGCACAAACGCACCTGCTGGGACAACAATTCCCACGGGACTTTCGACGCAAAGTCGCGCATAGCCGACTTGGATAAATGGAAAACGCTTCCACCCTCCGGGCAGACTTGGGGCCAGGCGTGCGAAATGAACGTGAGCTTCGACCTCTACTTCACGCTCGCTGAATGCTTCGGATGGGACCTCTATTCCAAAGCCTTCGGTCGTCTGATGCGCTGGCTCCAAAAGCCCGGCGCAGACCCCGTTCTAGATGCCATCCCCGACAAGTCTCCCTCCGCTAAGCGGGACCGCTTCTTCGTACTTTTCAGCCAGGAGTCGGGCCACAACCTGCTCCCGTTCTTTCAAAAATACGGCCTGGACAAGGGAGAGTTCAATTTGAGCGACGGCGTTAAAAAAGCCGTATCCGGGCTTCCCCCGTGGACAGGAAACCGGCCCATGGAAAGCGTGGCCGGCCCCCAAGAAATCACAGTTGCAGCGGGCGCCCGGCCAGGACTGGTTCTCGCAAAATTTGCTGGTAAAGACCCCGATCCCGGTACCTTCTTCACCTACCGCATCGCCGACGGCAACGACGACGGGGCCTTCGCCATCGACGCCTTTTCGGGCGAGATCACCCTCGCCAAAGCCGGCAAACAGCCCTCCCGCGCCCTCACCATCGAGGCACAGGACAACTGCATCCCGCTGACCTCGGCGAAAACGGTTTGCAAAGCCTTGTTCAGGTAGCCTGCGCACGCCTTTCAAAGAACACGCCTTTGCTAGTGACGAAGGCTCGGCCGCGGAGTATTCCCTCCCTGCACATGACAAACCTCTCCTACTTCTCACTCGAGGGCCGCATCGCCCTAGTGACCGGAAGTTCCACCGGCCTCGGCAATGCCATTGCCAGGGCGCTTGGCAAAACTGGAGCCAGCGTCGCACTCAACTATCAAAACAGCCAGTCACGGGCGAAAGCCACCCACTAAATCGTGCACGCGTCTCCGGAGCCACGGATCATCCGAGTCCACCCGCAGGACAACGTCGCAATCGTCGTCAACGACGGCGGGCTGCCAGCCGGTGCGCAGACCGCGGACGGCGTCATCCTCCGCGAGCACGTTCCACAGGGGCACAAAGTTGCGCTGCAGGATATTCCGGCCGGTCACGCCATTCTACGCTACGGAGTTGCCATAGGCCGCGCAGTTTCCGAGATCACGCGTGGAAGCTGGGTGCAGGAATCCCTCGTAGAAATGCCGGACGCGCGACCGCTCGAAAACCTCCCGGTGTCCACCCGCACGGACTTCGCCTGTGAGCCACTCGAGGGACACACATTCGAAGGGTTCCGCAACCCGGACGGCACGGCGGGCACTCGCAACATTCTCGCGATCACAACCACCGTGCAGTGCGTCGCGGGCGTCGTCGAACATGCAGTGCGCAGGATCAAGGCAGAACTCCTCCCACGCTATCCCAACGTCGACGACGTCGTCGCGCTGGAGCACACCTACGGCTGCGGCGTCGCCATCGACGCACCCGACGCACCCATCCCGATCCGCACACTGCGCAACATCAGCCTCAACCCGAACTTCGGCGGACAGGCAATGGTCGTCTCCCTGGGTTGCGAAAAGCTGCAGTCTTCAAAGCTCCTTCCTGAAACCGCCCAGGCCGAGGCGCACGCCCGCTGCGTTGTCTGCCTGCAGGACGAAAGGCACGTAGGCTTTGATTCGATGATCCGCTCGATCATGGAAATGGCCGAGGCTCGGCTGAAGATCCTCGGAGCGCGGCAGCGGGAAACCTGCCCCGCGTCCGATCTCGTGGTCGGGCTGCAATGCGGCGGGAGCGACGCCTTCTCGGGCGTGACAGCAAACCCCGCGGTCGGCTTTGCCACGGACCTTCTAGTGAGAGCGGGAGCGACCGTTTTGTTTTCGGAAAACACCGAAGTCCGCGACGGCATCGACCAGCTCACGGCGCGCGCGCTTAACGCAGGAGTCGCTGACGCCCTGGTGCGGGAGATGGCATGGTACGACGCCTATCTCGCACGGGGTGGCGCAGACCGCAGCGCGAACACCACGCCCGGCAATAAAAAGGGCGGCCTCGTCAACATCGTCGAGAAGGCGATGGGCTCCATTGTAAAATCCGGCAGTGCCCCCATCTGCGGCGTCCTCGGACCGGGCGAAAAGGCGGCGCAAAAGGGCCTCCTCTACGCGGCAACACCGGCGAGCGACTTCATTTGCGGAACCCTGCAAATGGCAGCGGGCATGAACCTGCACGTATTCACGACCGGCCGGGGCACGCCCTACGGCCTTGCCGCAGTTCCAGTCCTCAAGGTGGCCACCCGCACCGACCTGGCTCGGCGCTGGCACGATCTCATGGATCTGGACGCCGGAAAAATCGCTACCGGAACCGCAACCATCGAAGAGGTCGGCTGGGAGCTTTTTCACATGCTACTCGCCGTCGCCAGCGGCAAAAAAACGTGGGCCGAACACTGGAAACTGCACAATGCGCTGACCCTGTTTAACCCAGCCCCCATCACCTAGGGCGAGCTACTTCAACGGGATCAACCAGGCGCAAATCATCGTGAGCGCCAGTCCCGCAACGCCCTGAAAAGCCATCATCGGGGAAACCGTGCGCAATGTCTGGGACTCGCGCATCCCCGACAAGCGGGTGATGATCCAGAACCCCGCGTCGTTCATCCAGGCAAAGGGCTTCGAACCGCAGCCGATGGCGATCGCGTAATAAACCGGGTGAACCGAACTGCCACCGACTATCAAGGCCTTCGCAATCGGCGACGCCGTGATCATTGCCACGGTCGCAGAACCCTGCGCGGTACGGACCAGCATGGTCACCAAAAACACCAGAGGCAGGGCGAATGCATGCATTCCGCTGAACTGCGCCGCGAGATGCCCGGCGATCCCCGTTTGCTGCAAAACACCGCCGAAAGCACCACCGGCGGCGATGATCAAAAGAATGCCGGCGCCCGATTCGAGCGCGACCTGCACGGCCTTTGCCGCCGCAGCCCTGCGGGCCTGGGTCGCCAGAGGGGCGAGCGCGCAAAGCGCCCCGAGAGTCAGCGCCATATCCTTGTCCCCAAGATTTTTCACCAACCACGCCAGAGTACTGCCCGCAGGCAGGTCTGCCGCAAATGACGCCTCCAGACCGATCAACACCAAAGGAACGAACACAGGCAAAAGCGAGATCCAGAGCGGGGGCAGCTGCCTTGGCGCCCCCTGATCCGTCACGCTCTCCGCGGCAGGCTCAGGCTCCTCCGGAATCTCAATAGTGTGATGGCGGGTGGAGTACTTCGCAAAGGCCACCCCGAACATCGCGGCTCCAAGCCCGATGAGACTCCCCATTCCAATCATCAAACCGAGTGGAACACCAAGCTCACCCGCGACGAAAAGCGGCCCCGGCGTCGGAGGCACAAGCGAGTGCGTGATGGTCCCGCCGGCCACCGTTGACATCACCAAAAGCAGATAGTCGCGACGGGTCCTCCGCGCGACCGCTTTGAACAGCGGCGCCAAGAGATACATCACCGTGTCGAGCATCACCGGTATGCAAAGCAGGAACGCCGATGAAAAAAAGGCCCAGTGCGCCCGCTTCGCTCCGAACCAGCGCAGCAGCGTCTCCGCAATGCACTCGGCCGCCCCCGACAACATCATCGCCTCCCCCAGAATCGTCGCCATCGCGATCAGAATCCCCAGATTCGCGCAAGTCCGCCCAAACTCCTCCACCACGCGCGCGGGTGCCGCCTTCGCCACAAACTTGTCGGCGCTCTTCACCGTCCACTCGGCACGCGCGACCTTCTGGTCCGCATGCGCACGCAGCGCCTCGTGGGGAGTCAGCAACGCCACGACGAACGCCCCGATCACCAGCGCCAGAAACGCGTGCATCCGCAATCCCAGAATCCCCACCACAACCACGGCCATGCCGCATCCGAGAATAAGGAGAGGATTCATAGAGGCTGGATCCGTGGGTGTAACACGAGCGAGCGGCCTCCGGGGGCGCGCATCCGTAAAGTGGAGATGAAGGTAGGAATCATGAGGGGAGTCGCGACGCAAACGCCGGCGACCGCATCCAAGCTGATTTCAAAGCAGCCTGCAACGCACCATCCCCGGCCAACGCACAAATCTCCGCCTCCGGTACAAATCCGACCACCGGTCCATCTGCCTCACGGCAGACAGAACGCCACATACGCGTCCCCCATCCCCGACTTTCCGCCCACGCGTCCGCCACCCGTGGCCGTCACTACCACGTACTGTCTGCCCTCGACTTCGTACACCGCCGGCGCCGACGTGCCGGCAAAAGGAAGCTTCGCCTCCCACAACTCGCGTCCAGTATCCGCGTCAAAGGCGCGAATCTTCTCATCCTGAGTGCCCGCCACGAACACCAACCCGCCGGCGGTGACCGTTGCCCCCCCCAGGGTTTGTGAACCTGTCTTGGGAATTCCCTGTTTGGTCAATTCTTCCAACTCCCCCAACGGCACACGCCAAAGCGCCTTGCCCGTATTTAAATCAAAACAGTTTAACAGACCCCATGGCGGTTCGATCCCCGGATACCCCTCGTGGTCGACAAGAAACTGGTACCCGCCAAACGTGTACTTTGGGGCCGACCCGCCCGCGGGAGCAGACACTCCGGGCTGGTTGCGCCGGAAAAGATAATCCAGCAACTCGCCTCTTTCACCCTCGCTCAGCACAAGGTTCGGCGGCATCAAGCCCCTGCCCGTACGCAACAGCGCCAGCACATCGGCATCCTTCAACCGCGCCTTCAATCCCACCAAAGGAGGAGCCACGCCCACACCCTCCCGCTGCGCCCCGTGGCAGACCGCGCAATGCGCAACGTAATGACTCTCCCCGGCGGACGCAGGCACTTTCGGATCACGTTCCCGCTCCTCATTCGCCACTACGGTAATCTTTGAAACCCAGCGGTTCGAAGTCACGTACAGCCGTCCGGTCGGCACATCAACCGCCCCTCCGGACCATTCCGCACCGCCACGGGTGCCGATAAACAAAGTCGGCTTACCCTCCTCGAATGGTTGAAAGAACCCGTAATGGGAACGCTCAACCACCTTTCGCACAAAGTCCGTCGCCTCCGGACTCCGCTTCGTGATCATGGAGGGGTTGAACTCCATCCGCGACACCGGTTCCGGAAGCTCCGGATCAGGCTGGTACGCCGAGGTCAACTCGCCGGGCAAATTAGAAACCGGCGCACGGCGCAGGCGGAACGGAAAAACCGGCTTGCCCGTCCCCCGATCCAACAGCAAAAGGTTGCCCGCCTTTGAAAGCCCGGTGACTGCGTCCAATTTGCGGCCGCCGCGTTCCACGGTCACGAGGTTGGGAGGCGCGCACACATCGAGGTCCCAAAGGTCGTGGCGCAAATCCTGAAAGTGCCAGCGGTACGCGCCCGTCATCGCGTCCAGCGCGAGCACGCAATTGGAGTACAGGTTGTCCCCCGGTCGCCCCACCCCGACCATGTCGGGCCTCGGGGCTCCCACCGCCACAAAGACCATTCCACGCCCCTCGTCAAGCGACATGCCGCCCCAGCAGTCCGCAGAACCGGCCTCCGGCCCCCATGTCTCGCCGGTCTTCGCATCCTTCGCCACCGTGGAAAACTCCCACAAAAACCGGCCGTCCCGCACATCATACCCAAACACGCCGCCGCGCACGCCTCCAACGACATAAACATTCTGGTACACCACGCCGCTGATCGTGGCCCCCTTTGAAATAAACGTCCGGCCCCCGGCTCCAAAACCTTCGACCGCCTTTCCTCCAGCAGGGTCCACTGCGTAAATCCAGTCACCTGAGCCGAACAACAGCCTGGGCCCGTTCTCCGTGTCGCCGGGCCAGTACACCAGACCGCGGCGCGCAACCGCGTCTTCGTTCCGGATCCGTTCGGGCTTCGGCACCTGAAAACGCCACTTCTCCGCTCCCGTGCGCGCGTCCACTGCCACGAGCGCGAGTCCCGGCGTCGGGGCGTACATCACGCCGTCCACAATCACCGGCGTGCACTGGATGTTAGCAGCACCGTCGGCACTCCGGTACGTCCAAGCGGCTCGGAGCGCCGACACGTTGCCCCGGTTGATTTGGTCTAGACTCGAATAACGACGGGAACCGCTGTCCCCCTGCGAACGCGTCCATGCTTTGAACCGCGCTGGATCCACAGGCTGGGACGGGGATCGCTCCGCATCCGAAACCGCTGGAATGGTTTTAAACTCAGGCAGCGCTGCCCGGACGGCAGCGTCTTCGACACCGGCTGCCTCAAGAAATCCGGAGCCCACGCACCATACAACAAAAGCGGCTTGAGCCGCCCGAAAACACGGCCCCGCAAGACCGTCCGATAATCTACGAGCGCGCATCGTCCAGGACCCTCCATTGAAAATCAGCACCTTTTTCCACCGCATGCACCTGGCGCCCCTCAATGTCCAGATGCCGCAACGTCGTCTTCGAACCATTCACCTGCAGGTGGCTGAATCCGTAAACGGCTTCACCAAACGGCATTTTTCGGGACGCTCCTTTGAGCACTCGGAGTTTGGCTCCGCCACCCCCTGAAATCGCAAAACTGGTCCGCAACCCGCCCAGTTCGAGATGCTGCAAATCATGATCGTGCCCCGCAATGTACCAGTGCACCCCCGCTGCCTCCAGCATCGGGCCCAGCTTTTCGACGAGCTCCGCCTGGTCCCCATGCTGTCCGTTGGAATAAACCGGATGATGGCCCACGACAAACGTGAAGCCTTTGCGTTGCGACGAGAGCTGCTCCTTGATCCACCTCCACTGCTCCTGCTCCTCATCCGCACTCAGAGAAGGCCGCGCCTTCAGCGGATCCGCGACCGTCTTCGAACCACTCACGCTCCTGAGATTGGTGTCGATGAACAAAAAAGTAGCCAAGTCACCCAGCTCCATGCGGTACCACTTCGCCGGCATCGTCCACCGGGTGCCCCCCGCGCGGGCGTAGGCGAGCTGCTTCAGATCCCCCTCGGGTGTGTCGTGGTAGTCGTGGTTTCCAAGAATCGCCGGGCACGGGCAGTTGAAAACCGACTCCGGATACATCTTTTCGAACCCCGACTGCCAACGCTCCTCACTGAGACCGCCGCCAAGAAACTTGTTTGCGTAAAAGTTGTCCCCTATCAGCAAGAGCCAGCTTGGTGTGATTTCACAACGCCTGACGTACTCGGCCATCGCCCGCGCCACTTCCGCCTGAGCAGGAACACCGCTGCCAAAGTCGCCCAGCACAAGCACGTGCTTGTCCTCACCATTAAACGGGGCAGCCCGCAATTTCGGGCTGAGGTTCAACGCCATCGCGGCGCTCGAACAAAACACGGTGCGCAAGAAGCTGCGCCTGGAGGAGGGGTGGTCCATGCGCCCTAAATCCAATCACAAAACAAGCCGCGTGCGAGTTCAAAGCACCCGGCCAGCAAAAGCAAAAAGCCTCTTCTACTCCCGGGCCAACCACTCTGAGATGACTTCAAATGCGCGAGCCACCTGCCTCTCCTCCACGCAGTAAGGCGGCATCAGATACACCACATTTCCCAGCGGCCGTATAATCACCCCGCGCTCCTGAGCGAAGCGCGCGAGCGGGCGACCGCTCCCCGCCCCGTAACGGGCATCCTCACCCCCAAGCTCAAAAGCCGCAATCGTTCCACGCACCCGGCCCTTCACAATCCGACGGTCGGCTCCGAGCCTTTCCACCCCCGCGGAGAGCCAGCTGGAAACAGCCGCCAAGCGCTCCTGAAATCCGGGTACTCCAATCAGCTCCAGGCTTGCCAGCGCCGCGGCGCAGGTGATCGGGTTCGCCGTGTAGCTGTGCCCGTGCGCAAGAGCCGTCGCAAAGCTTCCGCCCAAAAACGCCTCAAAAAAACGCTCCCGCACCACCGTCGCTCCAAGCGGCAACACCCCGCCCGTAATCCCTTTGGAAAGGCAAAGCATGTCGGGTTTGAACGCCGTCTGCAGGCACGCAAAATGGGTTCCCAGCCGGTAAAACCCGGTCATCACCTCGTCAAAAATCACCGGAATTTCAAACGCATGCGCCAGAGCGCAGAGAGCGCTTAAAAAGCGTTCGCTGTGGAAACGCATTCCACAGGCGCCCTGCACCAGAGGCTCCACAATGAGCGCGGCAAACTCCCGCCCCCGCTCCGCAAGCATTCTCCGCACCCCGTCCAAAACTCGGTCCTCCTCGGATACCGGATCATGGCCAAGCCAAGTGTGTGGAACGGCAACCGTCTCAACGGAAAACAGCAAACTCTCAAAGGCGTTAAAAAAGCCCGAAGAACGCCCCAGCGACATCGCCCCGACCGTGTCCCCGTGGTATCCGCCCTCCAAAGCCAATATGCGGGACCTCGGACACCCCTTGTTCTGCCAGAACTGCAGCGCGATTTTAAGGGCCACCTCCACCGCGGTGGAGCCGTTGTCGCTCAAAAACACTTTACCCGCCCCGAGCTCCGCCCGCTCGAGGAGGGACTCGGCGAGACGCACTGCCGGTTCGTGGGTGACGCCGGCGAAATGCACATGGTCCAAACGCCGCGCCTGAGCGCCGATGGCTTCCGCAATCGCATCACAACCGTGCCCGTGCAGGTTCACCCACCAGGACGAAATCATGTCCAGGTAAGTGTTGTCCGCCGTGTCCGTCAAAACCGCCCCCTTGGCCGAGGCTACCGGCAGGAACAGGTCCGCCCCTTGGTGCTGCGTGTAGGGGTGCCAGACAGACTCCCGGTCCCGGGAGAGGAGTGCCTGAGACTTGGACAAGCCGGGGTCGGTTGGAAACGGGGGCGGCATTAAAAAACTCGGGGGAGGAGTCGACCTTATCTGACGACTCAGGCCGCTGTAAAAACTCTTTCACACGACCCAGCCGCATCAACCCGGGGAAACAGCTTCAAAAGCCGCATTGAAGCTAAAAAGGATTCCGAACATTTGCATTTCAAGATTCGAAGGCTAGGTTGATGCGACCTGCGTGTCTCCTTGTATGGAAACATGGAAGAGCGCTACTTCGAAGAAGGGCTGCCAAGCCTCCTTGTAGAAGCCCAAAACAAATTTTAATTGCTCGAAAAACGACGAGTCAGATTCAATCATGGCTCAAAGCTTCAAAGCCCCCCGCAAATAGTTCTATATAATGTCCGACTCCGCAGACCTTCTCGCAAAGTTCAAACTTGCTCCCCTTCCCGAAAACGTGCTTCGCCTTGGCAAGCTGGTGCAGGGCTTCAACAAGCACTCCGCCCTGATCGCGGAAATCATCCTCTCGGACGAAAACCTCTCCAAACGTGTGGTTCAGATCGCCACTAGGGGCAAGGGAGGCGGCACGAAAGAAGAGGTAGAGTCCGCCGTTCTCAGGCTGGGGGTGGATTTGATCAACATGGTCGTGATGACCGAACTCATCGTGCACGCCCTGAACAAGACGTTCACAACCATGCTCCACTCGCCCCTTGATCCGAGGGACGAGATTTCTGTGATGGGCGACCGCGTCTGGGGGATGATCCACTTCAAGGGCAGCGCAAACGGACGCGTCATGATCGGGATTCCGGTGAGCGCAGCGGAATGGATTGTTTCCCAGTTTCTCGGGGAGGCGGCTCCGGAGGACCCGATGGAAATCGTGCAGGACGTCGTGGGGGAGATGCTCAACATCGTTGGAGGGAACTTCAAATCCAACCTGTGCGACGCCGGCGTCGACTGCACCCTGAGCGTGCCCTCGGTAGAAATCCGCGAGTTTGCCAAACTCACCATCGGAGACGACGAAAAGCGGCAGACGCTCTACTTCCAGACAGACCGTCTAATGCTGAGCCTGGACTTGCTCATCAATCCCCTCGTTTCACAGAAATAACATTCCTTTTCCATGGATCGAAAAATCCTCACCATTGACGACAGCAAGATGGTCCGCATGATCGTTGAAAAGACGTTCGCGCCCTACAACTGCATTGTGACCGCCGCCTCAGACGGCTCGGAAGGGGTCGAGGCCGCCCTCAGGGACAAGCCCGACATCATCTTCATGGACATCACGATGCCCGTGATGACCGGCCTCGAAGCACTTGCCAAAATACGCCAGACGCCGGAAATCGCCGCAACCCCGGTCGTGATGCTCACCGCCGAGTCGGATGCGCAGAGGCTTGGCGCCGCCGACGCGCTCAAGGTGGCGGGCTACATCTCAAAACCGTTCCAGGGGGACCAGCTTGTCTTGCTAACACACAAACTGATCGGGCTTACTCGGAAGAAATGAGCGCCACCCCCCCCCCGATCCACCAGCTTAGTCTTTGGCTGGTGTCCAGCGTGCACAACGTTTTCGACACCATGTTCCAGTTGTCGACCGAACAGTTGCCTGCTGAAGAGATGCATCTGCCAGCCGGCGAGACAGTCGCGGTCTCCATCGGCTTCGTCGGTCAGGTAAACGTGGAGGTTCTCATCTACGCCCCCAGCCAGGCGGCGATGCAACTGGCAAGCATCGTTCTGGAGATGCCCGCCGCTGAGCTCGACCAGCCCACCGTAGGTGACGTGATGGGAGAGCTAGGCAACATGGTAGTGGGTGCGGTGAAGTCGAATGTCTCCGACCTGGGCCTCGATTGCACGATGACTATCCCGAGCGTTTCCTTTGTTTCAGAATGCCGCACACCGCTCCACACCGCCGATTCCAGCACCACGCTCGGCTTCGAGTTCCACGGCGGAAAATGCCTGATCAAGCTGGTTCTCAAACCGGCGGCCTGAGCCATCCGGAACGTCCCCGGCTGGCGCGGCACCCTCTCTCTTTCTTTAACGCGCCCCCTCCCGGTCAGCCTAAACCGCGGTGACGCGGTAACAGGTGGCCTTTTCCAGCACCACGCGCTCAAAGTTGTCGTCCAAGTTAAGCGTCGTCTCAGCCCCGCCCAGAAACAGGTAGCCGCCCGGCCGGAGCATCCGCCGGATCTTGCCGAGGATCGCCTTCTTCGTGTCGACATCGAAATAGATTAACACGTTGCGGAGGAACACGATGTCCAGCATGGGCATGAAGGGCCAGTCCGCCACCAGGTTCAATTCCTTGAAATGCACCCTGCTTCTCAGCGCCTCGCTGATCTGCCACTTGTCCTCCTGCTTCTTGAAATACTTCACCAAGAGCGGAGCGGGCATGCCCCGGTTCACCTCGAGCTGGGTGTAAACACCAGACTTCGCCTGGGTTAAAACCTCCTGGGAAAGGTCAGTCGCCACAAAGTTGAAGTTCCACTGGAACACCTCCGGACAGTTTTCAGCGATCGTCATCAGGACGCTGTAACACTCCTGCCCGGTGGAGGCAGCGCCGCACCACAAATTCAACTGCTTCTCCGGCCTGCGTTTCTGAATCAGTTCTGGAAGAATCACCTTCTTCAACGCCTCAAAGGGATGGATGTCGCGGAAAAAGGACGTCTCGTTTGTCGTCATCGCATCCACGACGCGCCGGTGCAACTCCCCCTTCGGACTGTTGCGCATCTTGTCTACAAGCTGGTCAATCGACTGGTAGTTCTCCTTGCGCACCAGCGCCATCAGGCGGGACTCGACGAGGTATTCCTTCCCAGGCTCAATAACAATCGCTGCCTGCGAACGGACAAACTGGCGCACGTAGTCGAAGTCAGCGGTTTTCATAGTGTAAACGTCGACGAATTCGAAGCGGGCCTCGGCGTGGGCGAAGGAAGCGCGGTGCGGACGCGCCGTAATATTTCCAAAGCCAGTTCATTCAATGGCAGCACCTTGTCTGCGAGCCCGGCGGCGTGCACTGCCCCCGGCATGCCCCAGACCACGCTGGACGCCTCGTCCTGAATGAGCACCTGGCCGCCCTCAGCGCGAATCACCTCACACCCCTTCATCCCATCCTGTCCCATCCCAGTCAGCACCACGGAGAGAGTCTTCGCACCATAGGCCTTCGCCACGGTGCGGAACAGCACGTCAACAGCCGGCCTGCACGAGTTCTCGGGCGCGTTCTGCTGGAGCTTTAAAATCACCCCCTCGCGCGCGCGCTCCACCTCCATGTGGAAACCACCCGGCGCAATCCAAACCTCCCCCGCCTTGATCACCTGGTTTTCCACCCCCTCCCTGCATTTCAACCCCGACATCACAGCCAAACGCTCCGCAAGCAACTTGGTGAACAGCGCGGGCATGTGCTGAACGATCACCACGGGCACCGGAAAGTCCCGGCCAAGCGCAGGAATCAATTCCGCCAGGGCGTTGGGACCCCCTGTAGAAACTCCAATGCACAAAACCTCCACCTCAACTTTATCCCTCCGAGGACGCACGGGCTTTGGAACAAACACCTCCGGGATGTGCTTCGGCAGCGGATCCACGATTGCAGGAAACTTGGATCGACAAAGCGCCTTGATCTTGGGAATCAACTCGTCCCGGATTTTTTCAGAAGACTCCAGCACACTGCCGGAATGCGAGGGCTTGGTGACGTAGTCGCTGGCCCCGAGGGAAAGTGCATCCATCGTCGCGGCCGAACCACGCTCGGTGAGCGTGCTGAACATGATCACCGGCAGCTTCGCGTATGTCTTACGGATCTCCCGAAGCGTCTGAATGCCGTCCATGATTGGCATTTCCATGTCCAAAGTCACCACGTCTGGATTCAACTGCTGGATCTTGAGCAAACCGGACTCCCCGTTGCCCGCCATACCCACCACTTCGATGTGCGGGTCGGCCTGAAGCAGGTCGGAAAGAACCCTCCGCACAACCGCAGAATCATCGACTATCAGGACGCGAATTTTCTCCATGGAACATGTGGCACGCATCGCCCTGACAGCGCAGAGCGAAGCCGTTACCGTTTAAAAACTAGATAACCCCCATAATCATCAACTTCTCCTGAAGGTGCTCTTTGGTGAACGGCTTCATGAGATACTCGTTCGCGCCCGCAGCCAGCGCCTTTTGGACCTGTTCCAGCGAGGACTCCGTGGTCACCATCATGATCTGGATATGGGAGAGGAGCACGTTCGCGCGAACGGCGCAAAGCAGGTCGTACCCGTTCATGACCGGCATGTTCCAGTCCACAAGCATCACGTCCACGGACTCGCCGTGATAGAGGCGCTCGATCGCCTCCTTTCCGTCCCCTGCCTCCAGAACCTCGAACCCCATTTCCCGAAGCGAGCGCCCCAGAATCATTCGGACGGTTTTGGAATCATCAACGATCAAAGCGCGCATAGAATCTGAGGGATGGGGGGATGAGACTGCCGATTCTTAGAAGAGAAACGGCGCATTCAAAAGGGCGTTTGTGGGGTGTTTGACGGACAATACCATCAGGGCTGAATATGTTTCTTTCAGCACCAAGGGCGTTGGTGTGCGAACCTACAGTCAAAAGAGTCGGGGCGAAAGACAGAAAGCACCGTCTGTTCGCCCCTCCCTACGACACTGTCACTCCAACCGCCGCTTACTTTGCGGAAGCCACTGTGCTCTGCAGGCTCGCCGCCATCCGGGCCAGTTCCATCGCGGCCTTTTCGGTATCGGTCGCTCCCATTGTAGTGTTTCGCGCCGCCTCGGCCACTCCCAGAATGTTGCGGGCAATTTCGGTGCTGCCCTGCGCGGCCTCGGTCACGTTGCGAGTGATCTCGTTTGTCGTTGCAGTCTGCTCCTCGACCGCGGTGGCGATCGTGTTCTGGTAGTCGTTGATCTTGTTGATCACGCCGGTGATGTCTGAGATCGCAGCCACGGCATGGCGGGTGTCGGCCTGGATCTTTTCAATCTTCTGGCTGATATCCTCCGTTGCTCTGGCCGTTTCCTTCGCGAGCTCCTTGACCTCGTTTGCAACGACCGCGAAACCCTTGCCAGCCTCACCAGCGCGCGCCGCCTCGATCGTGGCGTTCAAAGCCAGGAGGTTCGTCTGCTGGGCGATCGAGGTGATCGTCTTGATCACCTTCCCGATCTCCGCACTGCTGAGCCCCAGCTTGGAAATCGTGTCCGTAGCACTGTCCGCAGCCGTCACGCCTACCGCCGCGACCTTCGCCGCCTCGTGCGCGTTCTTGGCGATCTCGCGGATGCTCGCGCTCATCTCCTCGGTTCCAACAGCCACAGTCTGCACGTTCGTGCTCACCTGCTGGGCCGCCGCCGACACCACGCCGGCCTGGGCGGAAGTCTCCTCGGCATTGGCAACCATCTGCTGGCTGTTGGCCGAAAGCTCCTCGGAGGCAGAGGAAAGCGTCTGCGCATTCTCGGCGACTTCCTTCAAAATCTGCGCCAGCGAAATGCGCTGCTGCACCGCGCTGGTCACATCGGTGGCAATCTTGATCACCTTCACCACGCGGCCGGTTTCGTCGGTGACCGGCGAGTAAACCGCCTGCAACCACAGCACGCGTCCCGAACGGGTGACACGCTTGAACTCGCCTGCCTTGGAGCGGCCCGCCTTGAGGTCCGGCCAGAACTGCTGGTACTCCGCGGAGTTTGCAGTCTCGGAATCACAGAAGATCCGGTGGTGCCGTCCCTTGATCGAATCCAGGGCGTACTCCATGGTGTCTTGGAAGTTCTTGTTCGCGTTGAGAATGTTCCCATCGATATC
>CANFTB010000054.1 GCA_947449735.1 Chthoniobacteraceae bacterium | reverse complement strand
TTTACGCTCGATTGCGCGCCAATGGAAAAAAACCGATGGTCGCCATCACTGCCACCATGCGAAAGCTCGTGGTCCTTTTTAACCGCTTACTCAACAACCCCAACTTTACCCTTGCCACATGACACAGTTGCTCCGCGTGAACTTCCGTTGCAGCGTTAGAAGCACCCCTCCCGGACAGTACGATGGCCGCACGGGAAGTACGTCCCTATTCCAAAATCACGAGAACCGCGCTCGCAGCGGGCACCGACACCGAAGCCGCTCCATTTGTGACGGCCGTCGCTTCCGTTTGACTGGGCCCCCAGGTCCCGTCGGCGGCAACAGACGCCCCAGCAAAGGTGACGCCGCCGGTCGCCACGGCAGAGGGCGCGCTCAGGCGAAGCACCTCGCCCCGGCTCATTTTGCCAAGGCCTTCCATTCGAACATCCACTCCCTGGGCGAGATCCTTGTTCACAAGCGCGACACGCAACTTTCCGTCGCCGCCCGCCACGGCATGTGCGACTAGGTTCGCCGGCGACTTGCATTCGGAGGCAACCATCGTTCCCGTTGCGGCGCGGCTAAAGAAGAGGAGACCGTAGTAAAGTGGAGCTGGCACGTAGGTCTCAGTCTGCTTGTCGTAGACGATTGAAGAATAGTTGTTTGGAGTAAAACTGCCATGGAGATTTACACCCATCCCCCCGTGACGTGCGACGTCGAACATGAAGTCAATCGACCAGAGTGCCGAGGCGAAGGAATCGCTCACCCCTCGCCTGCCTCCGCTTGACGCGGTGTTGCACTCGCCGATGCGATAAGGCACGCCGACCGCCTTGGCGTTCTCCAGCTTTGGCAACCAGTCGTCGTCATACTTCGCGCTCAGCAGTTTCTCCACTGACGCAAAGCGCTGGGCCTCGGGGTCCGTTTCCTTTGCAGAAAGCGGGTAGACATGCGAGGTCGCCAACACGACCCGGTCCTTGAAGTCCCCCATGAATAGAGGCATCCACTGCGTGCTCTTTGTGAGCGCCGGACCCGTGATGGGCGCCTTGGGGTTTCTCTGGAGAATCGCCTCCATATTCGCCTCGAATTCAGCTTTGTACTCGGGATACCCCCAGTTCCCCGGGCGGATTCCAGGCCGGTTTGGGCCCTTTGGATAAAGGTTCGGTTCGTTGCCAATCTCGATGGCGAGGATCTGGTTGCCGCCGACCTTCAGGGCATGGGCGGACTCTTCCGCCGCCATGACCGGATCATTGGCTCCCATGTTGACGCCATAAATCACCCTCCAACCGGTCGCGCGCGCAAAGCCGAAAAAGGCGTCTACAGCAGCCGGCCCGATCGTCCGCGGCTCGATGACGTATTTGTTGTCCTTCATCGACTCAGGTTCTGGAGAGGCGTCCCGCTGGAAGAACGTCGAATCGACTCCATTGGCTCCAATCCGGATCACCCCCGGGCCCAGAGTCCGGCAGAGGTTGATCAGTGTGGTGTTGTTCGGGCCGAAACAATCGCGCGTAAGAATCTTCTTTTCAGTGCTCAGGCCCACAAAGTCATCGGGCACCCGTGCGCCGGTTTGTTCTAAATGGAGCGAAACTTTGGCGGGGACGAATGCCGCCTGGACCGCCAAGGCGGAGGACAGCGCAAGCACGGGGACAAGCGGGAGAATTTTCACGAAGGGGGGGAGGTAGGGGGAAGAGCGGAACAAACGGGCCGTAAATGCTGGCACGGGGTTCCACCAAGGTGCAAGTCCCGGCGGCGTGTAGGGGGCAGTCCCGCTTGGGGGAAAACCGGTTCGCTACAGGATTTTGTGTTACCGCACATCAAATCCTACTTCTCGCGGCCTGGCAGATGATTTGGGGCAAAAACACTCTATGAATGAACAGCGCGTGTGGATATAGACTGCTATATGCCCCACTCGTTCCCCCCTGACGCAGACCCGACAAATCATCTCGCCCATCCCCGAAGCCCACAAGCCGGCCGGCGGAAGAGAACTCCCGCAGTCCTGCCGGCAGGAATCGCGGCGGCTCTGTGCTTTCTCGCAGTCGCCCGTTTGGGGCATGCAGAGGAGAGAATGCTTCTGGCTGCAGACAACCAGGTCGTCGAAATCAACCGCCAGGGTAGTGTGACTGATTCGATTGCGAAGCAGGGGCACTCGGGAATTTACGAAGCGTGGCGTCTTCCGGACGGGGGAGTCGCCTATGCGCACAAGGGCGGGCTTGCCGTGTTCGACCGTGAGAAGCGCCCGGTGGTGACCCATCCAGCGCGGCAGGGGACGAAAGGAACTGAGGCGAACAGTTGCGCCGTGCTAGACGGTGGGGCGCGCTTCGCGCTCATGGACTCAGGCGTGGGGCAGATACGCGTCGTCGACCGGTCAGGGAAGGTTTTGAGCGAGACGCAGCTTCCCGATCTCGCCGAGGACTCTTTGCATTCGCGCTACCGGACCATTCGGGTGGTTCCGGGAGAGAAAGCGTTTTGGGTAGCGCAGTACGGACGGCGGACTCTTTTGAAAGTAGCGGAAGGCTCTGGAGAAGTTCTGCAGACGGTTCTGTTGGATCCCATGCTCAAGCCGACTGCCGCCGGACACACGGCTTTCGGCGTGACACCGCTGCCGGACGGCAAGCTCTGGGTTGCCACTTCGACAGGCAAGCAGCTGCTCATGTTGAACGGCAAGGGAGCGATGGAACGTTCGTGGAGCGCGCAGGAACTGGGACTGACATGCCGTTATTTGCTCGGCACGCAGCAGTTGGAAAGCGGACACTTACTGGTGGCGTGCGGGGACTACCATTTGAAGTCCGTCGAGGAAGGCGCCGACCTCCTAGCGGAAATCGACTCCGAAGGGCGCGTGGTCTGGCGGCTCACCAGAGCGCAACTGGTGGACCAGATCGAGGGCGTTGTGGACTCCAAATCCGGCCTGGAAGAGATGCGGATCACAAACGTGCACGTCTATGACTCCGAGAAGGGCGACGACGTGCTCAAGGCGGTCCGGTAAAGCTTTTGAAAGCGGCCCCCTCCGATCCCCGGGTACCCACCCCATGAAAGCCTTCCTCCAGCTACTCTGCCTTGGCCTCGCACTTCCGGCGTTGCCGGAAGAAGGTCGCGCCGCCACCGCCGCAGAAACGCCGGATTTCAAAGTTCTGTTCCCGTTGCTCGAGACCCACTGCGTCGAATGCCACGACAAGGACACAGCGAAGGGCGGCCTCGACCTGACCAAACTGCCGCAGGACCTGCACGACAAATCTCTGCGCGACAGGTGGATCAGAATCCACGACCGGATGGAGAAAGGGGAGATGCCTCCAAAAAAGGAGGCGCTGGCGGCCGAAGACCGCGCACAGATGGTTCGTCTGCTCGGCGGCTCTATTTTGAAGGTAGACCGCGATGAGGTGGCTGCCCGGGGCCGCGGTCCCATCCGCCGGCTTAACAGGGAAGAATACCAAAACAACCTGCGCGACCTGCTGCAGATGCCGCTGCTGGATATTAAAGACATCCTTCCGGAAGACCGCGAAGGACACCACTTCAACAAGGCAACTGAGACGCTGGACATGTCGCGAGTGCAGTTGACGGCATATCTGGATGCGGCAGAGACGGCCTTGAGGGAAGCGATGGCGACTCAAACGGGTCCGGCGAAAAGTGAGACCTACAGGGCTGTCGGAACCCGGCTGTTTTCGTCCATGAGCACTTTCGGAAACAAAGAAGCGATGTTCTTTGCGAGGGGTTCCGCGGCGGCTGTCATCGACCCGAAGCAGCCCAAGGAGGAGACGGCAAAGCTGGATCACGATGAAACACTCGAAATGGCCCTGTTCCGGTCGGCACACTGGCCCTACTTCGGTTATCCCAAGGGATTTGTGGCAAAGGTTCCCGGCGAGTACCGGGTGCGCTTCTCTGCGCGGGCCGTGAAACAACTGCCGGGCTACAAACTTTCTCCCGCCGATGCACCGCAACCGATGACATTCCGCGCCCGCAAACCCTCGGGACCGGATGTTTCCGGTGACGTGCGCGCGACCGGCGGAATTTTAGACATCCAACCGGAGGCCGGAGTATACGAGACAACGGTGCTCCTGAAGGAGAAGGAGACCTTTGAATACAGTCCACTGGGACTTCCTGTGCCGCTGGCATTCAACATCAACGGCGGCGGGCCGACATACCGTTATCCCCCCTTCCCGGCCGGCGGCCAGCCGGGCATCGCGGTTCAATGGCTGGAGGTTGAGGGACCTCTTGCTCCGTCCTCGTGGCCGCCGCAGTCGCACAAGGTTCTCTTCGACGAACAGGCTTTCGGCGGAACACCTTCCGAACCCAGGGAAGAGGCGAAACGGCTGCTCCGGCGCTTTGCGAAAATCGCAGTGCGTGACGGTATTCCCGAGGAGGAGATGGCATTGTTCGAGGCGCTGGTGCTACGCCGGCTTGAAAAGGGAGACGCCTTTTCCGAGGCGCTTCTAGCCGGATACAAGGCTATCCTTTGCTCCGGGCATTTTCTCTATGTGCGCGAGCCGTTTCAGGCGGGCGACCACTTTGCCGTGGCCTCGCGTCTCTCATACTTCCTCACCAACACGCGTCCGGATGAAACACTTTGCGCTCTTGCACAGCGTGGCGAGCTTCGAAATCGAGGAACGCTGCGCCGGGAAGCGGAGCGTCTCATCGCAGGGAATCGTTTTGAGCGTTTTATCAATAACTTCACAGCGTACTGGCTGAACCTCCGGCACGTACGCCGGGACGACCCCGACATACGGCTGTACCCGGAGTACCGTTTCGACGACTACCTTGTGGAAAGCATGGAAATGGAGACCCGCGCTTTTGTGAGCGCGATGATCCGCGAAAACCTGCCGTCCAGCGTTCTTGTGCAGTCCGACTTCGCATTCGCCAACGACCGTCTTTCCAGACACTACCAGATGCCCCCCCTCTCCGGCTCACGCGTGCGAAAGGTTTCGCTTCCCGCGGACAGCCCGTACGGCGGGCTGCTGACACAGGCTGCGATTTTGAAGGTCACGGCAAACGGCACCACGACGTCTCCCGTTGTGCGAGGGGCCTGGGTGATGGAACGCCTGCTTGGACAGCCGCCGCCTCCACCACCGCCAAGCGTTCCCGCGGTGGAGCCCGACATCCGAGGCGCCACGACCATTCGCGAACTGCTCGCCGCTCACACTCAAAACAAATCGTGTGCCGCGTGCCATGCGACGTTCGACCCGGTGGGATTGGCGCTCGAGAACTTTGACATTGTCGGGGGCTGGCGCGCCCGCTACCGCGGAATGGAAAAGGGCGATGCCGTGAAGGGCATAGACCGGGCCGGGCACGACTTTGCGTACACACTCTCGGTCCCGGTGGATGCCAGCGGGAAACTGCTGGATGGCCGGGGCTTTGAAAGTGTCCGCGACTTGAAGGCGATTCTTGCGGCAAACCCCCGCCAACTGGGGCGCAACTTGCTTCATCAATTCACCATATACGCCACGGGAACACCGGTGCGCTTTTCAGACAGGCCCGTAATCGAGGCCATTTTAGACTCCTGCGCGCCCGGAGAGTTTCGTGTGCGCGACCTTCTGCTCGGCCTGATTCAAAGCCCTGTGTTTCTTGGAAACCCCGGCAGCCAATAACACTGCGAACTCATGACTGCCCCCCATGTCCCCTCTCCGTCCGCATCGATCGCCCGCCGGTCTTTTTTGAAAGGCGCCGGCGTGACGCTGGCCCTCCCGCTTCTGGAATGTATGACGCCGGTCTTCAGCCGGGCCTCCGCCCCGGCAACTCCGCGCAGGATGCTGCTCATCTCAAACAACCTGGGCGTGCTTCCAAAACTGTTTTTTCCCGCTGGCAGCGGTCCGGATTACGATGCGTCTCCCTATCTGCGCGAGCTATCAGAGTACCGGCGGGACTTCACTGTTTTCAGCGGCCTCTCCCATCCCGGAGTCGCCGGCGGGCACAGCACTGAAAACTGTTTTCTGACCGCGGCGCGCGGCCCGACAAAGAGCGGATTTCGCAACCAGATTTCGCTGGACCAGTTTGCGGCGGAGAAAATCGGCCAGGTGACGCGTTTCGCATCCCTGAACTTGGGAGTGAACATCGACCGAGCCAACCGCAGCCTCTCGTGGACACGCGACGGAGTGCTGCTGCCGGCGGAGGAAAGCGCGCTGTTGGTATTCCGGAAGATGTTTTTGCAAGGCGACAAAAGCCAGATCGACAGGCAACTGCACCGCCTCGAAGAACGCGGCAGCATTCTGGACACGCTGCTCGAGCAGACACAGCGGTTCAGCCGTTCACTGCCGCAGGGCGACAGGGACCGGTTGGAGCAGTATTTTACATCCGTGCGCGAGGTCGAGCAGCGCCTTGCCACGGCAAAAGAGTGGGAGTCAAAGCCGAAGCCCGAGGCCGCGCAGGCTGAACCTCCGGAGTTGAAGGACAAGAAGCTCTTCTTTGAAAAGTTCGAACTGCTGCTCTCCATGGCGCAGCTGGCGTTTGAGTCCGACTCCACCCGGATCGTCACGCTGATGGTGGACGCTTTTGCGACTCCCGTATTTCAACTGCATGAAAACCAGAACACCACGGACGGGTATCACAACCTGAGCCATCACGGACAGGCCGAGCAAAAGGTCAAGCAGCTCGAGGACGCCGACTACCAGCAAATGAGGCTGCTGAAGGGACTCCTCGCCGGCCTTGCGTCGAAGGAGGAGGACGGGGAGCGCCTTTTGGATCGCACGATGGTTCTTTACGGAAGCAACATGGGCGACGCCAACACGCATGATAATACGAACCTGCCGGTCCTGCTTGCCGGTGGCGGCTTCAAGCACGGCAGCCACCTTGCCTTCAACCGGGAGGCCAACGCGCCCCTTAGCAACCTTTTTGTCTCTATGCTCCAGCGCTTTGGGGCTCAGGCTGAGGCCTTCGGTTCCAGCACGGGCCGCCTTTCGGGCCTGGAGATTGCCTAGTTTCAAAAGACATGTCTTTACGCCAACGAAACGGATGAAATCCCCAGCTAAAAACAACAAGAAGGCCGCCGCGCGTATCTTTGAAGTCCGCGATTCCGGCGTGCAAACGCCCGCTTTGGACCGGTCGCTTGCGCTTCTGGAGTTTATCAGTGCGCATTCCGGAGGCGTGACGACCGCTGAAATTCGCGAGGCACTCGGCTTTTCAGCAAACCTTGTTTTCCGCCTCACCAAGGCGCTCTCCGTGCACGGCTACGTAGAGCGGGATCTTTCCGGATCGCGTTTCCTGCTGACGCAAAAGTTGCTCACGCTGGTGCAGCCCAAGCGCGAGGAACGCAGCCTTGCCCAGCTTTCCTGGGAAACCCTGCGACTCCTGCGGGATTCCACGGGCGAATCCGCGCATATCGGCATCCGGTCGGGGTTTGACTGCGTGGTTCTGGAACGGGTGATCGGCCTCAGTCTGTTCAAGTACTACGTGGAGGCTGGCGCGCGGGGCCCGCTGCACGCGGGTGCGCCCGGAAAAGTGATGCTTGCCTGGTTGCCGGAGGCCGAGCTCGAACTCGTTCTTTCGCAGATGGAACTCGTACGGGTTACAAACGCCACCATCACTTCCAAAAAGGCCTTCGCAGCGCATCTGCGCGAGGTCCGGGGCAAGGGCTATGCCATGGACCTGGGGGAAACCATGGAGGGCCTCCGCTGCCTGGGAGCACCGGTCTTTGATGCCGAAGGACGCGTGTGCGCCTCGGTTTGGATCACGGCACCCGCACCCCGCCTGGATGCGGAAGCCGAAGAGAAACACGCCCCCCTCGTGATCGAGGCCGGACGCCGGATCAGCGAACTGCTGCGCTAAAAAGGGACGGCCCGCGGCGGAGAGGGATCCAGCCCGCGGTCACAATCACATAACGAAAGACGCCTATGCGAACGTCATCTCCTCACCCGCTTTGAGCAGGTGCAGGGTCTTGCCGGCCTCCTTGAACAGCGCCTTTGCCTTCTTGTGGTCTATCGCGATGGGCGGCCATGTGTCGTAGTGCACTCCAACCACTTCGTCGCATTCCACCATGCGCGCAGCCTCGAGGGCATCTTCCGGCCCCATGGTAAAGGTGTCGCCCACGCACAAAATAGCGAACCTGAGCGGCCCCTTCCGCGGGATCAGCTGCATGTCCAGCGTCAGCGCTGTGTCCCCTGAATAGTAAAACGCCCCCGACTTTGTACGCACCACGAAACCTCCCGGGTTACCGCCCGACGCTCCGTCAGGCAGGGTGCTGGAATGCACCGCGGCAACCATTTGAACCGTGCCGAAGTCCAAGCGCAGGGTCCCTCCGATGTTCATTGGAAGCACCTGCTCTTCGGCAACTCCATGCGCCTTCAACCAGTCGCAGATCTCGTAGGCGGCGACTACTTTCGCACCCGTCCGCTTCAAAATCGCAACCGCATCTTCAATGTGGTCGAAGTGGCCGTGCGAAATCAGCACATAGTCCGCCTGGACCTTGCCCGAGCTCAGTCCGGCGGAATGTGCGAGCGGATTGCTCGTCAAAAAGGGATCGAAGAGAAGGCGCGCCCCCCCGCACTCCTTCGGAAGGGCCACGGAGAAGCAGGCGTGTCCGAGATGTGTCAGTTTCATACCCTCATCGTGCGAAAACGCGCCTTCAGTGACAAGCCCGATGGAACCGGCGCACGACCCGGAGCAGCGTGCGCCGCAGGCCGCGTGGAAGAAGGAGACAAATTCCGACAAGGCTCCTCCGGTGGACTCGAAAAAGAAGCGTCAGGCCTCTTTTTTGTGAAAAGTAGGCTTCATTGAACCTTTGTCTTTTACATCCGGCGGGTTTACTTGACTAGATATCTCCCCCCTCTGAAGCGGCCCTCTGTGTTTCTGGTCTCCAACCGGAGCCTTTCGACGTTTGGGAGGACCTGTTGGACACCCCGTCGGAATTTGGATGAAAAAGACCCTGATTTTTGTGCTGCTCTGCGCCGGCGGCGGAGCCTTGTGGTTTTTCCGAGCCCAACCGCCCGTCGCAGGCCTCTATGCCTCCGCAACCGCACTCATCCAGAAAGCGAAGCCCGGCGCGCCGGCTCCGCCCAAGGGCCCCGAGGGCGCCCCTCCCGCACCGGTCGTCACGGGACTCGTCGAAACCAAAGATCTGCCGCATTATCTGAATGGTCTGGGAACGGTCCAGGGCTTCAACACCGTGGTAGTCCGCTCGCGAGTCGAGGGGCAGCTGGAGAAGGTTGCATTTGCTGAGGGCCAGGAGGTCAAGGCGGGCCAGCTCCTTGCCCAAATCGATCCACGCCCTTTTCAGGCGGCGCTGGATCAGGCTAAGGCCAAGCGCAAACAAAACGAGTCCCTGCTCGCCAACGCGAAACGCGACCTGCAGCGAGACCTCGCTCTTCTCGCCGACAAGGCAGGGACCGCACAAAAAGCGGACACGCAGAAGGCGCTGGTAGAACAACTGGAAGCGGCGCTCACGTCCGACGACGCCGCGATCGAAGCGGCCCAAGTCCAACTCGGCTACGCCTCCATCCATTCCCCGATCACGGGACGCGCCGGACTGCGCCTCGTGGACGAAGGCAATGTCGTGCGCGCCCAGGACCTGAACGGACTTGTGGTAATCACCCAGATGCAGCCTGTCTCCGTGGTTTTTACCTTGCCCGAGCAGCAGCTCCAATCCATCCGGACCGAGGCTGATAAAGGGGCCTTGCAGGTCCTCGCCGTGGCAAAGGACAATACCACCCGTCTTTCGGAAGGCGCACTGAGCGTCATCGACAATCAAATCGATCCTTCGACGGGAACCATCCGCATCAAGGCAACCTTCGCCAACGAAGACCTGAAGCTGTGGCCGGGGCAATTCGTGAACGTGCGTCTGCGCCTAAGCATCAAGAAGGACGCGGTTGTTGTCCCGGCGCAAGTGGTGCAGCAGGGACCGAGCGGCCCCTACGCATTCATCGTCACCCCTGAATCCACTGCGGAGTTGCGCCCGCTCCAAGTCGGCCGCATCGAAGAAGGCATGGCTCTGATTGAGTCGGGGCTGTCATCGGGTGACCGCGTGGTCGTCGACGGCCAGTACCGCCTGCAACCGGGCGCAAAGATCCGCGCTTCCGGCGGTGGCGAAAAGAAAGGCCCGGAGGCACAGTCGCGCATGGCTGAATCGGGCGCCGCCAAGCCCAAGCCGTGAACTTCTCGGAGCTATTCATCCGCCGCCCGGTTGCAACGGCGCTGCTGATGGCGGGACTCATCCTGCTGGGCGTTCTAGGCTACAGCCTGCTTCCCGTTTCGGCCCTACCGGCGGTCGACTTTCCCACGCTCGAGATCCGCACGGGATCACCCGGCGCCGCGCCCGAGGTGATGGCGGCCTCCATCACCACCCCGCTGGAGCGCCAGTTCGGACAAATCAGCGGGCTGCAGTCGATGACATCCGTGAGCTCCTACGGATTTTCCAGCATCATCCTCCAGTTCGGCCTTGAGCGGGACATCGACGCCGCAGCGCAGGACGTCCAGGCTGCGATTAACACCGCGAGCGGGGTGCTTCCGCGCAACCTCCCCTCACCGCCCATCTTCAGCAAGGTCAACCCCGCGGACCCGCCCATACTCACCCTCGTGGTGTCCTCAGACAACCTGCCGCTCGAACAGGTCAACGACCTTGCGGACACCATCCTGGCGCAGAAGCTCAGCCAGGTTAGCGGCGTCGGGTTGGTCACCATTCAGGGCAACCAGAAGCCGGCGGTGCGCATCCGGGTCGACCCGTCCAGCCTGGCGAATCTCGGACTGAGCATGGAGGACGTCCGCAGCGCCATTGCCACCTCCAACATCAACGCGCCCAAGGGCGGCTTCGACGGCAAACGCCAGGCCTTCGCCATCCAGACCAACGACCAGATTCCCTCCGCAGCCGGGTTCCGGCCGCTGGTCATCGCCTACAAAAATGGCGCCCCGATCCGGCTGAGCGACGTCGGCGACGTGATCGACCATGTCGAAAACAACAAGCAGGGGGCGTGGGTGGGCGGCAAGCCATCCGTCGTAGTCGATGTGCAGCGCCAACCGGGGGCGAACATCATTTCCACCGCCGAACGCATCAAGGAACTGCTGCCGCAGCTCCGGACCTCGCTGCCCCCGTCGGTGCGGGTATCCGTGCTCAACGACCGCACGGAAACCATTCGCGCCTCGGTGCACGACGTCCAGTTCACGCTGATCCTCGCGTCCGCCCTGGTTGTTCTTGTGATTTTCCTCTTTCTTCGAAAGCTGTGGGCGACAGTCATTCCCGCGGTCTCCCTTCCGCTGGCCCTGATTGGAACCTTCGGTGTGATGAAGGTTTCAGGGTTCAGCCTCAACAACCTGACCCTCATGGCGCTGACGATCTCCACGGGGTTCGTCGTCGACGACGCCATCGTCATGATCGAAAACATCGTGCGTTATCTGGAGGAGGGCGACTCCCCGATGGAAGCCGCGCTGAAGGGCTCCCGCCAGATTGGATTCACCGTGATTTCGCTCAGTGTGTCGCTGGTCGCGGTCTTTATTCCGCTGCTCTTCATGCAGGGAATCGTGGGCCGCCTGTTCCGCGAATTCGCCCTCACTCTCAGCGCCGCGGTGGCCGTCTCGGCAGTCGTATCGCTGACGCTCACTCCGATGATGTGTTCACGCCTGCTCAAGCAGGAACAGCCGGACCAGCATGGAAAGCTGTTCAGACTGACCGAATCCTTTTTCGAATGGATTCGGTCCACCTACGCCGTCGGCCTGCGCTGGGTGCTGAGGCACCAAACCTTCACACTTTTGGTCACGCTAGGAACGCTGGTTGCGACCCTGTTCCTCTACCAGATTGTCCCCAAGGGCCTCCTTCCCCAGCAGGATACGGGGCTGATCCTGGGCATCACGGAGGCTGCGCCCAGCATCTCTTTCAAGGCCATGTCGCAGCAACAGGCCTTGGTGGCGGAGCGCGTCCAAAAGGATCCCGATGTCGCCAGCGTGGCTTCCTTTGTTGGAGGCAGCCAATTGAACCCGGCGTCGAATTCCGGGCGCCTTTACATCGCACTCAAACCCAAATCCCAGAGGAGCGCAGACGTTGAACAGGTCATGACCCGCTTGAAAGCGGCGATGGCGGATCTGCCATCCGTTTCGCTTTTCATGCAGGCCGTTCAGGATTTGCGCCTGGACAGTAGGCTCAGCAGAACCCAGTACCAATACTCCCTTCAAGGCGTGGATGACGAGGAACTCGACCGCTGGGCCTCGACCCTTGTTGCGGCGCTTCAAACCCGGCCTGAGCTCGAAGGCGTCACCTCCGACCAGCAAACGGGCGGCATGCAGGTGCGGGTGGACATCGACCGGTCCAAGGCGAACCGCCTCAATGTAAACACGCAGGCGATTGACGACACGCTCTATGACGCCTTCGGGCAGCGCCAGGTTTCCGTCATCTTCACCCAACTCAACCAGTACCGGGTCGTTCTCGAGGCCGCCCCTGCCTTCCAACTCGAGCCTCAATCCCTAGAGAAGATTTTCGTCAAATCCACCACGGGCGCGATGGTTCCCCTCTCGACAATTGCCTCGCTCAAAACCGTTGCTGCACCTCTGACCATCCAGCACCAGGGCCAGTTCCCGGCGGTCACACTCTCGTTCAACCTCGGGGAAGGAAGCTCGCTGAGCAAGGCCGTCGAGGCCATCGAGGCGGTCAAACGCGAGATCCAGATGCCGCAGACGATCTCCACCGAGTTCACTGGCAGCGCCGCGGAGTTTCAGGCGTCGCTGTCGAGCACCCCATGGCTGCTGCTGGCAGCCATCGTGGTGATCTACATCGTTCTCGGGATTTTGTACGAAAGCTACATCCATCCCATCACGATTCTTTCCTCCCTGCCCTCTGCCGGGGTGGGCGCACTCCTGGCCCTGCTCGTGGCCAAAATGGATCTGAACCTTGTTGGCATTATCGGGATCATCCTGCTCATCGGCATCGTAAAAAAGAACGCGATCCTGATGATCGACTTCGCGCTCGAGACAGAGCGGGAACTCGGGCTTCCGCCGGAGGAATCCATCTACAAGGCGTGCCTTCTGAGGTTCCGCCCCATCCTGATGACCACGGCGGCGGCTCTGCTCGGGGCGCTGCCGCTCGCCTTTGAAAACGGCACGGGAGCCGAGCTTCGAAAACCGCTGGGAGTGACCATCGTTGGAGGGCTTCTCCTCTCCCAATTTCTCACCCTCTACACGACGCCCGTAATCTACCTCTTTCTCAACCGCCTTTCCCGGCGTTGCGCAGGATGGTTCGGCTCGAGTCAAAACACGGAGGCCGTCCCGGCGCCGCAACCCCGCGCGCAGTGAACCTTTCCGAGCCGTTCATCCGACGTCCAGTCGCCACCTCGCTGCTGGCGATGGGGCTCTTGCTGCTGGGCATCGTGGCCTACAAATTCCTGCCGGTGGCTCCCCTGCCACGGGTCGACTTTCCGGTGGTCCAGGTCAGCACCTCCCTCCCAGGGGCAGATCCAGCCACCATCGCGGCCACGGTCGCAGCCCCCCTGGAGCGGCAGCTTGGGCAGGTGGCGGGCGTCTCGGAGATGACCTCAGTCAGCACCGCCGGAGCGGTCAGCCTCACCCTCCAGTTCGACCTCAACCGGGACATCGCCGGAGCGCTCAAGGACGTCCGCGCCGCCGTGAGCGCCGCAAAGGCCGACCTTCCCGGAAACCTGCCCTACCCTCCCTACGCGCGCACTTACAACCCGTCGGATTCGCCGGTGATGATTCTGTCGCTGACCTCGGAGCTCTTCGGAATCAACCAGCTGTTTGAATTTGCAGACTCGCTCGTGGCCCAGCGGCTTAGCCAGGTGGAGGGTGTAAGCCAGGCCAGCATCAGCGGCTCCTCCAGGCCCGCGGTACGCATACGCGTCAATCCCGAGGCTCTCGCGCGCAGCGGACTCGGAATGGAGGATGTGAGGCAAGCCATCAGCCAGTCCAGCCAGCGGCTGCCAAAGGGAAGCATCGAGGGCGACACGCTCCGGTTTACCATTGATGGAAACGACCAGCTCTCCAAAGCGGAGGATTACGCCGCCATCGTCGTCGCCCAGCGCAACGGAGTACCGCTCACTCTCGGGCAGCTCGGCGAGGTCTTCGAAAGCGTTGAAAACTCCAAAGTAGCAGGCTGGGCGGGCACAACGCCGGCAATCCTGATTTCCGTGTACAAACAGTCTGATGCGAATGTCATCGAGACCGTGGACGGCATTAAGAAGCTGCTGCCCCAGCTCCAGACCTGGCTGCCTGCGGCCGTGCGCCTCGGAATTCAAAGCGACCGCACCCTCACCATACGCGCAGCGGTTCGGGATGTTCTCCAATCGCTGCTTCTGAGCATCGTTCTTGTGACCCTGGTGATTTTCGCGTTTCTGCGCCAGTTGCGTCCCACGATCATCGCAAGCATCACGGTGCCCCTAGCGCTTGCGGGCACCTTCGGGGGGATGTATCTGCTCAGCTACAGCCTGGACAACCTGTCGCTGATGGCGCTCACGATCTCGGTCGGGTTCGTTGTGGATGATGCGATCGTGGTGATTGAAAACATCTTCCGATACCTGGAGGCGGGAGACACACCCATGGCCGCGGCTCTGAAGGGCGCCAAGCAAATCGGTTTCACCGTGATCTCCATCACCGTCTCGCTGATCGCAGTGTTCATCCCCCTGCTGATGATGGGCGGGCTGATCGGCCGCCTCTTTCACGAGTTCGCCGTCACACTCAGCCTGGCGGTGGTTTTTTCGGCGGTGATCTCGCTCACTCTCACGCCCTGCCTGTGCGCCTGGATGCTCGGGAACGAACGTCATCCTGCTCGACAAAACCTTTTTCAAAGAATGGCTGAGGGTTCGCTGAACTGGATCACCGCCGTCTACGGATCGACCCTGCGGTGGGTTTTGAAACACTCAATTCTGATGCTCCTCGTCACGGCGGGAACGATCGGAGCCACAGGTTGGATGTACGGAAGGGTTCCAAAAGGCTTTTTTCCCCAGCAGGATACGGGAATGATGATGGGGGTGGTGGAGGGCGCCCAGGACATTTCCTTCGCCTCCTTGATGGAACTCCAAAAACGGGCAACGAACATGGTGCTCGAGGATCCCGCAGTTGCGACGGTTAGCAGTTACATGGGAACGTCAGGCCTGGGAGGCACGCCCAACTCGGGGCGCATGTTCGTCGCCCTCAAACCGCTTGAGGAGGGACGATCCGGCGTCGAGGAGGTCATCGGACGCCTGAGAAAGAAGACCTCGCAGATCGAGGGAGTCCGCGTGTTCTTCCAGGGGCTACAGGACGTGCGCGTCGGCGGCCGATCCTCCAAGGCACAGTACCAGTTTACACTCCAATCGCCGGACTTGGAGGAACTCAACGCCGCCGCTCCGAAGGTGCTCGGGGCGCTTCGCAAGCTACCGGAGCTCAGGGATGTGACGAGCGACCAGCAGACGGGCGGGCTCAAGATGAGCGTGCGGGTCAACCGGGACGCCGCGGCACGACTGGGGGTCAGCATGGCGGAAATTGACGCCTCGCTGTACGACGCTTTCGGCCAGCGGCAGGTCGCAAACATTTACAAACGTTACAACCAGCACAAGGTGGTCCTCGAGTGGGAGGCCAACGCGCTGGAGGACCCTGCGTCGCTTCAAAAAGTCTATCTGCGCTCGCAGTCCGGCGGACTGGTTCCCCTCTCTAGTGTCGCGCGCTTTGACCGGACGAGTTCGCAACTTTCCGTCAACCATCAGGGGCAGTTTCCGGCCGTCACGGTTTCCTTCAACCTCGCTCCGGGCATGTCCCTTGGAGAGGCAACGGAACGCGTGAAAGAAACGATTGAGGGCATCCAGCTTCCGGAGAGTGTCCAGGGAAGCTTTCAAGGAACGGCGCAGATGTTTCAGGCCTCCCTCGCGACGCTTCCAACACTCACCTTGTGGGCGCTGCTTGCGGTCTATCTCGTGCTCGGGATTCTCTATGAAAGCCTGATTCATCCCCTCACCATTCTATCAACCCTTCCCTCCGCGGGACTGGGTGCGCTTCTGGCCCTTCTCTTTTGCGGACAGGAGCTTTCGATGGTGTCCTTCATCGGGATTATCCTGCTCATGGGGATCGTGAAGAAGAACGGCATCCTGATGGTGGACTTCGCGGTGGAAGCGGTGAGGGACAGGGGCATTTCTCCGAGGGAGGCGATCTACGAGGCATGCGTCTCGCGGTTTCGTCCAATCACCATGACGACCCTGGCGGCGCTGCTTGGAAGCCTGCCTCTGGCGCTCTCCGGCGGAGTCGGCTCCGAGATGCGGCGCCCCCTTGGCATTGCGCTCATCGGGGGGTTGTTGCTCTCGCAGGTGGTGACCCTTTACACCACACCCGTAGCCTACCTCGCCTTCGAGTGGTTGCGCTCCAAAGCCGGACGCAAGCGGACGGCGGCCTCTAGCCCGGCAGGCGGGGCTACGCTACCATCGGCATAAGAACAGGCAGGCAAGCCCGTCGGCTATTTCGCATCAATCGTCACCATGTCGCTCGAGACGGATACGGCGCGTTCGTCTGAGATAAGAGCGAACCATTGAGCGGCTTCTCCGGGAATGGAGGCCTCGTAGGTGTCCCCTTGCTTGGCCGCCGGGACGGCGCTCCACTTGCGATCGACGACGGCCTTGGCGAGCAGGGTCTGATCCTTGAGGGTCTCGGAAGCGAAAGGCGCAGCCCAGTAGATCTCAGCCTTGATGATCGGATGCGGCGCCTCGACGGTGAAGCGGGCGAGACGCGCGTTGCTGCCCTTAGCGAGCGCGACCTTCGGCAGGGGCTTGCCGATACCCTTCAGGTGATATTCGAAATACGGCACCTCCATCGCCAGCCAGTTGGCGCGGTTGCCAACGAGCTGCGGGTGCTTCGGATCAATTTGCACGCCTTCAAAGACGGTGCCGCCGGGGATGAGCGCCTTGTGGTTGTTGTTCGGCGCGTAGAAGTGGTTCTTCTCGCTGGGAATGGCGTCAAGCGTGGCCTGCACGGCCTCGGGCCAGCCAAAGAAATCGTTGGTTGCACCCGCAAGGAAGAACGCAGCCTTCATGTTCGGGACGCGCCGGCCGGGGTCGAGGTCGCGAAGCCAGCGCTCGCGCTCCTCGGCGGTCATGTTGGCGGCGAGAGCGCCGGGCTTGGCGCCGGCGGAGGGCATCCCGCCGCGCCAGTTGCCGAGGTCGAAGAAACCGCTGCCCCATATCGCAAAACCAGCCTTCACCTTGTCGCCGGCAAGGCCGCAGACCATTGTCGTCATCGTGCCGCCCCAAGAGACACCGACGACGCCGACATTGGCGGTGTCGGTCTCCGGCAGCGAGCGCAGAAGGTCCAGGGCCTTCATCGCCGCCAGCATACCGTCGAAAATCACGCTCTTCGTGGTGTCAGGCTGCATCGAGTAGCGACCGTCGGCATAGCCTTTGGACATCGGAAGGTCGCCGCGGGTGAGCGGACTGTAGAGGCCCGGCATGTCCGGGGCGACAGCCACGTAGCCGCGCTGGGCCCAGGCCATGGCCTTTTCCTCCTCGGCGTTGCCACCAGAGCCATGCAGCACGAGGATGCCAGGATGTTTGCCGGGGGTGTTCGGAGTCGCGATGACCGCATAGGCCTCGTTCTTGTCGCGGATGCGGAAGAGCACCCGGCGGACCGTGATGCCCGCGGGCGGAGCGATCAGTTCCTTCGTAATCGCCGGAGCCTTGCCATCGAGGACTTTGGCGAAGGGATCGCCGGCGTCCGCGGCTAAGGCCAGCGGAGCAATGAGAAGTGCAATGAGTGAAGTAGCAGTTTTCATGAATTATTTTGCGGTGCTGTGCCAGGTGACTTCGATCGCCTGATCTGAAGGTGCGGCTTGGACGAGAATCTTGTCAGAATGGACCTCAATCGGGAGTTGTTCTCCGCCTTGCTTATACCGCGCATGGACTTCGGTGGCGTGGTTGGCCGGGATGACGATCGTCAGCGGGTCATGAAAGACGCCGGGATCGAGGGGGCACGCCAAGGTGAACTCAACGCGGTCTGCCGAGGTCGAAACGGTCAGCTTGGCGACATCTCTTTCCATAGCGTAGCGCGAGAGACGGGCGAAGGTGTCGATCCAGAGCACATCATCCTTCGACCGGAGATATTTGAGATGATCCTCGAGGACGTCCGGACCTGAGAATGCATTGTAGCCTTCGGTGACGGCGTGCATCATCCACACGATTGCTTCGCCTTTCTTGAGGTAACGGTCGAGCGTCGCGTTGGCCTGGGCTGCAGTGAAATCTCTGCTCGTGGGCGGCCAGGCGCCGAAGCGTTCGCAGCGTTCGCGGATAACCGGGTGGTATTGATGTCCGGCAGCCCGGACAGCGTCACTGCTGGCATTCCCGGGCGTGGCAAACGTGAAAGGAGCGATTCCGATGCGTTCCTTGATGGCCTCGTAGGCCTTGCCGATCTGGAAGTCCATCTTCGCAGGCTCCAGGTCGACGCGTTGCCCGTCCTCGGTCTTCGTCAGTGGAATGTGCGTCCACGTGTGGTTGGCGATCTCGTGACCCTGCGCCGCCAGTTCCTTGAGACGGAGCCAGCTCATGCCGCCATGGTCACCGGGCTTCTTCTTCGCTGCCTCTTCGTTGGTTTCAGGAGTCAGCCCAGGGATGACGTAGAACGTCGCCTTGATGCCGTATTTGTTGAGCAGCGGCACCGCGAAATCGTCCTGATTGCGCAGGCCGTCGTCGAGTGTCATGGAGACGGCCGCTGTGCGGTCACCCTTGAACTTCGCGATCCGGATATTGCCGACGTTTTGAGCGGAACCGGCCTCTGCCGCATTGAGTGTCGTCAGCGTGGTGAGCAGTAATGCGAATACAACGGCTTTCATTTCATTTAGCTGGGTGCGCCGAAGCAGGCGGGGTAGCGACACCATTGAGATCGGGTGTCATTAAATATAAACCTCGTTTAGGTGCCTGCGCATTTTTTCCCAGAACGGGAAGAATCCGGCGGTCACAAACGAGAACGCTGTGGCATCGGAGGGTCGTCGGAGAAGAGTGAGCCGGATTCCGGCTGCTTCGAGAAGGCGCTCGAGCCTAGCGAGCATGTCATGCACCGGGCCTACCATAGGTGCCAGTGCAACCACCTCAGACAGTTTATTTTCAACGGCCCACGAACAAAGCGCATCCGCAGGATCGTCGGCTTCAAGCTCTAACGTCGCGCATCCAAAGTGCGCCGAGGCCCTCTCTAGTGCGTCCCGCAGAACAACCTTCAGGCCCGCGATCCGGCGGCTGCTCAGCTGAAAAGTCTCGCGGTAGATACGCTCGCTGAAACAGGCAGCGATGCTGGTTGGAGACAGACCCGCAAGCGGACCCACTTCGGGAACAAGATCATCGGGGTGCAGCCAGATCCCGAAGCTTTTGCTTGAGGGGGTGAAAGAGGCCGGCGCCTGACGAAGCGGTTGCACGGCAACAGGATCAATATCCTCAGGCACCGTCGTGACCACAGAGCCATCCGCGAGCCGTTCACTGCCGGTTGCATCACCGGCCAGGTAATGCGACGCGTATTTCTCAATGTTCGACAGCCTGACCAAGTAGCTCTTTCCCGGAGTATGCAAGCCGGCCACCCAACGCCAGGAGAGCGTGTTACTCGCCGGATCGGCATCCAGCAAATGCCTGAAAAAGAAGTCCGCTCCGAGCTCCCAGGGCAGTTGCTCGACGTGAATCCAAAAGCTCGCCCACCACATCCGGGCGTGGTTGTGCAGGTAGCCCGTTTCCATCAACTCGCGTGCCATCGAGTCCATGCAGGCAACGCCGCTCGCGCCAGCCGCCACCGCATCAGCCCGCGCTAGCCGTTCAGCGGGCAGCTCCATGCGCAGGGTCCGCACCCTTTGCCTCCAGCGCGTCCAGATCGCGGGCCGCGCTTCAAGCCAGCCCTTCCAGTAGCGGCGCCAGCAAATCTCCTGCAGCCATTTCTCAGCAGCACCGAAGGCATGCCGCTCCAGCGTGTCCCGGATCACCTCGTCCTCGAGCAAGGTTCGAAACCGGATGCACGCCCCGAGGCGCGAAACGTTGGAGTGACCGGGCTGCACGGCATTGCGAGTGCTGGCGTACAAGGGCACTTTTGGCAGAAACTCCCTCCAGGCGTCCAACGCATCGCTGCGGGTGAGAGGTTCAAATGGGGGCATTCCTCGAAAGTCTCCTAAAAAATCCCTCTTTGGAAGACGTTAAAGGGTTCCGGAGGCCCGCTCAGCCCGGGCGGAAGCCCGATGCTCGACTGCGCCCGCCCGGGGCCGCCAGAGGACTCCGGCGTACAAATCGAGACATTCCAACCCGGGCAAGGGGGCCGAGAGCCCGAAAATCGTTTAGCGCTTGATTTTATGGGCCGGCCTTCTCATTCC
>CANFTB010000053.1 GCA_947449735.1 Chthoniobacteraceae bacterium | reverse complement strand
GCGTGTCGCGGGGCGACGCCGGGAGAGGTGGCAATGACCTCGCAGATGGGGGAGGTGCCAACGCGGAGGGAGCCCTCGCTCAGCTGGAAGGAGCGCTCGGCGGAGGCGTTTTCGGAGACGAGGATTTCCCAGGTCGCTCGTTCGGTGGGGTGCATGAACTATTGTGATAATGTGTACCTGTAAATAAGCGATAAGAATGTGGGTTGCATTCCGAGCTGGGCGTCGTCAAGCGGAGCGCCCAGTCTGAGCGGCGGGGTAGAGTGAATGGAACTAGGGGTCAGGGTTCATTTTCTTTCAGCTACAGGTTGCCGGTGTCATTTGCGTCTGCTGAGGTTCCGATATGGAGCGGAGTATTCCTCGTTGCTCGCTGAGAAAATGAAAGAACGTGAACACTTGCGTGTGGTGCGCTGGAGCAGGTGGAGTGGAGCCTTTAGAAAAACAATAAATATTTATTGATAAACAGTATGATTCGGATAGAAAAGAGCTGTGCCTACTAAAGACGAAGCTCAAACTCCTCTCCCCCATGGCCGGTGCCCCCAACGTGATCGCGTCCGCAAGGTTGGCAGGATCGGCAGCCTGCTTTGCACATTGACTCTGGCCCTGAGTGCCGTCGCAGCGGTGATTGTCTCGGTTTTTTTGTACTTTAAAACAAACGACCCGCGGACCCCGGTTTTGCGCGGTCTGTTCGACTCGGCGGGAATACAGCATCCGGTGATTGTCGCACTGTCCATGCTTACGCTGGCAACGTGGGTGTATGCCCTCTGGATCCTGCGGCGTCTTTTCGTGGAGTTCAGCCAGGGGATTGTATTAAGCGTGCGGAATGCCCAGGCCATTTGCTGGCTGGGTGTCATTACCATTTTCGGGATGTTCAGCTTCAAACCTTCCGGCGGTAAGGGCCAAAAAGCGCCGAAGGTTTTGAGTAAGACAGGAACCTCGCTCGGAAGCGTATCCGTAACAACTTCTGAAAACGTGAATCACCGCGCGCCCCTCGTCAGCTTCAGCGTGAATGGGACGATGACCTCAGCAGGAGAAGAGACTCCTTCGGAGGGCGGCCTGTTTGAAAAATTCAGTGTTGGATTTTATGTAGAATATCTTCTCGTCGGCATGCTCTTGCTCGCCGTTGGTTGGGGGCTGGAGCAGGGAGTCGCGCTTCAGGAAGAGCAGGATTTGACCATTTAACGGCCATGCCGATCATTGTTCGATTGGACGTAGCGCTGGCACGGCGCAAGATGAGCCTTACGGAACTGGCGGAGGCGGTAGATATCACGATGGCCAACCTCTCGATCCTCAAAACGGGCAAGGCAAAGGCGATCCGGTTCAGTACCCTCGAGGCGATCTGCAGGCACCTAGGGTGTCAGCCCGGGGACATTCTCGAGTACGCCGAGGACACCATCCCGGCGCCCCTTCCAAAGAGTAGCGATAGCAAAGAGCCGCTTTAAAGCGCCTGATTTGCCGCCGTGTTTCATGCGGATTGCGCCGGCCAATTGGTAGGTGACATGAGATTGTCGAGCGGCGCGAGATCCCGCGATCTTAAAAGCGATGACAACTTCATCTCATCTGCCAACTGGTGTCTGGATCGCCGTGATCATTATTCAGGCTGAATCAACGGACCCATGTTGCTTATGGCAAGAAGTAGCGGCGTGTTTTGGCAGTCCCGTGTTTGACGATCAGCCCCGCGTCCAGAAGGGGTCGTATGAGTTTCATTGCCCCCTGTTTGGAGGCGCTTAGCTGCCTAAGGAAGCCATCGGACAACTGATTGGTTAACTCCTCGTTCCATTCCGGGAGCCAGTCTTCCGCGTGTGCAAATTTAAGAGGCGATCAGCCAGGTGAGTTCGACTTCGCTAAGACTGTACTTGCGCGATCAATCCAAAGTGGATTCCCCCTCGTTGAGGATTTTCAGGTAGTGGGTGTAGGTGTAGACGCGCCGGTAATCGGAGCCGGTGATTTCCGAGACGATCTGTTTTTGATCGAGGGTCCTCAGTGCCTTGGTTGCTGTTGGATGGGTTACCCCTAATTCCCGGGCAGCAGCTGAAACGGACAGGACCGGCTTTTGCTGGAGCTGCGCGTGCAAACGCAAAACGGTCGCGGATTCGCCGTGAAGCTTTTCTCGGTCATTCTGAAACAGATCCAGCAGGCGGCGCGCGGTGAGCGTTGCGGACTCGGCGGTGCGGACCACCCCTTGCAGAAAGAACTCCAGCCACTCCTCCCAGTCCCCCGTGAGCCGGACATGCTGGAGGAGCCGGTAGTACTCGGAGCGGTGCTGCTTAAAGTGCAGGGACAGGTACAGCAGCGGCTGTGAAAGAATCCCTTCGGCGCACAGTAGGAGCGTGATGAGCAACCTGCCGAGGCGCCCGTTTCCATCGAGAAAGGGGTGAATGGTCTCGAACTGCACATGTGCCAGCGCTGCCTTAACTAGAGGTCTGGTCTTTACGGGATCATCGTGCAGAAACTTTTCCAAGGCGCCCAGGGCCTCCAGCAAGGCGTCCGGAGGAGGAGGGACGAAGGTCGCATTGCCGGGGCGCGAGCCTCCGATCCAATTTTGACTCCGGCGGAATTCCCCTGGTTCCTTGGAGCTGCCTCGGCCATGGGAGAGCAGGCAGGCGTGTATTTCGCGCAGCAGTCTGAGGCTTAGAGGAGCACCTTCGCGGAGCCTGGCAAGGCCCAGTTCCATGGCGGCGACATAGCAGGAAACCTCCGTGACATCGGCTTCGATGGCAGCGGGCGTGTTTTCGAATTCGTGCTTGAGCAGGTCCGAAAGGGAGGACTGCGTGCCCTCGATTTGGGAGGAGAGAACGGCCTCCTTCCTGACGTAGGTGTAGAGGAAAAGACGCGGATCCGGTAGGAGAAGGGAAAGACCGTCCAGACGCCCCAAGGCCACGGAAGCCGAGTCGAGGAGCGTTTCGAGCGGTCCGCTCAGAGTTAAGGGTGGCTTGGGAGGGAGGGGGGCCGGAACAAATGCGCGGGCCTTTTCGCCGGTGGAGGAAATGGGAAGATAGTGACCGGCGAGACCGCGTTCCATGATTCATTGAAAGGAATTGCGTGTTTTCTTTCAATGCCTAAAGCGGATTGAAAGCTGGCTTACAATTGAGGGAAAGCAATGAACGGGAGGGGGGACGCGTTGAAAAATGCGGAGGCTATTCAACCTCCTGCTCGCTCGTAGGCTAAAGTAGTGGCGAAATAGGGGTATGACATCAAATGTCCAATGGCAGCCTGACTTCGCCGTGGCGGCAACTGCTCCGTCCGGTTCGCTCGCTGCCCCAACTCCTCCCGGCCCAGCAATCCCGCCTAGGCCGCCAAAGGGCACCCGCTGGGGCGGGCGGGCGAAGGGGACACCGAACAAGGTGAACCAGTCCATCCGGGAGGCGATCCAGATGGCGTTTGAGCAGGCTGGGGGCGTGGAGTACCTGGTGCGGTTGTCGCAGGAGGATCCGAAGACGTTCGTGCCGCTGTTGATCAAGACGCTGCCGCCGGAACCGAGGGTACCGCAGGAGAACGGCCTGAACATTCGCATCGACCTGACTTAGGGGGGCGCGTCTGGCAGGCACCTGCCTTCAGGGATGACGCGCCCGACCTTTAGTCGTCTATTCTTGTGAAGTTTCTGAAGTTTTGGTACCTTGCCCCCATGATTGCCATCTCAGACATCAAGCAAATGAGTGTGAGTGAGCGGCTGCAAACCATTGAAATCCTTTGGGATTCATTGCGCTCGGATGACTCTGTTGACTCTTTTGCGTGGCATGGCGATGTTCTTCGTGCAAGAAGAGCCAAGGTTGAGGCTGGAGAAGGTGTGTTTTTAAGTATCTCCGAACTGCGCACCCGGCTTCAGCAGTCGGCTTCATGAAACCCGTTTTCGTCCTATCGGATGCAGCGGAGGACCTAGAGCTTGGAAAAGCCTTCTATGCGTCTCAGGAAATCGGAATCGGGGACTACTTTGTAGACTCACTCCTTTCGGATATTGAAAGCCTACGGTTGTTTCATGGCATTCACAAAATGGATTTCGGATTTTACAGAATGCTGTCCAATCGGTTCCCTTTCGGAATTTATTACGATTTAACTGAAGCAGCAGTAGAGGTGTATGCGGTATTGGATCTGCGCAAGGATCCATTCTGGATTCGCGCTGAACTCCTGGCCCGCTAACCTCCGAAGAAACACGGCTTCGGAAACTATCGCGTCAGCGATCCTGCTGTCGCGAGTAGCAGGGTGATACCAGCCTTCTGTTCGATGTTGTCTAGGAATGCTCGGAACCTGGTCGGTACGAAGGATGCCCATCGCAGCATGCCCTGGCAGTTTATCAAACCGAAGGGGACAAAAGCGATAAAGCCGGTGAAGGCGGTGTTTTCAGCACCGTAGAGACAGACCCAAACCCCAGTCTTCCATGGCCGCAACCGGGCGACACCTTGCTTCCGGGATGGGGGGATCGGGTTTCTATGGAGTACCGACTTCGGGTGTCCACTGAAGAGGAGTGCCTTGAGTGGGCAAAGGAGTTTTGGCAACTCGACCTGGTGGCAAAAGCGCGTGGTTATCCAAAGAACTGGGCGGTTCAAACTTCTCGGAACCGGTTGATGTGGAGGGAGGCTTTTGCCGCCAGAGACGAATGCCGGGCTCCGAATTTTGAGCGGTTTAGGGAAGCGGAGAGAGTGTGATCTCTCTTGGGGAATCCTTTCGCTGGGTTCTGACTGATGCGATGCGTCGGACGACGGCACTTCCTCGTGTGGAGCGGCCAAATTCGATTTTGCCTAAATCGGACAACGCGCGCGAATCCCGCGGGGAGTGCTAAAGTTCAGCATCCCCAGCCGGAGGGCGAAAGAACGCGGCCTCTGATTTGGGGAGACGGCCGGTATTTTTCGTGTGCCCAGGAAGCATGGTGAGAACCCTTTGGTCGGGCTTGTGCAGCCCTTGAGGATAGCGGCATTGGTCCCCGTCGAAGATCCCCCGCGCGTTGCAATGACTCCCAGACCAGACCACACTGCGCCTTGCGATGGACTTAAAAACGGTACTCTTGGAAATAAACGCAATGGAGGCAGACGGGGTTGTTGACCGTTACGCCATTGGGGGGGCCGTCGGCGCGACCTTCTACCTTGAACCGGTTGCCACCCTGGACGTGGACATTTTTATCTCATTCCAGGCACAGCCGGGGAGTTTGCTGATCAGCCCTGAGCCTGTGTTCAAATATCTCACCGAGCGTGGGGCGCGAATTGAGGGTGAGTACCTGATCATCGCGGATTGGCCTGTTCAATTTCTACCCCCTACCGGACCGCTGGTGGAGGAGGCGCTTGCGGAAGCAGTGGAAGTTGAGGTTGAGGAAATAAAAACGAGAGTTTTTACGGCCGAACATCTTGCCGCTATCGCCCTCCAAACAGGGCGTCCAAAAGACAAAGCGCGACTGTTACAATTTATAGAGTCGGGCGCGCTGTCTTTGGAGCGATTCCAGAACATTCTTGAACGGCACACACTCGCTGGAAGCTGGAGGAAATTTGAGCAACAATTCCTTGAGTCATGACCTTTGAAATCGCCCAGATCATCAAAAGCAAACAGGCCTATCGGGCACAGTTGGCAGCCCGCCCGATAGCCGAAAAGCTACGGATTTTGGAGGAATTACGCAAGCGGGCCCTAGCAATCGCAGCCAGTCGCAGAAAATGAATGCGCAGTGACAGCAGTAGGAATCGCTTTTCGCCCCGTTTCCGGAACCCGCGCGCGCGGTATCGTCGCGGAGCGCGCTAAAGGCCTCTGGCGCGATTGCCGGCAGGCTTGAGCGCCCTGGAGGCTGAGGACGTGGGGGCCGGTGCGAGAGGCCAAACGGCCGGGCTTCCCATCCAATGGGAGATTCCTCAGGCCGAGATGTACGGCGATCCTTTCCACATCCCCGCGCCCGACGAGGTGGTGTTTGAGGAGAAATGGGACAAACGTGAGTTCTTCCGCTGCGGTTGTGTCTGGAAGGTGGGAAAGGGGCGGGTGTTCTATCTCAGGCCGTGCCACGAAACCTAGTCGGTCTTCAGGCAGGCCGAACCGCTGCGTGTCGTGGAAAACGCTGTCCGCTGGTTGGGAACAAAGTAACGGCTTAGGCCCCCTAGTGAGCGGGGCCTATTTCTCCAGGCGCGTCACCTCTCCTTTTGTGATGAATTGCACATCAAACCATGGGGTCGGGTTGGAGCTTTCACCTTCGATCCAAATGTCTGAGAAGCCCGTGTCCACGGTGTAATCCTTCAATGTGGCGGGGAGGTTTTCCAAAAGATGCCAGTTCAGATCGTAGACTCCGACGGTGTCTCCTCCTTTGTACCAGAGATACTCGTCGGTTTTGACCTCACCACGGACAGAGAGCGCTCCTGAGCCAGTGTGGATGACCGGGTTTTTGATGAAGGAGGGCTTCTCTCCCACAATGCGAAGGTTTTCGACGAGGACTCTCGCGCAGGAGTTCACGGGAACCCTGGCAAAACCAATGGAGACTGTCTTGAAGGCACCGTAGCCGGCGCCCCGGGAGTGGTAGCGCATTCCCCAGCCTCCGGTGGCGCGGGCCACCTCGCCGAGCGGGATAAAGAGGTCCCTTCTTCCGGTGAAGTCGATCGCGACCACATAGTCTTTGTGTTGACCGACTTGGACAATCAGCAAGGCGCCGCTGCCGTCGCCTGTTACAGTGAGAGCCACTCCCCGCGCATTTTGGGCATTGCCTTGGAATGGGAAACTCGGGAAGCCGTCAGTCTGGAAATGTTCCACCGGCGTGGGTGTGGGCATCTGGGGAGATGTTGGTGCGGCGGCGGCAGCAGGCTCAGCCTCGGGCAGCGTGTCCGGTGCGACAAGGTTGTCAAACGCTAGCTCAAGGGCGGGGCCGACATCGGCGAATCGATGCCTGCCGGGATTGGTGATTTGTGTTGCTTTGGGTTGCAGCAACAACGCTGCCGACGTGTCCCTCGGTGGAGAGTTCGGGGTGGCATCGGATGCTGAAGCCGCGGTGTCAACCTTTGCTCCCGCACCGATCAGGTAGCCCTGCATGTCCTTGCTCAACTCTTCCTTGGTGGCTTTGGCTACGGGCCCGACAATGCCGTCGGTGTAGCCGTTCAACACCCGGATGAGGAAGTGTGGAGCTTGGCGCGCGAAGGGGTTTTCCAAGCGAAGGTGCATGCCGGTGCCCACATACTGGCGCGGCATGAGAGTGCCGTATTCCTGAACGGTCTTCCACTCTACATCCTCTTTCCCACGGACCATGATGCAGAAGGGCTGGATTTCGTAGCCGCCCTCCTTTCGTCTGGCTTCAAAGACGGTTTTGGCGACGGCCGGACCCGGATCCAAGGGAAAGGGAGTTTTGTCTTGGGAATAGGACTCGGAGATCCGCTTGCGAAGGTCCGGAGGCAGCTTGGGTGCCAATTCCCGCCACGTGGCAAACTGGTCGGCGATGAGGGGAGCCAAGCCATGCTCGGTGATCGTTTTGGGAAAGATTCCAAACATGGGCTCCGGTTTTTTGATCATGAAACCCTTACTGTCGCCGGCTGCGCCGCTGGCCAGGGTGAAGTGGTTTTCGATCGGACCGGTGGAGGGGCGCCCCTCGCGTTGAAGCGTCATTCCGGCGTAGCCGCCGCCGCGTTTGTGCAGAATATACGCGCCGCCGGATTTGAACCTGTAAACCAGGTCCCATGGGTTTGGGCCGCCCCCAGACGTGTTGCTGGTCATCGGATGGTCCGTGTTCTGGTAGACAAACATTGTCCATTTGGGGAATCCCCACGGCACGTCGCTGTGGCATTCCCCGCCGTCGAACTCGTTGTGCTGGATGCCCAGCCTGTTGAAAAAGTCCGCGTATTTCCTCGCCGTGATCTCTGGCAGGTCGGTCGTGCTGCTCGGATAGTAGTTCTGATTGTAGGCCTTCAGTAGTCCGATGATTTCCGTGCCTGCTTCATGGTTTGTCGCGGCGGCCCCGCGCTGGTCGAGCGTCAGCGTCCACACCTCTTGATCGGTGTTTGTAAATTTGCAGGGAACAATCTCGTCGCCGATCAGGATTTCGTTCCGGCTGAAAAACGCAGGGTAGCTCTTCGGCCATGGGAGGGACGAGTCCGGGTCGGGGTATTGGACCCCCGGGTCGGGGCGGAAGAGGAGGGTGGTGTCGGTGGCCGAGATGGGTTTCTCCAAAGTGCCCTTGCCCCAACGTGCGAGGCGGCGGTCGGTTTTTTTGCCCTTGCCGATGTATTGCGAGCCCTCCTGCCCGAATCCGTAGCAGAGGGTGTGCAGCATGGCGTCCATGTTGTTTGCCTTGAGCTTGTCCTGAAACGCCTTGAGGTCTGCTTCGCCGCGAGGGAATACCGATTTGTTGACTGACAGCGGGTCGCGGTCGTACACCCAATAGGCTCCGCGCCAGGTGTCGGTGTGAAGATAGAGCCGGTTGACCTTCAGCTTTTTGGCGTACTCAAACAGGACATCAAGATCCTCGGGTTTCTCCGCGCTCAGGGACAGGGTGTGAGTCTCGGTAAATTTTTCCTGCCACTCCTTCACCCACGCCTTGGCCCGTGCGTAGGTCCATGTGCCCTCGACTCTCGGGTGCGGCAGTCCTTCCTCCGTCCAGATGCGCAAGAGCGACTCGTTGTGGTCCTCCTCGTTGAGCGGCACAAAAAAGGCGAAGCCCCCGAGCGGATCCGTGTCGCCACGTTTCCAGAAAAAAGGCCAGGAGACGTCCGTGCTGACGCGACGGGGAGCGCAGATCCCCCCCACGACGGTCATGTAATCGAGCGGCACTACTTCGGGAGAAACATTGTTGAAGGTGGTCTTGAACCTCAAGACAGGTTCGGACACCTCGGGAATCCCTTCGATTTTTTCGATCCGGAAGGAAATGTGGCTGTTCCCCGCATGCACGCTCAAGGTGACGCGGGTGTTGTCGGCGGCTTTGAGGAGCATCCTGCCGTCCTTCGACTCGAGGGAGGTGAAAGGGATGCTTTTTTCATCGGCTCCCGAGCCTGTCGTTAGGTAGAAGCCGGGGCCTGCGTTTGTGGTGTTGATCAGGTTCGTCCCGTTTCCACGCGTGAATGACACGGGTTTTCCGTCCGCCGCGAACGTCATGGCGACGTCGCCTCCTTTGATTGTCTGCAAGCCGAGTGCACGCTCGCCGGTATCCGTGGCGGTTGGATTTGGTGGCTCTGGCGGCTCGTTGGAAGACAGGCTGCAAAGACCGGTGGCGAGGAGCAGGAGTGCGTGTTTCAAGGTGATTTTTGCCCGGGGCTTAGCGTTGGGAAGCAGCTCGCTTTTATAGGGATACGAGGAAGATTGGGGCGCCCTTGGGGGCAGCGCTCCAAAGTGGCGCGGTTATTCAACTTGGAAGTAGTCGGAGGAGGCAGTGAGCGGCCCGGTTTGCACATTGAGAAAACAGGCGGTTGTTCCCTTCGGAACGGTCGCATCTGCCACCCACAAACCCTCTTTCTGGGTCAGGCGGGCGGGGGTGGAGATCCACTGGCGAGCGCCGGTGTGTCCGGTGTCAGTGGTGGAAACGAGTGCAGCCGATTCCAGCGGTCTGGTCGAATCGAAGGCGGCTTGCGCCTTTCCGTCCTCGAGTCTTGCGAACTTCTCCCGAATCCAGGGCCGGCCCTCTTTGAGGACGCTTTCCGCAAACGCGAACCATTCGGCACGATCCGTCAAGTTCCCGTGCCCCATGCCGGGGACAAGGCACAGCAGGGACTCGCTGTGGCCTGCCTTCTTACGCGAACGGGCGACGGCATCCATGGAGAAATGGGTGTCCTGTGGCCAGGAGTGCCAAAGAATCGGCATCCGCGCTTTGTCCAAACGCAGGTTGGCGTCCCAAACCCTTTTGTAGACCTCGTTGCTGCCGAGGGTGCCGCCGTAGTGGTTCGGAATGGCGTCTAGCCCGCCGCATCCGTAGACGGGAATCGCAAAGGCATACCGGTTGTCGATTCCGATCACGGTGGAGGTGATGATTCCACCCCAAGAGCACCCTGCGATACCGACCTTGCCGGGGTCAACCTCCGGCAGGTTTCTGAGCAGGGCCGCGGCGAGTGTCGCGTTGGCGACGCATTGGTACATCCACTGGTCTTTGATCGGAGAGGCCGAGTCGCCGAAAATACCTGGCCGTGCCGGCCCGCCCTCGGGCAGCCTCTTGTATTCGTCTGTGAGTCCCTCCATCGACATGCTGAGGGCGGCGTAGCCGTGTTTCCTCCAGCTTTGGACCCAAGCCTTGGACGCGGTCCCGCCGCCTCCGTGCACCAGAACGACAGCAGGCACCTTGCCCTTTGGGTTTTCGGGAAGCCCAAGCCATGCAAAAACCTTTGTCTGTTTGCCCTGATACTCCGGGCCGGCGTAGAGAATGGGCTTCAGGGTTGGACTGGAGTCCGTCCTTTCCACGACCTCGTACTGAGGAAGATTAGTCAAACTGGCGATCGCCTCGACTTCCAGTCGCATTGCCGAGAAATCAAGGGGTGCATTTGCAGGCACGGGATCCGCAGCGAAAAGCAGGGAAGGCGTCAAAAAAAGGGCAGTGACTATCTGAAGTCGAGTTTTCACGTTTTTGTGCGGTGCGCCGCGTGGCTAGGGCTTTTGCGGGCTGTTCGAGGCTGCGGTACATATCATGCTTCGGGGCGCAAAAGTAGGTGAAAAGGCTGACCCTGCACAATTCTGCTGGAGGGTGCGAAACTGAGCGATCCCAACGCTCCACTGGCTTATTGATAGACGTTGCTCCTGCCCCCGTTTCCGATGTTCGTGCGCGCGCAGTATCTCGTGGGGCGCGCTAAATTTACAACCGAGTCCCTGCGACGGAACGTAGTGGAGGGTTGGAGGCTACACCTCCAAGAGGGGATAGGGGCTAGGTGCCCCAGAGAGCTTGATTTATCGGGAATGAACGGAGTTTGAGGCTGGAGTTTCCGCTAAAGTAGTGGCGAAATAGGGGTGTGACATCACATGTCCAATACCTGCCTGACTTCGCCGTGGCGGCAACTGCTCCGTCCGGTTCGCTCACTGCCCCCATTTCTTCCGGCCCAGCAGTCCCGCCTAGGCCTCCCAAGGGAACGCGCTGGGGCGGGCGGGCGAAGGGCACGCCGAACAAGGTGAACCAGACGATCCGTGAGGCGATCCAGATGGCGTTTGAGCAGGCTGGGGGCGTGGAGTACCTGGTGCGGTTGGCACAGGAGGATCCAAAAACGTTCGTGCCGCTGTTGATCAAGACGCTGCCGCCGGAACCGAGGGTACCGCAGGAGAACGGCCTGAACATCCACATTGACCTGACGTAAGGGGGGGGAGCGTCTGGCAGGCCCCTGCCTTCAGGAATGACGCGCCCGACCTTTAGGCCTCTATTCTTGTGAAGTTTCTGAAGGTTTGGTACCCTATCCCCAATGATTGCCATCTCAGACATCAAGCAAATGAGTGTGAGTGAGCGGCTGCAAACCATTGAAATCCTTTGGGATTCATTGCGCTCGGATGACTCTGTTGATTCTTGTGCGTGGCATGGCGATGTTCTTCGTGCAAGAAGGGCCAAGGTCGAGGCTGGTGGAGGTGTCTTTTTAAGTATGTCCGAGCTCCGAACCCGGCTTCAGCAGTCGGCTTCATGAAGCCCGTTTTCGTCCTATCGGATGCAGCGGAGGACCTAGAGCTTGGAAAAGCCTTCTATGAGTCTCAGGAAATCGGGATCGGGGACTACTTTGTAGACTCGCTCCTTTCGGATATTGAAAGCCTACGGTTGTTTCATGGCATTCACAAAATGGACTTCGGATTTTACAGGATGCTGTCCAATCGGTTCCCTTTCGGAATTTATTACGATTTAACCGAAACAGCAGTAGTGGTGTATGCGGTATTGGATCTGCGCAAGGATCCGTTCTGGATTCGTGCTGAACTCCTGACCCGCTAACCTCCGAGGATACACGGCTTCGGAAACCGTCGAGTCGGAGATACCTCTGTCGCGAGTGCCAGGGTAATACGGGCCTTCTGTTCCATGTTGTGCAGGCATGGCGGGGGCGCGCTCGGAACCTGGTCCTTACGAAGGCCGCTGCGCAGTCGCTTCAGAGAGACATGTAGCCTGCCTTTTGGGACGCAATTGGACACCCAGAACGGAGGAGGATTTCGGTGGATCTATTCACACTTTTATTCACACCTGGAGAGCATTTACGACCATTAACCCATGTTATTGAGGCACTTAAATGTTTACATGCTCCCGCAGACAGCTTTGAGAGTTGCTCTATAAACAAAGCATTCTCCCAAAGCTACTTGCAATAACTGGTACCGGTGGTGGGACTCGAACCCACACTTCGAGTCGCACTTCTTTGTGCACCTGTATATCTCTGTAAATGAGACATCAAGGAACACCGTTGACAGGGGTGGCTGTTGAAGCTTTTGTTGAAGCTGTGGCAAGCATCCTCAAGAAGCCCGGTTCCCGTTCTCCGTTCTGGTTCGCTGCCTTCCGCGGCGCCGATGGAAAACGCAAACAAAAGAGCACCGGTACCACCGACCGCAGACTCGCCCTCCAGATGGCCGTCGAATGGGAAAAAACCGCCATCACCGCCAAACGCGGCGCCATGACCGAAGTGCAAATCCGTAAGGTCATGGGCGAACTCCTCGAACAGGCCACAGGCGAGCCCCTGCATTTCGCCAGCGTCAGCGACTTCTTTGAACACTGGATCCGCATCAAGGAGGGCGCCAAGTCGGAGAAAACCTCACTCAAATACAAACAGGTGCGCGACAGCTTCCTGGCGTTTCTTGGACGCAAGGCCGGCATGGCACTTGGCGCCATCGGACCCTCCGATATCGAACGCTGGAGGGAAAGCCTCCACAAACAGGGCCGCTCAGGCACTACTGTGAACGGTCTCATCAAGGTCCTCTCCACCGCCTTCGAGCGGGCACGTCGCGAGGGCTACATCCCCGCCAACCCTTGCATCGGCGTCGAGGCTCTCCGGGACGCTGAAAAGGGCGAACGCGACGTCTTCACCCTCGAACAGGTGCGCGCTCTCGTGCACGCCGGGCAGGGAACCGACTGGGCCGGAGCCGTGCTCGTTGCCGTCCTCACCGGACTGCGCCTCAAAGACATCGCCAACCTCGAATGGAACGCCATCGATCTGGAGTCGGGCTTTCTGAAGGTCAAAACTGCCAAGACAGGCAAGGGAGTTGCGGTTCCCATCCATCCGGAATTGAGGCACTGGCTGGAGTCCGTACCCCGAGGCATCGGAAAGGCCCCCGTGTTTGCGTCACTCACGGGCATGTATACGGGAGGCAAAAGTGGACTTTCAGGGCAGTTCAAACGCTTGATGGAGAAAGCAGGTATTCGCGGAGAAGTGCTTCGGCGGGGCCAGAGCGCAGGCCGCAGCGCAGGTCGGACGACCACAACCCTTTCCTTTCACTCCCTCCGGCATACTTTCGTCTCCGCACTCGCCAACGCCGGCGTGCCGGAGGAGCTGCGACAGGAACTCGCCGGCCACTCTTCCCGCGAGGCCCACAAAACCTACACACACCATGAAGCCGATCGGTTGAGGGCGGCGATTGCTTCCCTCGGACGGATTCTCTGAAGCCATCATCCGCACCGGTTCCCTTTCTTTTTTCACAGCGCAAAAAGTACGAATTTTACGAATTTTGCACCCATCCAACCCCTGGGCTCTGGAGGGAACTTCCTCCTATAAAATGCTCAGCTGCCGCGCTACGGAGTGTAGCTAGCCCCCCCTGAATTGCGCCTGCGTTGTCTGCGGTTGTCCATTAAGGTTCGGGACACATCCAGCCTAGGCGGAAAGCTGATGCGATTACTGGGAGTATGGCTTACAAAAAACACGCCTCCGTCAAAGAAGTCGCAAACCTTCCCGCATCGGCCACCCTTGTTGAGAAAGTCGAGCTCAGCCTGTGTGGTCGGAAGTTCACCCAATCTCATTTTGAATGGAACCCAGCAGACCAATATTTGACCGGAATTTGGAAATCCCGAGATTCAAAAAGCCTGATCTGGCTGGCCTCGTTGGCGGAAGAACACAAACAGCGCCAGGCCCAGTTACCACAGGGCTACCGAAACTGGATTGAAAACGACTGCCTCCCGTTGCCGTCCTCCGACTCAAGAGAATGGCTTCCCCGCGTGCTCACCGCAGACCAAGAGGCCATTCTGGACGAAATCTATCCGACTGCTCCGCGGGCGTATAATATTGATCCCGAATGTTTTGAGGAACTTAAACGGGCCGCACTTCGAGAGTTTCTGCGCTCGCTTGCAAGCGTACTGCTGGAGAACTGCATCACCGGAAAGCATCCGGAACTCGCAGCGGGGCTTCTCTTTTCGCGTGAACCAATGCCGGTGCGGGAGACTTCCATTCCCTGGCTCGAAAGGTGCATGAATGGTGAAGTTTATCCCGAAGTTTGCAGGGGCGATCTTGCCAGAAAGTCCCGGCTGAGCTTTTTGATCGAGGCTTTCGAACTCATGACGACCCCGAGTTTGATCGCTCAAAACAAGCTGAGACGACGCCTTTTTCTGCTCCTAGGCACAACGCCTAACATGAAACGGATGAGCGAGATCGAGATCGCCAGAGGCGTGCCTTACCAAACCCTCTGAGGCGGCTACGCGGATTCCTCTGCAACGCATAAGGGAAAGCCCGAGGAAGCTCCCTTTCGCGCGATTCTGACTCTTGCCGCACCATCAGGGGCGATATGAGTCATTCCGATTCAAACCGATACGGGGCTTCCTCCGCCGAAGCCGGCCACCAGCAACTCCACCACAACACCCCCGCCTCGGCCTACTCCGGGTCCGAGTACGCGGGCCACGCCGAGATCCGCAGGATCTTCGGAATCAGCCGGGCGCACCTCTACAGGCTCGCCGCCGAAGGGCTGGTCCGCAGCGCCTGCCTCAAAAAGCAGCACGCGATGCGGGGGCGCAGACTCTGGCACATCCCCAGCATACGCGCGCTCCTGGAGAGCCACATCCAAAGGTCGGGCATCTAAACGCGGCATGCAGCCCGGGAGGGCTTCGGCACATTCCAGCCGTCTGGAAAGCCCAGTCTCCACCCCGCTCCCTGGCTGACGGTCCACGAGAAGACGTTTAAAATCATGAACGACATTCTGGAACTCAAGTGGCGCCTGCCGCTCCCGGATTTACTCGCGCAGATCGGACTGGGAGCCCATGCGAAGCGCTCGGCCCCGTGTCCATTGCACGAAGACACAAACCCCTCCTTCTCAGCCTTCCAAACGACTCGCGGTTGGCGCTTCAAGTGCCATGCTGGATGCGGGGAGGGCGATGAAATCATCTTCCTAGAGAAATGGCGCGGCCTTTCACGGGGAGATGCCATCCGCCTTTACGCGAGTCTCGCGTTTGCCCCGGGTGCCTGGGGTTTCGACGCCCGCCCCCCACGCCCCGGAAATACGGCGCTTGGGGCCTCCTGCGCGGTTCCTTCTTTGGGGGCAAGGGGAGCTGTGAGGATCAGTCTTCCTGCTGATGCCCACGAAGGAGACGAACACGAGCTGAGGACTCTGGCCTGCTTGAGGCGTGTCAGTTTCTGGGCGGTCGCCGCCATGAAACAGCTGGGTACGCTCCGATTTGGCACCGTCTGCGGCGAGCCAAGCTGGATCGTACTGGACGCCTCCCTCCGCAGTGCGGAAGCGCGCCGACTCGACGGCAAGCTCTACGCGCAGACAACGCACCTCGGAGAGCGGAAAGTTCACACCCTTCGGGGCAGCGCGAAGAACTGGCCTGTCGGCCTGCTGCCGGAGCGCGAGCTCGGAGCGCACTTCAAGCGGATTCTGCTTTTGGAGGGGTCCGGGGATCTTGTTGCCGGCTATCATTTTGCGCTTGGAACCAAAGGCGAATGGCTGCCGGCCACCCTGCTGGGCGCCTCGGTTTCCCGGCTGCATCCCGAGGCGTTGGAACTGCTGCGCAGCAGGCCCGTCCGGATTATCCCTCATTGCGATCCTGCGGGGGCGCAGGCGTCCGAGCGCTGGACGAAAGAACTCATCAGCGCGGGTTGCCACGGGGATGTCGTCTCCCTGCAAGGTCTCCGCAAAAAGGACGGATCTCCTCTCAAAGATCTCAACGACGCCACGGAACTGCATCCGGGGGACGCCGACGAATTCGCACAGCTTCTGTCATGAACACTCTCCCTCAAACAAACACAATCGAGCCTGCAACGGGGGCGGCCCGCAGCTCTCGAATCACTCAGTTCGACGGCCGTGGCCTCTCTACTGCATCTGCGGAGGGAGGAGCATTCCATGCTTCATACAGAGAGCCAGACGTGTCGTGGCGTATGTCCGCGCCAACGCCTTTACCGGAGCCTGAGCTGCCCGCAGCAGCGTTTTACGGAGTTGCAGGCGACATCATCCGGAAGCTGGAGCCTTACAGCGAGGCGCATTCCGCGGCATTATTTCTGCAATTGTTGGCCTGTTTCGGCTCTTCCTTGGGGGGAGGCCCATATTTTGAGGTTGAGAGCGACCGACACAGCGCAAATCTCTTCCTGGCTGTGGTGGGCAAAAGCGCAAAGGCACGCAAGGGTGTGTCTTGGGGCCGGGTCCACAAAATTATGTCTCAGGTAGATTGCGAATGGTCGAACACCCGGGTGCTAACTGGTCTCTCCAGCGGCGAGGGTCTGGTTCACGCGGTCCGGGATGATTCGCAGGGGAAGAACGACGAGATCATGGAGGGGGTTCGGGACAAGCGGCTCCTGGTGTTCGAAGGCGAGTTTGCCCAGGTGTTGCGGGTGATGCGACGGGATGGCAACACGCTTTCCGGGATCTTGCGCAACGCATGGGACGGGCGTCCCTTGGGGAACATGACCAAACAAAGACCGCTCAAGGCCACCGGCGCGCACGTCTCGATTGTGGCGCACATTACCAACGAGGAGTTGCAGCGCGAGATCCGGGACACGGCGGAGATGTTCAACGGCTTTGCCAACCGGTTTCTGTGGTGTTTTTCGGCGCGAAGCAAATTGATCCCCAACAATGTGCCGTTACCCGAAGGGTACCTCAATGAGGAGATCCATTCACTGCGGGAGGCGCTCGTATTTGGCCGCAAACAGGGCCTCATGAGGCGGGACGAGGCTGCAGAAGGTCTGTGGGCGAAGGCGTATGAGCGTCTGGGCTCGGATCCCGGGGGACTACTGGGTGGCGCAACCAACCGTGGCGAGGCGCAGGTGGTGCGGTTGTCCGTGTTGTTTGCCGTGCTGGACTGTTCGCCGGTGATAAGGGAGGAGCACCTGCGAGCGGCGCTCGCGGTGTGGGAGTACTGCGGGGAGTCCGCCCGGCACGCGTTTGGGGAACGAATCGGCGACCCGCTCATGGACAAGCTGGCGGCTGGTTTGAAGGCCTCCGGCGTGCAGGGACTTTCCCGGACGCAGATCCATGGAGACATCTTTCAGCGGAACCAGCCTGGGGAGCGGATCGCGGCGGCGCTTGTGCGTCTGGAAGAGATGGGGCTTGCGCGGAAGATTCCGAAGGAAGGCGAGTCCCGGGAGGGCGTCGCATGGGTCGCGTCGTCCCCGTTTGCGATGAACGAATTTTACGAACAGGGCGCGGCGGGAGTGGGAGGAGCGGCCGGAAATTCGTAAAATTCGTACCCTTGCGATAAAACAAGGCTTCGCCGGGGTCTGACGCGGTGCCCTGCAGTTTGGCAGGCGCTGATGTTTAAGCGGGCGGCAGGGCCCGTTCCGCCAGACCAAGACGAAGCTTCCGAATAAAGGCCTCTAACTCGGACACCGAAACTTCGCGAATCAGCCACTCAGGCGGTACCTCCACATGCATTTCATCCAGCAGCATCGAAACCACGGCAGGCTCCCAACCAGCATCCTTGGCCCTGGCATCAGGGATCGCCGCGAGCAGGTCGCATCCGGATATCTCCAAAAAGTAGAGGTCCACCAAATCCTTCAACTCGGACCGGCTCACCAGGGTGCTCAGTTTGTTGGCGAGAATCTCCCGCAGCGTATCCACCCGTATGCCATCCACGGAGGCTTTTAGAGCATCCACCTGGGGCGCCCGATCCACCACCACATCAATGATCTCGCGATCGTCTCCCCGGGTGAGCTTGAAGCGGTGAAAATCGGGTGACGATCGCACACCCGTGCAGTGGGCTGCTATCTTCGCGGAGACCCGGAGGATCAAGTTCTGGACCTCCTTGGCTTCCACTGTCTCTGTGGTGAAAAGGTCCAGATCATAGGACCGCCTGTGATCGAGATAAAAAAGCCCAAGCGCACTTCCACCCGTGAGGAAAAAGCGCTGCTCCTGAGCAAACCATTCCCGCAAAAAGTCCCGCTTCAGCGGAGTGCAGGACTTAGAGTCTACCCAGCTCATGTGCAGCTCTAAGCAGGTGTTCCCAAACCGACCGCCGGTGGCCGAGTTTCCCGCAGAGATGCGGGAATGCGTCCGCCACCTCCCGGAGGGTCAAAAACTGCCAAACCTCTTCCACCCGGGCCTCGCGAAGGATCCATGCCGCAAGCCGCAACCATTCCGAGCGGGAACTCTTGAGCAAACGTTCCCTCAAGGATTCTGCCGTCTCGGGACGGTCCCATGCAAAGTCCAGATTGGCTGAAGGAATGTTAACCCCGCTCGGCATGTCTTGAGCATTGCAGAACAGGCCAAAGCGCACAAGAGCGCCTTGGGGAGAGGCAGCCAGGCTGCAGGGAGTGACACGATCATATGCTCTCCGGTGGGGACAGAAAGAGTGAGGAGCCCCGGAGCCATTGCAATGGGGTTGCTGAGCGCGTTGTTTAAAATGAACAAATTTTACCAACGGAGCGAACCGGGAGAGGAAAGAGGGGACGGAAATTCGTAAAATTCGTTGTTCGTCGCCGCTGGAGCTAGGAGGCGCGGTTCCAGCGGCAGGCACCCCCCTTTTATAGGGGTGGCAAAAGTGATGGGTCCTTCTGACATTTTTGAGGTGAAAATTCTGAAGGTTGTCGCAAGCAATTTTCGGGTGAAACACTTTCGGTAATCTCATTGTGCAAAGCCGGCTTGAGGGATCGCGTTCCCATGCTGCATCCAACTTTGTTTTGCGATTGCACAAAACGGCATCAGAACCGCATGCGGGCTTGGTCCGGAGCGATGTCCTCGGCCTCCTGCGCTGGTCTATCGTTTGGCGCGGTCCGTCTCCTTGCACGCCCCCGGTTCGTAGACCTTTACGTTAAGAGCAGCTTTTCCCGAATCTGATACTGCGAGATATCTGCCGTCCGGACTCCATTTGAGCCTGAAAGGCTGGATGTTGCGCATGTAGCGGAATTCCTCCGTCATTTGTTCCGTGCGAAGGTCCCATATTCGAATCGAGTAGTCGGTGGAAGCGGTGGCGAGCAGCGGAAGTTTCGGGTGCCATGCCATATCCACCACCGGATCGTCGTGGACGCGCAGGGTTTTCAGGACCGCAAGCGTCTCGGCATCGCGGACACGCACACGCATATCGGCTCCGCCCTCCGCGAGCTTTGTTCCGTCTGGGGAGGCGGCCAGGCAAAGGGCGTCCGTTGCCGGTGCGGTTCCCGCCCTCAGACCAGTTTTGACGTCCCACGAGAGAATCGTCCGGTCTGTGTTCCAAGAGAGGTTCATTTTATCCTTCTGCAGCATTCGAATTTCGGCCACACGGGATTCTCCCAGCCAGACGGGCGGGATCATTTCCGCCGGTCTGGACATGCCCTCGCGGTCCAGTTTGCTGACAGGCTGTTCCGAGGTGACGTCGATCGCACCGTTACTTGTCCAGAGCATGCGGCCGGAGGGGCTAAATTTGAGTTCCCAGAAATATCCGCCTGGGTTGAATCGCCGGGGTCCGGTCACTGCCCCTCGATCAACGTTCCACATAGCGAAGGTGGAATCTTGCTGGAATCTGACGCCCAGCCACTTACCGTCCCCACTCGCGTTTGTATAAACGGATGGATGCGTGATGAATGGTTGTTCGAGAGGCAGGACTTTCGGAGAGGTGCTCTCAGGAGTGGTTTCGAGTGTGAGAACCTCCAGGACGGCCGTCGTCTTATCCAATTCACAGCCCACTTTGAGCGTGGTGACGATCTTGGCATTGCCGTGCACGAAACTGAACCCGTCAGAAACGCTGCTGCCATTCACCGCAAATTGTGTCGTGTAACTATTCCGAGGGAGTGACCAAACCTTGATGGTGTCCCCCCGTATGACGGCAATTCTTTTGGAGAGTGGATGGATTGCCAGCTGCCATTCGAGGTGCACGCTTTTCTTCATTTGGACGAGCCTCGTCTGGATGACCCTCCCGTCGGTCGTGTCATGGATCAAGAGCGCTGCCGCTCCGTCGGAGACTGGGTTGAGGGTGACCGCGAGCTCTGACTCTGAAAAGTAGGCGAGGGTGCTTGGAGCTTTCGTCCCGGGCACCCCTGAGAGGCTCGGGAGACGCTCGGCGAAAAGCCTCTTGTTGGAAAGGGTTTCAAACCCCGCGAGCACTCCGCTTTGCACGGTGAATACTTTCTCTCCGGACGGAGACGACGCATAAAACTCGGGTAAGTTCACGAAGAGCTTGAATTTCTCCTTGGAGCGCTCGTCCTTTTGGACCCCTCCGGCCACGGAGATCTCAACCGGTCCCTCGACCCCCATAAGGCGGACGAGAACAGATTTTTCGTGATGTGAAAAGCGGGCAATTCCTGATTGGTTCTCATCCGGGTGCGACCAGAAGAGGTCCCAAGCGGGCTTGCTTCTGGCCACGTCATACAGGTAAAACTGAGCAGGTTTCGTGAGAGAGCACAGAAGAAGAGCGCTCTTGCTGTCGAACTGAAAATACGGAATTAATCGTGTTTTTGGGAGTGGAATCTTGAAGACGACACCTCCGGTTTTCGTCTCAAGGTCAAACAGCTCCACTTCGATGTCGGTGGCCTTTTTATCCAATCCGCAGACCGCCGCGAGTTTTGCGTCGGGGGAGATGGCGAGGCGCGAGGTTGCTTGATGCCCCCGACCTGTGTTGACGACCGTTTCTTGGACTCCCGTCTTGAGGTTTATGGTGCGGATCGCCCCGTCCTCATGGAGCGTAAACAGCAGTTCGGGGTCTTTCGGGTGCGGTTCGAATTTGTGCCATCTAGACTCGGTCTTATTTTCAAGGGTGACCTCCGCGGAGTTGGCAAGCGTGGAGAGGTATCTCCACTCCTGGTTCTGCAAGTCCTCAGGCACGCCATCCAGCGCCCGTTGCATGGCCTCGGCGTTTTGCGCCTGTTCTGCGGCCTCGGCGAGGGCGATTTGAGTGCGGGCCTGCGCCTTGCGGGCTTCTTCCTTCTCCTGCCTCGCCTTCTGTTCGTTTTCCTCGGCGATGCGGGCTTTCTCCGCTGCGAGCGTGGCATTGCGGTCTGCCTCGTCTTTCCTTGCTTGGGCGATCTTTTCGCTTTTCGCCAGATCCTTCGTTTTCTCCGACAACTGCCAGGTAAAGGTCAGCGTTCCGGCGAGGGCCACTCCGGCGAGCGCGGAGGCTAGGCGGTGTCTTTTGACAAGCAGAACCAGATGGCGTGCGAGGCCTGCGCCTTCGGCCTGCGTGGCAAACCCGCCGATGTAGGCTTCGATGTCCCGGGCCAGTTCAGCGACGCTCCGGTACCGGCGATTGCAGTCCTTCGCAAGCGCCTTGAAGGTCACCGCCCTCAGCGCATCCGGCACCCGCAGGGCGTCTCGCTGCGGTGTGTCACTGTTCACCGCGCCCTGCGGCATCGCCATGGTGGTGGTTTCGCCCTTGCGCACCTTTTCGAGAACCTCGTTGAGGGAGGCACCGCTCACCGGCGGACGCCGCGTCAGGATCGCGTACAGAATGCCTCCAAGCGAATAAATGTCCGAACGCTCGTCCAGTCCGCCGTACACCCCGTTCGCTTGTTCCGGGGACATGTACTGGGGGGTGCCCTCGATGTAGGGCAGGGTCTCCGGTTCGTCCTCCTGCGGGCCATTCCCCGCCGTTTCCGAGCCGGGCCTGCGGATACTCTTTGCAAGGCCCCAGTCCATCACGAGCACCTCACCGAACTCGCCCACCATGATGTTGTCGGGCTTGAGGTCGCGGTGCAGGTAGCCCTTGGAATGGGCAAAGGACATGGCGTCGCAGACCTTGCGGAAGATGTCCAGCAGCCGCATGCGCGGGTAAGCCTCCGCGGCCTCCCTGTCGCCCGAGGCAAGCTGTTTGATTATCGCCTGAAGGGTGCGCCCCTGGATGAGCTTCATCGAATAGAAGGGGCGTCCTCCGGCATCCACCCCGACGCTGTGGATCGGAACGATGTTGGGATGCGCAAGGGCCGCGAGGATTTTGGCTTCGCGGAAAAACTGGGGCGCTCGGGCGGGATCGCCGACCGTGCTCACTTTGAGTGCCACGTGCCGGTCTAGGGAGGTGTCCTCGGCGGAGAAGATCCTTCCCATGCCGCCCCGGGCGATCTCGCTTTTGACCGCGTAGTCCATGCGCACCGGCACCTTGTCCGAGATGGAGATTTCGAGTTCCTCCATGGAGAACGCCATGGTGACATCCCCGCTAAACGCTGTGCTCTGTAGGGGAGTGTCCTTGGTTCTGGAGGAGGCTGTCCGCAATGCCACGGTGTCCTCAGTGCCGGGAAGGCGGTAGACGATGCGTCCGGTGACGTCGAGATTTTCGGGATCCGTGAGCGGTGCAAACTCCGGCCGCGCCGGGTGGACGAGTCGCAGGGTGGAGTCCGGGTTGGTTTTTGACGGACCGTTCGCGGCTGCCTGTTTGACGGAGATCTTTAGGGAGCCGATCTGAACCGTGGCCGGGCAGGGGACGTTGACGAGTCCGCGGACGTGGGCCCCGTTGAGGAGGACGGGCGGGTTTTCCTCAAAAGCGCGGAGTTGGAGCATCTCCGGGGCGGCTACGAATTCGGCGTGTCGCGGGGCGACGCCGGGAGAGGTGGCAATGACCTCGCAGATGGGGGAGGTGCCAACGCGGAGGGAGCCCTCGCTCAGCTGGAAGGAGCGCTCGGCGGAGGCGTTTTCGGAGACGAGGATTTC
>CANFTB010000052.1 GCA_947449735.1 Chthoniobacteraceae bacterium | reverse complement strand
TGGCACGAAACGATCCCGCCGACCGCTGTTGGCGCAGAGACAACTGCGCCAACAAACTCGGGAGACTGCAGCCTTAGACGCTCGACTTGTGTGAGCGAGGAAAAAACCGCATCCTTGAGCACATACAAGACACGGAGCCGCGGAGGGGGATAAATAATTTTGATTTATTGGTTTATATGATTTTTCTCCGCGCCCTCCGCGGCCCCGCGTGCGATCCCTTCTTCTCTTGTGCTTCGGCGTTCGGGTTGAATGGACAAGCAGTCGCTTTAGATTGGTAGATGATCTGGGGTTGTTGAGCCACGCGAGATCCCGCGCTCTTAAAAGCGCTTAAAAAGAAAGTGGCTGTCCCCGGCGCTCCTGAGGGCGATCCAAGGGCGATCAGTGAAATTCCGCATTGTGTTTGCGAATCGTCTGAATGGGCAAAAAGAGAGTCCATGGCGCTCCAATCAACGGGACAAAACCAAATTGGGCGTAATAAGAAGCCGCATCTTCGTCCTTGGCATCGACAAACAAACCAACCCCGCCGGCAATTTGTTCGGCTCGGCCCACAATCCTCAGGGCACTGGACAAAAGGATGTGACCCATGCCTTGCCGCTGTTTGCCGAGCGAGACTGCAAGCCGACCGAGCCGCATCGCTGGAATCTGTTGGGGTAGTTTCTTCGAAAACACCTCGGGTAAAATGGCTCCTTCCACCTGACAGAAGGTCAAAGTGAAGAATCCGACGACCATTCGGCCGTCTTCACTCAAAACGTATGTTTTCGCGATACCCCTCGACTCGTGTTGGCGTGCCGTCTGTTTTAAGTACCGATTCAAAGCCTCCACGCCACAATCGAATCCACCCCGATCATGATTCTCGTTGAGCGGCTCGAGATTAAGCACAGCCACTGCTCTTAACGAGTTCCGCCGCTCGCTTTAACCGGGCATTGGGACTCGTCGGATTTTCCAGCAAATCAAACACCTGCTTCGCCTGCGTTTCAGAGAGACGAATCAGGGACTCTCTCTCTAAAATCTGACGCGCTTCCCTGTATGCGGTCTGCACGAGAAACTGGTTGAGAGGGGCACCGGTCAAATCGGCAGCCATCTGAATTGTCTCCCGAATTTGCTCCGGTACACGTGCGACGACGCGAGCGCTATGGGCGGCAGGGAGGGACATGGTGCCAATTTGGCACCGCATTTTACTGAGTCAAACGTATTCAACTAAATCGGGCTGTCCGCAGCCCGGTTCGGGTGATTGGAGTCCCCTAGCGCAATCAGCACATTAACATCTAGGAGGTAGATCATGAGTTTCCAGCGAAGCTGGAGATGATCCTTTTGTACTCCTCATCCTGTTGATGGTTCATGGGATGCCGAATCTGGTCGGCAGTCAGCGCCTCGGTGCGCATTTTCAAACTCCGTATGCCGCACGGACCCACTTCGTAGGGACTGTTGGGTGCGAGATTTTCCTGCGGAGCGATTTCTCTTCGAAGGGCGTGCTCCACCATGGCCTTGAAGGGGTCTGCCGCTGGGCAGCCAGCGCTTTGGCCGCGATCAACAAGTCGTCCGGCAAATCAAGCGTGGTCTTTACGACCTCGGTAACGAGATGGGAATGTGGCTCAATCTCAAGGTGTGTTCCGGCTGAAACGGTTATTTCCGTCCGTGAAATGGAAAAGTACGTAGCTGCGAGGCAGCCCTGAGGGGGATGAAAAGCAAATCGCCATCCTTTTAACAGGCATCCCGAGCATTCCCATCGGACGCGCTGCCGGATTCAAAACCGAGCTGAACCCTCTACTTTGGAACCGCTTGAGCGCGCACAACCGGGCCCTTGATGCCGTTCGGAATCGGGATGGCCTGTACGGATGGACTCCGCGTGGAAGCCCGCGCCGCCGAGTGGCTCCGAGCGGCCGGCGCGATGAATGCCGTTTAAGCTTTATGAAACAAAATGGCCTGCTAATGAATACATTATGCCGAATCGCTCCATACGGGTTCGATCTTCCACAGAAACGCTTCACTCCCTCCAAATTAGTGAGAGGGAATATGTGCTCGGCTCCGATCGTTCCGACGGTGTTTTGTTCATGGACGCCGAGGGGGTATCGCCACGCCACGCCAGGGTGCGATTTTTGGAAGATGGGTTGGAATTGGAGGATCTTAGCAGCTCGAACGGCACGCTGGTGAATGGGAAAGGTGTTCAGGGGCGGACCAGGGTCAGCTATCCGGTCTCGGTGCAGTTGGGGGAGGCGAATTTGCGCGTCGAACGTATTGGGGAGAAAGCGCTTTCTATTTCAACGCGCACGCTTCGCTTGGTTCATACGAAGCTGGGGGAGGGTCGGTTTTTGTCAAAACCGGAGGCCACGGATGCAACCGAGCGGATTTCACATCCGGTGGTGCCCGGCGGCAGTGCTGGGGAAGAAGGGCTGGACTTGAGTGGGGCAGTTGCGGAGGACGCGACGGTCTTTGTTGAGACGCCTCCGGAGGATGCTGGGATGGATGGGGAAGTCGAGGTGCGGATGGCCTACAGGCTGAGGGAAGTGATTGGGCACGGGGGGATGGGGAGAATTTATGCGGCGGAGGACCAGACGCTGAAGCGGGAAGTTGCCTTAAAGGTGAGCCGCCTGTCGGGAGCCGATGAGCATGCGGCGTTTTTAAGGGAAGCCGAAGTTCTGGCTCGTTTGGCGCACCCGAATATCGTGCCGATTCACAATCTCGGAAGGGACAGTCAGGGGCGGCCGTTTTATTCGATGAAATGGGTGAAGGGACGCACGCTGCAGGCGGTGCTCCAACGGCTTCGAGAAGGTGAGTTAGAGGCGCTTGAGTCGTATACGCTGCAGCATTTGTTAATCATTTTCCAGAAGGTGTGTGATGCGGTGGCTTTTGCGCATGCGAACGGTTACTTGCACCGCGATTTAAAGCCGGGAAATGTCATGCTCGGTGAATACGGGGAGGTGATGCTGATGGATTGGGGGTTGGCCCGGCTCATCGAGAAAGAGGCGGTTCAGGATTCAGTGGAGACGACATCTGAGTTGGGAGGGCAAGTGGTGCGCCGCTATATTGAGGGGACGCCGCAATATATGTCGCCGGAGCAGGCGGAGGGGAATGCTTTGGACGAGCGTTCTGATATTTATGGCTTGGGCGGGCTGTTATACGCCATTTTAACGCTGCGCGCCCCCGTGCAGGGCGCGAGCATTTCGGAGGTCCTCGACAAGGTGAAGCGGGGTGAGATTGATGCGATTGTGTCGCCCCGGCAGGGTGCCCGCTTGCCCGGGCTTTCGGCAAAGCATTCGGAGGTGCCTTCCGCCCTGCGGGCTGTGGTTGCGAAGGCGCTGTCGCTCCAGAGGGAGGCGCGTTACGCGCGGGTGGTGGATTTACGCTTAGATGTAGACGCTTTTCAGGGTGGTTTTGCAACGGACGCCGAGGCAGCGGGGGTGGTGCGGTTATTGGTGCTTTTGATTCACCGGCACCGTTTGGTCGCGGCGGTGGTTTTGATTTCGATCCTCGGGGCCGTCTCAACGCTCATTCAGTTGGCCCAAAGTGAGCGGCGCGCGCGCAGCAACGCGTTGAGGGCAGAGGAACAGGCGGGGCTAGCTTTGGAAAATGCGCTCAGAGCGGAGGAGATGGCGCGCGTGGCTTCCGCAAACGAGGCGAAGGCGCTCGAAGAGAAAGAGTCTGCCCGGCATTTTTCGGCGCAGGTGCAAATTGGACAGGCCGAGGCTGCTGAACAGGATCTGAACGGCGAGGAAATGCAGCGGGCCCTGAGCGGGGTGCCGGAGAGCGAAAAAAACCAGACCTGGCGCTATCTGCAAGATTCTCTCGATACGTCGTCCCTGACGCTCGAGGCGAAAGACAATTCCAGCTGGACCTTTTTTGTGCCCCATCCATTGAAGCCGGGCGTGTTATTTACGCTCCAGTTCAATGGATGGATTCGCACCCTGAACTTGGAAACCGGGGCCTGTGAGGACGGCATCAAGCTCGAAGCGGCGGCGCTAAACACCAAGACGTTTGCGGTCTCTGCGGATGCGCAAAGGGTGGCCGTGCTTAGGAATCTTCCCAAGGGATTTGAGCAGAACGGGCCGATGGCCCAGATGGAGGTGTATCAGCTGGTGGGTGGCAAAAAAGTGCTGGAGCAGAAGGTTTCAGTGAGTGCGGGGTTGATGGAGCTGAGGTTCAACCGGGACGGCACCCGTCTATTGCTGACGGCCAAAACGGGGGCCGGCTCGATGCCGACCTTGCAGATGTTCGAATCAGACACGGGAACCCTGGTTTGGGAAAGACGCGGGGACGGGGATTGTTTTTCGGATTTTTCTCAGGATGGCTTGGCGTTGCATGTTTTTTGCAGCAAAAGCGGGTTGATGCGTCTGGATCCGCGCACGGGCGCATCCTTGCAGCCTGATGTGAACATACCGTTTCCCAGCGCGTCGCAGGCCGGCTATCGTTTTACACCGATATCAAACTGGACTGGATTGGCATATTTGAACGGAAAAGTGTGCCGCAAGTTGGATTCCAGAGATGGGAAAATGGGATTTGAACTTCGGCTTCCGAACGGGTCCAACCCCGGCACCCAAATCGAGATGCTTCAGAAGGAGGGCTTTCTCGTGACGTTGTCTCCAACCGCTGATAAATCCGCTGTGCTCCAATTTTGGGCGACTTCGGCAGGTGCGTTAATGCGCTCGGTTTCTGTGGTAATGGAGAGGCGCTTCGGGCGCGACTGGGTGCTGACGACTCATCCAGCTTCGAATCATGTCGCGGTGAGCCGGGGAAGATCGATGAAGGTGTGGACGGCAGGACGGATTAGGGGGGAGAAGGTTGTTTATTTGGATCAAACGCCCGATAGCTTCACGTTTTTGGATCGGCCCTGGCGGGTTTTGCGAGAGCGCACGAAGGACAGCAAAACGGGGGGCGAGGTGCTGGATCTCCGTAAGCCGGATTTTGAAAAGGATGGGCAGATGGCACTTCTCCAGCGCGACTCGCTTGCGGGGTATTTGGGGGTTTCAACCAGCACGGACGGGCGGGTTCTAGGCGCTTCGTGGAGCGGAGAGAGTCCGACTGCGGTGCGCTTGTATCGCGTTGACGATGCAGGTTTTGAGGAGGTTTCTCGCGTGCCTCTGTCCGAGGGGTCCACACGGTTTCAACTCAGCCCAACCGGGAAACTGATTTGGACGGAAACCCATATCCACGAAACCAAGGCCGGCGCACAGATCGTGGAGTTGGATCGCAAGGAACTGGAGTCCCCGCCGGCGCCGGAGGAACCGGTGGCTCGCTGGGTGGGGGAGGAGCGCGTCGCGGAAATTGCGCTCGCGCCGGGCGTTGACACCGATGGCGCTCAGAAATCCCTAAAACGATTTATCCTGCTGTGGGATGCCGGAAACGGGCAACGGTCTGCGGTGGCGGAGGCGCCCTTCGCGGGTGCTTTGTCCGCGGCTCCCGATGGAAGTCAAATCGCGGAGGCAGGCAAAGACATGCGTGTGCGCATCCGCGATGGGATCACGTTGGCCGTGGAAAGTGTCCTGCGCGTCCACGATGCTCCAGTGGTTGACGTGGCGTGGCATCCCGTCTTGCCGTTGCTCGCGACCGTCTCCTCGGACCGGAGGGTCAGGATTTGGGATCTTCGCTCCAAGCTAATGGTGCAAGAGTATGGCATCCTTTCCCCCCTTCCCCGGAGTCTATTTTGGAGCCCGGACGGCACTGTGCTCGGGGTGAAATTAGTGGGAGAAGTCAGCAAGGATAGGGCGCAAGTGCATTTCTTCAGGCCAAAGGTCTGCCAAACGGACGCCAAATAGAAAGTTGCGCCAGCGATTGCGGGGGGCTTCCAAAGCACCGGCGTCCTTGCGATTCTTCACAAAGCCGATCCCGCCCTTGGGACGTTTATTTGGGAGCAAATGCCCCCGGAGCCCTCTCTCAAAATGCGTAGGTAAGATTTGTGGCGCCTTCGGTTGCCGGAGGAGAGGCTCCATTCCGACTCCAGGAAAGGCGGGCGATCGTCTCGGGTAGGGCGTCTGCGCTCTACCCATGAAGCCGGATTGCAGCGGTGTTTTTTTCACGCGCGCACTCTCACAGACCGGGCGCGGACGTGCTTGGATCACCGGGACGTGGCGGTGGATATGGTCGAAAGCGCCCTGGAGCCCTGTCTGAAACTAGACAGCCGCGTACTGTAACTCTATACAGCCACACAAACCACAAGGCTCAACAAACAAAACGCAAGCCGCTTTCCATGAGGGCTTTACATATACACTAGACGCACTTCTTTTGAATTAATCCACTGGCATAGCGCAGATCTTGCTTCAATGCGCGACGCTGATTTCCATCGTTGGATTTCAGGCCCCTCAAACCATCGAGTTATCCCTGATGTTCTTATCGACACCCCAACCGCGGAGCCTGGCATTAAGGGCTTTACGCATTTCGTGGGCTGTCCTCCAGTGCGTCGCGCTGTTTCTCTGCCAAACCGTCGCAGCGCTGGGCGGGATCAGCTCCAATTACACCACGGCAGGGACCATCACCGACAACATCACCGGGGGAGTTGTGAACGGCGGCGCCCTGAACAGCAATCAAGTGTCCGGCGGAGACATCCTTATCAGCGGGCAGGGAACCTTGAACCTCTTGAGTGGCGGCACTCTCAGAATCGGCGGCGCGGGCTCCGTGAACACCATGACAGGCGGAGTCTTGTCCATCAGCGCCGCGGCAACCGTCGGGTCCATCAGTGCGGGAACTGCGCTCCTGGCGGGCGTCTCCAGCGTCGGTACGCTCAGCGGCGGTTCGCTCACGCTGTCACTTTCAATCGCCACCAATACCATCACCAACCTGAACGGCGGCGTGATCACCAACTATGGTATCTTGCAGGTCAGCACGGGAATTTACGGCTCAAACATGGGCGGCAGCGGTTCCCTGGATAAAATCGGACCCGGAACCCTGGCGCTCAACGCAGCCAACACGTTCACCGGCGGCGTCAAAGTCTCCGGCGGAGTACTGGGCATCAACAACGCCGGCGCACTCGGCACAGGCACGCTCACCCTCAGTGGCGGAGACATCGACAACCAAACCGTTGGCACCATTACCCTCAACAAGCTCAACCAGCAGAGATGGAATTCCGATTTCCGCTTTATTGGAACCAACTCCCTGATGTTCGACACGGGAGCAATCACGCTCGGCAATGCGGTGACTGTCACCGTTTCAAACAGCACCCTTGGGCAGGGCGGCGTGATCAGCGGCGGATACGCGCTGACAAAAGCAGGACTTGGAACGCTCTTGCTCTCAGGAAACAACACCTACACAGGCGGCACAGTCATTCGAGAAGGCACTCTTCAGGTTGGAAGCAACGGCGTCACAGGATCACTCCCCTCGACAGGGTCGATTACCAACAACGGTCTGCTTGTGTTCCAACGATCGAACACAGCCACGCAGGGCAGTCAGTTCGGCACCGTGATTTCGGGAAGCGGGATGGTGCAACAGGCGGGCACAGGCATTCTGATTTTAAGCGGAAGCAACACCTTTACGGGAGGCTTCCAATTCTCAAGCGGCCGCGTTCATGTTAACTCAGCCAGCGCATTGGGCCGCGGGACCATCACCATTTCAGGGGGATCCCTCGACAACAGTTCCGGTTCGGCTGTCACGCTCACAACGAACAATCCGCAAGTCTGGAACACTTCGTTCACTTTCGAAGGCAGCAACCCTCTAAATCTAGGCACCGGGGATGTCACTCTCTCCGCAAACCAAACCCTCACGGTAACGGCTAAAACCCTCACCGTAGGCGGGGCCATCGGCGACTCCGGCAACGCATTTGCCTTAATCAAAGCAGGAGCCGGGACGCTCGCCCTTTCAGGAGCCAGCTCATACTCCGGAGGCACGCGCATCACCGATGGTTCGCTGCTGCTGGCAGGCGCAAACGATCGTCTCCCCACGTCAGGCTCCATCTCCATCACAGGCGGCTTCTTTGATCTGGGAGGATTCTCTCAAACCACCTCGGGCACCATTTCCATAGACGGCGGCGTCATTCAAAACGGGACGCTTTCAGCGAGCGGAATGGATTTCCAGGCCCTGTCGGGAACCATCACAGCTTCTCTCGCAGGCAGCTATGGACTGGTAAAGTCCGGCTCCGGCTCCCTGACTCTGAGCGGAAGCAACTCCTACACGGGCGACACGATACTGGCCGAAGGGTTTCTTAACATCAACAGCTCGCGGGCAATTCCAGGAGGAACCCTGATCCTCAGCGGCGGCATTCTAGATAACACCTCGGGAACCAGCAAAACGCTTTCGCAAAACCCCCGCCAGATCTGGGATGCAGATCTGCTCTTTGCGGGCAGCAACCCGCTAAATCTGGGCACAGGTGATGTCAACCTGAGCGCCAACCGCTCCGTAACGATTCAGGCCTCCACTCTCACTGTCGGGGGAGTCATCGCCGGAACCGGCATGGAGCTTTCCAAGGAAGGCGCGGGCCGGCTGGAGCTGACCGCCGCAAACACCTACACAGGCACCACCTCTGTCAATGCGGGTATCCTGTCGATTTCAGGCAGCGGCCGTCTTGCAAACGGAGCGGACGTCCAGGTCGCAAGAGACGCACTCTTCCAGTACGCTCCAACCACTTCAGGGACGCTTTCCCTCGGCACATTCAATCTGGCTGCCGGCAGTAACTTTGGAGTGAATTGGGGATCGAGCATCCTCGCGGCAGGCATCGCAACAAGCACGGGAATCGTCGGCCTGAAAATAGACGGTTCCTTCACCAGTGGAACGCCCTACACCATCTTGTCAGCAGCCCCGGGCAGCACATTGGACTCCGCTGCGTATTCCATCACAGGTTCTTCAGAATTCGATTTCACCATCGTACGCACTTCGACCCTTTTACAGATCACCCCCAGACCGGCGACGACCATGACCGCCGCCTACTGGATGGGCGGACTCTACACCAACTTTGAGAAAAACTGGGCTGTGAGCAACTGGGCGGCGGACGCAGCGGGCACCGCGACATCCCGCATCCCTCAAAGCACCACAACCGTTTACCTGTCAGCCTCGGGTGCTCTTGCCTCAAACATGACTGGGATGGTTCTCGGCAAAAGCCTCGACATTCGGGGCCTTGTGGTCACGGCAGCCTCAAACATGAGCCTCTTAAATCCGGATGCTTTCCTCTTAACCATCGGAAGCAGCGGAGTAACCGTAAATCCCGGCGCCGGAGCATTCGCCTCCGATGCGATCGCCGTCCTCTCGGCGGGTCAAACATGGACGGTAAACGGCGGAACCTTTACCTCCAACGGCGCCGTCAGACTTGCAGGGTTTACCCTCGGCGTTGCGGGGACGGGCAACACAACCATCAATGGCGGAGTCGGAGGCACGGGCTCGTTAACCAAGTCCGGAAGCGGGATGCTCACGCTCGCGGGCACGAATTCATTCTCAGGAACGACGACGTTGTCAGCGGGGGTGCTGAACCTGAACCACAGTCTGGCCCTGAGCGGTTCCTCTGCCTCGTTTGTCGTCACAGGAGGGACCATCGACAACACAAGCGGTTCGCCCGTGACCCTTGCGAAACTGAGCGGCCAAACTTGGAATGGGAACCTCAATTTTACAGGAACCAATCCGCTGAACCTGGGCCTGACAAACATCACGTTCAGTGCAAATCGCTCCCTCAACGTGGCGTCAGGAGTTCTGACGATCGGCGGAACATTGAAGGGCGGAGGCTCCAGTTTCACGAAGCTGGGACCCGGCACTTTGATCCTTACAGGAAGCAACACCACCACCAATGCCGCATACAGCGGCCAGACCGTGATCAGCGCGGGCACCTTGCAGCTTGGAGACGGCGGAACCAGCGGTGTTCTGAGCACGGCAAGCCAGATCAAAAACGACGCCACCCTTGTCTTCAACCATTCGAATGACCTCACGCAGCTTGCAGACTTTGGAAACAGCGTGATCAGCGGTTCCGGGCAAGTCATCAAGGATGGAACAGGGGCGCTTCAATTACACCAGCCAAACACTTTTTCAGGCGGCTTGGTCCTGAACAGCGGCCTCCTCAACCTCGTAGCCGTCACGGGGACCTACACCATTGTCTCGCAAGACTCCCCGATCGGAACAGGCAGGCTTACCATCAACGGTGGCTCCATCAACGGCACTGGGATGTACAGTGTCCGGCTGTACTCGTACAATCCGCAGACTTGGAACGCCAACTTCACCTATCCAGGTTCCCTCTGGCTGGATCTGGGAGGTGGCGACGTCACGATGGGAACCTCCGTCGAAATCACGACTGAGGCGAACACGCTCAGGGTCGGCGGAGGCATCAGCGGCAACGGCTTCTCGTTAACCAAACACGGTGCGGGCCGCCTCGTTCTGTCCGGCACCAACACCTATACTGGAACGACGACCATAGACGGGGGCATTCTCCAGCTGGGCCTGGACGACAACTATTCGGACCCGGGTCCCAGTGGATCCTTGAACGGCACTGGTGAAATCATCAACAACGGCGCCCTCCGGTTTTATGTGACCAAGAACCTCGTCCAGGGAGTCGGGTTCGGCCCATTGATTTCGGGCTCGGGAAGCGTGAGCCAGGAAGGCTCTGGAAACACCACATTTAACGCCAGCAACACCTACACCGGCGGCACAACCGTTACTGATGGCGGACTGCTCCTCGTCGGAGGCAACAACCGCCTTTACCCAACGGGCGACATATTCGTCACAGGGGGCATTCTGGACTTTGGAGGGTGGAGTCAAAGCACGTCCGGCGCCATCCGCTTCGCAGGAGGCCTGGTGCGCTCCGGCATGCTGACTTCGCTCGCGTCCAGATTTGACGGCCAGGCGGGAACGGTCTCCGCCGTTTTGGCGAGCGTTTACGGATTGGACAAAACAACGACAGGGGAACTCACGTTGAGCGGAAACAGCACCTTCTCAGGTGGGGTGAATCACACAGCCGGTTACCTCAACATTAACGGCTCCGGAACCGGTCCGACCAATTCACCGATTGGAACCGGCGCCTTTACGCTGGCCGGCGGCAGCATCGACAACACCTCCGGATCGTCTCAAACGCTGGCCACGAACAATGTTCAGGCGTGGAACGCTGATTTTATTTTCCGAGGATCCAATGCGCTGAATCTTGGAACAGGAAACGTTTCTCTCTCTGCAACCCGCTCGGTAACAGCGAAGGCCAGCGTACTGACTGTCGGTGGAGTCATCTCCGGCCCGGGATACGGTCTGACAAAAAAGGGCGCAGGCACGCTCAATTTAACCGGGGTAAACACCTACTCCGGAACAACACAGGTTTCTGGTGGAATTTTGAGAGTCTCCGGTGCGGGGCTCTTGAATTCGAGCACTGCCTTAAAGGTGGGACGCGACACAGAGTTTGACTTCATTCCGTCGGCTGCAACCGCGACCAATATTGTGAATCAAACCGTCAGCAGTTTGACCCTTTCGGGAGGAAGTACTCTCGGTTTGAAATGGGGCTCTGGGATCGCCTCAACAGGCATCGCTTCAACGCCACTCAACGGAGTCATCGGGCTGAATTTGATCGGCGTGGGAAGCGGAACAACCCCGGACTACATCAGCGGCAGGACCTACACCCTGATCTCCGGAGGGGTGGGAAGCACCATTAGCGCAGGCACCTACGCGGTTCTTGGGACGGCCGACTTTGAGTACGTACTGAACATTTCTCCGACAGCGCTTCTCATTACGCCAACCTATTCCGGCCCCTTCACCAGCGCCTATTGGGTGGGCAATCAGTCGAGCACATACCCCCGAGAGTGGGCGACCACCAACTGGTCGACATCGGCTGACGGAACGGCCCTGACCAAAAGAATTCCCACAGACACGACGACCGTCTATCTCGCGGCCGCAAACGCCGCCTCGACCTACATGACCAACATGACCATCGGATTCAACATGGGAATCCGTGGACTCGTTGTGAACACCCCGCAGCCTGCCAACTTGACCGACCCGGACGCCTTCATCCTTGCCCTCGGATCAGGCGGCATCACGCTGAACTCGGGCGCCGGGTCTTTCGCCACAGACGCAACACTCTTACTGACGGGCAACCAAACGTGGAGCAACACCGGCGCCGGCACCCTCACCATCACGGGCGCATTAGATACAGCCGGCTATTCTATAGACGTCACAGGCCCTTCGCCGACATTCATGAGCAGCGCAATCTCGGGCGCTGGAAGCATGTCCAAATCTGGCTCGGGACAGCTCACCATGAGCGGCACCAACACTTTCTCGGGCGGCTTCACGATGAATTCCGGCGTCTTAAACATCAGCTCGCCGACGGCACTGGGTGCCGCTCAAAACGCCTCTCCCGCGAGGGTTACCATCACCGGCGGAACCCTGGACAATGTCTCTGGCGGCTCGCTGACCCTGACGTCAAACAATCCAATCACTTGGACCGGTGATATCATCTTCCTTGGCAGCGCCCCCCTCAATCTTGGGGCTGGAGCGGTCGACCTGGTGGCCGGAACGCGTTCTGTCACCGTTGCGGCAAGTACGCTTAAGCTGGCCGGCCCGATTTCCTCGGGAACCCTCATTCCGGGTGGCATCAAGAAAGACGGCCCGGGGATCCTCGAGCTCTCTGGCGCCAACACCTACGCTGGGGGTACTGCGCTGAATGCGGGCACCCTGTTAATCAGCGGCGGATACCTGAGCGGGCGATACGACCTCGCCACAGGCACAACGATGGAGATCAGTGCCGACATGACCGGAGCCGACAGTTACCCAAACGCCACCACTTTCGCCGGGTCCGGAACGCTCAAGCTGACCGGCAACGCCGTCTTCGGAAATCCCAACCGAAACCCGGCTGTCAACACTTCCATCTCGCTGTCGTCCAGTGCGCTTATCTGGGTAACGAACAACGCATACGTCCGCGCAAGTGCCGGCTACCTTGGGCAATGGGCCGCAAACCAAGCCGACCTTCTGGTGGATGCGGGCGCGACGATTGACTTTCAGGACGGCGGCGCCTGGCCGGCGGGGAGCGCCTGGATTGACGCATTGAACGGCGCCGGAACGGTGAAAGGCGGAGCCGTCGTCAACGCCACAAACATTCCAACTACGCTCCACATCGGCGTGGCGAATGGTTCCGGCCTGTTCTCCGGATCCATCACAGACAGCGCCTACACCCTGAGCCTCGCAAAGGACGGCACGGGGACGCAGATCCTTTCCGGGGCGAACTCTTATCTGGGGCAAACCTTCATCAATGCCGGAACCCTTCAAATCGGAAATGGTGGCAACACGGGGTCCCTGGCCGGAAGCGCTGGTGGAAGCATTGTAAACAATGCGACGCTTTTGTTCGTGCGATCCTACATTGCCACTCAGGGCTTGGAGTTCGCCTCGTTGATCTCAGGCACAGGGAGCGTGATCAACGCCGGCTCGGCGCCTCTGGTACTCAATGGAAACAACACCTTCTCCGGCGGCGTGACACTCAACACCGGCCGCCTTTACATCAACGCTTCCGGCACCAACACGACAAACTCGGCCATCGGCACGGGAACCCTGACCATCTTCTCCGGGGATCTGGACAACACGTTCGGCTCCTCCATCACGCTCGGAACAAACAACCGGCAGCTGTGGAACGGTGATTTTACCTTTATCGGGACCAACGCCTTAAACACAGGCAAGGGCCTGGTGACGCTGACGGGTAACAGGTCTGTGACCGTAAGTGCCAGCACCCTCACGGTCGGGGGCGAGATCGAAGGGGGATCGTACGGAATGACCAAGGCGGGTCCGGGCCTCCTTGTCCTCACAGGCACTAGTTCGTTCGTGGGCCGCACCACCATTTCGGCGGGCACCATTCAGCTTGGGGATGGAGGGACGACCGGCTCCCTGGCCAGCCAGTATATCACCAACAACGCCACACTCGTGTTTTACCGCTCGAACACGATCGAACAAGGCACCGCATTTTCCTCGGACATCTCAGGGACCGGCGCCGTGTTTCAAAACGGCTCCGGGGTCACCATTTTGAGCGCTGCCAACGCCTACACCGGGGGAACAACGGTCAACGCGGGCTCGCTCATCCTTGCGACGGGCGACGACCGCCTTTCGACCGTCGGAGACATCACCGCCAATGCCGGCTACCTGGATCTGGCCGGCTGGAAACAGATCACTTCCGGACTGATCACGTTCGCCGGTGGAACCGTTCAAAATGGAACTCTCACCGCTTCGGGAAGACCATTTAACGGCCTGCGGGGGATCGTGACAGCCGCCCTTGTGGGCACGTATTCACTGGATAAAACGACAACGGGCGTCCTCACCCTTGGCGGTTCCAGTACGTTCAGCGGCGGGGTTAACCTCACCGCGGGACAAATCAACATCAACTACTCCGGCTCGGACGCCACCAACTCAGCTCTCGGGACGGGCACGTTCACCATCACCGGCGGCCAGTTCGACAACACCTCAGGCGCACTGGTGTCCATTGCCTCAAACCCAAAGCAACGGTGGAACAGCAATCTCACCTTTGTCGGATCCAACTCCCTCGATTTGGGCAGCGGCGACGTCAGTCTATCCGCCACGAGGTCCGTCACCGTTTCCGCCAACACGCTGACCGTTGGCGGCGTCATTACAGACGGTGGAGGAACCTATGGGGTGACGAAAACTGGCTCGGGCACTCTCATTTTGAACGGATCAAACACCTTCACCGGGCCCATCACCGCCAGCCAGGGGCGTCTCATCCTAGGCAATCAGGCGAATCTCGGCAGTTCTGCCGTCTCACGAACGCTTACAGTGAGTGCGGGTGCCTTTCTGCAACTGTCGACCGCAATGAGTTTGGGGGCAACGGGCTCTGCCGCCATCCTCCTCACGGGAGGCGGTTCCCTGGAGATCAACCCGGGAGCAGGCCAGGTCGTTTCCCTCAACAACGGCTCCGGTGCAGTGACCATGGCGCTTTCAAACTGGATAGACATCCGCTCGGGAGCGCTGCGCAACGGCGCCTACCAGTTGCAAAACTGGACCGGCAACACGGCATCGCTGAACATCGCCGCAGGCGCGGCCTTTCTCCCATGGGACGGAGCCCAGGTTTATGTGAACGCACTCACAGGATCCGGTTTTCTTGGCGGACCGGACAACCTTGTCACCTCTTCCGGGATTGTCGTCGGAGTGAACAACGGCTCGGGAACATTCTCCGGCGTGATCAGCAACATGGACGGGGATTTCGTCAAGATGGGGACCGGCACCCAGACACTGAACGGCGCAAGCACCTTTGGAGGACGCACAAAGATCTGGAACGGGGAGTTGAGTATCGCCTCGCTGAACTCGATCTCCGGAGGATCCGCAGCGAGTCATTTGGGCGCGCCACTGGACGCAGCCCGCGGCACGATCTCGCTCGGGAGCCTCACCACCACCGGCAAGCTCACTTATACGGGGTCAGGCGAAACCACAGACAGACCGCTGGATCTCGCCGGAACGACAGGAAGCGGCATCGTCAACCATTCGGGCACGGGTGTTTTAAAGTTTGTGGGTGGAGTCAGCAGCACCGGTTCCGGCGACAAGTCGCTCACCATCCAGGGATCAACTTCAGGGATCGGTGAGCTCGCGGGCGTCATCGCAGACGGGGTTGCCGGCAAGGTCTCGATTACAAAGTCCGGAACGGGACAGTGGATTCTGAGCGGGGCGAATACGTTCACGGGCACCACGCTTTTGTCCGCAGGCTCGCTGGTTCTGGGAAACAACCTCGCCCTGCAAAACAGTCCGGTCAACCCCACCAACCTGGGCACCGTCTCCACCTTGACCGGAGTCACCACCCCCACCTTTGGGGGGCTTTTCGGCTCCAGCAACCTCATTGTCACCAACAGCATCCTCGGACTCAGTCTCAATGCCGCTTCCGGCGGGTCTTACACCTTCTCAGGAGTTATCACCGGCAGTCCGACGCTCGCACTGAGAAAAATCGGCTCCGGCTCGCAGACCCTCACCGGCGTCCAAACCTACACCGGAGGCACAACCGTCTCAGACGGCACGCTCATCCTCTCGGGTGGCACAAACCGACTCTCCACTTCCGGCGACATTACGGTCGCAGGCGGCGTCTTGAACTTGGGAGGCTCGCTTCAGACGACCTCGGGCACAGTCACCATTTCTGGAGGCCTCCTAGAATCGGGAACTCTTGTTTCAACAGCCTCGCCATTTCAGGGTGTGAGCGGCTCGGTGACCGCCATTCTGGGAGGCACCCAGGGTCTCACGCAAATCGGGCCCGGCATCCTCTACATGAGGTCGAGGAGCACCTATTCCGGGCAGACTACCATCAAAGCGGGCTCCCTGGTCCTGTCTTTAGGAAACAACACGCTGCCCACCTCCGGCGCCATACGCTCAGAGGGGGGAATCCTGGATTTAGGAGGATTCACCCAAAGCACATCCGGCACGATCACCCTCGCCGGTGGCACCCTTCAAAACGGCACCCTCACCGCAACCGGCACCTCCATCGTGGCACAGTCAGGCTCAGTCTTTGCCATCATTGCCGGAACTCTGGGAATCGATGTGAACGGTCCAGGAGTCGTGAGCCTGGAGTCGGCCAACACCTTCAGCGGACTCACGAGTATTTCCGGTGGCACCCTCCGCCTGAACAACGAGCGCTCCATTCAAAACAGCATCTTGAACGCCTCCGGTCAGGGGGCGCTGATATTCGGTTCAAACACGGCATCGCTTCTGGTCCTGGGGCTCACAGGTTCCGGAAACTTGTCCGCCTCTGCAGAAGCAGGTGCGGGAACCCTGCGGATCACTCCCTCTGGAACTTCCGTTTTCAGCGGCTCCCTGAGCGGGGCCAACGTTTCCGTGATCGTAGCCGGCACGGGCACACAAACGTTCTCTGGCGTGAATGCGTACACGGGCTCCACATCGGTAAACTCGGGTTCACTGACCGTGAGCGGAGGTGGCGCGCTCCCGGCAACCACCACCCTCTCGGTAGCGACCGGAGCGCAGTTCAACTATCTCCCGGCCACGGCCGGGTCCCTCACGATCGGAGCGCTCTCGCTGGCGGACGGCGGAACCATCGGACTAAGCTGGGGCAGCACCATTCGTTCGGTCCAAAACATCTCAAACGCAGGCGTCACCAAACTGTCTCTCTCAGGCGCCTTTTCGAGCGGGACCACCTACACCCTTCTCACCGGAGCTTCCGGAAGCGGACTCTTGTTCGAGGGCTTTCGAGTGGGCGCGCCACAAAACTTCGACTACAGCCTCACAGTCACCCCCTCTCAGGTCCAAATCGTCCCGTTCACCCAGACGAGTCTTCTGCATGCCTACTGGATGGGAACGCGCTCTCTGACCGCCCCCCACGAGTGGTCGGACTCGAACTGGCTCAAAGAACCAACCACTCCCATTTATACGCCCCTCGTACCGTCGTCGATCACGACAGTCCACCTGACTCCTTCCCTGGTACAGAGCGGTGATTTCGTGGGGATGAAGCTGTCGTCCAGCATGAGTATTCTCGCCCTGGAAATCTCGGCGGACTCGCCGATCAGCCTCCTTCCCGACGGCGGCTACCAACTTACCATTGGTAGTGGCGGCCTGACCCTAACCTCAGGCTCCTCTCTCGTTTCGATCTCACCGCTGATCTCGCTCGGCGCGAACCAAACATGGTCCAATGCAGGAACAGGACTCCTTACTTTCGGAGGCACACTGAACACCGCAGGCTACTCGCTGACGCTAACGGGCGCCGGACAGACCTCTTTCGGCGGAGTGATCAGCGGCTCTGGTTCCATCGTAAAGTCGGGCGAGGGTACGACCTCCCTGCTCACGAGCAACTCCTACACAGGAGGCACAACCATCAATGCGGGGACGCTGCTTCTCGCGGGCGGAGCCAACCGCCTTCCGACCGCCGGCTCTCTCAATGCCGCAGGCGGGGTGCTCGACTTGGGCGGTCTTGCACAAGTGTTTTCGGGCACATTAACGGTCTCGGGCGGCACCGTTCAAAATGGCTCCGTGACGCTTTCCGGAGCCAGCCTCGACGCACGCAGCGGCACCGTTTCGGCCGTCCTCTCGGGAACCGCAGGTTTGACCAAGTCGACCTACGGGACGCTGTTTCTCACAGGTGTAAACAGCTACTCAGGACCCACCGTAGTCAGCCAGGGAACGCTCGCCATTTCAGGAAGCGGCTCCCTTTCCGGAGCCAGTTCTCTCAGCGTAGCGGGTGGAGGATGGCTGACCTACCAGCCGCTCACTCCCGGCACGCTCAATGTCAGCGCCCTCAACCTGGCGCATAGCGGCACTGTCTCCTTGAGCTGGGGTTCACGCATCGCCTCAAGCGGGTTCGCTGTTTCCGCAGGCACTGTGAACCTCACCTTCACTGGAGATTACGACAGCGACGAGACCTACACTATTTTCACCGGCCCCGCGGGAAGCCTTTTGAACGTCGGAACGTACTCGGTCCTGGAGGGAGCGGACTTCGAATACACCATGAAGATCTCGCCCACTCTGGTGCAAATCACTCCAGTGTCCCTGTCTCCGATGGCGGCCACCTACTGGGTCGGCGGAGTCGCCGCCACGGCGCCAAAAGTCTGGTCCTCCAACAACTGGTCAAAAGACCTAGCCGGCCTGTCGACCACACGCCGCATCCCGGGAGCCGCTTCCACCGTTTACTTCTCAGCAACAAATGCCAGCCCGTCCCACATGATCGGAATGACCCTTGGAGCGGACTTGAGCGTCGCGGGCATCGTGGTCACGTCCGCCTCGCCTTTGAGCCTTTTGGATTCAGGTACGTCGACTTTGAGTGTGGGAACGGGCGGCATCTCAGTGCAACCGGGCGCAGGACGCGTGGCACTGGACTCGGCCATTTTGCTCGATGGCGACCAGACTTGGACAAACCAAAGCGCGGCCACCCTTTCGTTCGGAGGGATAATTTCAAACGCCGGCTATCGACTGACCGTTGCGGGCTCCGGCCGGACCGTGATCTCCGGCAGCCTTAATGGAACCGGAACTTTGACCAAGTCCGGCACTTCGCTGCTTGAACTCACTGGAGCCAACACCTACTCGGGGCAGACCATTGTCACCGGGGGCACGCTCTCTGCAGCGGCCGGCGCCCTTGCCAATACCGGTTCATTAAGCGTGTCCGCAGGATCCCTGTCTGCGGCAGACCTGAACCCGCTCGCAACCGTCACCATTGAAGGCAGCGCAAGGGCCAGCTTTTCAGCGGGCGGCCTCAGTCTTGGCAACGTGGTCAATCTAAGCACCGCAGCCACCGGACTCTCTTTCGGATCGGCCGCAGGGACCGTCACGCTGTCGTCGTTGAGCGGGGCGGGCCACACCGCCTTCGGCGCAAACGCTGTCATCGAGTCCGCGATTCAGGACGGCGCCATCAGCGTCGCCGGCTCGCTCACCGCGGACATCAACGGAGGCAGCATCTCGGCGGAAACCCTGCGCTCGGGGACGCTCAGTGGCGGCGCTGTGACGGTTCAAGGAATCGCCCGAATCGACTCCGTTTCAGGCGGCTCCTTAAACGCCCTGGGGGGCGCAAACGTGGCCAGTCTCTCAGGCGGAACAGTGCTTCTTTCCAACGCGCCCTCAAGCGTTGGAACACTGACCGGAGGCGACATTCAAAACAACGGCTCTCTATTCGTCGCCAACCTCACCGGCGGCAGCATCCAGAACAACGGCGGCCTCTCGGCCTCCACCGGTGCATTTTCGGGAACCCTCTCTGGCGCCGGATCGCTATCGACAAACGGAGTCCTCTCCCTTTCGGGATCGCTCGGCAGCTTTTCAGGCGCACTCTTTGTTCAGACCGGAGGCTCGTTACAAGTCTCGAACCTGCTCGCGGGAACCAATGCGCTTTCGATTGGTCCCGGCGCTTCCGCCCGGTTTTCACAGGCGGCCTTTAACCTGGACAACGTGATGAACAGCGGGAGCCTGCAGATGGACTCGCCCCTCGGATCCTTTGTCCAAGTAGGAACGCTCTCAGGCACCGGAACGAGTCGGTTCTCCTCCGATGCAGTCGTGGGTCTCGCGTTGGGCACACAGGGGATCGCCTCCTTTTTGCAAAACGCAACGATCACCAGCGGTATCGCAAATGGAGAAGTCACCGTCGCAGGCACAGCGCTCGTCCAAGGGCCGCTTTCCGGAGGTTCGCTCACACTCGCGGGAGCGGGGCCTCATTCCGTTAGCAGCATTTCGGGTGGCTCGCTCAACATCACCGGAACGTCGACGACCTCGCTCGGGAACGTCAGCGGCGGGTATATCTCTCTGGCGAACAACGCAGAAGCGAACGCACCAGTGATTTCCGGCGGAACGATCGCCCTTCAGGGAACTCTCACCGCGGCAAATCTCACAGGCGGCGTTCTGTCGAACGCTGGTTTGATGACTGTTTCCGGTGGAACGTTCAATGGAACGCTCCTTGGTTCGGGCACATTGAGTACGACCGGAAGACTCAGCCTGGGGGGCTCCACCTCGGGCTTCAGCGGACAAATGCTGGTTTCGAGCGGAGGCGACCTCACCGTAAATTCAGCGCTGGCCGGCCAGAACAACCTTTCAGTAGATGCCTCCGGCAAAGCTGCCTTCAGCCGGGCAACGCTTACCCTCGGGACGGTGGTCAACGCCGGATCGATTGAATTCACAGACGCCACGGGATCGGGGTCCATCACGCTGTCGTCCTTGAGCGGGGCGGGCCACACCGCCTTTGGCGCAAACGCCGTCATCGAGTCCACGATTCAGGACGGCGCCATCACCGTCGCCGGCTCGCTCACCGGGGACATCAACGGAGGCAACATCTCGGCGGGAACCCTGCGCTCGGGGACGCTCAGTGGCGGCGCTGTGACGGTTCAAGGAATCGCCCGTATCGACTCCCTTTCAGGCGGCTCCTTAAACGCCCTGGGTGGCGCAAACGTGGGCAGTCTGTCAGGCGGAACAGTGCTTCTTTCCAACGCGCCCTCAAGCGTTGGAACACTGACCGGAGGCGACGTTCAAAACAACGGCTCACTCTCCGTCGCCAACCTCACCGGCGGCAGCATCCAGAACAACGGCGATCTCTCGGCCTCCACCGGTGCATTTTCGGGAACCCTCTCTGGCGCTGGATCGCTATCGACAAACGGAGTCCTCTCCCTTTCGGGATCGCTCGGCAGCTTTTCGGGCGCACTCTTTGTCCAGACCGGAGGCTCGTTACAAATCTCGAACCTGCTGGCAGGAACGAATGCGCTGTCCATCGATTCAGGGGCGTCCGCGCGATTCTCGCAGTCCGGTTTGACCTTGGGAAACGTCCTTAACAGTGGAAGCCTGTTTTTGGATAATCCGGTTGGTACGGTCTCTCTGAGTTCCATCAGCGGCCCGGGAACCACCACCTTTGGAGGCAGCCTGACCATCGGCGTGTGTAATGACGGTGTGTTCTCTTCTACCAACGGCGGAATGCTAACCATTTTAAGCGGTTCAGGAGGTCTGGTGCAGTCCGCGACCACCACAAGGATCGACATTCTGACGGATACCGCCTTGAACTTGACCAATGGTGCCAACGTTGTGGTCACCGGAGGTTCCTCATCTGCATCTATTTCGGGATTTGGCAGCCTAGAAAAGAACGGCCCCTCAACATTGACGCTGTCCGGTTCGAATTCCTTCACGTTGGGGACTGTCGTCAATGCCGGCACATTGAACGTGCTGGCATCGGGTTCCCTCGGAACGGGAACCGACCTGAGGATCGCGGTCGGAGCGACGGCCAACATCGCCTACCTTTCAGCAAACCTTGGATTGGTGAACAACAGCGGCATCCTCGCTTTGCAAGCCACCTCTGGAACAGTCCAAGTCGGCACACTGTCCGGTTCTGGAGCGAGCCGCTTCTCCTCCGACGCCGCCGTCGGACTCGCCTTGGACGCACAGGGCGTCGCGACCTTCCTGAAAAGCGCGACAATCACAAGCGACATTGAAAATGGCGAGGTCTCCATTCTCGGCACCGCCACGATTCAGGGGACGCTCTCCGGCGGATCGCTCACCTTCGCAGGCAGCGGCTCCAACTCCATCGCCGGAGTTTCCGGAGGCTCACTCAATATCTCCTCAGCCTCGACAAACGCCCTGGGCAACGTCAGCGGCGGCTATGTCGCCCTCGACACTGGTGCAGTCGCCGCCGCTTCTGTGGTTTCTGGCGGAACCATCGCCATTCAGGGAACGCTCAACGTGACCACCCTCACCGACGGCCTTCTTTCAAACAACGGTTTGCTCTCGGTTTCCAATGGAACCTTCAACGGGACTCTGGCCGGCTCCGGCACCTTGAGCACAAACGGCAAACTCACCCTGTCCGGTTCCGCCTCGGCTTTCACCGGACGCCTCGCCGTTTCAAACGGAGGCGACCTCACCGTAAACGCGGCCCTCGCAGGCCAGACCCACATGTCCATCGACGCCACCGGCAAAGCTGCGTTCAGCGGTGCGTCCGTCTCGCTCGGAAATGTGGTCAATGCCGGATCACTCGCGTTTACTGACAACACAGAAACAGGCTCCGTCAGTCTCATCTCTTTGAGCGGGGCGGGCCACACCTCATTTGCCGCCAACGCAGTGATCACCGCCGGCATTCAGGAAGGCTTTGTCACCGCCGCCCGGTCTCTCACCGCAGACATCAGCGGAGGCACCGTCTCGGCGGGATCCCTTCGAACAGGAACCCTCAGCGGCGGCCAGGTCAGCGTCGGAGGGACCACACACATCGACACCCTTTCAGGAGGCTCACTCAACGCCTTGGGCAGCTCTAATATCGGCAGCCTCTCAGGTGGAACCGTTGTCTTTGCCAACGCGGCCTCAAATGTCGGCACACTCACCGGAGGCAACATTCAAAACAACGGCTCATTGACCGTCGCGAATCTGACCTCGGGTAATATTCAAAACGACGGGATGCTCACCGCCTCCAACGGAGCCTTTGCGGGAACACTCTCGGGAGCAGGATCCCTTTCAGCGACTGGAGTTCTTTCGCTTGCAGGTTCGCTCGGCAGCTTTTCAGGCGCGCTGTTTGTCCAGTCCGGCGGCTCTTTGCAGCTCGGGACCCCGCTCGCGGGAGGGAACGCGCTCTCAATCCAGTCCGGTGCTTCAGCCCGGCTCTCGCAGTCCGGCTTCACCTTGGGAAATGTGACAAACAGCGGCAGTCTTTGGATGGACTCCCCCCTCGGGTCGGTCGCCCGCGTCGGAACACTGTCCGGTTCTGGAGCGAGCAGCTTCTCCTCGGACGCCGTCGTTGGACTCGCCTTGGACGCACAGGGCGTCGCGACCTTCCTGAAAAGCGCGACAATCACAAGCGACATTGAAAATGGCGAGGTCTCCATTCTCGGCACCGCCACGATTCAGGGGACGCTCTCCGGCGGATCGCTCACCTTCGCAGGCAACGGCTCCAACTCGATCGCCGGAGTTTCCGGAGGCTCACTCAACATCTCTGCGGCCTCGACAAACGCCCTGGGCAACGTCAGCGGCGGGTATGTCGCCCTCGACACTGGTGCAGTCGCCGCCGCTTCTGTGGTTTCTGGCGGAACCATCGCCATTCAGGGAACGCTCAACGTCACGACCCTCACCGACGGCCTCCTCTCAAACAACGGTCTGCTCTCGGTCACCAATGGAACCTTCAACGGGACTCTGGCCGGCTCCGGCACCTTGAGTACAAACGGCAAACTCACCCTGTCCGGTTCCGCCTCGGCTTTCACCGGACGCCTCGCCGTTTCAAACGGAGGCGACCTCACCGTAAACGCGGCCCTCGCAGGCCAGACCAATGTGTCCATCGACGCCACAGGTCGCGCCACTTTCAACCGGACCTCAGTTGCCCTGGGGACTGTCGCCAATGCGGGCGCACTCGAATTTACGAACGACACCGGCACGGCATCGATCCTCAGCTTGGAAGGTCCGGCATCCAGCACTAATACGTTTTCCACCATCGCGAACGTTGAACGTTTGAGCAGCATGGGTCTCACACAGGTGAAAGGCGGCGCGCTCACAGTCCAAGCACCGGCATCGAATCTCGGCAGCCTTCATGTGTTCGAAAAGGCGCGGGCCGATTTCCGCGCCGCCACCAATTTTGCCTCGGTAGCCGCGGACGGCGCTGTTTCTGTTCGGGATGGCACACAGATCGGCCATCTCACCGGGAATGGTTCCGTTGTGAGCGCTGGCAACCTCTGCATTGGCAGCGGCACCTTTTCCGGCCAACTCCAAATCGGCGGATCGCTCGTGAAAAATACCAGCGGCACCTTCGTCCTCTCCAGTTCCACCCGGCAGGCCGTGCAATCCACCCTCGTAGAATCTGGCGACCTGCTGCTTCAGGGAACAAACATCCTCGATCCCTCGGGAAAAATGGAGGTGCTCGCAGGCGGGCTGTTTGCAGTGATGAATGGAGACGGCCAGATCTTTGACTCCATCACCGTTCATGACGGTGCGGCGATCGGACTGCCGGGATACGACGGATATATTAAAGCAACCACGCTCAATCTCGGAGCGGCGACCTACTACCTGACTCCCGTGGCGCTAAGCGCTGTAAACTCGAGTCTAGTCGAAGCTCAAACCAAGGGCTCAACCAAGATGCTCAACGGCGTCGGACAACTCAATGCCTCGAGCAATGCCTCGAGCAATTCCTTCACCCGATTTACCTTTGACCTGGGGGGGCAATCTTCAGGTGCCGCGGTCATTTCGGGAAAGGTCTATAGTGATGCCCTTGTTTTGACTGGATCGAGCCCGGGAACACTCCAGGTCGACGCAGCGACGGACTTCTCGAACGTGCACACGCTCGTGGTCGGGGCAGCCAACAGCAACGGGGTACAGCTGGATGTCAGAAACTACAACGGGGGCACGCTGGCCGTGGGCGGGACCAGCCAACGGCCCGGCGTCTTACAGACGGTTCAGGGAAGCGGGAGCATTCTCGGAAACCTTCGCATCGGATCCTCCGCCACCCTCGCCCCCGGAAATTCGCCCGGAATCCTGAATGTTGTGGGCTCAACAACCGTAGATCCGGGTGGGGCTCTCCAGTTTGAATACACTGCCAACAAGACCACGGAGGCTGGGACTGGTCCAAACGACGCCCTGCACATCGCCGGAGGCTTCACCTCGAGCGGCACCATCAGCGCCATCGCTTACGATGCCTCGGGCGCCGCGCGCGTGACCGATTTGAAGCGTCACGTCATTGAGATTATCACCTATGGAACCGGCCCCAATCCGGCCCTCAACGGGAGCATTCCCTCTTATGTCAACTCGGGCGGCAACCTTGTAAAAAGCCTCACGATCGAGGCGAGCCTCAATTCGGGGACCTACGGTATGGTTCAACTCATCATCCAGCGCCAGTCGATTGGCGCCGGCGGAATCGGCAACATCGCCGCAACCGGCAAGCTATTGGACGCGGCGCTCTCCCAGACAAGCGGCCCCCTGGCCGACCTCATCGCACTGCTGGACACGCAGCCTTCGGAGAATGCCATTCGCGAGTTTCTGTCCGCCCTGAACCCTGCTGTTTATACAGAATTACCGAACCTGAGCTTTGCCCGGACAACCGACCTCAACACCGCCCTGGAAGGGCACCTGAACACTCTGGCCATCGGCTCTCTGGATGATTCTGGGGCGGACGGCATTCACCTCTGGAATACGACCTATGGCAGCAGCCAAACGAGGACGGGGGAACCTGCCATGGGAATATTCGGCTACTCGGCGTCCTCTTTCGGGAATGCCAGCGGGGTCGAAACCAAGTTGGGAGCAATGACGGTTGGCGTGAGCGGCGCGGCAGGGTCGAGCAGCGCCTCCTTCGGTTCAGGAAAAGGCAGTGTTTCCACCGATACATGGACAGGCGGCACTTACCTCAGCGTTCCATTTGGGCAGTTGGTGTTCGGTGGCGCCGTCGGCTATGGAAACGCGGATACTTCGGTGAAGCGTTCGAAAAACTTTCTCTCAACCGTCGATACCAGAGTGAATTTGGAAGACTCGGAATGGCTGGCGCAAATTGGAATGTCATGGCCTTTGAGCCCGGGTTCGCTCCTAGTGACTCCGTCGGTAAACCTCTTTTACTCCGGCTACAGGGAAGATGCTGTCAGGGAGAATGGAACCGGCGGCATGGGCCTCCTTTCACAGATCAAGGCCCGGACATTCCACAGTGAGGCGCTCAAAACGGGGGTCCAGATCGCCAAACAAACCCAACTCCACAAGACCCCGGTGCGTCTGAGTTGCACACTCGACTGGCTCCACTCCTTTGATGTCGACCAGCGCAGCACGGTCGACATCGGTTCTACCGACCTTCCGGGGGTCACCCAAAGCTTTCAAAGCGCCAAGGCGGGAGCGGAATCCGTGCGCTTCGGAGTTGGCTGCGAATGGAACCCAACCCGGAGAACGACCATACGGGTCAATGCGTTGAACCAGGTTCAATCCGGCCAGCGGACCACAAACGGCAATCTGACCATCGGGATCGCCTTCTAAGCCCGAAACGGAATTTCACGCAGGCCGTGCAGAAAATGAGGGCTGACGGAAAATCTTCTCCCTGTATTTCTGCAAATCTTCTCCGCGCACTCAGCGGCTCCGCGTGAGCCCCTTTCTACCCGGAGGTTCGGGGTCAGGTTTAACCCGAAAACAGAAGTTCACGCGGAGCAACTGTGTCATGTGGCAAGGGTAAAGTTGGGGTTGTTGAGTAAGCGGTTAAAAAGGACCACGAGCTTTCGCATGGTGGCAGTGATGGCGACCATCGGTTTTTTTCCATTGGCGCGCAATCG
>CANFTB010000051.1 GCA_947449735.1 Chthoniobacteraceae bacterium | reverse complement strand
AAGCGCCCGGGAGGCGTGAGAGGGAATGAGTCCCTCACTCGATAAGCTTCGAGTAACCCCGACTTTTTAAAATGGTGGAGGTAAGGGGATTCGAACCCCTGACCTTCTCATTGCGAACGAGACGCTCTACCAACTGAGCTATACCCCCACATTTTCGAAGCTAAACGCCGAACTGTTTCGTGAGTGCGTAAGGAGGAGGATGAGGCCGGGGACCCTGCTCGCAGCGTCGGGTTGATCCGAGGCGGCCGAAGATGCTTTGGCTTCCAAATAAGTTGGAAGTGCGGCTTCACAGAGTTTCACCAACAACGACTCTCCTAACATGGTCGAGACTAGGCCGGTGGATCCAAAAGGGTCAATCTTGAATCAGGCGCTTCGGCGAAGAGAAAAAGGCTCGAATCGACACGGGATCCCTGTGAAGTAAAACGTTGGACGGCCATTTCGAGAGAACGAACGCCTGCCTTTGCATTGCTGCATTTGAAGCGAGCGGTTGTAAAATGAAGCACTGAAAAACCAATGACTTACTGTAAATGAGCTCGTCAACCCGATTGCTGTGCAAGCTAGGACTGGCTGTGTGGATGGCGCTCAAGGGAGGGCAGCATTCCTGCGCGTCTGAGCCGCCAAGGTTGACGCAGATACTTTATAATCATCCCGGGCTTGCCGTGGATCTGGGGGTGGGACTCTGGGCGTGGCCACTTCCCTTGGACTACGACGGTGATGGCAAGATGGATCTGGTTGTTTCCTGTCCGGATGTTCCCAGCAACGGGGCTTATGTTTTCTTAAACCCCGGTTCGCCTTTGCCTGCTTTTCCCGTTTTTTCGAAAGCCTCTCGTCTCAGCGCTGGTCTTACGAATGCCCAAGTAAGCTACATTAGCGGCCGTCCTCGCATATTGACGCCGGGTTTGGAGTTTCCCGATTTCCTCAAAAGCGGCTTTTTAACCGGAATCAAACTCGATCTTTCTGCAAACATTCATCCCAACAAGGTACGCGCGAATCAGTGGCGCTACGTGGACTATGATGGAGACGGTGCCACCGACATCGTGGTCGGGGTGGAGGACTGGACCGAGTATGGCTGGGACAACGGGTACGACGCCTCAGGAAAGTGGACCAGGGGACCTCTTCATGGTTTTGTCTATCTGCTGAGAAACTCGGGGAGCGAGGCCCGGCCCGTCTATGAAAAGCCCGTAAAAATTGAAGCGGGCGGCGTTCCGATCGATGTATTCGGGATGCCGTCGCCCAGCTTCGCGGATTTCAGCCAGACTGGAAAACTGGACCTGATCTGCGGAGAGTTTCTCGACGGGTTTACGTATTTCCAAAACATCGGGACGAGGGCCAAACCTGTCTATGCTGCGGGACGCAGGTTGAAGGCTGCCGACGGGGCGCCCTTGGCGATGGATTTGGAGATGATCACGCCCGTCGCCCTGGACTGGAATGGAGACGGCCACGTGGACCTGGTGTGCGGGGATGAGGACGGACGCGTGGCCTGGATTGAAAATACTGGAAAGCGCGAGGACGGGACGCCTGTGTTCATGCCGCCGAGATATTTCCGGCAGGAGGCCGACACCCTGAAGTGTGGCGCCCTGGCAACTCCCGTTGGAGTGGATTGGGACGGCGATGGCGACATTGATTTCGTGTGCGGAAACAGCGCCGGTTACGTGTTGTTTTTTGAGAATCTGAGTGGGGTGGGGGTGGAGCAGCCCAAGTGGGCCGCACCCAAAGCGCTCGAAGCAGGAGGCAGGGTCTTGCGGATCACTGCCGGACCGAACGGCAGCATTCAAGGCCCAGCCGAGGCAAAGTGGGGATACACTACGTTAAGCGTGGCGGACTGGGACGGGGACGGACTTCCCGACCTCATTGTCAACTCCATCTGGGGCCGGGTGGTTTGGTGCAAAAACACCGGCTCCCGCGGAAGCCCAAAACTCGCTGAGGCCGAGGCCGTAGAGGTTGAGTGGGAGGGGGCGCAGCCTTCGTTGGGATGGGGATGGCAGCGACCGGACGGCAAAGGACTGCTCACGCAATGGAGGACCACTCCGGTTGTGGTGGATTGGAATGGCGATGGGTTGCCGGATTTAATCATGCTCGATCACGAGGGTTATCTCGCCCTTTTTGAGCGCAGGATCGTTGAGGGAAAAAGAGTACTGCTCCCCCCCTCCCGTGTCTTTTGTGACGAGGCTGGCAACCCCTTGAGATTGAATGCCGGAACCGCCGGGCGAAGCGGGAGGCGAAAGTTGTGCGTCGTTGACTGGGACGGGGATGGGAAACTGGACGTGCTCTTGGACTCCAAAAATGTGTCCCTCTTCCGGCAAGTCTCCTCCACAGATGGGCGCTGGCGGTTCAAGAACGAGGGCCCGATTACCCACGAGAGACTGGCGGGTCACGACACCAGTCCAACGACGGTGGATTTCAATGGCGACGGTATTCCTGACCTCGTCATTGGCGCGGAGGACGGTCGGTTTTATTACCTCCGAAACCCGCGTTCCAAGTGATTGCAGCCGCAGGTGAGTCGCGGATCTTAAAACTCGAACTCTCGTTTTCTGTCGGGGCGGAGCTTGGTTCGGCCTCCACGTTGTTTTCGGAGACCGTCAAAAATGGAGTCCAAGCCTTCCACTTTCATGTGGTGCACCATTTGAAGAAGAACTCCCAGCCTGCCCTTCGGAAATCCGCCCTTGGCGGCAAACCACGCAAGATATTCTAGCGGAAGGTCAAAGATAGGGACCCCGTTTGGTGGGTGATGCGCCGGGCCGTGCTTTCCAAAGGGCATGCAAGTGTTCCCGATTTCCTCGAGGTCGCGTTGCATCTGGTCCGCCATGTCGTCCATTCAGTGCCGAGCCTTTCTTCGAGGGTTGAAAGCTTGCCGGGCTGCAGCGACTGAGATTGGCGCGTGTATTTTCACACCAGGTCTGTTCATTTCACGGGCTTGCCGATGCAGAGCAGTCGGGTGTCTGTCCGTAAAAACAGGTTGCCTTGGGAAGCCACAATCATCGCGCGGACCTGCTTGTCCTCAGGAGTCCCGAAGGCTGCTTCGCTCATGATTTTTCCGTCTGCCGCGTTAAAGACGACGACGTCCCCGTTGAAGTTGACTGTGTAGATTTTGTCGTCGGCGAAAAGGGGCGATGCCTCGTATTTGACGCGGCCCGGCGTTTCCGTGGTCCATTTGATGGAGCCGTCGGGGGAGACTCTGGAGAGCGCTTTTGAAACATCTGACAGGACGAAAAAGTCGCCTTGTGCAAAAGCCGGGGTGGGTACGTCGGAGGAGACGGCGCGTTCGGAACTCGCCCATGCCAGGGCTTTTTCATCGAGCGAGCCCGCGCCCGGTTTGACGGCGTAGACGGGGGACTTTTTCGGCGCGCATGCCAGAATCACTCCCGCTCCCGCAACGGGAGACGGTACAAGTCTCCAGTGCCCGATGCGGGTCGGGTTCCATGTTCCCCAGCGCCAAATCTCGTTGCCCGAGGACGGTTCAAATCCGGAAAGCATGTCGCCCCCGACGACAACGATCTGCGGTTTTCCGCCGATCTCGACAGGGATCGGAGTGCTGAAAGCCTCGCGGGATTCAGCCTGCGCTTCGGTGGGGCGGACTTGCTTCCAAAGCGTTTTGCCGGTCTCCGGAGCGAGGCAAAGAATATAAGACTCCCCGCCTTCCTTTCCACGATTGTGGACGGGCTGGTCCCTCTGGAGGACTTGGAGGAAAAGGCGTCCATCGAACAGGAGCGGGCTTGCAGAGAACGTCCACTGGAACGCAAACTCGCCGTATTCCTGTTCGATGTTTCTTTTCCAGAGTGGCTTGCCTGTGATGTCAAAAGCGGCCAGTTCCCCGTTTCCGTAGAAGAAGCACACGGTCTTTCCGTCCGTGACCGGAGAGGGAGAGGCAAGGTTGCTGCGATCGTCGCGCTTGAAGCCTTCTGAAATTTTGTGCTCCCAAAGCACTTTCCCGGTGGTGCGTTCGATGCAGAGGGCAAGCAGCGATTGGTTGTCCTTGTCAGATCCCGAGAGGAAGATTCTGTCGCCTGAAACGATGGGTGAGGAGGCGCTTGGTCCGGCAAGGGGGAGTGCCCAGACAAGGTTCTTTTCCGGTGATATTTGGGCCGGAAAGTTTTTCTCCTGTGAGGATCCGTTAAAATGGGGCCCCCGCCACTGGGGCCAGTCTTCCGCTAGCAGGCTGAGGCTGGAGCACAGGAGAGAGACAGTGGCGACTGAACGGGTGAAGCGTTTCATAGGGGGGCCTTTGTTACCAGTGGAATTAAATACGCCGCTTCTAGAAAGCTCAATTCGCATCTTTGGTGTAAGCCGGCGCCGGACGCGTCATGTTGGCTGCGCGGTACAACTTGCCCTGCTGGAATGGCTCGCATACGTTTTTCGAATGACCCACGAGCAGAGATTCCACTCCCTTAACCTTGAGCTTCCTCCTGCTCCAAGGCCCGTTGCAGTCTACAGGCCGGTGATTGTGGTGCAGGGGCTGGCTTACGTTTCCGGCCACGGACCGGTGTGCCTGGATGGTTCGTTGATCAAGGGGCGAGTCGGCGCGGATTTGAATCTTGAGGAGGGCTATGCCGCCGCTCGGCAGGTGGGTCTGGCAATGCTTTCTACGTTGCGGGAAAACTTTGGATCATTCGACAGAGTCCGCAGGGTGGTGAAACTGCTGGGGATGGTAAATTCCGCGCCTGACTTTTACGACCACCCCAAGGTGATCAACGGGTGCAGCGAACTCTTTGCAGCCGTTTTTGGCTCCGAGTGCGGAATCGGAGCGCGAAGCGCGGTTGGAATGGGCCCGTTGCCGGGAAACATCGCCGTCGAGATCGAGGCGGTTTTTGAACTCGAGTAGAAGGGATTCGTATGGACGCCACCTGGATGCATTTTTCCAACGAGGGCGAGCTGCCCTCTCCTGCTCTTGTCCTGCACTCCGAGCGCATTGAGCAGAATATTTTGCGGATGATCGCGATCGCTGGCGGGGCGAATCGCCTCCGGCCGCACGTGAAGACTCACAAGATTCCGCAGTTGGTCACGCTTCAAATTGCGCTGGGGATTACGAAGTTTAAATGCGCCACGATTGCCGAGGCAGAAATGACGGCGGCGGCCGGAGCCGCCGATGTGCTGCTGGCTTTACAGGCGGTGGGACCCAATGTCGCGAGATTGCTGAGGTTGAAATCTGCCTTTCCGACGACGAGGTTCTCCACCATTGCGGACGACGCCCATGCGGTTGGCGAGATGGCGCGGATTGCCTCAGCCGCTGGAGTGGAGCTGGATGTGTATCTTGATTTGGACGTGGGAATGGGTCGGACGGGGATTGTCCCGGGAGAGGCGGCTGCTGATTTGTACGAATTGATCTCTAGGCAGCCTGCGCTCAAGGCCGCCGGTCTTCACGCGTATGACGGCCACCTGCACCAGACCGACGTGGAGGAGCGGAGGAATGCCTGCGACGCCGCGTTTGCCAAAGTGGATTCCATGGTTGAACTGCTGCGTCAAAAAGGGTTTCCGGTTCCTGCCCTCGTGGCGGGGGGGACGCCGACATTTCCAATGCACGCGGCCCGGAGTGGAGTGGAGTGCAGTCCGGGAACGTCGGTCCTCTGGGACGCGGGGTACTCGAAAAAGTTGCCGGACATGGAGTTCCTGCCCGCGGCCACGCTACTGTCGCGGGTGATCAGCAAGCCTGGCGGCGGGCGCATCTGCCTGGACCTCGGGCACAAGGCGGTGGCCAGTGAGATGCCCCATCCAAGAGTTGTATTTCCCCGCTTCCCGGGGGCCTCGTTTGTTTCCCACAGCGAGGAGCATCTTGTGCTGGAGGGGGTTGGCGCGGATGCCCTCGCGGTCGGCGATGTGCTGCACGGAATTCCGTGGCATGTGTGCCCCACGGTTGCTCTTCACAGCGCCGCATATGTGGTTCGCCGCGGGATTGCCTCCGAGATTTGGCCGGTGACGGCGCGGGCCCGGTGCATCACCGTTTAAATCCAAATGGAAGGAACCGCGTCTGCGAATGAATGTTTCAATCCGGTTTGGAGCGGCCTTCATCATCGGTGCCATGGGGCGGAAGACTTAACTGACTGTTGTGATGGATATGAGAGATAGAATAGTGCGATACGGGATTGTTCCCGTGGCGGTGGTGGATGACGCGGACGATGCTGTTCCGCTTGCCAGGGCGCTTGCTGACGGGGGACTGCCTTTGATTGAGCTCACGCTGCGCACGGATGCGGCGCTCAAGGGCATTGAAAATATTGCGAGGAACTGTCCTGACATTCTTTTGGGTGCCGGAACTGTGCTTCATCCCTCCCAGATCTCTCAGGTGATGCGTGCGGGTGCACAGTTTGCCCTGAGTCCCGGGGTTAATTTGGAAGTTGTGCGCGAAGCGGTTGCCTGCGGGTTGTTTTTCCTGCCGGGAGTCATGACGCCTTCGGACGTGGAGGCCGTTCTTGGAGTGGGATGCAAGCTGTTGAAGTTTTTTCCGGCGGTTCCTGCGGGCGGTATTCCCATGCTGCAGGCTCTCGCAAGTCCCTATGGCCATACTGGGGTCGAGTTCGTTCCGTTGGGCGGAGTGAATTGCGCGAACATGGCGGATTTTCTGAGGCTGGATTCTGTGCCTGCGGTCGGAGGCAGCTGGATATGCGACAGACGGCTCGTGCGGGAGCGCCGGTGGTCTGAGATTACGAGGCTTGCGTCCGAGGCGTGCCGGCAAGTGGAACTTGCCTCTTCCGAGCCGGGGTCTCGATTGTCCCGCTGAGCCGGCGTTTCGGCAGCAAGACGAGCTTCAACAGATATGAACAGTAGAAAAACGGGCGGTGTACCGTCGGGAAAGTTGGTGTGTTTTGGCGAGATCGTCGCTCGCTTCGCGACCAAGGATTTTCTTCCACTCTCAGACGCGAAGGAATTCGAGCTCCATTTCGCAGGCGCAGAGGCCAACGTGGCTGTTCAGTTCGCCGAATTTGGCGGAACGACTGCGTTTGTGAGCCGATTGCCTGACAACCGACTTGCGGATTCCTGCTTGGAGCGGATGCGCGGGCGGGGAATTGACACAGCCGGGATACTGCGCGGCGGGAAGCGGATGGGGTTGTATTTTTTAGAGCCGGGTTTTGGAGCCCGGTCTTCTGTGATCACTTACGACCGCTCGCATTCTGCGGTTTCCGAACTGCGGCCGGGAATGCTGGACTGGGACGCTGCGTTCGCCGGGGCGACATGGTTTCATTGGAGCGGAATCACTCCGCCACTCGGAAAGGACTGTGGCGCCGTTTGTCTTGAGGCGATCGCGGCGGCTCGGAGGCTGGGTTTGAAAGTGAGTTGCGATGTTAATTATCGCAGTGCTCTCTGGTCGATGGAGGAGGCTTCGCTTGTGATGCCGGATCTCGTTCGGGGGACGGACCTCTGTTTCTGCGGAGCCACTGAGGCGCGGCGTATTCTCGGGGCTGGCGGCGGTGACGAGGGGGATGATGCTTTTGGAGAGTTGGCGGCCTCGTTGTCTGCGAACCTCGGGATCGGTGAGTTGGCGATGCTGGTGCGCTCTGGCGAGACTGCGCACGGGGGCAGCTTGAAGGGCATGTTTTTTGACGGCAGGCGGCCTGTATTCAGCAGAACGCATGAACTTTCAGTGGTGGATCGCATCGGGTCGGGGGACAGCTTTGCGGGGGCGGTTATTTTTGCGAAGATGTCAGGAATGGGCCCGCAGGAGGCAGTGGAGTTTGGGACGGCCGCGGCTGTATGGAAGCATACGATTCCGGGCGACTGGAACCGCGGGAGTGTTGAAGAAATCAAGGCGCTGGCTGCCGGCGTGGGCGGAGGCAGGGTGAGGAGATAATCACCTTTTTTGGGGGTGAGTTGCTCCCGAGCGTGGAATTTTGTTTGCGTTGGGCCGCGGGAGGTAGTTGAATCCACGCCCCTTTCAATCACCTCAATGGAGGATCTGTTATGTCAGCAATTATCGCCAAGATTAATCAGGAGCAAATGAAGCAGGATGTCGCCCCATTCAATGTGGGTGACGCGGTACGCGTACACACCCGCGTTGTCGAAGGAGATAAGGAACGTATTCAGATCTATTCCGGAATCGTGATCGGCAAGAAGGGAACTTTGATGAATCAGAGTTTCACTGTGCGCCGCATCTCTTACGGCGAAGGTGTTGAGCGCGTTTTCCCCCTTCATTCCCCTCGCGTTGCGAAGGTTGAGGTTGAGACGCACGGTACCGCCCGCCGCTCGAAGCTGAACTACCTCCGCTTGCGCAAGGGCAAGCAGGCTATGGCAGTTCGCGAGAAGGCACGGTAGTCTTTACTGCACCTAGGAATTTATGGCGGCGCGGTGTTCCCTCGATCAAGAGGAGCGACTCCGCGCCGCCGGTTTTTTGTACGTGGCCGGTGTGGACGAAGCCGGACGGGGGCCGCTGGCAGGGCCGGTGGTGGCGGCGGCTGTCATTTTGCCTGAGGGTTTCAGGCATTCCCGTCTGAACGATTCCAAGAAGCTTTCCGAGAAGGTCAGGAATGAGATCTTCGAGGAATTGGCCTGTGACTCCAGAGTGTTGAGCGCTGTGGTGGAGGTCTCTCCGGAGGAGATCGACCGCTTGAATATCCTGCGGGCCACGCACGAGGCGATGCGTAGGGCGGTGCTGGACCTGCCCGTGGCTGTCGGCCACGCGTTGATAGACGGTCTTCCGGTGAAACCGTTTCCCTGTCCTCAGACGGCGCTGGTGGGGGGCGACGGCTTGAGTTTGAGTATCGCTGCTGCGAGTGTTTTTGCGAAGGTGTTCAGGGACCGCCGGATGCTCGAATTGGACGCGAGCTATCCCCAGTATGGTTTTGCAAAACACAAGGGATACGGGACGGCACTGCATTTGGCGCGATTGCAGCAGTATGGGCCTTCACCAGTGCATCGACGCAGTTTTGCTCCTGTTCAGCAGATGTCTCTACAGTTTTAGGCGATATATGCCGCGGTTTTGTTCAAGTCGCGATTTGCAAGCGGCTTGCCTCGGCAAGATCGGTGAACGGAAGGCCGAGGAGTTTCTTTCAAAGGCCGGCTATAAACTGCTTTATCGCAATTTCCGGCCCAGGCGTGGCGGCGAAGTGGATTTGGTTTTCCGCGTGAGGGGCCGCGTGGAACTGGTGTTCGTTGAAGTTAAAACACGATCGGACGAAAGGTTCGGTCAACCAGCGGAGGCTGTTACATGGAAGCAACAGCGTCGGATTGTGCAGGCAGCTGATGAGTGGCTGTCGATGCTCGAAGTTGATGAAGTGACGGCGAGGTTCGACATCATCGAGGTATTGTTCCTAGACGGAATTTGGAACATTCGTCACATTCCGGACGCTTTCCAAGCGGAGGAGACGAGGCACCCCGGAAGTCAGCCCGTTATCCCGGGGGCCATTCTAGGGGACGTCCTCCCAAGACGTGCACATGGAGGTGCGGCACGGTTTCTCCCCCGTCGCCGCCGTTGTTAATGACAACGCGGAAACCCGACTGGAACACGTCAAGCTTTTTCACCACCTCCTGAACTGCGAGCATTAATGCAGCTAGAACGTGCCCGTCTTCCGGAGATGCCTCTCCGATCCGGGGAATGGGCTTCTTGGGCACGATCAGAACATGCACTGGGGCCTGGGGGCTGATGTCATGGAAGGCAAGCCAGTCTTGCCCTTCTGCCACAATGTTTGCCGGAACCTGTCGTGCGACGATTTTTTCGAAGAGAGTCATGCGGTTGACTTGTCAGCGGATGGAGAATGCGAGCGGGCGCGCGGATGAAATTTTGAGAAGCCTGGCGCGAAGAAACGCCACGAGCTCGTCAGACAACACGACGCATCCCGGGCCCCAGTGAGTGCGTTTGAGTAGGTGTTTGATCGCCGGGCGCAGGCCATCGAAGCGCAGGCGGGTGACCAAGCCGTTTGCGAGGAGGCGGTCGCAGAGGTCGGCGCATTTTTTGAAGAGGGCTAGCTCGAACCCTGTGGGGATGTCCTCAGCAAGGTCCATCAGGGAGTAGCGCACCTCGAGGCCGCCGCTCAGAAAATGGGCGCAAATTTCGGAGTAGCCAACGCCCTTGAGCACCTCGTGGACGGAAGCGGTGAAATCTTGAAAAGAAAACTCCTTTTTGGCCCGTTGGGAAAGCATGTGCGATGCGACGCTTCGGGCGACGTCAGCCGCGGGCCAGTCCGGATAGCCGGCGGCAAAGGCGGCTTCCTCGAGACTTTGCTCGAGCCAGTCGATCTCGAGGGCGACAGCTCCGCCGTCTCCAAGCAGGATCATCGGCGGTTCGTCCCGGAGGTAAATCATGAGTGAAACAGTTCGGTCTGCAAAACGCTGCGTTTCGGGCGGGCCTCGAGCTGCTGGATTTCGTCAATGAACTCACCGAGATCTTCGAATTGGCGGTACACCGACGCGTAGCGCACGTAGGCGATCTCATCCAAATTGTGGAGCTGCTCCATGACTTTGGCGCCGACCACACGGCTGGGCAATTCTCGCTCGAAGCCGGCCTCCAAGGACGCCACAATTTCCTCAACCGAATCCTCGATCATTGCCCGTGTGACGGGCCTCTTCTCGCAAGACTTGAGCATGCCGTTGACTATCTTTTGCTTATCAAAAGGCTCGGACCGGCCGTCCCGCTTTACCACACGGAGCTCAAGCTGTTCGATCTGCTCGTATGTGGTGTACCTGAAGCCGCAGCTGACACACTCCCGGCGCCTGCGAATGCTTTTTCCCTCTTTGGAAGGACGCGAATCGATAACTTTGTCTTCTAGGGCGCCGCACTTGGAGCAGTACATTTTCTTGTGTCAGATTCGATCTACCATCATTGGTTACCACAAGCCCTTGTGCGATCAAGCCGAAAGGAGCTGTCCGGCGACTAAGATTAGTTTACGTGTTTGTATCAACCATCCCGGGGGATTGGTTTTGTGCGAGACGCTTCTTTCGGATGTGATGGTCGGGACACCCGCGGATTATGATGCAGCCATTTTTTGAAACCGTCCTTTCGAACGAAGAGTTGGATCCTGAGCAGGCTTTTCAAGCCGTGGCCTGGCTGGCCGATCCAGCGGCCGATTCGAAGGGCAAGGAACGCTTTTTGGAGGCGCTCCGTCAAAAGGGGGAAACATGCGGGGAGATCGCCGCCTTCGCCTCTGCCCTAACGGCGATGGCTGTGGACCCTCGTATTTCTCCCGGCGAGGTTTCGGGTCCCATGTTGGATGTGTGCGGCACCGGGGGAGATCGGCTCGAACTTTTCAACATCTCAACGGCGTCAATGTTTCTATTGGCCGCGGGTGGAGTGACGGTTGTGAAGCACGGCAACCGCGCGATTACATCTCAATGCGGGGGAGCTGATGTGCTTGAGGCACTTGGAGTACGGATCGAAATGGCTCCGGAAGAGCTGAGAGAGACGGTCTACCGCCATGGACTGGGATTTGTCTATGCGCCTGCATATCATCCTGCTTTTGCAGTGATCGGGCCGGTTCGGCGGGCGCTGGCTCAGCGAGGGATTCCAACCATCTTCAATTTGCTCGGGCCATTGTTAAACCCCGCACGTCCGGAGCATCAGTTGGTGGGAGTTTATACCGCGGAGTTGCTTGAGAAATACGCGGGTGCATTGCTGCGCCTTGGCCGCAGGCGTGCGTGGGCGGTTCACGGGTGCGGCGCGGACGAACTTACCCTTTCCGGACCCTCTGAGGTTATCGCGGTTGAGGACGGGGGGGTACGCGGATTTTCAGTGGATCCCGCGTCGCTTGGTCTGAAGCATGCCCCGGTCGAGGCACTGCGCGGAGGAGGCCGCGAGACCAACGCCGGGATTCTGACCGCAATACTTGAAGGCTCCCTGACTGGAGCGCCTGCCGACGCAGTGATACTCAACAGCGCTGCAGGGTTCGTCGTTGCCGGCGTGAGCGCCAACCTCGAGGAAGGATTGCAGCTCGCAAGGCAATCGATCGCAAGCGGGAATGCTTTGCGCAAGCTCGAGGCACTGCGAAAGGGGGCTTCCTCGTGAGACTGGCCGGATTGATTAGACGCTGTCTTTGATGAGGGCGCTGGCGTAGTCCCGGTTCAGCTGCCCGATGACAGTGGCCGGAATTTCCGCTGGGCAGACAGCCTCGCACTCGAGGTAGTTTGAGCAGTTGCCGAAGCCTTCCTTGTCCATTTGTTGCACCATGGACAGGACCCGTCTTTCGCGTTCGGGTTGTCCCTGGGGCAGGGAGCCGAGGTGAGTCACCTTGGCCCCGACAAACAGCATCGCGCTGGCGTTCGGGCAGGCGGCCGCACACGCTCCGCAGCCGATGCAGGCAGCGGCCTCCATCGCGTGGTCGGCTTCCGTTTTGGGAACCAGGATGGCATTGCCGTCGGGAGCCGCTCCCACGTGCGCCGAAATGAATCCTCCAGCCTGCTGGATACGGTCGAAGGCGGAACGGTTAACAGTCAGGTCGCGAAGGAGAGGGAAGGCGTGTGCGCGGAAGGGCTCAATGTAGATGGTCTGACCATCCTTGAATTTCCGCATGTAGAGCTGGCAGGTGGTCGTTTCGCTGGGACCGTGCGGGACGCCGTTGATTGTGAGCGAGCACATGCCGCAGATTCCCTCGCGGCAATCGTGATCGAAAGCGATGGGCTCTTCGCCGCGAGCCAGAAGGTCCTCGTTGACAAGGTCAAGCATTTCGAGAAACGAACAGTCTTCTGGAATGTTGCGGGCCTCGTAGTCGACCAGACGGCCTTGGGCTGTGGAGTTTTTCTGACGCCAGACTTTGAGTTTCAGGTTCATTTGTAGCTCCGGGTGGCGAGTTTTACGTTTTCGTAGATCAAGGGCTCGATATGCCTGACCGGGGCGTTGCCTTCGCCTTTGTATTCCCATGCCGCCACATGGGCGTAGGAATCGTCGTTGCGCAGCGCTTCGCCGTCGGGCGTCTGATATTCTTCGCGGAAGTGGCCTCCGCAGGACTCATTTCTTTTGAGAGCGTCGAAACACATCAGCTCTCCAAATTCCAAAAAGTCCGCGACTCGTCCCGCCTTTTCCAAGGATACGTTAAGGGACTCGTTTTCGCCGGGTACATTTGCATTCTCCCAGAACTCCTGACGGAGGGCTGGAATCCGGTTGAGAGCCCGGGTGAGGCTCTTTTCGGAGCGGGCCATGCCGCAGTGGTCCCACATGAGCAAACCGAGCTCCCTGTGGAAGGACTCCACCGAGCGTTTTCCCTTGATGGACAGAAATCTCTGAATCTGGGCGCGGACTTCCGCCTCGGTCTGCTTGAACGCCGGGTGGTCTGTTGTCGGGCGTTTGCCGACCTCCGGGGCGAGGTAGTTTCCGATGGTGTAGGGAATGACAAAATATCCGTCCGCCAGGCCCTGCATGAGCGCGCTTGCTCCCAGACGGTTGGCGCCATGGTCGGAGAAGTTTGCCTCGCCCAAAACAAAGAGGCCCGGAATGTTGGACATCAGGTTGTAGTCCACCCACAAGCCGCCCATCGTGTAGTGCACGGCTGGGAAAATCCGCATCGGCATCTGGTATGCATTTTCTCCGGTGATCTGATGATACATCTCGAAGAGGTTGCCGTAGCGTTCGCGGATTTTGTCCTCTCCAAGGCGTTTGATCGAGTCTGCGAAGTCGAGATAGACTCCCAATCCTCCGGGACCAACGCCCCGGCCCTCATCGCAGACTTCCTTCGCAGAACGGGAAGAGATGTCGCGCGGGGCGAGATTTCCGAAGCTGGGATACTTGCGCTCCAAAAAGTAGTCCCGCTCTGCGTCCGGGATTTGGTGGGAAGGCCTGGCGTCTCCCTTGTTTTTGGGAACCCAAACCCGTCCATCGTTGCGCAGCGATTCGCTCATCAGCGTGAGCTTCGACTGGTGGTCGCCTGCGACTGGAATACAAGTGGGGTGAATCTGGGTGTAGCAGGGATTGGCAAAAGCTGCACCGCGTCTGTGGGCCCGGTAGGTTGCGGTGACGTTGGACCCCTTGGCATTCGTCGAGAGGTAGAAGACATTGCCGTATCCTCCTGTGGCCATGATGACGCAGTCTGCTGCCCACGTTTTGATCTCTCCGGTGGTCAGGTTCCTCGTGACAATGCCTTTGGCATGTCCGTCCACCAAAACGACATCCATCATCTCCGTCCGGGAGTGCATGGTGACCGAGCCGGCGGCGATCTGTCTGTTCAGCGCAGAATAGGCGCCCAGAAGCAGCTGCTGCCCCGTCTGGCCGCGGGCGTAGAACGTGCGGGAGACCTGGGCGCCGCCAAAAGAGCGATTGTCTAGCAACCCGCCATATTCTCTTGCGAACGGAACTCCCAAGGCGACGCAATGGTCGATGATGGATACGCTGACCTCCGCAAGCCGGTGGACGTTCGCTTCACGTGCCCGGAAATCCCCGCCCTTGATGGTGTCGTAGAAAAGGCGGTGAACGGAGTCTCCATCGTTCTGATAGTTCTTGGCGGCGTTAATGCCACCCTGAGCGGCAATGGAGTGAGCCCGACGCGGTGAATCCTGAAAGCAGAAGGCCGTAACTTTGTAGCCGAGTTCTCCAAGCGTCGCAGCGGCTGAGGCACCTGCAAGGCCTGTGCCGACCACAATGACTTCAAATTTTCGGCGGTTGGCCGGGTTGATGAGCTTGGACTCAAATTTGTGGCGTTCCCACTTTTTCTCGAGCGGACCGGCTGGAATCTTGGAGTCAAGAGAGAGGCTCATAAAGTCGTGGCAAAATGCTCAGAATCAGGCTGATTTCTCGGGGATGTTTACTTGAGGACGCCAAGGAGGACGGCCAGCGGAATGGAAGCGTAGCCCACGAGAATGGCCGCCGAAAGTAGTCGGCCCGCCGCTGGCACCCACTTGGCGCTTCGCTTGGACTCGAGTCCAAAGGTCTGAAACACCGACGAGATTCCGTGGCTGAGGTGAAGGGAGAGGAGCCCGATGCTCAGGACATAAAAGCCTGAAATCAAGGGGTTTTGAAAGCCCATGATGACCATCTGGTAGACGTCATGTGTGGAGGTCAGGAGGCCGCCTTCCGAGGTGAGCTTGAATCTGGGGTCGGTGACGCGGAGCGTGTAGTGGAGGAGGTGGAATACGACGAAGGAGAGAACCGTAAGACCGCTGAAAGCCATGGTCTTTGTTGAGATCTTGGCCTGGACGCTTTTGGTGAGGGCGTAGGAATGGGGCCTGGCGGCTTTATTGAGGCGGACAAGAGTCAGCGTCGCAACAATATGCGTCACGAAGCAGGCAATTAATCCGATGCGGGCCACCCAGAGGGGTTTCTGGTTTGCATGAAGAAATTCTGCGTAAGCGTTGATTTTTTCCGCCCCGGCGAACATCTGGAGATTGCCTGCGAGATGGGCGATCACGAACCCGAGGAGGGCCAGGCCGGTGGTCGCGACCAGCCATTTTTTTCCTATGGAGGATCTCCAGAACTTGAGCAAAAGGTTCACAGTTAGATAGATGAAGGATTTAACCGGGCGTCGGCGCGCCTGGTTCCTCCAAAATACGGGAGTAGCACGGCGACGCCACCCGACATGCCAGCACCCTTCCGGGGATTGTGCAAATCAGTTTTGCTTATTCGCTAGGATTCGTCCTTGCCGCTTTCTTGGAGGGCGGAAGCGAATCGTGGGATTCGGAAGCAATGTTTGTGAGCCGGATCGGCCTTTCTAGTTTTGACCATTTTGCGGATTCCCTTATCCATAGGGCCGGGCATTCTGCCCCTCGATTTCTTATGATTGCTCCGAACGACTCCATTTTTCCGCAGAGTTCCGAACCTTTTCCCAACTCGAGGCGGGTATACGTGAGGGGGAAACTGCATCCGGAAGTGAATGTTCCGATGCGGGAGATCACTTTGGCTCCCACGCGTCTGCCGGATGGAAGTGTTGAGGAGAACGTTCCTGTGAAGGTGTACGACGCGAGCGGCCCGTGGGGAGATCCCGCGTTTAAAGGAACGGTTGAGGAGGGATTGCCGGCTTTGAGAGCGGAATGGATCGCCAAGCGGGGTGATGTTGCCGGATACGCCGGGCGACAGGCTACAGCGCGTGACGACGGTTATTTGTCTGATGTTCATGCGGCTGCAAGCGCTTTGCGCGCCGGAAACGCTGCGGCAGCCAAGGCCCCTGCGAGTGCCTCGCGGAAGCCTGTGCGAGGCAGCGCAGGACATCCTGTGACCCAGATGTGGTACGCCCAGCAGGGAATCATCACTGCGGAGATGGAATATGTGGCGATCCGCGAGAACCAGGGCTTGGACCAGCTCAGGGAACAGTTTTCAGCCGAGGCGGCTAGAAACGCGCTGACGCACCAGCATGACGGCACGATGGGAAGGGCCGACGCACCCGAGCTTTTCCGGCGTTTTCCTCAGAACTTGCCCAAGCACATCACTCCGGAGTTCGTTCGTGATGAGATTGCCAGGGGACGGGCGATCATTCCCGCCAACATCAACCACCCGGAGCTTGAGCCGATGATTATAGGGAGGAATTTCCTGGTGAAAATCAACGCCAACATCGGCAATTCCGCGGTCGCTTCCAGCATCGAGGAAGAGGTGGAAAAGATGCGTTGGTCCACCAAGTGGGGCGCCGACACCGTGATGGATCTTTCGACAGGCAAAAACATTCATTCCACACGGGAGTGGATTCTCCGCAACTCCCCCGTTCCAATCGGAACCGTTCCCATTTACCAGGCTTTAGAAAAAGTGGGTGGCCGGGCGGAGGACCTGACGTGGGAGATCTTCAGGGATACCCTCATAGAGCAGGCGGAGCAGGGGGTCGATTACTTCACGATCCACGCCGGAGTGCTGCTGCGCTTCATTCCTTGGACGGCGCGCCGGGCTACTGGGATTGTTTCGCGCGGGGGATCGATCATGGCCAAGTGGTGCCTTGCCCACCACAAGGAGAACTTCCTTTTCACGCACTGGGACGACATATGCGACATCATGGCTGCCTACGATGTCAGCTTCTCCATCGGAGACGGGTTGCGTCCCGGTTCAAATGCTGACGCAAACGACGCGGCGCAATTTGGGGAGTTGGAAGTGCAGGGAGGTTTGACCAAGCGCGCCTGGGCGAAGGGAGTTCAGGTGATGAACGAGGGGCCGGGTCATGTGCCGATGCATCTCATTCAGGAGAACATGGTGAAACAACTGGAGTGGTGCCACGAGGCGCCTTTCTACACGCTGGGACCGCTTACCACAGATATCGCGCCTGGATACGATCACATCACCTCGGCGATTGGAGCTGCGATGATCGGATGGTACGGAACGGCGATGCTGTGCTATGTAACTCCAAAGGAGCATCTTGGGCTTCCAAACCGGAAGGATGTCAAGGATGGCGTTATCGCGTACAAGATTGCAGCCCACGCGGCTGACTTGGCGAAAGGGCACCCAGGAGCGCAGTACCGCGACAATGCGCTTTCAAAGGCGCGTTTTGAGTTCCGCTGGGAGGACCAGTTCAACCTTTCGCTGGATCCAGACACCGCTAGGGAGTTTCACGACGAGACTCTTCCCAGTGAGGGGGCAAAGGCCGCTCATTTCTGTTCGATGTGCGGACCGCACTTTTGTTCGATGAAAATCACCGAGGACGTCCGGCGCTATGCCGCCGAGCAGGGAATCACCGATGAGGCAGCCTTGTCTCAGGGTATGGAATCGAAGTCTCGCGAATTCGTGGAGAAAGGCGCTGAGGTCTACCATCTTCCCCCGACGGGAAAGGCATAGAAGCGGTGCCGGTGGGGTTGTTTGAAAGCCCACTGGGACTGAGAGCAGTTCAGAGGGCGCACTCGGTTCTTTCGAGGCGCCCAAAGCAAAAGGAGCAGCGAAGGGGGATTCTCCCTCGGCGCTGCTCCTTTGAGTTAGTGGGGCAGGGTCGCTTTCTACTGTTTGGCGGCAAACATCTTGTCGTTTGGATTTCCCCCGCTCAGGAGGTATGCGAACAAGTCCAGCAGTTCGTCGGGGTTGAGCATGTTCACCAATCCGGGCGGCATCGGTGAGACGCCGTAGTCCTTACGCGAGGTGACATTCGCAACCGGGATCTGCGCCGTGGCTTCGGGGGCGAAGGGGTTTGTCATCAGCAGATACTTGCCGTTCTCTTCGCCGGTGATCCTGCCGATGGCGATAGAGCCGTCTTTCAAACCCAACTCTTGAAAGGCGTACTGGTCGCTGATGACCTTGGAAGGTTCGACGATGCTTTCAGCAAGATCCCTGACCGCGTAACGGCTTCCGGCGCCGGTGAGATCGGGACCGATGTTGCCGCCGTCGTTGCCGAAGTGATGGCAGGTCGCGCACTGGGTCGTTGCGTACATGGCCTTGCCGTGTTCGAAATTCCGGCCTTTGATGCCGCCCGCCGCGAGGGCGACGATGTCGTCAACGGTGTATACCCGGCCCGGCCCCGTGGGCATGACCAGATTGGCCGGGGGAGCGATGGCTAGTTTGGAAAGCTCCTCTAGAGCGATCTTCTCCGCCGGGTCTGAGACGGTATCCAGGGCGTCCGTGCGGATGTTGACGAGGAACTTCGCAAAGCTGTTGCCGCCCTTCCACTGGCTGGTTTTCGCAAACCAGCTGAAGAAGGTTTTGCGGAGCTCCGGAGTCCATCCAACGGAGGCATTGCGCAATGTGTAGGCGAGGGCGATCTGGCCTTTGTTTGGGCGGCTGCCTTTTGCCGCTTTGAACGCCGTTGCGTATCCGGCGTTTCTTTCAAGCAGTGCGGCGTCCGTGGCTTCATCGTAGTCGTCACCCATCGTTTGCATCAGGGCAATGGCCTTGGTTGGAGCCTTGGGTGAGTCCAGAAAAACGAGCAACTGCAGGAGTTCGTTGTTTTCAAATACGCTAGCCTGCGGGAAGAGTGGCTCAAACCGGGCTGCGAGTTGCGAGCACTGTTCAGGCGCGGGCTTGCCCATGCGCGTAAAGGCGAGTTGCCAGGCCCGGAGCAGGGGCAGTCTCAGCTTCGTTTCCAACTTGAGGTAGTCGAGGTTGCCCAGCGCAAAAAGAAGTTTGGGTTGGATTGCCGGGTCGCCAACGCGAGCCAGTGCGATCAGAGCCTCGATAGCGGCTTGGGGGTCTCTTTCGTGAAGCGCCTTTTCCGACCAGATAGTCGCGGGTTGCTTTTCGACCGCCACGCGTGCTGCAAACCGGACGAACCGGTCCGAATGTGAGAGGTGCGGCCATGCCTTTTCAACGGAGTCCGCAGGCGCTCCGTCCACGTGGAGCTTTTCAAGTTCCCTGCGCAGAATTGCCTCCTTGGGAAGCGTTTCCGGCTGCACTTGGGCCGTGGATTCTTCTCCCGTGTAGGTCACCCGGTAGAGGGCTGACTGGTTACGGCGGCCGCCCACGGCAAAATACATGGCGCCATCCTGCGGACGGATCACGACATCCGTGACCGAGAGAGGTTTGCCTGAAACGAACTCTGTCTTTTCAGCCTTGTACCCGGCCCCCTCGGGTTTGAGGAGGATGGCGTACATCGTGCCGTAGGTCCAATCGTTGGCGAAGAAAGCCGTCTGGTATCTGGCCGGAAATTTCGCGCCAGTGCCAAAGCAGGTTCCTGTCGGACTTCCGGGCCCGATGTCGATGGTCGCCGGAAGGCTGTCTGCGTAATAGGAAGGCCACTTACCGGCGCCGCTGCGCCAGCCAAATTCGCCGCCGCTCGGGGATTGATTGATCCGGGTGGGGCGGTACCAGGGAGTGCCGATGTCCCACTCCATGTCTGCGTCGTAAGAAAAGATGTCGCCGTGGAGGTTGAATGCGAAATCGAACTCGTTCCGGTATCCGTAGCAGAACATCTCCAGATCCTTGCCGTCGGAATTCACCGAAGCGATATAACCGCCGGGAGCGAGGATCCCCTTTGCGTGACCGTTGGCGTCCCAGAGCCTCGGGAGCAGGTGGTCTTCGCTCCATGCCTTGGCACCTCTGACGTGGCTGATCTCGGCCGGCGGTTTGGTGTGGTTTCCTGCGTTGAAGTAGATGCGCTTGCCGTCCGGTGACAATGCGAGGCTGTGGGGGCCGTGTTCGCCGCCGCCGTCGAGGGGGAGAAGGTATTCCTTCTTGTCGAAGCGGTCGCTTCCGGAGGTGTCAGAGAGCCGGAAGAGTCCTTTTTCCGGGCCTTCGTTTACCATCACATAAAGGCTGTTGAAGGCGTAGAGTAGTCCATGCGCGCCTTTGATGCCTGTGTTGAGAGCCTCCACCTTTGTTTCAGCCTCCGGATCCGTGGCGCTGGCGGGCGCGGGAGTCACCCGGTAGAGGTCCCCATATTGGTCTCCGCAAATCAACCGGCCTTTGTGGTCGACAGCCATCGAGACCCAGGATCCCTCCTCCAGCTTGGGGACCCTGTGTAAGAGTTCGACCTTGAATCCTTTCGGCACCGCGATGTCAGCCGGTTGCGTGACGGTCGGAGGAAAAAGGCTGAGCGGGTCATTCGAGGCCTCATACTTTTGCTGCGAGGTGGCACCGACAGGAGTGGCATTCTTTGCAGCTGACAGGAAAGTCCAGCCCTCGCCTGTTTCGATGGTTTGCTTGGTTCCATTTGCGAGCTCGATGACGAGCTGAGCCGCGACTTGCGGAGCGTTCTTGTTTTCACTGGCCGAGATGGAGAGCACGTTCGTGCCCTGCTTCAAACTTTTCGAGAGGTCGAGTTTAACAGGAGTCGCGGCAAGGACTTCGCCGTTCAGGCTCACTTTGCCAGACCTGCCTCCGGCCACACGAAGAGTCGCAGACTTGACCGGCCCCGAGACCTCAAACTCTTTGGAAAAGGTGCCGTTGTTGGCGCTTTGGAGCTCCTTTGGAACGCCGGCCCATGTGAGTTCGGCCTGCGTGGAGTAGGCACTCATCAGGCAGATGATGGAGGTGCTGAGTACGGGAAGGAGGGTTCTTGCGGTCATGGGTTGTTAAAAAAGTAAGGGATAGGGGCGAATTTTCTTAGTCCCGGAAAGTGTATGGGCACGGGAACGAGCGCCATCCGGTTCGGATCGCAGTTGGCCGGTTCGCGGCGGAAACCGCGCCGTAGTTAAGGCAGAAGAAGGATGCTCAAACGTTTCGGTCCGTGCGCGCCGAGTACCAAAATTCTTTCAATGTCACCTGTCCGGCTCGGGCCGGTGATGAAGGAAATCATACTCGGGTAAGTCCCCCGATATTTGGAAGCAAGCGACGCGTATGCCTCGGTGAGGTCGGAAACCAGCTGGCTTCTTCTTGCGACAACGATGTGGTGTGGAGGAAGGACGCTTAGCACGCGACCGCCGTCGTTCGAGCTGGTGACGCAGACCGATCCGGTTTGCGCGACGAGGAGTTCGCACTGGGTGATTCCGGCGTCGCAGGCTTCGAGGGCGTCCTTGTCGTAGCCCTCGTCAACTGTCAAAAGGTTGAGAGAGGCTGGAAGTAGGCAGCGCAGACCGTCGAGCAAGTCGCTTTTGTGCAGTGCGATGGTTTTCCAGTTTTCCTGAGCTGCGAGTTCCGTTACCGCAGCGGCGGCGGCGGCAATGTTTTCACAGAGGGTGAGCTCGCTGCGGAGCGTCTGGCTGAGTCTTGTGAACAGCTCCAGGCGCTCATCAATCCTGGATCCCACGGGCGGAAGCCACTCGCGGAAATGCGCGGTCGTGGGGGCGCCGCCTGCGGAGCGTTCCGCAGGATGCTTGAGTGGAGCTTCTTCGCGAAGTGCTTCGCGGATGCGTCCCAGAACGGCGTTTCGGTCTCCGGAGTTCGCGTTCATCGCTTGGCCCCCTGTTGTGTGCCGCTACTAGCGACTCCTTTTTTCGCCGCTTGATGTTCGCGAAATTGATCACGAAAGGACCGCATCGGTGCGTGAGGAAACTCCCGCGTTGAAGTCCAGCTTCTGACGGGGTCCAAGGGCGAACCGCTCACGAGTGGATGCAGGAGGGAGCCGAGTGGGGCGAAACGCGAGGCGAGCCGATAAAGCGCAGGGCGTTGCATGAGGAAGGCGAAGGCCTTCCACAGCAACTGTTCACCCTTTGCGGGCTTTTGAGCCGCCGCGTTTCGTCGGTTGTGCAGGAGGTGGTGGTGAATATCGATTCCCACGGGACAGGTTTCGGTGCAGGCGCCGCAAAGCGAAGACGCGCCAGAGAGGTGCTTCCAGTCCTCCAGTCCGCGGAAATGCGGCGTGATGACCGACCCGATCGGCCCTTGATAGGTCGTGCCGTAGGCGTGGCCTCCGATGTTTTTAAAAATGGGGCAAACGTTCAGGCATGCCCCGCAGCGGATGCAGTGAAGCGCGTCGCGCTGCTCCGGATCGGCAAGAAGCCTCGTACGGTGGTTGTCGAGCAGGATGACATGAAACTCCTCGGGCCCGTCGAGTTCACCGGGCTGGCGCGGACCGCCGTACATGGAGTTGTAGCCGGTCATGTGCTGGCCGGTTCCTGCCGTTGCGAGCATGGGAAGGAACAGGGCGAGATCCGCGAGCCGCGGAACAACCTTTTCAATACCGATCAGGGCCACGTGAATCTTCGGAAGTCCGACGGTCAGCCTGGCGTTTCCTTCGTTTTCGGTGATGGAAATCATGCCCGTTTCCGCGACGATGAAGTTTCCGCCGGAGATGCCCATGTCTGCGTCGATGTAGGCGCGGCGCAGGACCCGCCTTGCGATCATGGTGAGTTCTTCGGGGCTGTCGGTCTTGGCCGTGCCGAGTTCCTTATGGAAGAGGTCGCTGATTTCATCCCTGCGCAAGTGCATGCAGGGGAAGACGAAGTGGTAGGGAGCTTCGCCTTTGAGCTGCTGGATGTATTCTCCCAGGTCGCTTTCAACCACGCCGAAGCCCTCTTCAAGAAGGGCTTGGTTGAGGTGGATTTCCTCTCCTGTCATGGCCTTCGATTTAACAATAGCGCGCACGCTTTTGCGCTTTGCCAGATCGATGATGTAGTCTCGGGCCTGCTTGCTGTCGCTTGCCCAAAAGACCTTTCCACCCCTTGCTGTAAACTTGCTTTCAAACTCTTCCAGATACCTGTCGAGGTGGTTTACCGCCTCGTGTTTGATGGCGGAGGCTGCGTTTCTGGCTGATTTCCAGTCGTTGAAGGTGGCCCCGGTTTTGTCTCTGGCGCTGGAATAATTGTGCAGCGCCTTTCGAACGGCCGCCCGGCGGTCGCCGTCCGCGGCGGTCCTGTTGGCATCGAGCTGAAACTGGTGGCGTGGAGGCTCGGCGAGTGTGGTCATCCGTGAGATGCGGGTTGAGGGGAAGGATCTACTAAGACATCACCTGCTGGCGAGGACTTCAGCCAGGTGGAGGCATTTGACGGAGCCTATGTTACGATCCAGCCAGCCTCCGATTTGCATGAGGCAGCTGGAGTCGTTGCTGATGACGAAGTCTGCCTTTGTCTCGCAGATGGAGTTGCACTTGACCTCCGCCATGGCGGTTGAAATCTGCGGGTACTTTACCGCAAAAGTTCCACCGAAGCCGCAGCACGTCTCCGCCTCGCTCATTTCAACGAGCTCGAGGCCCTTGACGTGGCTCAAGAGTTCGCGCGGCGCATGCTTGGTTCCGAGTTCGCGCAGTCCGTGGCAGCCGTCATGGAAGGTCGCCTTCCCGTCAAAGCGGGCCCCGACGTCCTTGACTCCGAGTTTGTTTACCAGGAATTCCGAGAATTCCCACGTCTTGGCCGAAAGCGCCTTTGCCTCAGCCTCCCGGTCGTGGCCGTGAAAGAGTTCGGGATAGAAGACCTTGAACATGGCTCCACAGGATCCTGACCCGGAGAGGATGATCTCGGCGTTTTTGAACACATCGAGCTGTTTTGAAGCGACGGCACGGGCCTCGTCCCAGTAACCGGAGTTAAACGGGGGTTGGCCGCAGCAGGTTTGCTCTTCCGGAAACTCAACGGAATGACCGAGGTGTTCCAGAACCCTCACCATGGACATGCCGACGTTCGGGTAGAGGGAATCGATGAAGCAGGGGACGAACAGTGTGACGCGCATCGGATGTGTCCCGCTAATGTGAATCGCCCTGCAGGGCATGGCAATCCTGCAGGGCGATAGAAGGTGTTTCCCGGCCTATTTTAAGCTTACGGCTAATTCACGTAGGCCGCTTCGTTGGAGAACATGATCGCCTGAACGAGGGCCTCCCAAGGAGAGAACGTGATGCGTTGGACGAGTTCCCCTTCGTTCACAACAGCTTTTTTGGCGTTATTATTGTTCTGAAGAGACTTGAGCTTGTTCGCCGCCATCTTGGTTCCCTCCTTGTTCGCATCCGCCGTCTCCGCCTTCACCGTCGACTGGAACTTAGACTCGTTTACGAGGAACTTCAGAGCCATCTCCCGCTCTTGCAACGTCGGAGTCCGCTGCAGGATGATGCGGAAGATCGCCACGATCCCGGCATTGGTGTCCTTGTTCACTTTGACTGCCTGCACCACTTCTGGACGCGCTACGATCCGCTGCACGACGGACGCTGCAAAGGGGCTGTTCATCAGGAACAGGGCCTGCTGGGGCACAATCGTCGACGTCCTCTTGGTGTTCGGTTGGTCCGGATTGGACACATCAAACTGCATGAGCAGGTCTGAAATGTTGGCGCGGTCCACGTAGCCGTAGACCGAACGTCGGAAGGAGTAGGGCTCTTCCGTGATGTTCACAGAGGGGCCGCCGATAGTGGAGCGGTCCAACGTGCCGGCCATGGCCAAGAGGGAGTCACGGAAGGCCTCGAAGTCGAGGCGGCGTACGTTGGCGTGCCAAAGGTTGTTATTGGCTGGATCCATCTTCTCGTAGTCCACCACCTTCGTGCGGAAGGCGGTGTTGCTCGACTGCTGGTAGGTCTTGGTCATCATGATGGCCTTGTGGAGCGCCTTGACAGACCAAGCGGGCTTCGTCGGACCGAGGTCTTCCATGAACCATGAGGCCAGAAAGTCCAGAAGTTCGGGATGCGACGGCTGGCCGGCTTGGTTGCCCAGATCATCGGGTGTGCGAACCAGACCTTCACCGAAGTGGTACATCCAAACGCGATTGACTAGAACGCGAGCGGTCAGGGGATTATTCTTACTGGCGATGGACTGGGCCAGTTCAAGGCGTCCGCTTCCGTCCTTGAAGGGCGCCGGTTCGCCGTTGCTGAGGACTTCGATGAAGCGCCGGGGCACTATTTTGGTTTGTTCGCCTGGCTTTGGCGGGTTGCCGCGCACAAAAAGGGGCGAATCCTTAGGTTTGGGAAGGTCTTCCACCACCATCGCCCGCACAGGCCCACCGCGGGCAGTGAGCTTCAGTTCGTTGATCTTGGACAGGCCCGAGCGGCGCTCCAAATCCCCGCCAAAAACAAGTCCCCAGCGCTTGCCCTCTTCTCGGAGCCTATCAATCGTCAAGTCGGAGGCGGGAACCATCTCAAGCGGAAAGGTCGCGAGCTGCATGAGTGCCTTGTTTGGCGATTCATTCGCGTTTTTCGAAGCATCCGACATCTCGGCGTAAAGGCCAGCCACCTTCGGTTCGACGTCGAGCATCAGTTTGCCAAACAGTGCGGCCACTTCATGGGGGTCCGAGGGCAGCTTCGGCTGCTTTTTCAAGAACTCCACGACAGCCGCGTTGTATTTCGGGCCCCGCGCCTTCCCGTCCAGAATATCTGCCAGCTGCTTTTCCCTGTTGTCCTTCAGGGACACCATTTTTGAGAAGATGCCCGTGACCGGATGGTTGGGGTTGATCTTGGCGGCCTCGTCGACAAACCGCGCCTGCAACTTCGTCTTTTCTAAAATCGCGGTGGCCTCCTTCTTATCCTCGGGTGAAGAGTCTCTTCGGGAGAGGTGGGCGACGATAAACACATTTTCTGCGTTCTTCCTCAGGCGGTCTGAAATTTCGCGCTGGATCTTGTAGAAAGTGTCGTAGGCTTCCTTTTCGTAGGCCTCCAGCTTTTTGGTGAACTCAACATAGGACTTGGAGTTGGGATCTCCTGCGATTACCGGTCCTTCTTTTGGCTCTGCAACACTGTCGAACACGCCGCGCAGAGCATAATAGTCAGCTGCAGTGATAGGGTCGAATTTGTGGTCGTGGCAACGTGCGCAGGAGATGGTGAGTCCGAGGAGCCCTCTTCCGATGACATCGATTCGGTCGTTGATGATGTCGTCCTTCTGTTGGAAACGCTGGCCCACGGTCAGGAAACCGAGAGCTGCCAGATTTTCCTTGGAGTTGTTTGGAATCTTGTCCGCCGCGAGTTGGTTGATGACAAACTTGTCGTAGGGCAGGTCAGAGTTGATCGCGTTAATCACCCAGTCGCGGTACGAGTACGCGTAGGCGTAGCGGTAGTCGGCAAACCGGTCGTTACCCACCACGCCAGTAGTGTCGGAGTAGCGCGCGGTGTCCAGCCAGTGCCGGGCCCAGCGCTCGCCGTGGGCGGGGTCTGTAAGAAGCCTGTCAATAGCATTGGCGTAGGCCTGTTCGGGGTTTGGATCCCGGACAAAGGCCTCGATCTCTTTTGGAGTCGGAGGAAGGCCGATGAGGTCGTAGTAGGCTCGGCGTAGAAGGGCCTCCTTGTCCGCCGGAGCTGCTGGGAGCATCTCTTTGGACTCGAGCTTGGCCAGAACGAATTTGTCGATCGAGTTCTGGCACCAGGCTGCGTTTTTCACCGCCGGCACCGCAGGGCGTGCGACGGGTTGGAAGGCCCAGTGGGACTTCTTGTCTTTCACTCCAGTCTTGGAGGCTTCGCGGGGATCGGGGGCTCCCATCTGAATCCATTTTTTGAGCGCCTCGATCTGTGCCGCCTCAAGTTTCTTTTTTGGGGGCATCTGCAGGTCGTCCTCCCAAGTGACGGCCTTGATCAGCATGCTGCCCTTGGGGTTTCCCTCCTTGAACCCGGGTTCGGCGGATTCACCACCCTTCAAGATGGATTCGCGGGAGTCCATGTTGAGGCCGCCCTTGACCTTCCCTTTCTCGGCCGAGTGGCACTCCAAGCAGGAATTGGCCAGAATAGGGCGGATTTCGTTTTCGAAAAATGCCAACTGGTCGGGCGAGATGGGCTTGGTGATTGCGCCGTAAGTCAGCGAGCCTGTCGCAAACAGGACGGCTGTCGCCGCACTAAGGGAGAGGGAAGTCGCTTTCATCGGTTTGGAGGGGCGGAGTAGATTGCTGGGCACTTTTGGGAATACAGAGAGTCTCTAGGCGATCAGCTCTTTGGCCACGTTGCCGAAGTTGTCCGTAAGGCGGAAGGGCCGGCCGTTGTAGTTGTAGATCAACTTGGTGTGGTCGAAGCCCATCAGCGCCAGAATCGTCGCGTGCAAGTCATGGACGTGCATCTTGTTCTCCGTCGCCCGGCCTCCGAACTCGTCGGTCCCGCCGTAAGCCTGGCCGCCTTTGACGCCGCCGCCGGCCATCCAGGACACCATCGCCTTCCCGTTGTGGTCGCGTCCCGGAGCACCCGCGCCGCCGCCGGCGGTCACCGTGCGCCCGAACTCGCCGCCCCACATCACTAGCGTGGAGTCGAGCAGCCCGCGCTCTTTGAGGTCCTGCAGGAGTGCGCCCGCGGGGCCGTCGATGCTCTGCGCCGCGCGTTTGACGGAGTTGCCGATGTCGGAGTGGGTGTCCCAGCCGCCCGTGCTCACCTGCACGAAGCGCACGCCGCGCTCCACCAGACGGCGGGCCACGAGGAGCTTGGTGCCGTTGGTGTTTTTGCCCATGCCCGGGCCCTGTTCGTACTTGTCGCGGACGGCCTGAGGTTCCTTGGAGACGTCGAAGGCGTCGGTGGCCTCGGTCTGCATTTT
>CANFTB010000050.1 GCA_947449735.1 Chthoniobacteraceae bacterium | reverse complement strand
GCGACTATTGCCAAAGCGACAGCCAACATTGCAGCGCGCTTTAGTCCCCTACCCCTCGCCGGAGTAATCCTATCAGCCAATCCGCACCAACGCAGCACAACCATCACTGCCCGCCACACCGCCGGAACCACAATCATCGCGAGCATCACAAGTGTGTACCACCCGGAGTCTCTCATCATGAACACCATCCAGCCCAACAACACCGCTCCGGGAACCCATAACCAGCGTCCTACAAACTCCGCGACATGGCCTCCATCCAGCATGCCCGCGGGAATCAGATTGAAAAGATGGGCTGCGTAGCCAAAACGGACCGCTTCCTTCAAATCCTCAGAACCGCATCGGATCGCGACCCAGTGCAGCAGCAGAGTTGCCGCGACACCGGCCAATGGTCCGCTGATTCCAATGCAGGCGTTCTTGTAAGGATCATAAAGACCGCCGCGGCCTGATACAAAGGCTCCCACCAAGGGAATGAAAATGGGCCAGTGCATGTGCACGCCGAACCGCCGCGCAGCCAGAATGTGCCCCATTTCGTGCAAGCCGATGATCGTCAGAACTCCAGCGGCTGAAACAGCCCCATAATATGCGGATAGGACGCCATAGCTTATCCCGAACGAGGTAAGACTCGCGAGCGCCCACGGATCAATGCTGACCGACCCGATTCTCCACCTGGGACCCGGGCTGCGCCGGCAGTTCCTGGCTCCCCTTTGGCCCGCCTGTTCGGGCAAGGGCGCGGACACAAGCGGGACGCCTGCAAACCTACGTGCCGAAGAAGCAGAATCAGAGGAGGAGGGCTTCAATCTGCCGTATTCTCTCCCGGGTCACTCCAAACCTTTTCCCGACCTCCTCAAGCGTGAGCGGGTTGTGGTCCAGGAGTCCGTGCCGAAGCTCCAGAACCATTCGCTCCCGGTCGCTCAGCGTCGCAATCACCGCGTTTGAGGCGCCTCGCCTGTCATTCGTGGCTCCCCGCGGGAACAGGGCGGCACTGTGTGCTGACACCCAATCCAACGGCCATAACCATTCATGCCTAGTTCTCGGAGCCCCCCAGAGACTACAATCCAACCGTCACAACCTGGATCGCCTTCGACGCCGCTCACGGAACTGCCCGCCGCAAGTAAAACGCTCATATTTGAGCGCAAATTAAAGCCACTCCTTGATTTTCGCTCAAATATAGTCAAGTTTCCTGCGTGACCTCGCCTCCTTCGTCATTTCAGCGGGCGGATGAAATCGGACGCTTTCTCGCCAGACAGCGGAAATCGCTTCGCCTCACCCAAGAGGAGGCGGCCCGGCAAAGCGGGATCTCCCTCGCCATGCTTCGAAGGGCGGAGTCTCGCGGAACCATTCCCCTGCCCAAGCTTCTGAAGCTCGCCGCCGCGATCAACTGCGGGCTTCATCTTGAGAAAAAGAACGAACAGCCCGCTGCCGACCTGCAAACATCCAGCCTCGGCCGGCGGCACCCCGGCCTTGTGTGGTCGAACTCAAATGCGCCAAAGGAGGTGTACATCCGGAAGGCGCTGCTCAATCCGCGCTTCGGACAACTGCTCAAACTCGCAAGGGAGTTCGGCTTGGATTCACTCAAGCTCGAGTGGAGCAACCTCAGTGCCCAGCTTCCAGATGAAGCGCACCGCGTGGAGGCGGAGGTCGCCAGAATTCTCCGAAACATGGAGCGCGGCGGAGGGCCTGCCAGATGACCTCCCACCTTGACCTCCTTCCGGAGCCGACAAAAAGACTCTGGCTCCAGCTCAGGAACGAACCCCTTCTGGCCGGGGGAATCCTGATCGGAGGGACAGCCCTCACCCTGCGCATCGGACATCGCAGAAGCGCGGACCTTGATTTTGCGTTCCTCTCCGACCGCCTACCCAAAACTGCAATCAACTTTCTGCGGAGGAGATTCCCGGACTGGGTCCGCAATGACAATCTGGCGAGCTACGATGAGTTTCTCATCGCCGGCCAGTCGCTGCACGACTACCAGCAGGACTTTGTCTCTGGAGACGGAGTCAAAGTCACCTTCCTGGCCGAGGACAGGCCCCACTGGCCGATCTTCGGTGTTCCGCCGGCACAGGCCGCTCCCTTGCGGGTGGCAACAACCAAGGAGATCTTCGCCCTCAAATGTCTCGTCAGTGCAAGGCGCTCAAAGTCACGCGACTGGTTCGACCTCTATGTCCTTTTCAGGGAGCAAGGATTTGAAATTGCGGATATGACCGAAGCCTTCCAAAGGGCAAACCAGTCCGCGGAAATCGACGTCGCGCTCCGGAGACTGAGTTCTGGAATCACTTCGCCTGACGACGAGGGCTACGAAGCATTGATCGAGGCTCCGCCCTCGCTCGAAACTCTAAAGGCGTATTTCCGGGAGCTCAGGGACAGGTACGAGATTTCCGAAAGCCGTATCCTGAGGGAGTAAACGAGGGCGGTTGGCATCCAACGGGATTCCGCTTTACTCGTCCACAGGGACACCGACAAACCTGCGGAAGCCTGCTCCAGGCTCAGGGGTCCAGACGGGATTGACGTTCTCGGGGAGCTGCTCCGCCCGCATGAAGAGCCGGCCGGGGGCGTCCGAAAAATAGAGGTACAGCGCCGGGCACATCCGCCCGCACCTGGCTTCCGCACGACTGGCGGGAGAACTCGAATTTGTTTCAGCAGATCTCCGTCAGCGAGAGAGCGCCGCCCCGGGTCTCGCCGCCGGCCTGCGTTTGCGTCGACACCAACTCAGACGAATCCGACCCAGAGGTTTGGGATGATACGCGCCCTTTTTCCCGCTCTGCCCGAAGTTCGGCGGCGGTGATCGTCACCATCCTGCCGTCGATCATCACCAAAATCCCGGTGTTTGTCTGGATGGCGACATCCCTCGCCCTCAGAGCCGCGCGCTTCAGCGCCTCGTCCGCGAGAGGGATCCAAGCAGGTGTTTCAGGGCTGCCGCCCTGCTCAAAAGCCTGAGCCATTTCGGATTCCGCGGCATCAAATTCGGCGATTCGCTCGCTCGTGTAGGTTTCCTCCCGGAGCTTCACGGCGGGCCTCAGCAGGATTCCCTCCGGGATGGTTTCAGCGATCACACTGTCGTGGGTGCGAATCCCTGCGGCTTCGAGCATGGCCGAAGGGAGGGCGACCAGGCCCCGGCTTGAGACAGAGAGCTTCGCTTGCATGTCTGAAGCCTACGGAGAAGAGAGAGGTCTGCAACAAAGGCATTCAAGAGATGCACCACGCCGGAGCCATCTTGAAACCGACATTGTGCTCTGATAATGTAGCACCATGAAGACGGCCACCGTTCGGGATCTCCGCAACCACTACTCGCAGCTCCTCGCGTGGATCGCCGCCGGTGAAGAGATCACCATCACCCAGCGTGGCAAACCGGTCGCCCGGTTGAGTCCTGCTCCAGCCTCGGCCGATTTGGAAAAGGTCGACTGGAATCAAAGCGCTGCGATGGCACGGGACCGCTCACGGGAGATCCGTCTGAGCGCCAGTGAATCGTCTGAGCTCCTCATGGAAGCAGGAGGCAGATGGTAGCGTTTGCAGACACGAGTTTTCTTTTCGCAGTGTACGGGAACGATGCACACACGCCCGTGGCCTTGAGTTGGCTCCGGGAGACAGGGCAAAAGGTGTACATCTCCGAACTGGCTGACTTCGAGCTTTGCAATGCGCTTCGATTCGTGGAGTTCGCAGGACGTCTGGCATCCGGGGATGCGGCCAGGTTTCTGGCTCAGTAGGAGTCTGGATGTAGGGACGCCCTCCCTCCTCACACCCGCGCTTTCCTCAAATCCGCCAGCCCCAGCACCCGCGGATCCGGCGACCGCCGGTACAGCCCCTGCCACAAATGCCCACGACGGCGTTCCAGCTCGAGCAGCAGCTCGTTCACCGCCGCACCGTCCCAGCGCCAGTCCGCGTACTCCCCGTCAAACTCGACGCCGAACACCGCGGATGCTCCACCCCGGTGTCCCCTCGCAGGCGAGTTTTTTACAGAGCAAAACACTCAGATATGAGGCCTCACGCAACTGCTGCTGCAAACTGGTTGAACAAATCCAGCGGAAGCGGTGTATGCAGCCGCCAGGTGACCGCCATCGGCCTCTCACCCTCGTGACGCACGTAGGAGGCCGTGCCGAGACACCAAAAAGCCCGCTCCGCCTCGTTCCTCCGCGCAAACAGGACAACGCGGTTTCCAGAGGAGGCCTGGCGGCGGTATCGCATTCCGGTGGGGCTACCTTCGCTAGTGGTGGACTGACTCTCCCAGTGAAACAACTCCCGACTGATCGCGTAATCCTTGTACCGGGTCGTCGGCGAAAATCCTGATCCGGTCTTGTCGAGCGTGATCAAAAACACGTCCGTGCGTTCCTCCGGAATCCACCGCACCCCCTCGCGCCATGTCTCGGCTCGCACACGCCCGCCCACGCCGAAGGCCGCGAGAATTTCGCTACGAGCGTAGCGGGCGTGCACCCGTAACGGAACACCATCCGCGCCCGACACGGAACGGTGCACAAGCAAGAGTCGCCGCTCCCTCACGCGCAACAACGCGCACACGTCCGCGAGAACACCCGGATGTTCCCACAACAAGGCAAGCGCATCCTCTATCCGCGCATCCGCGGGCAACAGCGCCGGGGCGACCTGATCGCAAAGCTGCGCAAGAAGCATCCGCATCAGTCGTCGGTTCCGCGGCTCCAGAAGCTCCCAGCGAGGCGGTTCCGCCGCACTCAAGACTTGGAGGTACATTGTTATGCGCAATCCATCGTCCACGTGCAACAGACGCGCGACCGCACGGCGAAGCACGGCCTCCTGTGGACCTTCGGGTCCAGCTTGCAGACCCGCGTCCGCGCACAGAAGCGACCACGATTTGTCCTTGTTATAGACGTCCTCCAACTCCAGACCCGAGTGCGTGAGAAAGGCCTCCAGATCGGGCGCATGCCCCGCCCGAAGAAATTGGCGCATCTCCGAAACCTTCTGTTCCCACCGCGCCGGAAGAGCCAAGCGGATGCTGCGCAGAACAATCTCAGCGGCCTTCCGGTCCAACTCCATGTGACATCCTGCGGGCAGAAACGGGAACCCACTCTCCACCTGCCGCTCAACGTCGCTGCGAGAGCCTCCCAACAACGCGCGCAGGCGCAGGTCGAACCGGAACTCAGCGCGATGAAGCCCGACAAAATCAAGGACAGTGCACACCGTTTTTCCCTCCCGCTTGCGCAGACCCCGGCCAAGCTGTTGCAGAAAAAGGGTGCCGCTTTCCGTGGGACGGAGCATTAACAGGGCGTCCACTGCCGGCACATCGACCCCCTCGTTGAACAGATCCACCGAGAACACCACCCGCATTCGGCCCTCCCGCAAGTCCTCAAGCGCATTGCGACGGTCCTCTTCGCTGGTGTCCGCACTGATTGCCACCGAGGCGACTCCCGCCCGGTTGAACCTATCCGCCATAAAGCGGGCATGCCGTACGCTCACGCAAAAGCCGAGTGCTCGGACCGATTCAAAATCTCCCGCCCTTTTGACAAACTCCTGGATGACGAAGTGCGCCCACGCGTCCGAAGCGGTGTACACGTCGGTGAGCTTCTCCACGTCGTAACCCGCTCCCCGTTTCCACGGGACCTCGCCGAGGCTTACACCATCATAGATGCCAAAATAATGAAAGGGAGTCAGATACTGTTGATCAATGGCATCCCACAGCCGGAGTTCTGCCGCAATGCGGCCGTCAAACCAGCCGAGGATGCACTGTCCGTCGGAACGTTCCGGCGTGGCCGTCAATCCCACCAATTCCCGGGGTCGCAGGTGATCGAGCAATGCGCGGTAGGAGGCCGCCGCGGCGTGGTGAAACTCGTCCAGAATCACGAAATCGAAATGCTCCGGATCGAGGCGCTGTAGCTGCGCGGCATTGAGCGTCTGGATGGACGCGAACACATGCTCGAAGCGCTCCGGCCGCCGCCCAGCAACCCATGTCTCGCCAAAAAGCGGATCCCGCAGCACGTGCCGGAACGTGGCCTGACTCTGCTCCAGAATTTCGAGGCGGTGCGCCACAAAAAGCAGGCGACTTCGTTCCAGCACGCTCCGGTGCCGTGCGTAGTCGACCGCGGACATCACGGTCTTTCCAGTGCCCGTTGCGGAAACGAGCAAGTTGCGGTGACTGCCGCACAAACGAGCGAGGACAATCTGTTCCAGCAGCCTCTCTTGAAACGGCCTCAGTTCGACGGCAAGCGGGCTCAAAACCACCCGGGGTCCCTCGCGGCACACCGCACGGGTCTGCTCGCCAAACTCCGCCGGGTCGTACGGCTTGAAATCCGGACTTTCCCAGTACGACTCAAAAACGGCCCGCACTTTGTCCAAAACATCCGGGTTGCGCGCCCCGGAAACGCGCACATTCCATTCCAGCCCGCTGAGCTGAGCGGAGTGCGTCAGATTGGACGACCCAATATAGGCCGTCGAGCAGCCCGCCGCCCGCTCAAACAGCCACGCCTTCGCGTGCAACCGCGTCATTGAGACATCGTAGGAAATCCGAATTTCGGCACCCAAATCCGCAAGGCGTTCTAGGGCTTCGCGTTGCGTTGATCCGGTGTATGTCGTTGTGAGGACGCGAATGCGGCCTCCTTTTTGGATATGCTCCTGGAGCGGTTGAAGCATGGGAAGAATTCCCGAGAGGCGGATAAACGCCATAACCATGTCGATGCGCCGAGCCGAATCAATCTCTGCCACAATCTGATGGCCGACGCGGGGTTCCCCTGGGGCGTTGGTGAGCAGTGTGGTGTCCAGCAGCGGAATCAGGGGTTCGCGAATTTCAACAAGGGATCCGTCCGGGTTAAGAGAGTGGATGCTGCGCAGTACGGAACCGCCATCGACTGGGGCTTGCGTCTCAAAATCCAGCTTTTCATTTAGGCGGACAAGCTGCGCGAGTAGGGCGTTGGAGAGCTCTACTCCCGCCCGGGCACGTTCGGGTTTCGGCAGGGAACCCAAGGCAACTTCAATTTGCCTGGCCAAATGCAGTGCCAGCCGGTTCGGGATTTCCGCCGGATGCAATGGTTGTTTCTGGACGGTGCGCTCGTCCAGCGCCGCGAGCTGTTTTTGCAGGCCGACGGTTAGCAGTTGTTCGTAGAGACCTTGCGGCAGGTTCATGGGATCTGAAGGGGCAGCCAATCCTGCACGAAGGCCCGGTCCGATGGCGCCAGTGTCATGTTACTGAGTTCACCCACTGGAACCCAGCGGATCTCTGAGTGTTCGAGGCACTCGGGTTCCCCCTCGATGCAGACAGGGGCAAAGACGATGACAAACTCAGAGAGCGGGTCTGCAACCGCCCCCCATGCCGGACCCACGGAGGTCACCGAAACCGCGAGTTCCTCCCTCAACTCCCGCTCGATCGCGGCAGCATCGGATTCCCCTGGCTCGCATTTTCCGCCGGGAAATTCCCACAATCCGCCATGCCGTTTATGGAGCGGCCTGCGGCAAACGAGCACGCGGTCCTCCCGGTAGATTACTGCTGCCATAACGCGGACTTTGGGGTGGGACATGAAATAAAAATGTCGCGGATGAATCCCAGCAAACCCAGGCAAAAGTGAGCGGTTTGCATCTGGTTTGATGACCGGTTCCCATCGAGGTTTCCTAAGTGGGGTGACTGATGGCGGAAATCAAACCGTTCGATCGCGTCGAACAGGCGCCCGCCCTCAGTGACCATCCGAGGGCCCGCGCTTTGGAAAACCTGAACCCTGATGTTTAGCTCGCCGGTCCAGCTGCCATCGGCGCTTCCGCACCCGAGCCATCCGGGCCGACGGGCCGTTTTCTAAATGGGGGCGTTGAAAAGTTCGAGGAGCGCCGCTAGCGGCTCCAGCAGCGGGCCTCGCGCGGCAAGGACCGCCGGAGGAAAATGGGACTCGTAAGTTTGCGGGTTGGCCAAGGATTGCCCGATGCGTTGCAGCAGCCGTTGTTTGCATTCGGCTGAAGTTGCGGGCGGCTTTTCTCCCAGAATGGCGAGCAGAAAACCCTCGAAACACGGAAAACACCGCAGCATCGCAATCTTGCGCTTCCTCGCGGCGTCGAGGTGCTTTGCTTGTGGCTGCCAGTCGTTGTCAAAAAGGGCCACGCGCCGGTCGAATGCCTCGAAACTGTCCATCGCAGCCTTCAGCACGGCGTCCCCATTGCCGCGCGCGGATCGCACCGTGACGCGCGATCCGCTGTCCTTTCCAAAATGGATTTTCAGGTGCCTGAGAAAAACCTCGTCCGTCTCGCCCTCGACCACGACCAGCGTGGTGTGCCGCGCTGCGCGCGGTTTGCGTTTGTAAGGATTCGAGCGGGACACCGGGGCGATGCTCAGAAGTTGGGAACGCCCCCATAGGCGCCCGCATGATACTTTGCGTAATGGTTGGCATCGTTCCGGGCGGCGCCCTTGACCTCGTCGAGCCGCCAGGCTTCGGACGAAAGCGTCACCGGATTTTTCTCGGTCAGCACGATCTGATATTTTTCCAGGGTCTCCTGCAGCAGATAGTCGGAATGGAAGTTCGCAATGAGCTGGGCGTGCCTGGGATTGTGCTCCCGGGAATAGAAGAGCTGTACGATCGCCCTCACAATGTGCGGGTGGAGCCCCGTCTCAAACTCATCGATCACCGCGACCCCTCCGGAGGCAAGCACGGGCAGGATGTACCGCAGCAGGACGAAAAGCGCCTGCGTGCCGCGTGATTCCTGAACGAGAGGGCGGGAGTAGGGACGCCCCAAAACCTGATGCTCCGCGATGGGGAACGGGGCGGTTTCCTCCTTGCCCTCGGAATTGAGCAGTTTGATCTCCCCGATCCGGAGGCTCGAAATTCCCAGGTCCGCGCCGGTCAGGTAGCGCTCTGCGCTGCCAAAGAGTTCGCCGCGCTTTTGAAAAAATTCGGCGGCGGCAAGGAGATTGGCAAACTCGGGCTCGTGGTTGGGCATCCGGCCGAGGGAGTGAATGTTGACATAGAGCCGTTGAAAATACTGGGAGAACTTCTGCGCGAATGCGTGCTGCTGCAGCACGGCCGATGACAGAAACGAGGCGTTCTCCCGGAGGGCGACCTGTCTGGAGGGGCCGATGTCCCTGGACTTGAACTCGTACTTTTCTGTGGCGGCGTTCCAGCGCCGTTCAAAGAGGTAGCGGTACCGGGCCTCCTTTTTGTGCAGGGACTCGAAGAGCACCCGCTTGGGACTGATCTCCAGGTCGTAACGGTAGAGCTCCCGCTCGAATTCAAACTCGAGGGCGAAGGTGACAGGGGTTGCATCGCGCTGCGACTCGGAGACAAAAACGAAGGGTTCGGCGGCGATTTCCTTGTCCGGCTGGGTCAAGGCGGATTCCAAAATAAAATGGCGGAGGAAGGCGATCGCCTTCAGCAGGTTCGTCTTTCCCGAGGCGTTGGCTCCAAAAAACCCTGTGACGGCATTGACGCGGACATCGGGCAGCGCGGAAGGCAGGAAGATGTCGCGGTCCGCGGCGCCCGCCTTGGGCCCCACCGTGAACTCCACGAGGGTTTCCTCCTGAAAGGATGCGAAGTTCCGAATCGCGAGCGAATGGATCATATAACTCGCACAATCGACGATTATCCGTCGATTTCAAGGCTTATATGCTTGCGCACGGCCGTGAAGACATTGCGGTCAGGGCAAGTGCGCCGGAGGCAGAAGGCGTGCATCGCGAGGACAGGGGGCGGCGCATGGATCCGGAAGGTCGGGAGCCCGGGTTCAATCCTCACCCCGTCCCTCCATCCCCTCGCCCTCCCCGCGTCACCAACGCCAGCAGCTGGCGGGCGCGCAGCACGCCTTGCACGAGCGTCACCGCCACCGTTTGCCATTCCAGCCTCTTGGCGCGGTTGACCGAGATCCAAAAATCGCTTTGTGGAGCGGTCGTTTGAAATCATCGGGGAGGCCCTGAGCCGCTCGTTCAAGATTGCGCCCGAACAGATTGACTCCATATGTAGTAATATGCAGATCATTTGTTTACGCAATATCCTCGCCCATTGCTACGACACGGTGGAGCAGAAATGCTGGAGTTTGGCTTTCACGAAACAGAGCTGTCTTTAGCGGAGTATCAAGCGGAGCAACGGCCGGCGTCGTTTGAATTGGAGGCCGGCGCGAGCCATCAAGAGGGCTCGAGGGCAAGCCTGCCTCCAGCGCGCCGCGCTGCCTCGATCAATGCCCGGTCCTTTGTTGCCAAAGGGAGGTCTCGGCGCAGAGCCAGTTCGAGGTAAGCGGCGTCGTAGGCGGATAACCCGTGATGCACGGCGAGATCCAGTGTTTTGGTCCAAGCCCTTGGGATCGTCTCAACATCCACCGAAATAGCGTAGCTGGTCAGATGCGAAAGAAACGCTTCCATGCCCGCCTGATCGATGCGACCCCGGCGTTGCGCGCCGATCAAACCATTTGCCAGTTCAAGATGCCAGAGGGCAGGCACCCAGGCCTGCGCACCATTTTGGAGAGCATCCAAGAGTTGGTCGGTCGCTTCCGCGGCTTCGTCGGCAAAGATCCACGGCAGGGTGGCTGAGCAATCCAACACGAAACTCACGGACGTCCGTCCTCCTTCAACTGCCGCACATCAAGGCCTCCAAGCGAATAGCGCTTCCGCAGGGACTTCAACGCCTTGGTGGCGTGCTCCCTGCGTTCCTTGATTTCCTGGCCGCACCCGACCAACCGTGCCACAGGTTTTTCATGCTTGGTGATGGTGAAGGTTTCTCCCCGGCGGACACGATCCAGGAGTTCGGCGAGTTTGGTCTTTGCCTCGAAAGCGCCCACGACAGCAGTTCCAGTCTCCATTTTAATAGACTAGTTGAAACAACCGGTTGGTCCAGTCTGCAGCCGATCCGTGGTCTCCGTTGCGGCGGCCCATTTAGCGCGCATTTCAGCGGCACGTCTGGAGTTCAGTACAAGGCCAAGACGATCCGGGCCTAGCCGGAACAAGTCATTCGACGAGGAGCGGGCCAGGGGACAGACACTTTCTGGTCACTCGTCCCCGGCCGCTTCCTCCCGCACGAGCAGACTCGTCACCGCCCGTCGGTCCAGGTTCACACACATGCGGAAGGATGGCTGGAGCCAGAGGGACAGCCGAAGAGGCCCTTGCCAAACTGTTGCAGCCATTCGAAAGCTAGACTAGGTTTCACTGGTTTGATTTCTGATACCTTGGCAACAAAACTGGGCACAACCGTCCACTTTTCGCCCCTCCTGCGAAAAGCTAGGGGGTTGGGATTGTCTACGCCCAAGGACCTCTGGACACTCGCTGTTCAGAGAGGCTGTCGCCATTATTGGCAAGGAGATGAACCAGAGGGTGAATTGGTACCGCAAACGGCATTGACCAACGAAGAGCTGGCGGTCGCTCTGTTGAATTCTGCCGGACCTTACAGCCCGCACAGCATTCGGTGTGGGGCAGCCATGCTTGGTGCCATCGGCAACGATCCGGCATTGGTTGCAAGGTTGGCGATCTGGGAGCGGAGTGAAGCGGTGGTGCGTTTCGTTGCAGAATGCGGGCGCAAATTTGAACCGCACAACAGCTTTTGGGGGGAGTTGCTTGACCGACTCCCTGAGTGCGGGGTGCCGAAAGATGGCGTAATGCCCCATCCAACACGTTTTGTGGCGATGAGCGGCTACGAGCGGGGTGTCGGAAAAAAAATCACCACCGAGTGGCAGCGCCCCCAGCACAGTGCTGCATGACAAACGCTGAAATCATTGCGACGACTTTGGATGCCCTCTTGGATCATGAGGTCACGCTTATCGTTTAACCCGAACGCCGAAGCACAAGAGAAGAAGGGATCGCACGCGGGGCCGCGGAGGGCGCGGAGAAAAATCATATAAACCAATAAATCAAAATTATTTATCCCCCTCCGCGGCTCCGTGTCTCCGCGTGAACTTCTGTTTTCGGGTTTAAGGGAGAGCCGCCTTGGCACTGGGTTTTGACAATGTCCCTGAAGCTGTTGGCAGGTGATTGGACTTGGATGTGATTCTGCCGTTTTCGGCAACTGCTAGAATCGAGGCAGATGATCAGTTCTGGGCCGCGCAGCAACAGTTGAATAAATCGCTGGAAAGCACAGGGCTGTACCTCACTCATATTTTTCAGGAGGATCAAGTCTTCCTCCGGCCCGAATGGGAAAAGCATATCAGGCCCGTATTGAGGCCCGGCACTCACCGGCTCAAGTTATTCAGGCCAGACACGGTCGATTTAATCCTCACCAAGATGATGAGAGGAGATGATGCCCAGGACATGGAGGATATTCAATTTCTGGTCAAATCCGAGGGCGTCACGCTGGATGTGATGGAGCCGGCTTTTGCATCTGTGAGGATTCCTGACGTCGAAGAATTACGGGACTCTTTCCAGAGGGCGTTGCTGCGCGTGCGCAGGATAATGACCCATAGTTAAAGAGAGAGCTTGAACGGGTAAGCACGGAGAACCGCTCAGAAAATCTGAACTGTGACGACAACGCCCTCTGGCCCCTGTGCCGCTGGGCGGGTCGGCAGATCAAGGTTCGAAAGCACGGAGAACACCGTGGCACCTGGATTTCCCTTCCAAGCGGGCAGCACCGTGAACTCGATGTCGTCGGCTGGCCTATGGACTTCGAAATCAAATCAAACACCCACCAGATTCAAGCCGCGCACCGTTCTAAAATGATTGTCCTCCGTCGCCAGCGGAAGCCCTGTCTGTAGTGCAATGGCCGCTATCCAAATATCATTTTGCGGGATGGGCGTTCCTTTCTGGGCCAGCTCAGATGCAATGCGCCCGTAGACGAGCGGGGTTTCCTCGTCTGGCAACAAAACGTCGACGGCATCCAAGAATGAAGAGATCTGCTGAAGATTCCTCTCAGAGCGCAAGGATCTGTAGGCGCCAGCGTAGAGCTCTGCCAGCGCCACATAGGGGAGGTAAAACACCTCGAAATTGCCCAGTGCGCCAAGCAGCTCCTGCCACCGCGGAAATGTCTGATCACCACGCTGCTATCAAGCAGCAACCCACTACTGGAGACGGCCATGAACGCGATTGGCCTCCGCTTTGACCGCGAGCTCGAAGCTCTCACCCTCGTCAGTGTCCATGCAACCGGCAGTAGCCAGGAGTGCCGAAAGACGCCGTTCCTTGGATTTTGGATTCAACGAATGCACGTACCGAGCGACGTCCACAAGGACTCGATTGGGCAGCTCGTTGAGATCCCGCAAAATCGATTCCACCACCGTCATGGTACTCCCATAGCACGCTCGGAAGGTTCCCGCGAATCAGATTTTGCGAGCAATCCTGATTCTGGTTGAGAGGGCAAAGTAGTCCGATGGTGTTTTTCGCTCCTTTGGCTCAGCTCCTCCGGGGACAGACAATTTTACCGCTTCACGTGCGGCCGCGCTTCGCACCGGTCCAGCCACCCGCGGATCACCCGGGCGCTTCCTCCCACGCGGCAGCACCGTCACCGCCCGTCGGTTCAGGTTCACACACGCCGCAAGAAACACAGCGGCACAGCCGCCAGGCTTCATGAAGCGCCCCAATCACTCGAATTCTACGACCCGCTACGAAGTGCTCGCGGAGACTACGCTGCGCGTTTCGGCGATGACCGCGCCGGTTTCGCGGCGCGCCGCGAGGATTCAACCCACGGCGAAAGAACGCCAACGCTGATACGATCGCAACCACCGCATTTCGAACCAGCCAATCAGAGCGCTGAATTGCAGTGGCTTGTAACGACTGACTCCGGAAGTCTGAAGGAATTCCGACGCAAACCTCACCCGGCCCGTGTCACCACCGCCAGCAGCTGGCGGGCGCGGGTCACGCCCTGCACGAACGTCTTCGCCTGGTACGCGTCCCGGGACGCCTCCTCCCACGCCGGCAGACCCGTCACCACCACCGCACGCCGGTCCAACCCCTTCGCCCGGTTCACCGACACCGCCAGAACCGCGTCCCCGGGCTGACCCGACGGATCCCCCGCGTAAAAACGCACCCCGGACTCGTTCTCCTCCGCCAGCCAGCCCGGCGCCTTCGAGCCCGCGTGCAACAGCATGACCTCGTGCGGACGCGCCCCGCACCCGTCCAGCCAGCCGCGGATGATCCGCGCACACAGCGCGCCCTCCTCCGCCTCCCCCACGTTTGAAAACAATTCCGGCTCCGGTCCCTGCGGCAGGATCACCCGCGAATCCGGCATGTCCCGGAGCAGCCCCGCCGTGTGCTGGCAAATCAGACTCCGGAAATAGCGGCGCAGCTGGCGCGTAAACCGGACCGGGTTGCGCACCACCACGCCCACCGGATTCCGCAGCGCCCCGCGCAGGACGTCCGGATCAAACCCGCCCGCGCGCCGGACCAGCCGCTGTTCGCAGTCGTAGAAAATCGAAACCGCCGCCGCGCTCCCCTGCCGGAGCAGCCCGAAGTACAGCGCCCACCAGCCCGGCCCGGCCCCCTCCGCGGGCGCGGGATCCGTGTTGTGATCCTGCGCCTCGTCCACGACCAGCGCGTCAAACAGGGGGCGGAAATCAGGCCGGTTGATCCGCTCCCACAACGCCAGGGGCAGCTCGTGTTCGAAATAACGGGTCCCCTCCCCGGGCGCCCCGCTGAAGACCGGGTGCGGACGGTTGAGCAGCATTTCGCCGAGGGACTCGTAGCTGAACACGTGGATGTCCCGGCTCAGCTTTCCGCACACCTGCTTCAGCCAGTGTTCGAGCTGGATGTTGTAACAGAGGAAAAGGACCTTCGCCCCCTCCCGGGCAAAGCGCCGGGCCTGCTCGACGGCCAGCCAAGTCTTGCCGGTCCCGGGGCCGCCGTTGAAAAGCAGCTGCTGGTTTTCCGAAAGCGCGTCGAGGAGTTCGTAGCCGCACTCCGTCTGCTGCTCGATGATGCGGTCCGCGAAGTCGAGCGTGCGCCGGTGTGCTGTGGCGGGAAGACCGATGGCGAAGACGGACTCGAAAATGCGGCGGGCTTCCGCGAGGGAACAATCGCGGCGCCGGTGCTCGAAGCGGCGCTCCCACCACAGCGCGAATCCGCGCAGATCGCCCGCCGTGACGAAGCGCGCGCGGGGGACGCCTTCGTAATGCCCGACCTCGCGCTCGAGCTCGAGGTCGGGCAGGACGAGCACCCGGTCGACGAACGGCGGCTGGAGGCCCAGTTCATCGGCCTTTGCGAAGATCCTGTCGACGACGCCGGCACCCTCGGCGTCGAGTTGGAGGAACGGGTTTTTGCCGTCGGGAAGGCTCCACTCGCCGGTGTGCGGGTCGCAGGAGGGCTGGCCACCCTTGGCTTCCATCACGAGGATGTGGCCGTCGGGCCCTTGTATCACGAAGTCGCCCTCGCGGAAGACGCCGGATTTTTTGGAGGTATAGTAGAAGCCCCAGCGGACGGTGAAATCGTCGCCGAGATGCGAGAGGTGGCGGGCGGTGCGCTGCTCGCTCTCGGGGGCGGTTTCGGGAGGATTATGGTAAATCCATCGGGCCATGCAGGAATGTATTCATGAAAAGTGCGGGACTCCAGCCCGGACGCGCGCGGGGTGGGCTGCAGAGCGGACGTCTGAAAGGACGTTTTTACCTGAGGCAAACGCGGGGCATGCAGATGACAACTGAAAACACCGACGAGGAGCGATGCAGATTGCATCGGGCACATGGGATCGCCACTACGGCCACAATTCCTAGAGGGTCATGAGCGAATTCCACGTCAACCGCACCGCATCCGAATCCGGAGAGCTTAACTTTCCCAACCTTTTTACAAGCAGAGTCTTATCGACCGTCACAATCCTGTCCAAACGAGCTACGGACGGCTTTAGCAGGCCCTCCTGCATCCATTCAGACAAGGCGACGTCGAGGGTACCCGTTCTCAAAACAGACGTTATTCTACAGACCACAGCGTCAGCCCCGAGGTCGAACAGAACCAGGACGGGACGAAGTTTGCCGGCAGCACCACCGGTGGTGGGCATTTTAAACAAATGGACATCGCCAAACACGGGCTGGTTGTCAGGCGAGGGAATCGTAGATGCTGTCCGCGGGGGAGTCGTCCCGCATAAACTGCTGACAGGAAGCGTCCCGCCACTCTGAATCGTCGGAGTCAACGGCAGGCAGGAGGATCACCTTGAACGTTCCATCCTTGGGCAACCGGGCGGCAGCCTCGGCAGGAACATGCAGCAACCCGTCAGATCTGAGCACTGTGGTGAACTCGACGGCATTCATTGTGGGAACCATACCACGGCACGGAGGTTGCCTAAAGATTTTTGTCAGCTCTCACCACACAGCCCGCACCGCTGCGGGTCCTTAACGGTTCCATTTCTTTTTGACCCAACCCACTCGTCTGGTTGCTTTGCCTCCCTTTCCCTCTCGGTGAACCTTCCAGTACGTTGATCTCACGATCGAGCTCGCCCGAATCACGCACTCCCCCAATGTCATGGGAGGCAAGCCTTGTATCCGCGGCTTGCGCGCCGAAGCATTGAAATTGGCGGGCGAGTCCGTGGGCTAGTGAACGAGAATCTTTGAGTCCGACGCTGCCATAGGCGCACAAACAAAGATCACGCCGTCAGATTTCACAGGCGGCTCGCGCCTGGTCATGAGGGGCAAGCTGCGCGAAGCGCCCGCGGGCGACATGGCTCCTTTTTGGATGTGCTATACTGTTCTGTTTATTCATTAAAAGCCGGCCTCTCTCATTTATTAAACCTTTTGATAAATCACGCGGAGCCCCTCCGGATGGCGTTCCTCCAGATTTCCCGGGATTTTTCTAAAGAATCCCCGTAAACAGCCAATTATAAGAGCACAGCGGGGCTTGAAGCACGGCCGGAGCGGTGCCTGAAACGACACCTCCAGCACGCGCCTCCGGGCTTCCCGTCTTTGACCCACCCTTTTCCAAAGAAGAAACACCCTGCATGCGACGAAAACACTCCGGAAATTCAATGAAGCACTCAAATGAATTACCCGGAACAGACGTGTCGTCGCCTCTGATGCAGAACCACCCCGGGAGCCCGCAGGCCTTCTAGCCGGCCGCCCCTCCCCAGCCCCGCCCGGGAACCGGGCCTCAGAAACCCCATTCCGGACCCCGGTCCGGAACGCACCCCCGCGCCCCCAGGTTAATGCATATAATGCATTTCTCTTTGTAGAAAATCCGCCCTCGAAACGCCTCTAAAAGTAAAGCCCCACTCCTCCAACCCCATGAAAAACAACGCCCGCAAAACCCGCCAGTCCCCCGCAGTCCTCAGGTTCCCCCTCCCGCCCGCCCTCACCCCGGCCGAGCAGCGGCAGGCATTCGCCGAATTCGCAGAGGCGGCGCACGCCCTGCGCTCGCACCTGCACGCCTGCGGCGACGCAGCCCTGCACATTCTGACCCTCGCCAGGATCTGCGCCTCGGGAGCCACCGGCACGAAGAACGACGCCAAAAAGTATTTTGAAGCCGCCATCCTCGACGCGGGGAAACTGCGCGCCTGCGACACGGCCCCGGACGCGGACGCCCTTTCCACAGCCCTCCACGCCCTGGGGGGAAAGGCGGCGCTTTACGAAGAATGCCTGAAGATCGCGAAGGAGACCGGCGGCGGGACGGGCGCGGCTGCGGGCGGGTTTTGCACGGCGGAACTGGGTCGTCTCGAATCCGACTACTTGGCGAAGCGCAACCACATCGTGCAGGGGAACCTCCGGCTCGCGGCGTCGGTTGCAAACAAGCACCGCCGCGGTGCCATGGAGGAAGACGACCTCCTGCAGCACTCGGCAATCGCTCTGCAGAAGGCCGTCGAATCGTTCAAGGCGTCCAAGGGCAACCAGTTTTCCACGTTCGCCACGACGGTCATTCAAAACGAGCTGAAGCGGGTCTGGGAGAACTGCGGCCACCAGGTTCGCGTGCCCTGCCATCTGCACACCAAGATCCGCAAGCTGAACGAAGCGCGCGAAGAGCTCGCCGCCGTCCTTGGCTGCAAACCCGCGCTCGAGCAACTGGCCGCGGCCCTGAACGTGCCCGTCAGGGAGGTGGTGCAACTCGAGCAGGCGCATCTGGATCCGGTTTCCCTCTCAACCCCCGTCGGAGAGGGGGACGACGAGCGCACATTTGGCGACACGCTGCCAGACGAGGGAGCGCAGTGCCACGGGTGGGACCCGGACCTCTATGCGGAATGCATCCAGCCTTACGCGGCGAGCCTCGACTTCATGGAACAGACCGTCCTGAGGAAGTACACAGGCTACGGATTCGGCCGCCCGATGGACGTGGAGGAGATCGCCGCCGAGCAAGGAATGACAGCCGACGACGTCAAAAAAACGCTGGTGGGCGGTCTGGAAAAGGTCCGCTTCGAAACAGAGTCGGCAAGGAGGGCGGCGTAGCAGCGCCCTACGCGGGCCGGGCGCGCCAGTTTCAAACACTCAAAAACCAAACAAGAAAGGAAGAAGCACATGCTGGAATACACGACCGAAGCACTCCTCATTCAGCAGGCCCGCGCCTGCTTTCTGGAACACCTGTTCAACACGTTCCAGGCAAACGAAGCCCGCGGCCGGGAGGTGACGGGAAACGACCGGGCGGCGGCGGTAGTGGCGGACTTCCTCGCTGCGTCGGTGGAGCAGCGGAGTCGCTCGAAGGCGGCACTCCACAACATTGTGGAGTTTCCGCACGAGCACTCCGGGTTGCCGCGCTCAGCTTAGGGCGGCCGCGTCCTGAGGGGGATTGCCGACCGCGGCGAAAGTGCTGTTGCGTGGCTGCCATCCCGACGGGATGGGTGCTTTGCGTTGGTGGACTGGCGGTGTCGCTGCGCTCAACCGCCGGCTAAAGGCTGTAATGCCTCCGGCATTTTTGAAGCGTGAGACAGCTTGCAAAGCTTCAGGTGACGTCTCTTGCTAGGCCGCGGGGTGGAAAAGTCCGGGAAACCTCCAACATGGGCGTGACTGCGATAGTGCACTCTTCCTTGGGCACACCATGCAGCGGAGTGACTGGGGCCAGCCGGCCCCGCCTCTCTCAACGGGCGCCACTCACCGCCGAGCGCGGCCGCGCACCACTGCGTTCACCCAACGCTGCACCACCTGCGATTCCTCCCCCGTTGGCTCCCTGTTAAACCTCCCCTTCACCTGCCCGAGCACCAGGCCGTCCCCCTGCAGTTCGATGGTCAGCGCCCTCGCTCCGTTGCGCCTCAGGGACACCACAAGCGTGCAGCCGTTGCTGCACTTGCCGTCGTACTTCGCCACGCAATGCCGCATAGCCACCCCCTCCTCCCAGAGATCGCTGCTCTGGGTCAATTCCTCAAACCGCCACACGTCCGAAGCCTCCCCAGCATCCGTCTCCGCAAAATCCCAGCTCACCCCCACAGCCTCCCATTGCTTGTTGGTTTCCCCGCCGAGGGCACGCAATGCGTTCTGGAGATACGCTGGCGCCTCCTCGAGGCACTTCCGAGGCGTCCTGCCAGACCACGCGAAAGGCGCACCGTCCGCCTGTAACGAATCTTCAAACTTAAACCAGCCCCACTCCAAAAGTTCAGCCGCATGCTCGTCCGTCAGTTCGTTCTCGTAACGCGCAAACCACTGCACCGTCCGCAGCCAGAACCGCGCGAACTTGGCGTCTTTCTTTCCGCGAGGAAACACCGTTGGATCCATGTGGTACCCCTGGTGCTTGATGAGCCAGTCCGCCACGCGTTTCTTCCCGCCGAGTGCCACCGCCTCCGCCCACATGCAGGCCAGCTCAGGCATCAAATGGGCAGGCGCCTCGTGCAGATGCGCGACCGTTCTATCCGTCATCCTGACTCCCATCAGCCTGGCCAGCTTGCGCACACTGCCCCCTCCTCCGAGGCACACAAACCAGCAGGCCCACTTGAGGCTGCGCTCGATTTCCGCGATCCGTTGAGCACCCGGCGCGCCCCACACAGAATCCAGCCACGCTGGCACAGGATACTGGCAGAAAAGATGGCGCGCCAGACCCGCAACCTCCCTCCCAGAATCCTCCGAGGTCTTGCGCCAGCTCGAAATCCCCCTGATCCGATACCCTGAAAACAACGCGATCAGGCGCGTCAAATAATCCCGCTCCTTCAAGGGCATTTCGCAACCGGCAGGCCCGTCAGCCGCTGGAAGCAGCACCCGCCTGATATGCTCCAGTTCAAGGGGGCCGAGTTCCCCTAAATTCTCCTCCCCTCCGCCTGAATGGATCAGTCCCTTGAAAAAATGCGCCAGATCCTCCTCGCTGATCCTTTTTCCAGCGCCGTCCTGCAACACCTCCAGCCGCGCTTCGTCAACAAGTGCGATGGGCAGTGGAATCTGGTTCGAAAAGGCGAGCCGCCCGAAAATACTCCGCTCGTTTCCCGAGCGCATGTAGTCCTCCGAAGTTTCGCAATGATCCAACCCGTCCCTGCTCGACACAGAGTAATCACTGCACCTGTCCCGCCGCTCCCGCCATGCGCAGCGCATGGGATTCACCCGAAAATCCATGCATTCGAAGCCGCCGCAGTGAACGCAGCGATCCTTGTACCCGCCAGCCTCTCCCAGCCAATGACTGCCTCCCCGTGGCGAATCCGCGCGAGTGCGCAAGTATGCCGTCTTCCATTCCCCTGTTTGAAGGGGCTTGTGCCAGTTGAGGAGCTTTTGGGTGTGGATTCTTTGTTTCATGGCGGAGTGGCGGCTGCGCGCATCCTGCCGGGCGGATTTTGTCGGAGCCATTCCGGAAACGCATTTGCCGGCCGCTCCGGCGGTCGCTCTCAAAAACCGCCCGCGGAATAAACGCTAGCCGGGTCCAGTCTTACACACCGTCCGTGCAGGGGCGTGGTCCCCCGTCCGCCGGACCGGATGCCGCCGCCTTCACAACTCAAACTCCGCCGGAGCAGGCCTAGGAACCGGGGTCCGCGTCGGGTTCCGCCACGAAACTCCCGGCTTCCAGCTCCGGCCCGCCGTCCCAGCGGTAGGCCACCAGGGCGCCTCCGCTTCCTGCGCCATAGTCGAGGCAGCAGAATCCGCGATCCACGGGTGCGAACCCGTTCCGACAGGACATTTTGTAGTGCCCGAAGAACACGGGCGGCCCGCCCGCGCTGAGATTGGGAAGGTGGCGGACGTCGGAATGCTGCACCCGCTGTTCCGTCAGGACGGCGCCCGGCGGCATCGAAATCTCGGGCAGCGCATACGATTGCGCGTCATAACCCCACCACTTCACGCGCATTTCATTCCGGCGCCGGTCGCCCGGGGCGTTCACGTGGAGTCCAAACCGGGAGATGTTGATTTCGGGCCCCTTGAGCAGCATTTCGAGGGCCTCCCGCTCGTCCGTCTCCGCCTCGGTTGCCCGCAGCAGGAAATCCGTGTCGCGCAGCGAATGGTGGCGCAAGCGTTCGACCGACTTTTCGCACCAGCAGGCGTGCACCGCCCGGAGACCCGGCTCCTCGTAAAAAAACGGCAGCCCCTTGAACCATTCGAGCCATCCGGCCCACTCTGAGGCGCACCCCGAGAAGGCGTCTAGCGTGGCCCGGTGCTGCTTTTGGTTCTGGTCGTTGTGCTCGCGCAGGGGTTTTCCGCGGGAGTCGAGCGTGTGATAGGCCACGGCGTTCAATTCATGGTTGCCCATGATCGCGACCGCGTGACCGGCGTCGACCATGGCGCGGACCAGCTGCAGCGTCTCGCGCGGCTGGGCACCCCGGTCGATGTAGTCGCCCAGGAAAAGGGCCCGGCGCTTCTCGTGTTTCCAGACGCCGCCGTCGGGCGCGTACCCCAGCTTCTTCAAAAGCCGTTCCAGCGTCAGGAACCGGCCGTGGATGTCTCCGATGATGTCAAATTTCATTGCAGTACTTTCCATGGTATGACGGCCGGGAAGCCCGGCCTGTTTTAAAGTGAGTGCGCGGCGGCTGCGGGAACCCAGTGTGCGCGCCGTGGAAATTCCCCCAAGCGAGACGCGTTCACACAGCGCTCGAGGAGATCCCGGTCCTTTGCCGCCCCGGTGGACAGAAAACGCGACGAGGGAAGGATGCCGACCCGCGCGAGGTCCAGCCGGTCCGCGTCCCAGCACACGCCGATTGTGGGTTCGCTTGAGACACGCCCCTTGTCGTGCCCCCGGCAGGCGTCTGTGAGGAGCTGCAACCCGGGCGCATCCACGGGAAGCCGGCCCTTCTGAAAATACGTTTCGGCCAGCAGCGCGGCGCGCTCGCCATGCTCGGGGTCCCGGTGCTCGTTCTGACGGCAGGCGTCGTGGAACAGGGCGAACAACACCACCACATCCGCCCTGGCCTCCGGCACGCCGCAGCACAACGTCAACCCGTTCTCCAGCACCCTCGCCCAGTGCCCCACGCCGTGGAATCCCAGCCAGTCCAGTTGAAACTGGCCGCGGATCTCTTCGATCGTGACGGGGCAAAGCAGGGAATTGTGGCGCTCAAAAAGGGCGTCGGTGGAGGATGAGGCGTTTGAAGCTGTCATGACGGTGGCGTGAAGGGGATTAAAAAGGGAGCCTTCCTGCCATGCTTATATTGAATCAAGCGGCGGGACAGGAAGGAAGCCCGCCCTTTACGGGAGGCCGCCCGTCGCCTGCGGACGGCGCGTTTCTTTGGGACCGGGTTTGTCCGCAGATTTATTATTACACGCGCTGGCGGAACCTCCCGCCCCGGGGCCCGCGCCGGGATGCCGGTCCGAGTGACTCCGGCGGCCCGCCTCTCCGGAGCCGCCTCCACCCGGCCTGGAGCGACAGATGCGCGCCTAATATTACAGGCAGTGCAAATTTAAATAAAACAGATCCCGATCAACCAAAAAAAACGCGGGAATTTATTTCCTTTCCACGCTTCTACTACCAGCAAGCAACGATTTGGCGGCCGTCCGTTTTAACCGATACAACGGCCGGCGGCTAGATCCGCGGATTGCGCAAAGGTTTCCCTAAAGGGTTTGAGCAAGCCGCCGACATACACTGTGGATTCGGAAGTTGCGGGCAGGTGCGCCAGTCTGGCACAACAACCGGTCCGTCAGTTTTCTTTCAGATTTTCTTGACAGCGTCCATCGAATACGGTATTAATAAAAACGTGCAACAAACCTTTCTTCAACATCCCAAAAATCCCAAAAGCGGATTGAAGAGCATCCATGCGTTGTTGCGCTTGATGCAGACCCCTGCCCGGGGCGTTCCGGCCTTGTAGCCGGCCCCGGCTTCCGGCCTGATAAACAGGCTCAAACCCGTCCGTTTCCGGAGCGTGCTCCCAAAGCGCCCCCTCGTCGCGAAATCAATGCATTAATTGCATTTATTTACCGAGTCAAGGCCGTCCGGGGCGCCTCCCTCCGGTCCGGAATCCACCCGTCCGCCTCCGTTTCGAATCCGACCCGCATCCAACCTATGAATAAAAACCATCCCACCAAAGACTCCTGGTACATGCAGAAAACCTCCCTTTCCCCTGCCCTGGGAAAGCAGGAGCAGGCCCAGGGGTTTGCAGCATTTGCTGCAGCGCGGCACGCGCTGCGCACCCATCTACATGAGTGCAATGAAGTGGCAGGCCATATTCTCACCAGAGCCAGAGCTGCAGCCTCTGGGGAGGAGGGATGCAGAAATGATGCAAAAAAGTTCTTCCAACAGGAGGGCCCCACAGAAGAGAAGCTCCAAGCCTGCAGCCAGGCTGCAAGCCAGGAAGAACTCTCCTCAGTCCTGCATGAACTGGGAGGCAAGCAGGCCCTCTACTCAGAATGTCTGGAGCTGGCAAGGGCTCCACAGTCAGAGGTGGATTCCAGGGCTGCCTACCTCAAGAAACTGAGGTCCCTTAATAAGGACTACATCACCAAGAGGAATCACCTGGTGGAGGGCAACCTGCGCCTGGTGGCTGCAGTGATCAAAAAACTCCAGATCCATTCCATGCCCTGGGAGGACCTCCTGCAGTATGGGGCCATCAGCCTGCAGAAGGCTGTGGAGGCATTCAAGCCATCCAGGGGTGTACAGTTCTCCACCTATGCAATTCCAGTTATCAGGGGAGACCTAATCAGGGCCATGGAAAACTTCAGCCATGAGATGAGGCTCCCTAACCACATCTGGGTGAAGATCAGAAACTACAACAGGGTGCAAGGGAAGCTGTCCATGATTCTGGAGAGGACACCCACACATGTTGAAATGGCCTTGGAAATGGGCATTCCAGTGAAGGAGGCTTTGCAGCTGGAGCAGTACCAGTGGACCCCTGTTTCCCTGGATGCCCCCCGCGGGGAGCAGGAGGATGGGATGTCCCTTCTGGACATCCTTGTGGACCAGAACACCCAGCTCCCCGGGGGCGGGTCCTCGGCCTACCAGGAGTTCATCGCCCCCTACACAGAGGGGCTGGACTTTGTGGAACGCGGAGCGGCGTAGAGCGTCAAGGCATGCCCCTCCGGGGCGATCCCAACCCATCCACAAGCCAGTTTAAAGACAGCCGGTAAAATCCAACAAAGCAGCAAACCACCCATGAAAAACACCAAGACAAATCAGGAAGCAGTTGAGAAGGCAGGCAGGGATTTCATCACCAAGATGATGGGCAGATATGCCAGAATGGAGGCCCTTTCCCAGGAGGTGACTGAGGATGACCTGGCCACAGAGTTGGAGGCTGAAATCTTGGCAGAGTTGGAGGCTTTGGACTCGGGACGCGGTCCCAGTTCTGAGCCACCCCAACCCACCCCCACTGCCTCTGGGGTGATCCTGCCCTTTCCCCAGGGCCCCTCTGAACTGCCACTCTCTGCCTGAGAGTGGCCCCAGGGGCGCGGCCGCCGCTCAGCGGGCGCCCGCCTCTCCCGCTACAGGACCCACTTCCACAGCAGCGCATCCACCGGTTCGGGGATGCTGCAACCGGCCCCCCCTTCGAAGGAGGCTCCGGAAGGGATCCCCAGTTCCAGAAGCACGTGCTCGCGGTCCTGCCGCGCGCCCCTCGCGTGTTCCTCCGGGGTGGAGTGTGCTGCATGGACGCCCGCCTGGCTCCGCTCAAACTCGCGGCGGCGGAGCAGCGCCTGATAATGCCAGGCCAGGGCCTCCCCGGCGGAAACAGGTTCTTGACAGCCGATGTCCCGGAGAAACTGCTGCGAGACTGTGGGTGCCTGACGGGTGGTTTGTGGTTCCATGATTTTGCGGGGTTGGGATCTCATTGGATTCTTGCACACGGGCTCCGCGCCGCCGCGGCCCGAACAAAGGAGACAAAAGAGCGCGAAGGCTGGGATGCAAAAAGGAAGCCTTAACGGCCGTCGCCGCGCGGTGCGGCCGTTCGGGAGGATGCCCAGTTGAGCACGAACGAACGCTGCTGCGCTGTTTCGGGCGAGGTGGGCCTTGTGATGTATTTATCAACTGTCTTCCACAGGCCGGCCAGTCTCTCCAATGCCCCGGCACCCGTGCAGCCATGGCGCACAAAATAACAGCCCACTACGGTACCGGTTCGCCCGCGGCCTCCCCAGCAGTGCACATAGACCACGTGCCCCTGCGCCAGCGCCCCGTCGATGCAGTCGAGGATCGCCGTCATCTCCGCCGCGTTTTTCGGGACATCGACATCCCTGATGGGCATGCGCTTGTGAATCACGGGCAGACCCGAGCCGGGGTGTGTTTCCGGAAGGTGCTCCGCGTAGGGAGCGAGTTCGCAGTCCTCGGTCAGGTCGAGAAAAAAGCTGATCCCCGCATCGATGTGCCGGGCAACCCTGGCCCTGCCGTCCGCGCAACTGGGCCGCCCCGGATATTCTCCGGCGATGAGCCTGCCGGGCTCGATCCAATAGCTGTTTCCGTGGGGGCGCGTTTCCTTGGTGTGCATGGTTGTTATCCACTATTGCACAAGTGCCCTCCTATGCCCCAGGCACCCGGCTGGAGTCCGCGGCAGACCGATCGTTCTTTGTAAGCTGTCCCAGTCTTGGCTGGGCCGCTCATCTGCCGGGGGAAATGAGAAGGCCGTCCAAAATTGCGATGGGCTCGCACCCGTGGAGGGCTCCATAGAGTGGATGTCTTTTGCCATCACCAGCCGATATCGAACTTTCGCCCGTGGGCGAAAATCGGCGCCACCATGATCTGCTGTCTGGACGCTCGTCGCGGCGCCCTGAATGGCATCTGAACGAAGATTTGCGTTGGGAGAGCTGGCCGCACCGTGGCGGGCAGATGCCTTGGGCTGCCGCCGAAGAGCTACGGCGCCACCTGGCTTCGCAGCCGCGCCACCCGCCTTTAAGTAAACAGCTGAAACGCCTGCGGATCGACGTTCTTGCATCTTTTATGACGCGATACCCCCATCTTCCTTGGGAGATCCGCTGGTTTTGTGGTCCGGTCAGACACATTGGCCCCCTCCCCAAACCTGCTGCAACACCCTGCATTACTATATCAGGCGCGGGTTTCGCTGCCGAGGCCCGAAATTTTATTGAAATACTGCAACGCAGCTGCATGATTTCATGACGTGATCCCGCGTCTCTTCTACACACAATCTCTGCAACGCGCCCTCGGACGCAACCCGGTGGTCGCACTCATCGGGCCACGACAATGCGGAAAAACCACTCTTGCCAGACAAATCCTGCCCCCCGACCACCGCAACTATTTTGACCTCGAAGACCCTCTGGTTGCAGGACTCATGGAGAATTCCAAGACCCTTTTAGAAGGGCTCACAGGACTAGTGGTAATCGACGAAGCTCAGCGTGAGCCCCGGCTCTTCCCAGTTCTGCGCGTCCTCGCTGATCGCCCCCAGAACCCTGCGACATTCCTGATCCTCGGGAGCGCCTCTCCTGAACTCTCCCGCCAAAGCGCAGAATCGCTCGCCGGACGGGTTGAGATCATCGAAATGCAGGGGTTGAACCTTTCCGAAACCGGAGTCCAGGCTCTCGACACGCTCTGGCAGCGAGGGGGATTTCCCCGCTCTTTTCTGGCTGCCGATGAAGGCGACAGCTTTGACTGGCGTCGAAATTTCATTCGCACTTTTTTGGAGCGAGACTTGGCGTCGCTCGGATTTGGGATGTCTCCAGCAGCAATGGGCCGGTTCTGGACAATGCTTGCCCACTATCACGGGCAGAACTGGAACGGGAACGAGATCGCCTCATCCATGGGCATCGCTCCGAACACTGCTCGTTCCTATCTGGATGCGCTGGAACAGACCTTCATGGTGCGCCGCCTACTCCCCTGGCACACCAACATTGGCAAGCGACTGGTGAAAACGCCAAAAATCTACTTCAGGGACTCTGGCGTTTTTCACGCTCTTACCGGGATTCGCTCCCATATCGACCTGTTGATGCATCCAAAACTCGGTGCCTCGTGGGAGGGCTTTGCCCTGGAGGAGATCCTGCGTTTTCATCAACCCGAAGAGGCCTTTTTCTACGCGGTTCACAGCAGCTGCGAGCTTGATTTGCTCATGCTTCTGCGGGGGCGCAAGGTGGGGGTTGAGTTTAAACGTGCCGACGCTCCTAAACTGACCCGCTCGATGCAGACTGTCCTCGCGGACCTCGACCTGGACGAACTTTGGGTAGTCTATCCCGGGACTCGCAGTTATGAGCTCAGCGAGAAGGTCACTGTATTGCCCCTCTCGGGATGCTTTGAGTCCGCCGGCGGCGCGGTTGTTTAACGCCCCCCGGCGGTCTGGAACAGTGGTGCCCAGCGGGCTGACTTTGTTTATGACTTTGCCTGATTCAGGCCCCGAAATCACCTCTAACCCCTTCATTCCCAACAAGTGGCGGAGGGAGCGGGATTCGAACCCGCGGAACCTTTCGGTTCTCCGGTTTTCAAGACCGGTGCAATAAACCACTCTACCATCCCTCCATTACTAAACGCCGGACCACCTTCCGGCCGGCCTGCCCACTCTAGCCAACCCCGCCGGC
>CANFTB010000049.1 GCA_947449735.1 Chthoniobacteraceae bacterium | reverse complement strand
TGGCTCCTGGGGTAGGACTTGAACCTACGACCAATCGGTTAACAGCCGATCGCTCTACCACTGAGCTACCCAGGAATTCCACCGCTTCGGGGGACCGTTATTTATCCACTCCGCCCGAGAAGACGCAACTTTTTTTCAACGCCGCCACTCCTTTTCGCCCTCCCCCGCTCCTGACTTCGTCAAAAAAGACCCTATTTACAGAGTTCAGCCATTCTCTCAGCGTACCTCGCTCCAAGCACTCTGGCGGACGCCGCATCGTAATGGACTTCGTCTCCCTTGTGACTGAGCCCCTCGCTGGAAACCCAGCCGAACCGACCCACTTTGCCCTCCAAAGAGCGAATCGCGGCGTTAATACCCCGAGCCCCCTCGGTAGAATTGGACTTGAAACTCGATATTTCACCGGCAACGAACGGAACATCCTCCCCGCAATCCGCTCGAAGCCGCCGAATCAAGTCGCCCAGCAAACCAGCGTAAGCGTCGGCCGCGCCCTGGTCAGCCTCCCCCTGATGCCACAGGATTCCCGTAAGCACCCCTTCTTTCTGCGCCGCCCGCACACGGTCCAGCATGTCTGAATACGGGTGCGTCCGAGTGACCGTGTCAAACGCTCCGGGCACCCAGAGCTTGATCGACGTTCCCCCCACCGCGCAGGGAATCAATCCAATCCGCACGCCCTCCGCCTTGGCCGCCATGGCCTTGGCAAAAGCCAACCCCGGTCCGACGCCCGCCACTGGCTTGTCAAAGTGCAGAGGATCCGTCGCGGGCTGCCACTCGAGCGCCTTGGTCAGCATCAAAATCCGGGGGTCGGCCCTCTTGCTTTCCTCGTCCACCGCCCCGCGACCCGCCATGTTCGACTGTCCCACCAGCAAATAGAGGTGGAAGGAGGGGTCCGGAGCGGCTTGCGCGAAGGGCGCAGCGAGGCACAGGACCAGCCATGAAAAGAAACCGCGTAGCATCGGGGAAAACTTCATGCAGAAAGCATCCCCGTCCGGGCCTCAAATTCCAAGCCCGGCGCCTTTCGCCTGCGCCGGCCGTCGCATTCTCCAAACCTGCAGAATACAGCGTTTGTAAAAACGGCTTTTCACGGACAGGCTCCATACTAGGTTCGCGCTTTGCCTAACGTCTTTTTTGGAATGATCGGAATCTTAACCATACAGTCGGCGTGCATCCATACTCCCAGCCACCACAAGGATGAGATGTTTGCCATCCCTGCTGCCTGCATCCCGTCGACATTGGGCGGGGAGGAGCGTCTTTTAAAATGAATCCCCCCACGGTCAACGGTCCGCAGAAACAGCAGGACCCCATTCAGGAGCAGGACCAGGAACACGTCCACGCCTTGCGGGATTCCCATCCTCGCAGCATTTTGAAAGCCGTCAGCTGGCGGGTAGTAGGAACCGTCGACACGATGGTGATCGCCTACTTTTGGACAGGAGAAATGGGGAAGGCCCTGGTGATCGGCGCGACCGAGGTACTCACCAAGGTTGGGTTGTACTACCTGCACGAACGACTCTGGGCGCGGATTCCCCTGGGCACGGTCCGAAAACACATCCCGTTCTCTGTGGACAAACCCGGAATGGAAAAGCCGCTGCGGGATTCCAACTGGCGCAGCCTTCTCAAGGCCCTGAGCTGGCGTGTGGTGGGGACCGTCGACACAATGGTTGTCTCCTATTTTTGGACGAAGTCCGCTGGAAAGGCGATTGTGATCGGGGGTACGGATGTTGTTACAAAAATCGGCCTGTACTATTTGCACGAACGTCTGTGGGCGCGGATTCCACTTGGGACGATCCGGCGTGTTTTCCAGTCCGAATCCACGACGGCGGACGAGCCGAAATCACCTTCAGCCAGCATCGGGAGTGAGAGCGTGCGGGGCGGCGGCGTGAAAGTCTTCGAACCAAAGGTCTGAAAGGAGGCGGCAGACGCACCCCCTTCAGGCGGCTACCGCTCCGGCACAAGGGCTCAAGGGTTCGCTCAGCGTGACTGGTATCCCTGCCAAAGCCACTCGAGGGCGCTCGGTAGGATCTGCGAACGGGCATTGCCCACCCCGTGGCCGGAGTTCAGGCAATACACGTACTGGTAATGATAAGCCTTGGCTTTTAAGACGTGGGCCATCCGGTTGTTGGCTTCCACCCAGTCGTGCATCCCGTCACGCATCACGTTGGGATTGAAATTGTCGCGGTCGCCAACGGCCATGTAGAGCCGGATCGGCTTCGGATCGCTTTCGGGGATAAGCTTGGCGTGGAAATCCCACGCGCCCCCCGGGGTTTCTGGGTTAAAGGGCCACTGCTGGTTCACAAAAGTGCCCGAGAGCGTGAGCACACGGTGGAACCATTCCGGATGATACCAGGCCATGATTAAAGCGGCGGATCCACCCGAACTAGTGCCCATGGTGGCTCGTCCGTCGGGATCCGAGGTGAACTTCACGCCGTAGTTCTTTTCTACGAGTGGAAGCACCTCGTGCTGAATGAACTCGGCGAAAAGACCCGACATCGTGTCGTACTCCTTGCCGCGTTCATGGCCTTGGGCATCGCCGCCGCCATTAGCAACCATCACCGTGATGATCGGAGGGATGCGTTTTTGGGCAATCAGGTTCTCGAGGATGCGAGTGAGGTTCTGGTCCGGCTTGCCCATTCCCGGGCCGTCGTGTGTGACCAAAAGCGGCGCCGGGGTGCCCGGGACATATTGGGCGGGAATATGCACAGTTATCGTGCGCTTATAGTCGATGTTGTGCGTCTCGACGATGAGCGTTCTGGGGTTGTTCGGATCGGGCGTGCCGAATGTTTCGCGAGCGATGCCGGGGTTGAATCGCTGACAGTCCCTCGAATCCATCTGAAACTGTTCGATTCTACCCTGCAGCACACCCTCGATGATCTTGGTTTCCGGAGCGGCTGCGTATTCTGGGCCCACGAGATAATCGCCGTCGGCATTCGCCGGCGGGGTGGCGCCGGGGTTGCCATCCAGGCGCAAGAAGGTTGGAGTCCCAGGGGCATCAAAGGGGCGGGTCGGTGGGGCTGGACGCTCCGGCTTTTTGGGGGCTGCTAAAGCCGAGGGGGTTGCAGGCGCTGCAGGCACCGCCGGATTGGGAGCGCCGGACTGGGCGGCGATCAGATTCGCCAGGGGCGCCAACAGAACGAGGGGGATTAGGGGCTTCATGTAAGATGGTAACCGTTTTGCACGCGGTCGACCGACTTTCCCCACGGATCTTAGAAGAAACCCATCCCCATCCCCAAAAATCCGCAAGTCCCACCTCGCCCCTCCGGTCGTACCGCGCCCGGGGTCCGGGGGCATCGACATTTTCCGAAATTCCGCCAATCGAAGCTAAATCCCGATGCCCTTTTCCGCATGGGCTTCTTTAAAGGCCCATGGAGACCGGCTGGCCCGTGGATTCCAGCACACATCGCCACAGGTCCCCTCCCAGATCCACCTTGCGGCGTCCTCCTGCAACAAGGTGGACCGGCAAATGCACATAACGCTCGTGCCACAATGCAACAACCATGCCCGTCTTGCCTGCCATCGCTGCATGTACGGCATGCCGCGCCAGTTGAAGGCAAAAAATCCGGTCCTCCGGAGTCGCTACAACACCCCGCAGTTGGTAGCCGGGATCCAGATACTTCAGACAGAAGTCGGTGCGTAGCGACTGAAAGTGCCCGGCTATCCGGTCGCGAAGAAAGACGCCGATATCACCGTAGTGTTGGTTTCCCGACGCATCGAAGGTGGTGGGTCTTTCTGGCAGAATATCCTGTCCGGCACCTTCGGCGACCACAACGACCGCGTGACCCCGAGCATGGAGACGTTCTTCAAGGCGCCTCAAAAATCCCGTTTCTCCCTCGAGCCGAAATGGAGCCTCGGGGATGAGCACAAAGTTAACCTCCGCAGTGGCGAGGGCCGCGGAGCATGCGATAAAACCCGAGTCCCGCCCCATGAGCTTTACCAGTCCTATGCCGTTGCGCACTCCGCGCGCCTCGGCATGAGCGACTTGCAGGGAGCGAAACGCCTCGCTGAAGGCTGTATAGTACCCGAAGCTTCGGTCCATAAACAGCAGGTCGTTGTCGATGGTCTTCGGGATGCCGATAACCGAGAGCGACACCTTTCTGCGCGTGATCTCTTCAAAAATGGCAAGCGCACCCCGCTGCGAGCCATCCCCTCCCACAACAAACAAGGCATCAACCCCAAGCTCGAGCAGACGCTCGACCATGACCTCTGGATTCTGCAGGCCACGAGATGTGCACAAAACCGAACCGCCAAGGTGCTGGATCTTTCCAACGGATTCGGGCGTCAGTTCGACAGGACGGTGGCCGAAGGCTGGATTCAGACCCTCATATCCGTAGGGGATGCCGATCACCCGCCGCACGCCGTACCCATAGTGAGCATGCATGACGATGCTCCGGATCACATCGTTGATTCCGGGACACAGACCGCCGCAAGTAACGACGGCCAAGCAGGTCTTCGAGGGGTCGAAATAGATTATCCTTCTCGGGCCTGCGATTTCCACCGACACCCGCCCGCCGACTGGTTCGCAGGAATCCGGGATGGATGCTGAATCGTCCAAAAGGATGCAATCCGCGTCACTCAACCAACTGGAGGATGTCGCGCCCCAATTACGGGCGAAGCCGGGCGAGGGTATGTTGGCCTGTCCGAGGGTGGGGATGACAAGACGACTGAAGGTTGGTTTCACAATGGTCTAGTTTCTCCCCATTCGGAACTGAATCGCATTTGGCTGAGCGCTGAGGGTTGGTCTCTGAACCCAGAGAGCAACTGCGACCGGGCTTGATGGTGCTCCCCAGCATCCGTTTTCCCCGTTTCGCTCGGTACGCACTCGCGAAGCTCCCCTCCATGATGCCCGGGGGCCCTGCAAAAAACCAGGCCCGCCCTCAAGAGAGAGCGGGCCTGAGAGAACCACATACGACCTGCGCAAAGCGGTCCGCATGCGTCAGTTTCAGCCTAGGGTGTTGAGATAGTGCCCCTCGACACAGCGTTGTTGGCGCTGTCGTATCTGGTTCCCGGTAGAGACACCGAAGACACGGTAAAGGTGAAGGTACCGGCGCCTGAAAGCGGGTCTGGCGTTTTAAAGGCGGCCATACCCTGCTTGTCAGAGGCTGCGTTTATTCCAGTGAGTACCCTCGATCCGCTCCAGCTTCCATTCACTATTGCGCCTGCAACTGGTGCACCCGTTTGGTCTGAGATCGACACAACCGCCGCCCCCTGGCTCCCGGCGGGTGTCTTTGTAAGACTCATTTGGATGCCTCCGACGCTTAACTTCTTTGGAGTCGCAACATCGATAGTGACGGAGTTCACGGCAGACAGTCCGGTGTTGTCCGTCAGGGTGAGATACGCAATGTAACGCCCTGCAGACGTATACGCATGGGAGGCCGTCGCTCCGGTTGCATGCTGACTTCCATCTCCAAAATCCCACTCGTATTTAGCGATGAAGCCTCCAGCGTCGGCATCCGATGAACTACGTCCGTCAAAAGTCACAGTCAGAGGAGCAGCGGTGGACGTCCGCGGACTTGCATTTATGACTACGGTTGGGGGTCTGCCCGTCACAGCCGCATATGAGCCGGTGAGAAGGTACTGCCCCAAGCTTCCGTAGTTGCTGTAGTTCGATGCAGGAGATCCGGAACCTACACCCTCGATGGAAACATAGTACGTTCCCTGCTTGGACGCAGAATAGGCTAGGGAACCGCCGAGCACCACTCCGGTGACCTGTCCCGAGGAATTCACAGGGTTTGTTGGATTAGCACTCGCCAGAACGGTGCCCACGTCATTGTAGAGGGTTATCTTGGCATCGAGATCCCCTCCGAGAGCATCAGTGTCTACCTTGAGTGCGATGGTACCCGCCGCGGCGTTAAAGCGAGTAAAATCCCGCTGTCCGGTCCTCTCAATCCGCGACACTTTAGTGAACGCTTTCAGGCCTGCAGCTGTGGCAGCACTGAACAGATCCCAGCCCTCGTCCTTGGGAAGATACGGAGCGGTTGCACTGATGATCGCCAGGTCGTCTTCGGTGTTATTAGCACCCGTGTATTCTCCTTTGCTCCATTGCGTTAACGCCATCGCGTAGGGGCTTCCCATCAGCGGTCCCCAGTTGTTTTGTCCCGAAAAATAAGGCTTCGTCGTCCCGTTGACCGTCTGACCATCGTGGCTCAAGTTGAACGTGTGGCCCGCTTCGTGGGCGGCGGCGTCCGCAACAAACTTCGGCACACCTTTTTCCACGACATTACCCCTCGCATCCACGTATTTCAGGTTGTCCGGAAAGACAAAGACCGGCATCTCCGGATTTGGATAGGTGGCTGACGGCGTCCAGGCAAAGGTGTTCAGGAAACCCGCACCACCCGGCTTTCCGCACCATGCGCCGTCCCCCCCGATGCAGACGCGGACGCCATAGTTTAAGTCGGCGGCGCCTGTTTTTTTAAAGCTCTCCAAACCCGGATCTTCAGTGGTCACATCAACATCAAACGGGGCGTAGTCTTCTGCAACGCGCTGCCAGATTGCCCGTATATTTTGGAGTTCTTTTGTGCTGAAAGCGCTTGGATTGCCGTCCACGTCGTAGCGGGGAATGACAATGTCGGCCCCTTTCGTATAGTTGGTGTTCCACGGGGTTCCAGAGATGGTACGGCCGTGAAAATCCAGATAGATCACCCTCGTAGCTGTGGGACGGCTGTGCAGCAAAAAGGTCTGGCTGTCCGGGATATTTACCACCGCACTTGAGGGAGGTTGAATGGTTGCGGGCGGCGCAAAAGCCGCAGGCGATGCACAGACGTGATGCAACATTCCAGACCGGTCACATCGCAGCGAGTCCTTGTCTCTTCGAAGAAGGTCGCGAAATTCTGCCTCACTTTTTCCATACCACCGGGCCACGTCTGGAATGTGACGCCCAAGAATCTGTTCGACCTCATCGCCGTTGCGACCCGGTTTTGGCAAATGAATTCCCGAGAACGGGTGCTCAGCTGCCCAAGGATGTTGAGCTTGGGCCAAGGCGATTGATGTGCAGCCCAAGGCAATCGACAGGGATGTGAAAACGGACGCGGAGCGTGGAGACGGACGTAGTTTGTAGGATTTCACGTTTATTTTGGATCTGGGAGGTTTTGCCGGGGCATGAAACACGTTGCTTCCTGCACCCATGCATGAATCGGGATCCCAAATTCGGACGGACGTATGGAGCGGAAGGCCGCACGCCTATCCAAAATGGCTCTAATGAGCTGTTTAAGCACAGACCCGGCGCTTCCAGTAAGCAAACCGCTGACACGCCGCCGGTCGCGGTCAACAAGGTCCCGTGACCGTCGTCAGCCCCAAGTAGCCAATGACCCTATAAACGGAACGAGCGCCGAGCAGTGTCCCTGCCCCCACAGCCAGGACGTGTGCTCGGACACACGCGCCCTCTACTTCCCTTTTGGATCGAGATTCGCCGCCATCTCCTCCGGAGTGACGCTCGAATTGATTCCGGAGTCCGGAACGCTGCCCTTTGCAGTCCACAAAATAGCGTTGAGCATCAGCTTGCGCTGGTCTTCGTTCGCCCAACCCGAGTGGAAATGTCCGCCAGTGAATCCAAAACCGCGCCCCCCGTCAGGCCGCTCAACCGCCCAGGCGACGGTTTGGGGCATCTTGTCGGCGACCGCTTTTCTCACTGCGGGGTTGCCAGACCGCAACCCATCAGGCCGGCTCATCGTGGAGTCTGGCGCAATCGCGGAAAGTACCGGCGTCACACCCCGCATACCATCCAGGAAGCGCATATGAAAATACCACTCGTCCTGAGTTGAAAATGGTTTCACTCCTTTGCTGATAGGATGAGGGGGAAGTGTTGAAAAATCGGCGGTCCAATGGGGATTCACACTCCAGTCGGGTTCGCAGTATCCTCCGAGCCACTGGATGAATTCCGGCCCGCCCTTTTCCTTTGGAACCTCAGTGGCCCAGTGAATGCAAACCAAGCCGGCTCCCCGCTTCATCATGCTGCCGACCTGGTCGAGGTGGTTTTCTTGCAAGATTGGATGCCCGGCGTAACCGTCGGCATAAACAACCAGTGTGTCGGCCCGGTCCAACTCCTCTTGCGCAGGCCAGCCTCCGCTGAGGTGCAGTTTGAGTTCTATCTGCGCATCGACACCCTGCCTCAGGCACTTTGCGAGAAGCAGCACGCCGGCATTGTGTTCGTGGGATCCGGGTCCGTGGCTGGGCTTTCCGGCGACCATCACGATGCTCTTTCTTTTCACCGGCGTGGCCTTGGGCTCGGGTGCCTTGGGAGCGGCAGGTGCTGCGTTCGCTGCGGCCGCAGGCTTCGGCGGGGAGACAACAACGGCAGGACCATCGACGGGCTCCAGGATGAGGCAGTCGAAGCCGATTTTATTGTCAGACGCGGCGGGATTCTTTCCGGTAAGCTCGATCTCAAGGATCACGGTGCCAGGCTCCTTCACCTCAATAGCTCCTAGCGTGAGAGCTTCCGTGTTTGTGACTTTGGAACCGAAAAGGTCGATGTTTCCGAGTTCCATGTCCCTCCCAGCCATTCGAACTTTAAGGATGCCGTAGTCTGGTGCTCTTGAGAAAACAGCGCGTGCGCGGAGTTTGCCGGCAGCCTTTACGGGAACCTCAAGCTGCAGAACGTCACCCGTTTTCGCCCCGCGCCAGAAAATCTGCGCGTTTCCCGACCACACGCCGAGGGGAAATCCCCCCATGGCCTGCACCGTTGCAATGCCCGGAGCAGCGACCATTTTGAGCGCCTCGGCCTCAATGGCTCCCTCAATGCGGTAAGAACCTCCGTTTTTCGGCGTTTCACCGGTCATCGAGACTTGCTGGGAACTTGCGAGATAACCCACGAGATCCCGTAACTGTTCCTTCGGAAGCGCCGCGAAAAGGCCTTCGGGCATCATGGAGATGCCGGGCTTCTCTTCCGAACGGATCTCGGCTCGGCGGATGCGCTCTTCGGTGCCGATGGATTGAACCGTAATGAGAGCGTCGTCCTCGGACCTGACCATCCCGGTGACGACCCGGCCGTCCTTGAGAGTGAAGACGTGCAGTTCGTAATCCTTTCCGATCAGCGCGCTCGGGTTGGTGACGTTTTCGAGGATGTAGTCTACGTCTGCACGATTGGATCCGGTGAGATCCGGTCCGATTTTACCCCCCTCGCCGTACATCTGGTGGCAGGTGCCGCAGATTCCCTGAAAGAGCATCCGGCCGTTCTTGAGATCGGCAGACTTGAGATAGTTGGGCGTAAGAATGGCCTTGAGACGCGCATGCTCCTTCGCCGCGGCCTCCGCCTGTTCCTTGGTGTCGGAAGAGCGGACCTTACCCCATAGTTTTTCGACTCGATTTGTGAGGGCATCATTCTGCAATCCGGCAATTTGCCGGGCTGCGAACATGGGCAGGTCGGCGTGCGGAACCCTCTTGGCTTCCACCGCGTCCATCAGCAGGCTGGCCGTTGCCAGACGGCCCGAAAAGGCGAGCACCGCGGCGGCTTTTTCCTTTGGATTGAAGGTGGGATATTTTTCGAGGACTGCCGCGAAGAATGCCGGCAGCAAGGAGGCGGTTGCGTTCTCCGGGATGCCCGCGCTTGCCCCGGCGCGCAACGTGTCCATACGGAGCTCTGGGTCGGGGAGCAGCTTGAAAAGCAGCGAAGCAAGCTCCGTGGGTCTGCCTGCGGTGAGAGTTTGCAGCGCTCGTTGTCTGCGGTCCAGAAGCGCAGAACGGTCCTCGGCGACGAAGGTAAGTTCCTTCCACGCCTTCGGGTCGTTGAAGGCCGCTCCGATTCGGGAACGGGCGTCGAGTAGCTTCAGGCTCTCGGGGGCCGTTGCCGAGCCTTGGACCAGGCGGCCAAGTTTTTCGTAGGCGGCGGTCCAATCCTTTGGTGCGGCGAGCTCAAAGCGCCCGCTCATCGCCTCTGCAAGGGGCTGGAGAAAAAAACCCGCGGACTTGACTGAATCAGCTTCGGCGACGGCAGCCAGCAGCAGAGAATTAACGGCGTCCGATCGAATCTCCGCCAACCTCCGAACAATCAGAGCGGCTGGGAGTTCCAGGTGCGAGTTTTTTGCGAGCTGCAGCGCCCTCTCCGGTGCCTCGGGCACCGCCGGCTCTACCCCGTACCAAAGCATTTGCGGGAGGTTGTGATCGTTAGCGTCTTCCGAGTGGGAGCACAGAGCTGTGGCGATGTCCCATCGTAACCTGCCGGGAATGCGCTGAAGGGCGCTGGCAAGTGCAAGACGAACCACCGGGGAGGCATCCTCCTTGGCCATCCGTTGAAACTCGGCGAGAATAGTTTCATCGACAGCTCCCCTCTCAGCTATGAGCTGCACGGCCCATTGCCGGACATCGGCGTCGGAATCTCGGAGGCGTTCCTTCCATGCTGCTGTGTTGGACGTGTCGTTCGTTGCGTGCAGCCACCACATGAGACGGAGTCGGGTCTCAGGCGGCAGGTTGGAGCCAATTAAATTCCGCGCCTTGAGTACGAGCGCAGGATCGACGGATCCTTTGGCCGCGGCCTCAGCAATGCGCCGGCGCGCCATACGGCTGAGCCAGCCATTCTCCTGAAGTTGAAGCTCCAGGGTTGACGGAGCGCTCCAAATATCCGCGGTAGGTTTCCAGGGTGTCCAACCTTTCGAAAACTTGACCCTATAGAGCCTTCCGTTGGAACGGTCCCATATCTCGTTGGTAGTGGAATGGCATTTTTGTTTGTCGTACCAGTCGCTGAAGACCAACGAACCGTCCGGTGCCTGTTTCAGGGTCACGGCGGTAAAATTGAAGTCGTTCGAATGCAAAAAATCGGGCGCGTGCGATGCTTTGTAGCCAGACCCCTCGGGGATGAGTTGCTCTTGATTGATCCGTTTTCCGTGAATGTTGCCAATCAGCGGCTGGCCCCTGTAGGCGGCTGGGAAGTTCAAGCCGTCGTAAATGCAGAGGCCGCAGTGCGCGTGTCCTCCCCCGAAGTCTGAAGCATCCAGCGGGCTCTGCCTGTGCGCTTTGCCTGCGAAATGGCTGTGGTCGGCGATCGTATCAATGTTCTGATAGACGTGTGGATTGAAGTGTCCGAGGGGATTGGACTGCCGCAGGTAGTAGGCGCCTGAGATGACGTGCCAGAAGTGGGGGATGACACATGCCTCGGAAAAAAACTGGCCCTTTGCGTTGAAGTCGAGCCCCCAAGGATTGGATGTGCCCTGGGCGAAGAGTTCGAACTCCTGCCGCACCGGGTGCCACCGCCAATAAGCGCAGTTCATGGGCACCCGTTTCCGCGCGCCGGGAGGGCCCGTGCAAACGCGCACCTGTGATTGAGTAAAGACACCGTGGCACCCGTAAAGCCAGCCGTCGGGCCCCCAGATGAAGGAGTTCAGAGTCTCATGGGTGTCCTGCCAGCCGAAACCGTCCGCCAGAACGCGGGGCGGCCCGGCGGGCTTGTCTCCCGAGGCATCGAGCGGCACGTGGAGGAAGTAAGGCGCAGCACCGATGTAAACCCCTCCAAATCCAACTTCTATTCCCGATACCAGGTTCAGGTTTTCCAAGAACACTTTGCGCGTCTCGTAGGTGCCGTCGCCGTCTTCATCCGAAAAAATAACGATGCGGTCCTTGCCTTCAAACAGCCCGGCACGTTCCGCTTCCGTGAGCGTGTCCAAGTGCGCATCGTCATCCGGCCTCGGCGTTGGCGGCTGTCCCGCGCGTTTGGGGTACGTATTCCCTTCAACCACCCATAGCCTGCCGCGTTCGTCCCAGCAGAACGCTATGGGTTGCACCAGATCGGGCTCGGCCGCCAGAAGGTCGACAGCAAAACCCTCGGGAACGGTCATTTTTGCGAGAGCCTCTCTCGGCGAGAGAAGCGGGCCCGGCTCAAGAGCCGTTGCAGAGTGAGGCACCGCAGTGATCAGTGAGGCGGCGATCAGAAGATGACCGTAAATTTTTGAAAAGCGCATGGGGGTGGTGAACTCTGACGAGTCTAACCCAGACGCCCTTATAAAAATCGGACAAAAAATGTGCCCGATCGGACTTTCCGTTTTCCGGCAGTCAGGCTTTCTAGATCTTCTCCGAGACCGCCTTTGAAAGTCACCCAGGTTTGCAGGTCTATCGAGCCGACGGGCTGCGGACCAGCCTGAATCCCTTGTTGTTGGACACCGAATCCGCAGAGTTGGGCTGGCGAAAGGACACGCGGCAGTTGTCGGGTTTCGGGTCCGACCAGGAGCCCCCCCGTACGACGCGTCCTTCGCCGGAGACCGGGCCTAGAGGGTCTTCGGGCGGCGAAGTTTTGTAGGCGTCCCAGCGGTACCAATCCTGGCACCATTCCATGACGTTGCCGGCCATTTCATAGAGGCCGTAGGGATTCGGAATGTAATATTTTACGGCTAGAGTGCTGCCACCCACGTTGAAAAAGTTGGCTTCCCGGGTGCTGAGTGTCTGCCCGTTCGGAAACTTTCTGCCTGCCACGCCTCCTCTTGCGGCCTTTTCCCATTCCGCCTCGGTTGGTAGTCTGTAACCGTTGGCCGTCACATCGATCATGCCATGCGTGATGGCAGCGGTGCCCTGACGGTACACAGACGCGGGATCCCGGGCGGCGCTTGTATAATAGCAGGGCTTTAAGCCGGCTCTTTCGCTTCTCGCGTTGCACCATTTGACGACGTCGTACCAACTGACATCAGTAACAGGATGGTTTGGCTTTTTTCCCGCACCTTCGTGTTCGAATGAATAGCCTGCGGAATCGGCCCAGCCCTTGATGTCTTTCCATTCCTGAAAAGTAACCTCGGTTAAGGAAATGAAAAATTCGCCCACTGTCACCGCGTGAAGGGGAGCATCCCCGTCGCCGGCCTCGCCCATTTGAAAAAATCCGGCTGCGATGCGTTTAAAGTTCGCATCGAAGGCGACCTTGTCGGCTTGCTGGTCGGCCGGATTCGCCACCGGAGGCGCGGGCTGTCCAGCGGGCTGAACTGCTGAGGGAGAGAGCGCGGCAGGCGTAGCGGAAACGCCGCCCTGGTCTGCGCCATCCTTTGGCTCCAGCTTCTGCACAGGCTTGCGGGAGCCCGGTTCTTTCTGAACGGTCGGGGGTGCGGCATTTGAAGCGCCTGCCGTTTCGCCGGCACTTCTAGCAAGTCGCTCGCTTTCCTCTTTCTCCCGAAAATAGGCGGCGGTTTCTTCCCGCTGTGCGGTGAGCTTTGGATTTTCCGGCTGAAAAAGCCGCGACTCGATCCTTTCGACGAGAACAGAGGCAGCCTTGCCAAGCAGGGCACACGCGACGATGCCGGAGAGCACTTTCAACCACGTCTTAATTCTGGCGTTCCTCGCTGAGCGCCGTTTAAGCAGTAAACTTCGATGGAGTTCGAGTCCCTCGCGAAGGGTGCGGCTTCCACCGTGGCGTTCCAACCACGATTCCGTCGCTCTCAGTTCAAGGGCGAGTTTGCCGCTCGATTCGAGCTGGATGGCTTGCACCACTTCGACCAGCGCGTCGTTCAATGCCGCGGCAACGTGTTCCGAATCAATATCCTTCCAGAGACGGTTTTTTACGGAAGCCAGATCCTCCTCAGCAGAGCCGAAGTCCTTCTGCTGAAGAAGCAGGAGCGCGCTATTTACGAGCGCGTCATCAGATGCCCAGACACCTTCCGCCTCCTGCAGAATACGCAGCTTTCCGGACATTGCCCCCTGCAACTCCAGAATGGACTGCAGCTGGGATTCAAGGGACGGCTCGGCCTGTTCGGTGATAAACTCGCGGTCGGCCTTGCCGACTCGTGCGGAATTGAGGACCTGCAAGACGGGTTCAACGGGCTGCCATAGGCGCTCGAAAGCACCGACAATCAACTTGGTCTGCGACAGGCTTGTCCTCGCGGAATTTAGAACTTCGCGGATCTCGGTCAGCGTTTCGTGCCTGCTGAAAACCTCCTCGAGCGTTTCCGGCAGGGCGTCAGCAAGAGCCCGCGCTTTCGCTTGGATCTCTAGAGGCCGGATCTTCTCCTCCCCCATAGAGAACGGCTGATCCCGCCATCCTGCGAGCACATGAAGTTGTTCCACAGCTGCTTTGACTGAGACAGGACCAAGGGCTTCGGAATGAGAAGCTGAAAGTCGTTCAATCGAATACTCCAACTCACCGAAAAAGCGGATGTCAGCGAGATCATCCAACTCGGGCTTGAAGACATTCAGCGCCGTCAGTTTTTTTTGAAGCAGAACAAACCGGTATGAGGCAATCGCCACCCCATTCGCTTGAGACTCAAGCAGGCCTTTGGACGAAAGGTCGTCACCAAACGTCTTAATCTCCAGTTCGAGAGCAGCCATCTGGGCTCGCGTGGCCCTTTGACGCTCCGCTTTTTCCTTCAAGGCCTCTCGGGTACCACGTTCCTCTTTGAGTCGCCGCTGCTCCGCCAGGAGTCTTTCCTGCTCCAGTTCGAGAAGCTGCTCCTGGGTGCGCTGCAGCTTTCTGATGGCCTCCTCGGCATCCCGGGCAGCCTGCAGCTGCAGGAACTCTTCCTCCCGTCGCTGCCGGGATCGCTTTGGGGGTTGCTCTGACATGGATAGAGGGCCGAAAGGGCACCATATAGCAGACCGACATGCAATTTACACAAATCAAAATCGACCCGTTCTCACTTTGCGCGCCGGTTTTCATGCAAAACGGGCCTTCACCGGTTCCGCCCAAAACAGAGGTTGCAGGGTAGGCGCTCGAAAACTTTAGCACAGATACTCCGGGCTGATGCCGCAGTGCTCAAGTCAGATCCCTTCGGCAGCCTCCGGGCAGTTCGCGACGTTCAAGAACGCTCGTGGCCCCCTTTCGAAGCCTAGTCGAGACCGGGGGATCCCCTATGGCGGGAGTCAAACTACGGTGCTTTTCTTAGACCTCAGTCAAGAAACACTAAAACCTTATGAAAATTACTGCGCCGCTTATCGCTTTTTTTGCCCTCTGCTCCCCTGTACTCGCTGCGAAAGATGGATGGATGGATAACTTTGATAAAGCCAAGGCTCGGGCGAAGGCTGAAAACAAAAACATCCTACTCGATTTTACGGGCTCGGACTGGTGCGGGTGGTGCAAAAAACTTGATGCAGAGGTATTCTATCAGCCGGAATGGAAGAGCTACGCGGCGAAAAATTTTGTGCTCGTGGTGGTGGATTCACCACACACGTTCAAGCTTTCAAGTGTCGTCCAGAAGCAGAACGAGGCGCTCAAAACAGAATTTAAAGTGACCGGATTTCCGACCATCATCATTCTGAATGAAGGAGGGGCATTTAAAGGGAAACTTGGCTATGTCGCCGGAGGCCCCAAGGCATTCATCGGCGCCCTCGAGCAATTGAAGTAGGGATTTGCGAACCCCTCTGGAGAAAGTGTATCTGCGAATTTCTGGCGCAACAGTCATGGCCACAGACGGTGCCACGACGCGCCAGTTCGTTCGTGGCCTACTCCGGCGCACCAAGGCACACGTCCCACAGCGAGACTTGGGGCCCGGAGGCAAGGAGGCGTCCCACCATGGCGCAACCAATGCCAAGGACGCCTCCGGTGACAATGGCGGTGCGGTTCTGTAGGTCGATTTGGTTCAGGAAATTGGACGGACGTCTGAGGCCGCCCTAGTAACCTTTAGCGCAGGTATTTTCTTGGATTGCTGGAGACGCAAGAACTTCTCCCCGAATCGTAAAGTCCGCGCCCGGGTCGAGGAGTTGAATGATGTGTTTCACCTCGTAAGGTCGCGTGACAATGCCGCTGGCGCCGGCGGAATGCCACTGCATCATGCAGACGTGATTCGACGTACCGAGGATGACGGGGGCTCCTTCGGCTTCGTTGAGAAACGCGGACTTGCTGGCGAGGATGGCTCCGGCATTCTCGGGTTTCTGGATGTTATAAACGCCGCCCGAGCCGCAGCAGTCCTTGGCGTTCGGCGCGAACTCCCATCGGTAGCCGGTGGCATCGAGAACGTTGATGGGAATGCCGGCGAGCTTTTGCCCATGCACGAGATGGCAGGGCAAATCGACATACAGTTGCGCGGTGCTTCCATCGCGCCCGCGCCGCACGGGGCCGAGTTCGCCGAGAAAGTCGAGCACGTCCCGCACGGGTTTGTCGGGAGCCAGAGACTTGCCGAGCGCATAGCCGCAGCCGGAGGAGTTGCTGACAACGGCCTCGACATCGAGCGGAAGGAAGGCGCTTCGGTTTTGTGCGCGCAGCGCATCCACGCCCTCGAGACCAGTATGCTCCTGGAAAGCACCGCAGCACGTCTGGTTGTCGGGGATGATGACTCGCACGTTGTTCTCAATGAGCACTCGCACCGTGGCGAAGTTGATCTCGCGGAACGCCGCCTCCATGAGGCAACCGGTGAGGAACGCGACACGCGGCCCGGTGGGCCGATGGCGCTGCATGAGATCGCGCGTGTAGTCCGCGGTGCTTTGCAGCACGGCGGGCCGGCCTTTGAATAGGAAGCGGTGCAACGGCAGGCCGAGTCTCCGCAGCAAACGTGCGGGCAGTAGCGCGAGATTTAACCACGCGGGGCGGGCCACCGCGGCCGCGGCGACTCGCAGCGCTAGCGCCGGCTTGAAACGCCCTGCGGCAACGTGGTCGTGCCGCTTGTGCTCGAACAGCTCGCCATACGGCACATTCGCCGGACAGGCCGTCTCGCATGCGAGACAGCCGACGCATTCAGCGGTGTAAAAGTCCGTCCACGGATCCTGTGGCAGGCGACCGGCGGCTTCCTCGCTCCACAGGCGCAGACGTCCCCGAGGCGAGTTGTTTTCGTCGCCTGTGAGCTTGTAGGTAGGACACACGGCGAGACAGAAGCCACAGTGCGTGCAGTTTGAAAAATAGTCGGGTACTGCGGGTTTAGGATCCATGGATGGCTTGTTCCAGAGTTTCGATCCACTGCGACTCGGTCACAGTCGGCGGGGTTGCGGGCAGCCAGCGCGAGAGCCAGTCGCCGCCTAGTGCATGCAGCTCTCCAAGGTGAGGCTGCATCAGCGCGTGGGCGCGTTCGCCAATGTCTTCGCCGGCATTGAGGTGAACATGAACCACGCCGTTGTAGCAGAGCGCCACGCAGCGCACGGCCTCGCGGGCGAGTTCGCCGGCCAGGCCGATGGCGCGGTCTGGGGTGGTTTTAATGACCATATCCGGCAGTCCATCGAACGAAGGCGGCCGGCTGTCCTGCAGTGTGAGCCGGACTTGAGACTCGGAGGCGATGCCGGTGAGTTGAGCGGCAAAAATCCGCGCCTCGCCGGGCGGACAGTGAATCGCGACGCGCACCCAAACCGAAGCGCCTTCCGCGATGAAGTCCACGGCATCCCACCAATGCATCCATCCGCTGTGCAGGAGGCGGTGCACGCAGTTTCGCAGCGCAGCGATTTCCCCATCGAAGCGCGCCTCAAGGTGAAAGCCGCAGTCGGGGCGCAGGCGCAGCACGTAGTCCACGGGCTCGCCAAAACGCCTGCCGCTATGGAGGAGAAAACGTAGCCAATCATAGCCAGTGGTCGTCTTTACCACCCGCTCGCCGATACGCGCGATGCGGCCGCTGGGCAGACGCCAGTTGATGCCAAGGATGTTGTCACAATACGGCCCAAAGCGGCAAGACGCAGGCGCATGCGTCGTGGCTGCGACTTGCTCGTGCAACGTAACGGTGGCATCGAGAATGAGCGGAAAGCGCAGGCGATGCGCCGCGGCTTGCGCGTCAATATCGGCAGCCGTCGCACTGGCCGGTAGACACAACGTCCCGTCCACCGAATCCAGAAAGGGAGTGAACAGGCGCTCCGTCTGCATAGGGGCGATTGTTTTCATGCGGTGAAGCAGCGGTTGCCAAAGACCTTCAGCGGATTGAGTTGATGCGTCGGATTAAAAGCAGCAGGCACAGCCCACTGCAGTCTCATCGAGTCGGGACCAAAAACAAGCGGCATGTAGGCCGCCTTGTCGTTGCCAATGCCGTGCTCGCCGCTGAGCGTGCCCCCGACTTCGATGACGCGCCGCATCAGCCGCTCGCTGATGAGTTCGACCTTCTCCAGTTCACCAGGCACTCGAGAGTCGAAGAGAAAGTTCGGATGCAGGTTACCGTCCCCGGCGTGGAATATATTCACGGCGCGGATCCCAGCCGCGTCCGCCTCGTCATAGACCAATTGCAGGACCTCGGCGAGCGCGCGCTTCGGAATCACCGCATCCTGCACAACGTAATCGGGACTGAGCTGGCCGAGCAGCCCGCCGGCTGCCTTGCGCGCCTTCCAAAGCTTTTGCCGGATCGCGTCTTCATCGCTGAAGACCACATCGCGCGAGCCCGCCTTGCGCAGCAATTCGGCCACCGGCTCGACGCGCGCATCTACCAGCGCCGCGGGGCCATCGATCTCCATCAGCAGCATGAACGAACCTTTTGGCAGACCGACCGCCATCTGGCTGCTCTCGACCATAGCCACGCCGCGCGGATCCAGCAACTCTATGGCAGCAGGATACGAGGAATGCGCCACGAGCGCGTGAATCGCCGCCTCAATCGAACGCAGGTCGGGATACGTCGCACGAAAGGTCCAAACTTTCTCAGGCACCGGCAGCAGGCGCAGCCAGAAGCGGGTGAACGCGCCGAGCGTACCCTCGGAGCCAATCATAAACCGTTTCCAATCCTCCCGCCACGGACCCCGCCCGCCAGCAGGGCCGCCGAACCGATGGACGCTGCCATCGAGCAGAACCACCTCGACGCCGAGTACGTAATTGCTTGTCACGCCGTAGCGAAAGCAGTGCGCGCCGCCCGCGTTCGACGCCACATTTCCGCCCAGCGTGCAGACCGGCCCGCTTGAAGGGTCCGGCGGATAAAACACGCCGTGTGGTTTCAGCGCGGCATCAAGCTCATTGAGCCCAACCCCACACTCCACTTCGCACCAAAAACCCTCCACGTTGATTTCGCGGATGCGCTTCAAACCCGAGCTATGAACGATCACCCCTCCCTGCGCCGCGACCGGCCCGCCGGAAAGCGAAGTGCCAGCACCGCGCAGAATAACCGGCACGCCGAGCTGCCGCGCGCCTTTCATAAATCCGACAAGTTCCTCCGCATCCGCTGGAATGACGACGGCATCCGGCCGGTAGCTCTTGTAACCGAGCGCATCGGAGGCATAGCCCGCGAGTTGCGCCGGTGAGTCCAGCACTCGGCCGCGCGGGAGCAGACGTTGAAGGTGGAATGAGAGGAGACTCATAAGGTGGTTGTGCTTAGCGCCAATGCGCTCCGATCGCTTCGGTGTCTACCGCGTAGAGACTGCGGTTGGCAGCCAAGAAGAGACGATTGCGGCGCGGGGATTTCGCTCTCAAGCCGGGCCTCTCGCCCGATACATGCCGTTCTGCAGCCGCATCACGTGCGGAGCGCCGATCTTGTATCCCTCAGATGCCTTGTCGAGCACAATGACATCCGGTTCGGCAAAGAACGAACCGTGCGCTGGCGACTCGAAGCGCACGGTGGGCCGGCCATTGCCAACGTTAATCGTCTCCTTTGCCATGCTCGTTGCACCGGTGGCATCGATCGCGGTCGCGCTGACTTCATAGCTGCCGGGCTGCTCAAAGGTGTGTGCGAACTTCGCGCCGCCGGCGGTCTGTTCCTTTCCCGCGATGCTCCACACGAACTTCAACAAATCTCCGTGAGCATCATTGGACGTGCCGGCATCAAAGCTGAGTGCCAGCGGTTGTCTGCCAGCCGTATCACTTGCGACGAGCCTCGCCACAGGTGCGCGGTTGCCTCGAAGACAAACGACGCGCACGACCCGGCTGTCATTGTTGTTCCACCACTGGTCGCCGTATTTGATGAAGGAAAGCGCACCGTCGGGACCGATCTTCATGTCGATCGGCCGGCGCAGAGTGCGCGTCGGCGAGAGCGGCTCGAGCTCCGGTCCGGGAGTGTCGAGCTTTACAGTCTGAATCCAATTACGCATCCATTCGTAGATGAAGAGGCGGCCTTCGAGCGCCTTGGGAAGCTTGTCCTGAAAAGCTTTCGCCGCGTCGTAGTGGTAAACCGGCCCGGCCGGATCTCCTGCCGCAAGCCCGGATCATGGTGACAATTGTCACCCGTACCGATGTAAAGATCACCCTTCGCATCGATCCACAGCGCGCCGCCCACTGCCGCGGCGCGTTAAGCTGTGAAGCAGCGTGGCTTGCCGCGGCAGATCCCAACCTGCTGGCGAGAGAAGCCACGGCGGTAGCAGACAAGCAGTCGGACCCGCGTCAGGAGATTACTCCGGCAACGCCCTCACATAGACGTTTTTAAACCACAACGGGGACCCGTGATGCTGAAACCCAATGGGACCCGTTAATGCCTTTCCCCAATTCTTGGCGTAAGCATCCAGCGTCTTTTCGCCGTTCAAGAACACCGTAATCACCCCTTTCTCCACGCGGATCTCGTAGTGGTTCCATTCCCCGAAGTTTTTTGCCGCACGCTTGATCGGCGGCAGATCCGGATAAATGCCTCCCGTGGTCCCATTCCAAATCGGACGATCCGGAGAATCTCCGTCGTTAATCTCGACTTGGGTTCCCCCTCGTAGAAAAACGCCGCTATTCCCTCGTCTCGGGACTTTCCAATCTACAAGCAGCACGAAATTAGAGAACTCCTCCGCTGTGTAGAGATGCGTTCCCATCCCATCGTAAACCAAACACCCCTCCTGCACCGACCAGTGCTCTGGGGCGGCTTTTTTCTCCGTCCACCCGTCCAGCCCTTTCCCATCAAAGAGAGCACGGAACCCCTCTGGCGGAACATTGTCGACAGGAGCGTCTGCCGCGCACATGCCGCAGACAAAAGAGAAGCCCATCCAAACAGCGGTAAAACTTACAGTGAGAAAGGACAGCGTCGTTTTCATAGGATTCTGAGGAGGCGGATCAAAATAGACGGGACGGTTGAGGAGGCGCGTTCATTGGGCTGCCAATCGGAGCCACGCGATCAGGTCAGCCACATCTTCAGGCTGACAGGTGTTGATAAGCCCGGGGGGCATGAGAGAAATGGGCGAGGGCTCCATTTTAAGAATCTCTTTTCGGGAAAAATCGCGAACGTCCGAGGCCGTAAACACGTTTTCCTGAATCTGCACTAAGTCCGCACCTTCATTCACCACGCGGCCCGCGAAAAACGACCCATTCTTAAGCGTGACGTTGGTCGTACCATACTGGTCACTGATCACCTTGCTTGGCTCGGTGATGCTTTCGATGATTTCTCGAACCGAAAAGCGGTTTCCCACCAACGTCAGATCTGGGCCGACGGCGCCGCCCTCTGCTCGATAGAGATGGCAAACCACACAACCTGTTTCGCGGAAGAGAGTCTTGCCATGCTCAGTATCACGTTTGGTTTTGAGAAGAGGTTCCACCTGCGAAATAAGCTCGTCCGTGCTCCAATCCTTCACAAAAAGGCGCGAGGCCACAGGCGGAGCAGGGGTCTTTTCCGGCGCGGCGTTCAGGACCGTCTCCAACGCAACCTTTTCAGAGGGAGACAACGACTCCACGGCATCTTTTCGGATGTCAGTAATGAACTTCCCAAGGTGCCCCGCCTTGTTGAAATCCTCGCGTAAGAACCAACGAAAGTAAGGCTCCCTAGCCCCCTCCGGCCAACCTTCCGAGACCAATCGTAAACAGGCCGCAAAACTCATCTGCTCCTCTTGTGTCGGCGCTTTTTGAAAAAGCGGATAGATCTTCCTCGCCGCAAGCGGCGACTTCCAGCGCACTAAAAGCTGCGCAATCTCCACATTAAAACGACTCTCCGGCGCGGGCATCGCCTGGTGCAGCTTACTTAGAAGCGCCTCCCTCAACTCGCCCTCAGGATCGCCCAACCGGATCGAAACCACTTCCAATGCCCGAATCACATCCAACCGAGTCTCGCGATCCGTCTTAGCCAAATCTACTCCCGTCAGTCTGCGGAACAGCGCCTCTTTCGCATCCATTTTCTCCAACCGAGCCAGCGCCAGCGCCACCTGAATCAGAGCCCGCGAATCAGATAACTCCAGCGCCCGTTTTTCCCAAGTTTCCACGGGCCGAAACTCCAAGACTGTCCGGGCTGCAAACCGAATGAACCGGTCTTCGTGGGAGAGATTTTCCAGCGCCAGATTCAACGAGGCGGCATCCGTTGCGTGGTACGAATCCTCTAATTCGTGGCGCAACGCCCGAAGCGCCGCCGCCTTGGGATCCCCGTCGGGAACCTGCTCGGCAACACTTTCGTTTCCCACATAGGTCACCCGATACAGAGCGCTATTCGAGCGCCGACTGCCGCCGCAAAAATACAGCGCACCGTCCTGGGGACTAATCACGAGGTCCGTCGGCTTCGATCCCTTGCCTTCGAGGAAAACCTCCATGTTCCCGGAATACGTCGCCCCCGTTTCACTCAAGTGCACAGCGTAGATTTTTCCATAGGTCCAGTCCGCCATAAATAGCGACTCCTGGTACCGTGAAGGAAACTTCGCCCCATACCCAAACGCGACCCCAGTCGGACTGCCCCGCCCCACATTTAAAACAGGAGGTAACGAATCCGCGTAATCCTGGGGCCATTTCCCTGAAACGCTCCGCCAACCATATTCGCCGCCATCCACCACGTGACAGACCCGGGTCGGGCGGTACCAGGGCATCCCAATATCCCATTCCATATCCGCATCGTACGTGAAAAGCTCGCCGTTTCGGTTGTAGGCCGCGTCATATTCATTTCGGAATCCAGAGGCCATCAAGGTCCATTCCTTCCCGTCCGGAGACATCCGTGCAAAGTAGCCGCCGGGAGCTCCTGCCCCCCGCATAAAGCCGTGGCCGATCAATTTTGGGAGCGGCAGATCGTCTTTCCAGATCGGCGGCACCTGGTAGTTCTGGATTTCTGTAAGCCGGGTCGAATTCCCACAGACCACCGTGATACTTTTTCCATCCGGGGAAAGCATGAGCGCGTGCGGCCCATGGTCACCTCCCCCATTCAGCTTCCGAAGAAACTCCACCTTGTCCAATACATCGTCCCCGTCGGTGTCAGTCACCCGGTAAATCCCCGAGCCGGTTTCGTACACGCCTTCCTGACAAACCGTCACATAAAGGCTGTTGAAGGCCCAAAGCAGACCGTTGGCATGACCGAGCGCCACCGGTATAGGCTCAATCTTGGTCAGGGACGCATCTCCTCCCAGCGGCGGCGGAGTAATCCGGACCATCCGGCCTCCTGCGTCTGAGGCAATCAGACGCCCCTTCGGATCCATACATAAAGCCACCCAAGAGCCTTCGGGCTCGTCGAGAGCATGCAGCAGTTCCGCTTTAAACCCCTCTGGCAAATGCATCTCCGAGGGCAGACAAACCGAGGGGCGCAGGGAGGCAAACACATCTCCCCAAGGAGCGCTTCCATACGCTTGAACCTCACGGGCAACCTCTGGTTTCGCCCCTGGAACAGGGATCACCTGCCAGGATCGATCCGTCTCGAGACGCCTCCTCGTCCCATCCATATCAGCTACCAGCATGGACAGTAGAAGCGCGTCCGCATTTCCCTTCGACTGAGCCTCCACTCGGATTTTATTTTCGCCCGAGCGCAGGCTTTTGGTGACATCGATTGCCGAGGGCTTTTTAGGGTCTGCGTTAGACGCGGCCAGAGTTCCATTCACCAACACTCGACATCCCTGCACCGCTGCAAAACTGATCCGAGCTGTCACCGGTACGGATGAAAGAGAGAAGTCCTTTTCAAAAACCACTTGGGTGTCAGCGACAGGCACGGAAGCAGCCCAGACCCAGTGCAGTTGTGTGGGAGCGCTGTAGAGGGGAACCTCCGGCGATGCATACGAAGCGGCCGGCACCACCAAACAGCCGAGTATCCCAGCGCCACCTAACCAAGATCTGAGCGCGAGGCGCATACGCACGGATGGCTGCGCAAGTGCCTTAGAGGCAGGGAAGGACAAGGGAGATTGCATGTTGTGCTTGGGGGATTGGAATATTCAGCTTCATCTAGTAGCTACCCACGGGCTGCGGATTTAACGGAAATTTCTCCGTTTATTTTGAAATTGAGCCGCCTTTCTTTTCGCGGACTGATGGAGGGCTGCATTGCCGTGGTGCGTTCCTTCTTCTGGTTACTTCTCTGACTGATCCATCTTGCAATTCGCATCCATGGGGGTCGCCGCGCCGACCTGGACGGACGCCGGGTAGTCCACCTCCACGCGTCCCGAGATCGGATGTCCGTGCACCAAAGTCCCGCCGGCGAGATCTTTCACCTGCATCCGTTCACCCGCAATCCAGACCAGCGCATGCCGTAGACTCACCAGCTCATGTCGTCGATGTCGCCCCCCGGACTCGCCACGGTTCTCGCGTCCTCTGCCAAGGCGCGCCGCGTGTTTTTAGCGCGCCCCCTGACTCAACCGCGCGCGCGGTCAACCTCGCGCGCGGGCTGCGCACACGGGGCGAAAAGCGATTCCTTGCGATACGCGGCACCCAAACACTGGGAAGCTGACAATCCACAATCCCGGGCTCCGTTTCCCGACGATGACAACGTGTTTACCGCCTGATTTTTTGCGCGGGTCTATTTTCTCTGGGTCTGACGAGGGAAGGAAGCAGCGCGCCCCAATTTCTAGTGGAGCTGGGAGTTTTAGCGGCACGAACGAAGGAAAATGCCCATTGGGTGAGAGGAGAAGCCGCACCACCGCTAACAACGGCCTAAGATTTGTCGCCGACCACGGTCAGACATGGGGTGACTCGCCTCATGTTTTGTGCCGTGAAAAGCAATTCTCCCTTTAGCGCGCCCCGCGACGAGACCGCGCGCGCGAACTGCGGAAACGGGACGAAAAGCATTTTGTTACCAATTTCAATCACAAGCGCTTCGTTTTGGCTTTGCTTGATTCATTTGGCTCTCACAGGGACAGTTGTGATGGCCGCTGAAACTGACTTGGCCTCCAGACATCCTTTGGGCCAGCCGTTCTGGAAATCCAAAAAGATGGTGAACGAACCGATTCTGTTCGTTCAGGAAGAAGGCAAACCGGTCGCATCGGGCAAAGTACTCTTCACGCCAACGGCGAAACCGAAGCTGACCCATCCCGACCAAGTCATGACCTATATAGAAGGCAAAGACTATATATGGAAACCGGGCTCGGATACTATCGAGCTGACCATCAGCTCTCGGATTCCGTTCAAGACCGCCGCCCAAATGACGCCGCCGCCGGGCAGTCCGAACACACTGGGAGGTGGACTCTGGTCGGAAGGACATTTCTTCCACGATCTCCAGGTTCAAGCCAGCTACGAACATGACGGCGTATGGAATCTTCCCGCCGCTCCGTTTGAGAATCGTCTGAGCCGTAGTCTGGGCAAACTCCGTTCCAAACAATCGCTCAAACTGGTCGCCCTCGGGGACAGTATCACCGAAGGCTTCAACGCTTCAGGGTTCAGGAACAGCAAGGCACCACCGTATCAGCCGCCCTACGCCCAACTAGTAGCCGACACGTTACAGGAACGGTTTGGAGCGCCGATCACGTACGTCAATCTGGGCCGTGCGGGCACCAAAGCCGAGTGGGGTCTGAACCAGGTGGAGAAAGTGGCCGCCGAGAAACCGGACCTGGTGATTCTCGCTTTTGGTATGAACCACAGCGAGCCGGCTTCTGCGTTTGACGCACTGATGCGCAAGCTGTTGGGTGCCGTTACTGCTGCTTGTCCGCAAGCCGATGTCGTATTGGTGTCCTCCATGACTAGCAATCCGAGGGGGCGGCCAGCGACGCATTTCACCGGCTATCGCGACGTACTCCGAGAAATGCAGACGCCAGCAGTGGCGCTGGCCGATTTGACCTCGCCCTGGCTGGAACTGCTAAAGAGCAAGCCGTTTTCCGACCTGAGCGGAAACAACGTCAATCATCCGAACGATTTTGGCCACGCCCTCTATGGCCACGTTATCTGTGAACTTTTTCCCGCGCCGAACGGAACCGATTCTGCCGCTCCGCCCAAACAGTAGGATCCCATTTTCGTTCCAAACGCCCAAGGATTTGTGGATCTCTCTTCACTATCTCCGATCACTCCGGCGATGAAGAATCTCTTGGCAACTTTTGCACGCGTCTGGGGGGGCTACTCCAGTCGCCACCGAATAATCACGTAGTAGATTGGCGTGGAGTTGATTTAGCGCGCCCCGCTACGAGACCGCGCGTGCGAGCTGCGCACATGGGGCGAAAAGGGATTTCTTATTATTTGAAACGTGGGTGCCTGATTACAGCAATGCCCTACACCGCGCGGAGGTGGTCCAGTGTTTCTGGAAACTTCTCCACCAACTTAATGAGAAGAGCAGCGTGTGCGTTGGGTTTGCTCCGGCCTTGCTCCCAGCTCTCCACGGTTCGTAGGTTGGTACGGATTGTTCGGGCAAAGAGGGCACGTGACAGGTGAAGATCTTCCCGAAGTTTGCGCAGTTCTTCAGGCGCGACAACGGGAGCCTCCTGTTCTGCCAAATGGACACGCTTTAGAGTCAACTTCCCCTCGCGTTCAGCTGTTAATGACGTGATGCCTTCCTTCAATTCACTGAGCAGGTTGCGCTTTTTCATATTATTTATTCCCACGTTGGCTGCGGATTTTTATTGGCGGCTTACTCGGTTTAGACCGGTTTAATAATTCATGTTCCAACAACGCCTTGAACGCTTTTCGTTCAGCTGCAGACAGGTCTTCCATCTCCCCTTTGCCATAGAGGGTGAACATCCAAAATTCCTGCCCTCCGTCCCAAAAGTAATAGATGATGCGTAGCCCTCCGCGCCTACCCTTGCCGCGTTGTTTGTCTTCAAATCGAACCTTCCTGAGTCCTCCAGATCCCTGAATCACGTCGCCTGCTTCAGGATTTCCCAAGAGAACATTTTGCAAAGCTCGGTAGTCTTCATCGGTCAAATAGTCCTGACGCCAGCGTTGAAACGGAGGCAACTCGACAAAAGTTGGCAAAGGGCGGTTCGATTTGAATGAGGGTCTAAAGACCATATTGGAGCCCGACTTCAATCCTACGAATGGATCGTACAGTTTCAAGCTCATTTCTACCCAGATTCGGGCCGCAGCACAAAGTCAGAAGGCTGCAGCTTTCATCCTGAATGCTCCGCGGGAATCAGCTCAAGTTACAAACCTCGCTGAGTTCCATGTTGGGTTTTCATGTAACTGGGGAACCAAGGTTCCCAAGACCCCTCCGGTTCTTTCCATCATCCGAGCCCATCACGGCTCGTTTGGTGGCCAGTCGTCGTCATCATCCCGATGTTCTTGAAAAACTAAGAAGCCCAGTCGCTTTTCTGGTCCTTCGCTCCATTCCTCAGTCCTCCAGGGAGCCATTTTTAACGCTCCCCGCGACAACGCCGCGCGCGCGAGCTGCAGACTAAAGGCAAACTCCCACCCATTCTGCACAGCGATTCATGCAGGTGGTGTGGATATGGCGGTCTTCTGTAAAATTGCAGAGTGGGTTCGGCCGGATTGAAACGGGGAGTGCGTCTAGTTGAACTTTGGGCTCACTCCTTGCACTTGGCGGATGGTTCTGATTCAAGACAGAAGGGCGTTTGCGCCCGAAACCCACACCCCAAAGTTAACCATATGAAAAAGACCACCCGGTTCGCCGCCCTCCTCACTCTGGCAGTATTTGCTTCCAGTCCTCTCGCATTCGCCGCCGACCTCAAGGACCCCTTCAAAGACGCCAAGGCAGCCATGGAAAAAGCAGCGAAGGATGCCACTGACAAGGCAGCAGCAGCCGGTAAGGCAGCGGCAGAGAAAGCAACTGCAGACAAGGCTGCCGCTGAAAAAGCCGCGAAGGATGCCGCTGACAAGGTAGCCGCAGCCGGTAAGGCAGCAG
>CANFTB010000048.1 GCA_947449735.1 Chthoniobacteraceae bacterium | reverse complement strand
GACTGGCTTTCGCGGTATGTGGTGGTTACAACAGAGGTATCGGACCCGGCTCCGGAGCCGCCGAGCGAAAGCAACCCCAACCCCGGCCAGCGAATCGTCTCTGTCAAACCGCTTTCTGAAGTCATAGGAACGCCACTGGATTTCTCCCTGGCTACACCGACGACCTATCCCAATGTGAATAAGACGCTCACGGTAAATCTCCTCCCTGTGGATGTAGGAGTGGATGCCGACCGGAATGGGCGTATTGAATTTGCTAAAGACAAAACTTCACAAACGAAACCCTATACGTTTTGGATTAATGATGACCGAGATATGGGAGGGAGGGTCGATGGTGACGATTGGGAAGAAGACGATTATCAAGGAAACGCATCACCAGAAGGTTCAGATAGATTTGAACCTGGCCTCAAATGGAGGCGCGATTTGGAGGATCTTTCCCGTGTCTGGATTGACCTGAGTGGATTTTCATCCGCATTCAATTTACACGATGCAAATATAAAGCTTTACGCACGAATGGAGCCCTCGGAAGGTAATCCAGAGGTAACCTTATTTCAATCGGTTGAAGGAGATGGTGGCACTAAATATCTTACTGATAGCGATACTGGATACAGTCAATTGCAGGGATATTATGGCGTTGAGCTCTGCACTGCAGTAAATACCCCGGAAGGCGTTGAAGTTTCTCGGCGTGCATGGGAGACCTTATCCGAGGATAAGATTGCTCATCTCCTTTTTGAGGGGAAGTGGTCAGGAAAGGGGAAATTAATTTTCGAATTTCGCCAAAGTGGACGAATTCTGGCCACCTTACCGCCGGTTTTCCTCAATCTGGTGAAGGTTGAAGAGATGTACGAAACTTGGACGGTAGGAGATGTTTCTGATCCAGGGGTATACAATAATATTTGGCCTGCGGCATCTGCGACGAAGACAACCGGACAGAACCTTTCCGCTCCAACAACTAGCCAAGAGAAAGATTATTTCCTCTTTATTCACGGTTGGAATATGTCACCGTTCGATAAAGATGTCTTTGCTGGAACCGCATTCAAGCGTCTCTGGCAACAGGGCTACAAGGGACGATTTGGTGCGTTTCGTTGGCCAACCTTTTGGCAACCAGCATCGCTTGATCATTTTGACGCTAGTGAACGACGTGCGTGGATGTCTGGTGCGCCGCTTGCAGGCTTGGTTTCGCAACTGAGCCAAGTGTTCCAAGAAGGAGGGCAAAGTAAAGTACGCCTCTATGCGCATAGCATGGGAAATATTGTCGCGAGTGAGTCTCTTCGTAATGCAGCCCCTGCCGCTAATGTCCATACTTACATTTCTGCACAAGCAGCTTTGTCTTCTCATGTTTGGGATAAGACTACGCCATTAATGCCGTTTACGGTCGGAGGAAATCCGTTCGGAGGCGGGCCTGAAACTCCTGATGTTTATGGCTATTATTGGGAGAACGGAGCGAATTCGCAACCGCATGAGTGGAAAGGTGAAGGGCGCCCTAGTTATATGGATCCACGCTACATGCCCAGTGGGGTTCGATACATCAATCATTATAATCCATATGACTGGGCTTTAAGCTTTGGGCGTTGGCAGGTCAACCAGATGCTAAAGCCAGACATTGGATATAATTACAGTATAATGAATCTATTAAATCTCACGGATTTGAACAAACGCTTCTGGAAAGCGCAATCAACCCGACTCGATTTTCCCGCTGACCGATTTGAGATTTTTTCGTGTGCTGCTGAATCTCATGCTTATGCAACCGGGCAAGAAGGATCCACTGGAGGAATGTTTGGTGCGGCAGTGAACTTAAATGACGCTCCGTATAGTTTTGGAGGTGCACACAAAGGGCATAGCGCACAGTTCCGAGGAACGATCCAAGAGCGTTGGTTGTACTGGAGACGTGTTCTTGAAGACATGAGGATCTCCATACAATGAGCCGGCGTACTTGGCTTCTCTGGTTTACCGCTTTTGCGCTCATTGCTGCGCTATTGGCGATATGGTCCAGAAAAGGGGGCAATCAACTTCTCGTTCCGCAAAAGGTAATAGAAAACAGTTCTACTCCGCAAAGTGAATCTACTATAGCAGATTCAGTAACTCCCTCTCCTGCTGCACCTGTTTTAAATCGTAGCGAGAGAACACAGTTGTTACTTGATGCCGCAAACGTAAATATTAATTTTTGGGGTAAGGTTGTTGACGAGGCCGGCATTGGCTTATCTGGTGTTCATATAGAATATTACATTCAACGCGCAGGACGCTTGGAGTCGAATGGTTCAATTGCCGAAGATAGCGTTCGGTCTTCTGTTGACACCAACGCGGATGGTTTGTTTAGTATTTTGAATGTCAATGGGACAACGCTTTCGTTTGAAGGCTTTGTTAAGGCCGGGTATGAGGTTAGTAGTAATCAGCGTCGCGTTTTTGGCTATTTTGGTACACCTGCCGTACACGTTCCGAAGTCGCAGTCACCGCATGTATTTATTCTGCAAACAAAAGCCATATTGGGTGAGGTGAGTAGTATAAGAAAAGAAATTAGGATGCCTTGGGATGGGACGCCCATCCGATTGGATCTCGATAGTGGGAATGTTTCTCCTTCTGGAATGCTAGAGCTTACAGCAACACGCACGGCTTTAACTGGTCGCTTTGGGTGGCACGTTTCGCTTTCCATTTATGGAGGTGAAGTTCAAGAAGCGAAGGAGGGAACTGCTCTTATTGCGCCTGAAAATGGTTATTTACCCACTTGGCAGTACGGCTATGAAATCAATGCGAATTCGTGGCGATTTGCTCATGATGTAAATATCTATTACAAAATTAATGGAATGTTTGGGCGACTCAAATTGCAGATTTACGCTGATGCTACTCCAAATGATGTGAGTGTTTACCTTGAGCGATTCGTTAACAGTAGCGGTGGTAGGAATGTGGAGAAACGCCAATGAGAGTTTACTGGGCAGCTTTGGCTTTGCTAGTAGGTATTATACTTATTGCTGTATCGATTAATATTTTGCGAGTTCCGGGAAATGCGCCTGGGGATGGAGGGCCAAATTTTGTCCCCATTTTTCAGGCATTGTGTTCACTTGGCGGTGCGTGTCTTTCATTTACTATTGCGTGGTTTCTATTTAAACGCCCATCGTAAGCTGCTTTGGTGAAAAAGTTCCCACTGGGAATGGCTGAGGGTGTGTGAATATCACTGCACATGGATGTGTGCAGTAACGCATCTCGCTATGCAGGCACAGGGTTTTATTGTTGGCTATTAATTCCAGGCCATAATTGGTGTGTATGAATAATTCAGATCTTAAAAACATAATTGCGTTTGTTGTTGGGGAGTTGTCGGAAATTGCGGATAGCACATCTTATCCCTGCGACACGCTCTCGCCGATACAGGGTAAGTATGTTGGAAAACAACTCCTTATTGTGAATGGATCGCAGGAATGGGGCCCGTATGCGTTGGCGTTTATATGCGAAGACGATGAGGTTTGGGTCCACTTTTCGGGTCAGCGCATTAAATATTCTGTGTTTTTAAAGTGCCTCAACTCGCCCAATAAACATTTTGTTTTAGTGTAATAAATTTATCCATTCCCCCGTGTGCTAGATCCGAAAAAGGGCTGCGCCCATTTTCTAGTGTTGTTTCGGGCAGAGCCCAAAACTTGTTCCCCCCGAACCGTGCCGAAAGAATGGCTCTGATTACCGAATAGACGTTCTGTAACGAGTGGCCAAACCTTCAATCTTTTGAAGAGAAGGTTCTCTGAGGGCAATTGTATGGCTTCGATGAAATCGACAATTCCCGCGCGGGCCTGCCCTCGGGAACCTGAACGCAGAGCCCGCCCTGAAGCGAAGCGGAAGGGTTTACGTCCGCGCCTGGCACGGAGAATGGCCAGCGGGAGTGGTGACCGGGAAGTGCGAGTTTCCAGTTCAACTATGACGCTCGGAACCGGTGTGTGTCGCGAACCATCAACGGGGTGACGCGCTATCAGGCATACGCCGTCTGGAGTTTGCTGGAGGACCGCTCGGGCACGGGCGCGCTGCTGGCGAGATACACCCACGGCGGCGGGAGCGACGAGGTGCTTGCGACGGTGGGCGCCTGGGGGACGTGGTACCACCATCAGGACGCCCTCGGGCGGCGTTCGGGCGGCGTTCGGGCTGAATTTAGATGGATAAGTTTTGTTGTGGGATTGCGCGTGGGTGGGTTTCCGGCTTTTAAGTGTTGTCATGGGGTCCTTGCGCCGAATGTTGGGTGCTCTTTTTGGAGGAGCGTCGCCCAAGCCTGAAGACATTGTATTCGAACCGATCGACGGTCCGGTGGCGCCGGCGGCTGCCCAGAAGCCGCGCCAGGATTCCACGCCCCCCGCGGCGTCAACGTCGGCGGGGACACCTTCTCCTCTTTCACTGGAGACCGCGGGTGCCGAGATCGTCGCTTCCGGGGGAAGGCCCGCTTCGTCCGGGGGGATGAATGCCTCGCAGAGGCGGCAGGCTGAGGCCTATGCGCAGGCTCCCGTTGCTTCACCCCGTAAGGAGGCGGCGGCGACCCGGCGGGTTTCCCTCGGGGAGCTCATGCCGCGGGTGCCGGCAGACTGGAAGCGAAGGACGGAGTGGTCGCCCGAGCAGATTTTGGAGCTCCCCGCGGAGTCTCGGTTGAATGTGGGGGCGGAACGTCCCCTTGCGTATTCGCTGCGCTGGCTCGCCAAGCATCATCCGCGGCTTTTCCGGGATCCGTCGTCTGCAAACCCCGACATCGGGGTGGATCTGCTCATGGAACCGCTCAGGGATCCTGTGGCCTCCCTGGAGGCGATTCCCGCGGAGATTGTGGGCGAGGCCGAGGAGGAGAGGGACACGTTTTCGCGCTGGGATGAGGACGACGTCTCCATGAGGGAGATTGCGAAGGAGGCGAGGGAAACTTCGAAGGCGCTGCGCGCGGTGCGCCTTCCTTCGACCGGCGGTGCGCCGCCGTCAGGCTTTGGCGAGGTGCTCAACCAGCAGGATGTTTATGGTTCCTCCGCTATTCTGACAGGTTCTTTTGATTCGGGTCCCGGTCCTGTGGCTGCTGCCTTTTCCGAGCAGCGCAGCCAGCCGAGAGTTCCTGGTGTGCCTGCAGCCCAGACCGGGGGGGCAAGTCCCCGTTTGAAAAAGATTTTGGCAGCGTATGCCGAGGGGCTTCCGGAGGGCGGCGCTTCGAAGTCCTCGGTGGAGGCTGCATTGTCTGGGATGGGGTCCGGACAGGCGCAGGACGGGGTTCCGGAAAAGGCCCGGGTGTTGAGCGAGGAGCTCACGAGTTCGTGGCTTCAGGCCCCGGCTTCCGCCGAGAGGCGTGCGAAGACCGCTCCCTATTTGGTGCCGGATCCTGTGCGGCCCCCTGTTGAATCGGGCGGGCCCCCGGTGCTGCATCAGACGCGTTTCGAGGAGCTGGGGCTTTCGTTGTCCCGCTTCAGCGAGGTGCGCGGGTTTGCGCTCTGGCTGGGGGATCATGCCATGCAGACTGGCGAGCTAGGGTTCGACACCAAGGCGGCGACGGCGCGGCTGCGGATGGAAAAAGTGTTGGAGAGCGCATTGCTGGCGCAGGGGGCGCAGGACGGGTTTTTGAGTGTGACGGTGAATCATGCGCGCGGTGCCGTGTCGGTGTTTGGCGGCGGGCCGTGCCTGGTGGCTGTGGCGCACCAGGGCGAGGGGATTCCGTCGCACCTGCGTTCGTGGCTGTGCGGCTGGGTTTCGCAGCCGCTGCGCGGTTAGCGGATGGCGGGTGGATGCCTTTTGGAGGGCGCTTCGGGAGGGTCGTGGTCCGTCGAATTACTGCGTGCTTCAGGCGGGCGGTTTGCCCACACTCGCGGCATGTCGGATAAAGTTTGGCTCATTACCGGATGTTCGAGCGGCCTGGGGCGTGCGCTTGCTGAGTGCGTTTTGGAGCGTGGCGGACGCGTCGCGGCGACGGCTCGCAACGCGTCTTCACTGGCAGGACTCGCGGCGCTCTGGCCGGAGACGTGTCTCGCTCTGAATTTGGACGTGACGGACTCCGTCCAGGTGGTTGCGGCGGTGGAGGAGTGCGTTCGCGTGTTTGGCCGTTTGGATGTTTTGGTGAACAATGCGGGGTACGGTCTGGTTGGGGCCGTGGAGGAGGTTTCGGAGGCGCAGATCCGGCGGAACTTTGAGGTCAATTTTTTCGGAGCCCTTGCCATGGTCCGGGCTGCGCTTCCACATTTCCGCGAGGCCAAATCCGGCCACGTGGTGAACATCAGCGCGGCGGCCGCCATTTCCAATTATCCCGGGTTCGGCATCTACGGAGCCGCCAAGTGCGCCCTCGAGGGGGTGTCGGAATCGCTTGCCGCCGAGGGGCGTGCTTTTGGGTTGAAGGTAACGCTCGTCCAGCCGGGCCCGTTCCGCACGGATTTCATTTCGCGTTCGCTCGACCGCTCCGAGACCGCAATCCCGGCGTACGAGGGAAGCTCCGGAAAGTTTGGAAAGTTTCTGGCGGGGATGGACGGCAAGCAGCCCGGGGATCCCGTTTTGGCGGCCAAGGCGATCTGCGAAGCCGTGGATGCGGAGCGTCCGCCGCTGAGGCTTGTGCTTGGAAAGTATGCTTGCGACAAGGTTCGGCGCGGACTGGGCCAGCGCGAGTCGGAGTTGAAGGCGTGGGAGGCCGTGGGGCTGTCGGCCGACGGTCCGTCCGGCGGGTAGCGGCGCGCGGGCGCCTCTGATCGTGTTGCTGTATGGCAGAATGCCCCGTCACTTCGGTGCCCAACGCGGACGTGTCCGCTTCTTCGCAGGTTTACAAGCGCTTGGATTCTGCGCGTGTGATGCCCTTGGAGGAGCGGGCTGCTGCGTTTTTGGATCTGCTTGCCGCCGAGGAAGGCGGGCCCGGGGTCAGTGCCGAACGGCGGCGTGAGGTGGCGGCGGACATCGCGGCCAGGGGGCACTATGAACACACGGAGGAGGAGCTGTTGTGGGGGTGCCGCTTTGCATGGAGGCACACAACGCGCTGCATCGGGCGCTATTTTTGGAAGCAGTTGGAGGTAAGGGATGCGCGCAACGCCGCCTCGCCCGCTGAGGTCGCGGAACATTGCGTGCGCCATGTCCGGGACTCGACCAACGGGGGAGCCGTGCGCTCGATGGTGACGGTCTTTGCCCCGCGGGTGGGGCCCCGCGGTTGGCGCATCTGGAATCATCAGCTGGTGCGTTACGCCGGATACCGCTCGGAGGACGGAGAGGTTCTGGGCGACCCGGCCGAGGCCGAGCTGACCGCGCAGTGTTTGCGCCTCGGGTGGAGCCCTCCCGCCGCGCGTTCACGGTTTGATCCGCTGCCGCTCGTCATTTCTCCGCCGGAGGGGATTCCCGAGGTGTTTGAAATGCCGGGGGACGCCATTCTGGAGGTGGAGCTGACGCATCCCGAATACGACTGGTTCCATTCGCTGGGGCTGCGTTGGTACGCGGTGCCGATCGTGTCCAACATGCTGTTGGAAATCGGCGGGATTCAGTATCCGGCGGCGCCTTTCAACGGCTGGTACATGGGCACTGAAATTGGTGCGCGGAACCTGGCCGACATGGGCCGCTACGACATGCTGCCGGAAATTGCCGCGAAGATGGGAGTCTGGGAGCGGCGCGAGGCGTCCCTGTGGCGTGACAGGGCTTTGGTGGAGCTGAACCGGGCCGTGCTCCATTCCTACCAGATCGCCGGGGTGCGCATCGTGGACCACCACACGGCGTCGCGCCTCCACGTGCGTTTCGAGGAGGAAGAATGTGCCGCCGGCCGGCCGGTGACCGGGCGCTGGGACTGGCTGGTGCCGCCGGTTTCAGGTGCGGCGTCCCCGCTCTGGAACCGGAGCTACGACCCCACCGAGTACTCGCCGAACTTTTTCGTCCAAACACAGGCTTGGAGATAGTTCATGCGGCGCGGATCCGCGGAGAATGTTTTGTAAAAAATGGCGCAGAAATTTTCTGCCGTCCCGCCGCGGCTCCGCGCCGCGTGAAAATCTCTGCCTTTCCGGGGGCCCGGGTCAGGGCAGGCGCTTGACCCGGAAGTTCCGGAACTCGACCGGGTCGTTGTGGCCGGCAAAGCCTATGAAACCGGTCTTGGCGTCCAGCCCCTTCGGGACCTTTGCCAGCTGGGAGCGGTCGATTTGGTCGATGTCGACGTCGAGGATCTTCGTGCCGTTGAGGGTGACCTTGACGGTCTGTCCGCGCACTTCGATTTCCTCAAAGTTCCACTCGCCAACTGGGCGCAGGTAGCCGGTCTTCGCCCCCACGCAGTGGTAGAGCGAACCGTGGACTTGGTATGGCTTCAGCGGGTGGTCGGGATGAGCCGCGTTGTAGCCGTCGTTGTCGATGACCTGGATTTCCAGTCCGTCGCTGGCGCTGTGACCGCCGAGTGGGGTGCGGAGGGCGATGCCGTTGTTGCCCGCTTTGGGGAGTTTGAAATTAAACCGGATGGTGACGTCCCCGAACTCTTCCTTGCTCAGGAGATCGCCGCCCTTGCCGGGTTTGCAAACGATGGAGCCGTCTTTGACTTCGTAGCTATCCACGGCGCCCTGCCAGTTGGAGAGATCGCTGCCGTTGTCGAGGCGTGTGAATCCGGTTTCGTCCTTCGAGGCCAGTTCGCGGTTCGCCTCTTCGGCGCTGATTTCGCGGATGAACACGTTCCTCCAGCGGATTTCGCTGCCGTGGGTTTGCAGCTGGATCGGACCCTTTGGAAAGGCCGGATCCCTCATCACGTTGCGGGCGGGGTTTTTCGCGTCAGCCGGCTGCGGCGCGCCCGCCTGAGGCTTGCCATAGGCGAGGTAGCCCGCTTTTTTGTTGGCGAAAAAGTTTTCCAGGACCGCGTTGTCCACGACGGTTTCACCGTTGAAGACGACCGTCACGCGTTCGCCGACCATCCGGATTTTGAACGTGTTCCATTCGCCGAAAGGCTTGTCCATTTTCTTGGAGGGATCCTTGCCGGGCGCCCCCTTGCTGTTGTTCCAGAGTCCGCCCGAGCCCTTGTCCTGGCCGAGGCCGCGCGGGTCGCCCTTGGTGGAGTCCCAGATTTGCACCTGGGGAATCCCGCGGAGGTAGACGCCGCTGTCTCCGTCGGGAAGCGCCTTGTATTCGAGGAGCAGTTCGAAGTCGCCGTAGTCCTTGTCCGTGGTGAGGTAGAGTCCCTTGCCGTCGTTGACCAGTTCTTCGCCTTCAACTTTCCAGTGCGCCTGCAGGTGGTCCTGGGTTGGGTTGCCCTTGGCGTCCACGACTCCGCCGTCGCGTGACTTGGCCTTGTACTCGGCCAGCTGCTCGGGCGTCATGGCCCACAGCGCAGAGGGGTCGCTGGTCCCCCAGCCGTACCAGCCGGAAAGGTCTTTTCCATTAAAGAGGGGAGTGAACCCCTCAGGTGCGGTCAGGGCTGCGGCTGAATTTAGAAAAAGACCGAGCAGGGGCAGGGCGATGAGGTTTTTCATAACGGGATGGGGGTATCTGAGCTTGGGGTGGCGTCCGGTATTGAGAGAGGAGTGACTCACTTGGGAGCTTAAAATTAGGGCTGACGGCCGGCGGTTCCGGCATCAGCCGCCTCGAGCCGCCATTTCAGCCACGCATAAATGGAGGAGCCGATCTGCTGGTAGCCGGCGGGATTCGGGTGGACGGCGTTGTTCTCCGGATAGCCGTTCCAGGTGTCGAGGTTGAAACCGGTCGGGACGACGTGGATGCGGTCGTTTTCGCGGTGGGAAAAGTGCTGGATTTGGAGTTCCACCAGGCGTCGTTGGACCTTTAGCCAGTTGGCGCGGGTGTACTTGGTTTTGTAGTTGGCGACAAACGCCTCGTCCCTGTCGTTTGGAGGAGGCGTGAGGCACACGCCGAGGTCCGCCACCGGGGCGGCCTTGCGGAAGGCTGCCAGCAGGGTGTCCGCCTCCTTGAGCATCTTCCGAACTCCAGAGTCGATAGACTCGGGGGTGTCGGTGTTCAGTCCGAAGCAGTCGTTGATCCCCAGCAGAAAGGTGACGAAGTCCGGAGGGCGGCCTCCGCAATGCTCGGAGATGTAGCGTTGGACGTCGAGTTTGGGAGCCGGGGGCTGGCCCGAGGCGAACACAAAGGGGCTGCTCCTGGTTTTGTCGTCCACAGGCTTGCCCGGAAAGTAGCGGCTGTTGAACGTCTGCCAGCTCCATCCGCCGTATCCTTCGTGTACGACGGTTGGCGGGACGTACGGCCTCGTTTGCGTGCCTAGCAGTTGAAATTTTGGATTGCCGGGCGTACCCAGCAGGCGGGCGACCTCCTCAGGGTAGTAGGAGCCGGCGGTCAGGCTGTCGCCGACGAGCAGGAGGGAGATGGTGCGGCTTTTGCCGGCGTTATTGGGAACCACATGAACGGTGGCGGTTCTGGATTCCAGAACTCTGCCGTCCTCCCCCTGAAGCTTGAACGTGATCTGGTGGTCGCCCGTCTGCGCGGAGGAGGGGTTCCACCGCCAGAGACCCGGGGTCTCTGTTGCGCCGGCGACCTGTGTCGTGACCGAGAGCGTTCCTGCCCTTTGTGTGCGTAGAAGGTTGTTGAGGTGGAGCGTCGTTTCGCTTCCGACCACGGCGAAGAGCGTTCCGGGCATCACGATCTGGGCCGGTTGGGCCGCACGGAGCCGCGCCGCGGGGGGAAGGAGGATTACGAGAAAACCGGCGATGACAGAGGGGAGGGATCGCATGGCGTCTGGGGGGAGGGAGGAGGTTGGTTCGGGACCGGCCGAAGTCAGACGGGCTCTGGGGCGGGAGGCCCTGGATCCTTTAACCGGGCCGGTTTGATTTTCCTTTGGCCTCGGCTTTGCGCCTGGCTTTTCTGGCAATTCCTTCAGCCTGCCGGGGTGTCAGGAACGGATGAGGGGCCGCTTTTTGCACGCCTGGGCGGCGGCTGGAGGGCCGGGCTGAGGCGGGGGCCCCGGCCGGGCGCGCGGGCCTAGGGCGCGAGGTTCCAGCGGGCTTTGAACCTTTCGCCGGGGTGTCGTTTTCGGGCGATGCCGCTTCCTTGGGCAGAGGGGCCCCCAGGTAGATTCTGTGGACGGCGCGCTTTGCCGTGGGATGCGCCTTGGCTTCGTAGGTCTGCACGCCGAACCCAGCCCTCCGGAGCCGGTGGGCGAATTCGGGTTCATCTCCTGCGGACCAGTAGGCGACCAGGCCCCCCGGTTTCAGGGCCTGGGTGACGGCGGTGAATCCGGCGCGTTCGTAGAGGCGGAAGTTTTGCACCTGCACCCAGGACGAGGGGGTGTGGTCGACGTCCAGGAGGATGGCGTCGTAGGGCTGGCTTTTGGATTCGCGCATCACCTTGAACACATCCTCGGGAAGCACGGTCACGCGAGGGTCCCGCAGCAGGGCGCCGTTGACCTTCTCCAAAAAGTCCCGGTTCCAGCTCACCACCTCGGGCAGGATCTCCGAGACGTGGACGACGGCGTCGGGGCCCGCGATTTCCAGAACGCGCTTCAGCGTGAATCCGAGGCCGAGGCCCCCGATGAGCACCCGGGGAGCCTTCAGGTTGCGGATCTGGCGGCAGCCGAGGTCCGCGAGCACCAACTCCGAGACCGTGGCGATCGTGCTCATGAGCTGCCGGCCGTTGTGTTTGATGTAGTGCTCCCCGTCGTGCTCGTGAAGCGAGATAAAGGAACCGTCCGGGGAGCGGACCTTGGCGAGAGTTTGAAATGGCTTCATGAGTGGGTGCGGATGCTGGCGGCCGGCTCTCCAAAAAGCGAGCCCTCAGGCTCGCGGGGGATCCGCGCCGCGCGTCGCTTGCGTTTGCGGGCCACGGGTCGTGGCTCGGGAAACGGGCGCTCGGGGTGCGCACGGAGTGGGTGGGTGCCGGGTGGGTGCAGACCGGGTAGGCCTGTGCCGTGTGTAGGGCGTCGGCTCGCGCTTAGGGGCGGACAGCGCCGCGTGCGGGTTTTCCATGAGGGCGTCCAGGGCTTCGCGGCCGGTGATCCTTAGAAGCTTGCCCCCTGCGTGCTGGCGCTCGAGCTCCTCCATCAACCACGGCAGCCCGGTCCGGCGCACCCAGCGGATCGCTTTGATCAGCTGCCAGGTCTGGTCCAAAACCTCCCCCGGAGATTGCCCCTCGCGGGTGCGCCGGACCACGTTGCCGCATTCCCTGCGGGCCGCCCACCAGTAGTGCCTCCACATGGGGTGCTCGATCAAAATCACCGTGTCCGCCTCCTCCAGCCTTTTTGTGATCAGGTTGAAGTCCCCCCATCCGTCAATGATCCAGCCCGGCTGCGCAAGCCACTGGTGGTGGATCCGTTCCACCTCCTCACCAGGCACTTTTCCTGTTTCCAAGCGCCAGATCGCGGCATCCACGGAAAAGTAGGGCACGCCCAGCTCGGCGCTCCATCTCCTTGAGAGCGTGGATTTGCCGCCACCTGGGTTTCCGAGGACCGCCAGCTTTTGCATGTCACTCGCTACGCAACGGGGGAGGGGAAAGTTTGGTGAAAATGCAGCCGTCGTCACCTTTGGCTTGCGGGCGCTTTTTGTCCCGACCCCTAATTTTCGTGAGGATGCGGCGTTGTAGGCTGTTAGGGTATTGTCCCACCACCTTATGCGTCTCGTTTGCTCCTCCCCCTGTTCCGTCCTGGCAGCGCTCCTGCTTTCCGCCCTTCCCTCCGGCCTTTTAAACGCCGCCACCGAGTGGACCGGCTTTCTGGGTCCCCAGCAGAACAACGTCCTTCCCAGCGAGGCCAGAATTCCCGTCGCTTGGGACGAAAAAAAAGGCGTCGCATGGCGCACGGAAATTCCCGGGGAGGGCTGGTCGTCCCCGCTTGTGCAGGACGGCCGGGTCTGGCTGACGACTGCCACCGAGGGCGGGCTCTCGCTCCGGGCGGTCGCAGTGGAACTGGCCTCCGGCCGGATTCTGAAAGATGTGGAGATTTTCCGCCTCGAAGCCGTGCCGGCCAAGCACCGCAGGAATTCCTTCGCCTCGCCCACCGGACTACTGAGCGGGGGACGTTTTTTTGTCCATTTCGGCACCCACGGAACCGCCGCCTTGGATGCAAAAACCGGCGAGGTCTTGTGGCGGCAGCAGGGGTTGAAGGTGGACCATCAGAACGGCGCCGGCGGTTCGCTGACCGAGTTCGGGGATTTGCTGCTGGTGCCTTGCGACGGAATGGATGTCCAGCATGAGGTGGCTCTTAAGAAGTCCACCGGCGAGATCGCCTGGAAATCCGAGCGCTCGGCCAAGCCCTTTCTGGACACGCTTCCCGCGGATATGCGCAAGGCCTACGGGACCCCGTTTCTTCTGGGCAGCGGCGCGCAGACGGTCAGCTTGACCACGGCGTCGACGCGGTTGTATGCGCTGGACCCGGCCACCGGCGCGGAGCGCTGGTATGTAAACTACGGGAAAGGGTTTTCAAACGTGCCGCTGCCCGCGACGGACGGAAAGACGCTCGTGATCTGCACGGGTTTCATGAAGCCCGAGGTCTGGGGTTTGAAGATCGAGGGGGCCAAGGGGGATGTTTCGGAAACCCATGTTCTCTGGCGCCAGAAGTCCGCGGCTCCGGACCAGACGACTCCCGTGATCGCGAACGGTCTGGTGTTCATTGTTTCCTCTGGCGGGATTGCCTCGTGTCTGGATATCGCCACGGGCGAGATGCGCTGGAGGGAACGCATCGGGAGTGATTTCGCCGCGACGCCTCTGGTTTCCAACGGACTGGTGTATTTCTGGGACTGCCTTGGCACGACGACGGTGGTGAAGGCGGCCTCGACTTTTGAGGTGGTCGGCAAGAACACGCTGCCGGAGGGGTTCATGGCGTCGCCCGCGGTGGTGGGCGGCACGCTGGTGTTGCGCACAAAGTCCGCTCTTTATCGCGTGGAATGATTGCGCCGCGGCCCGCGATTGGTTCAAGTCGCAGGGATGAATTGGGAAGCGGCATATCAGCAGAAAGACACGCCTTGGGACAAGGGAGGGGCTTCGCCCGGACTCTTGGATTTTCTCGAGTCGACGCCCGTGATTGGGCGCGTCCTCGTGCCCGGTTGCGGGCTGGGGCATGACGTGCGCGCGATCGCCAAGGCGGGGGCCGCCGAGGTGGTGGGCGTGGACATTGCTCCGACCGCCCTGGAACGGGCGAGGAAACACAAGGCGGCAGGCGCCGAGCGTTTTGTGCAGGCGGACCTTTTTGATCTCCCCGCAGAGTGGAGCGGGGCCTTCGACTGGGTGTGGGAGCACACGTGTTTTTGCGCTCTTCCGAGGGACCGTCGCGAGGATTACGTGAAGGCCGTGCGGGGTGCGCTCAAGAAGGGGGGGAGCCTTGCTGCCGTGTTCTTTCTGGACCCGGGCCTGCCTGACCCCGACGCCGGGCCTCCTTTCGGGGTGACGAAAAAGGAATTGGACGCTCTTTTTATCAAGAGCGGCGCCTTCAAAATGATCCACGAGTGGGAACCGAAGCGAGGGTATCCCGGCCGTGAAGGGCGCGAATGGATGCGCCTGATGCGGGCGGTCTGACGAGTCGCATTTGCAGACTGCTACAGTTCCGGGACCGGCAGCAGCAGGCGGGAGGCGTGGCTTTTCTCGTGCAGGATCGTGTGGGTGGCGGCCCGGGCGTCCTTCATCCAGTCGGCTGTCTGGGGGCCGCCTGTCTGGTTGTTGGGCTCGTACAGGGGCGCGCCCGTGCTGGTGACGGTGACCCGCAGGCGGTGGCCCTTGTTGAGAATGATGCTGGTCCAGCCGATGTGCCACTTGAGCTTCGCGGGTTCCCCAGGGGTGAGCAGCGTCTGGCGCTCGAAACCCTCTCGGTAACGCGCCCGAATCGGGTAGTCCATCAGCAGCATGCTACGCCCGTCCGGGTACACGTCGGAGACGCGCAGGAGGAAATCGCCGTCTGGCGCGGTCGACTTGACCCAGAGCTCGGCGTGGATTTCGCCCGTGATTTCCAGCGGCTTCTCCAGCACAGGGGTCGTCCAGGTGCGGACGTCCTTTTGATTTTCGACGGGCCTCGCGTCCTTGGCGCCGGGGAAGGCGCGTCCGGCGATCTCCATCGGATGCAGGGGATCGGCTGTGTACTCGGTGCTGCTGGAGTCCGCGGCCGGGGCGTTGTCTAGCAGCCGCCCGTTTTCGCCCAGATAGAGGCTTTGTTCCCTTGAGCGCAGAGGCCAGTCGCGGGCCTCCCTCCAGACGTTGCCAGGGGCGCCGTCCTCGCCCGCGGCGCCCATGACGTAGTAGCGGACGGCGGGCTCTTTTTCGACGCCGTTTGGCACGTCCTTGAGCCAGTGGTCGAACCATTTCACGAGGTGGTCCACCTCCGGCCAGGCGGCGTTGTCGGGGTAGGTCAGTTCCCCCACCTTGCTGCCCTTGTTCAGTCGTCCGTGCAGCCACGGGCCGAGGATCAGCTGCTGCTTGCCCGCGGACCTGGGCCCACCCGTGTGCTGTCTGCCGATGAAGCTGTCGACGCTTCCCTGCACCATGAAGTCGTACCAGCTCCCGATGGTGAAGCAGGGAACGTTCATCTTCGGAAAGTGCAGGCTGCAGTCTTCTGCGCGCCAGTATTCGTCGTAGTTCGGATGTTGGTCCCATTCTTTGAGCAGGGCAGTGTTGTCGGCGGGGTTGCGGCAGTTGGCGCCGAAGTCGGCGAAACGCCCGGGGCGGGTGACGCCGCCGATCCGGTATCCTTCCTGGAAGAGGCTGAGGCCCGTGTCGACCATGTACTGGCACACGAGATGCGGGGGCTGGGTGACGGCGAGAAAGTTTTGGGCGAAGCCCCCCTGCGAACTGCCGAAGGTGCCCACTTTGCCGGTGCTCCACGGCTGTTCGGCCAGCCATTCGCAGGTGTCGTAGCCGTCCTGTTTCTCGCCCCAAGCAAGCGCCCGGTAGCCCACGTACGCGCCCTCGCTCAGTTGCGAACCGCGGAAGTTGACCATGGCCACGGCGTAGCCTCTGCGGGCGAGGTCCGCTGAATTTTTGCGGGTGGAAGCACCTGTGAGACTGGCGTAGCGCTGTTCGAACACGACGGGCCATTTGCCCCCGCCGTCGGGCCGGTAGACATAGGCGGACAGCTGGGTGCCGTCGCGCATCGGGATGAAGAGGTGTTCCTCCTGGACGCCGGGCATATCGAGTTTGGGGAGTTCCTGTGCTTGGACGAGGGAGACGGCGGCGGCTGCGGCGGGGAGTAGCAGGAGCAGGGGGGGCTTCATGTCGTGCATTCAGAAGGCGGGCAGGGGTTTCGGCAAGCGCAGGATGCGGTTTTTGACGGTTTGCGATTTGCGGGAGGCGTGAAATACAGGGGCTGTCATTCAGCGCTAAGCCTTGAAACGGGCTGTTGCTCGCTGGGGTGGGGCCGCTATAAGGGTCCGCATGAGACGGTCCCCCCTGCCGATTTTGAGTGCCCTCGTCCTCGTTTGTTCCCTCCCTGCCTCGGGTGCGGACTCCAACTGGAGCGCGTATCTGGGCGACAAGGGTTCCTCCCACTTCTCCACGCTCCGCCAGATCACGCCTGAAAACGTGGCCTCATTGCAGCCCGCCTGGACTTTCCACACCGGGGGAATGCCCCCCAACAACCGCTCCCAGATCCAGTGCAATCCGCTCATCATTAACGGCGTTCTTTACGGCACGACCCCGGACCAGCAGGCCTTCGCCGTCGAGGCGGCGACCGGCAAGGAACTCTGGCGCTTTGACCCCGCCGCCCAGCCGGGCATCAAAAAGTCCGGGGTGAACCGCGGGTTGATGTTTTGGGAGGACAAGGCGAACCCCGCCGACCGGAGGATCTTTTACGCCAACGATCACTTTCTGCACGCCCTCGACGCCGGCACGGGGCGGCGGATTTCCAGTTTTGGCGAGGACGGATCCGTCGAGCTGAAGGCGAATCTGGGCCGCGACGCCGGCGGCCTGGCGTTTGGGGTGAGTTCGCCGGGGGTGATTTACAAGGACGTCCTGATCCTGGGGATGCGTGTTGGCGAGGGGCCTGCTCCGGCCGCGCCCGGGCCGGTCCGTGGGTTTGACGTGCGCACGGGAAAGATGCTCTGGCGCTTCAACACCATCCCGAGCCCTGGCGAGTTCGGGTACGACACCTGGCCGCCCAACGCCTATACCCATATCGGCGGGGCGAACGTGTGGACCGGGTTTGCGCTCGATGAAAAGCGGGGGCTGGTGTTCTGCCCCACGGGGTCGGCCGCCTTTGATTTCTGGGGCGGAAACCGTCATGGAAACAACCTCTTTGCAAACTGCCTGATCGCCCTGGACGCGCAGACCGGCAAGCGCGTCTGGCACCAGCAGCTCGTGCACCACGACCTTTGGGACCGGGATCCTCCGGCCCCCCCGACGCTCGTCAACGTCACGCGCAACGGCAGGAAAATCGATGCCGTCGCGCAGGTGACGAAGTCCGGACACGTGTTTGTGTTCGACCGGGAGAACGGCGAGCCCGTGTTTCCGATCGAGGAGGTGCCGGTGCCTGCGTCCGATCTGCAGGGTGAATCGGCCTCGCCGACGCAGCCCATTCCGACGAAGCCGGCGGCGTTTTCTCGCCAGCTTTTCACCTACAACGAAATCACCAACATCTTCCCGGCGTCCCACCGGCAGGTGCTTGAGCGGTTTTCGAAGCTGCGTCCGCACACTCCGTTCGCCCCGCCCAGTCGCGAGGGGACGATTGTGTTTCCCGGGTTCGACGGGGGCGCAGAGTGGGGGGGCGCGGCGGCCGATCCGGACGGGATTCTGTATGTGAACGCCAATGAAATGGCGTGGATCCTCACGATGGTGGAAAGCAAGAAAACCGCGGGCGCCCCGCTCGCGACCGGCGAGGCCATTTTCAGCCAGATTTGCGCCGCCTGCCACGGGCAGGACCGGATGGGCAACAAGGCCCAGAACGTCCCCCCGCTCGTGGGAGTGGAACAGCGTTTGAAGAAGGCAGACGTGCTTGCCCTCTTGAAGGCTGGAAAAGGCGTGATGCCGTCCTTTGGTTTTTTGAGCGAACAGCAGCAGAGCCTGGTCGCCGACCACGTGCTCGGAGTAGCCCCCGCGCCCGCCGCTCCCGCGGCTTCCAAGCCCGGGGCGAACTCCGCCGCGGCCAAGGAGGAAATGGGCGGCGCCGACGTTCTCGGGAGTATTCCCTACAGCACGACGGGCTACAACCGCTGGTTGGATCCGGACGGCTATCCCGCGGTGAAGCCGCCCTGGGGCACGTTGAACGCGATCGACTTGAACACCGGCGAATACCGCTGGACCGTCACGCTGGGAGAGTTCCCGGAACTGACTGCCAAGGGCATTCCCCCGACCGGAACGGAGAACTACGGCGGCCCCGTGGTGACGGCCGGAGGCCTGGTGTTTATCGGCGCGAGCCGGGACGAGTATTTCCGCGCCTTTGACCGGAAGACGGGGCGGGAGCTGTGGAAGTACAAGCTGCCCGCGGCGGGCTACGCCACGCCCTCGACCTACGAAGTGAACGGCCGTCAGTACGTGGTGATTGCCTGCGGCGGTGGCAAGATCGGGACAAAGAGCGGGGACGCTTACATGGCCTTCGCTTTGCCTGCGGCCGGTGGGGCCAAATAGGGAGGGTTGGCTGGTCGAGCCTTGGAGAAAACTGGGATTCGCCCTCCCCCTAGGAGCGCGGAGCCCCGGCTCCGCTTGGGCGCTCCAAATACTCAGAGAGTTTTTGCGGAGCTAGGGCTCCCACCCAGGGGGAAGAGCTCCTTTACGTAGAGGATTTGGCCTCTGCCGTCTTCCGCTGCGAAAGAAGGCGCGTCCGGGCGAGGACCAGGCTGGCGATGCCGCAGGCGACCAGCCAGAGGTCGCCGAAGCGGGTGTAGGTCGTGAGCCGCGGGTGCTCCAGGACCTTGACCTCCAAGGTGTCGATGCCCTCGGTGAACGGCGCTATTTTACTTTCCACGCGGCCGATGCGGTCCACCGAAGCGGTGACGCCCGTGTTGGCGCAGCGCAGCAGCGGCAGGCGGGTTTCGATGGCGCGGAATTTTGAGTTGGCCAGGTGCTGTTCTGCGGCGGCGCTGTGGGCGAACCACGCGTCGTTGGTCACATTGACCAAAACCTGCGCGCCTTCGAGTGCCAGGGACCGAGTCTCGCGGGCCAGACTGTCCTCAAAGCACACCAGCGCGCCGATCCGGACCGAGGGGTTTTCGAGGTGCAGCAGGTTAGCCTCCCGGCCGGGAGTGAGGTCGCCGGGGACGAGGTTCCGCACCCAGTTTGGGAGCCAGTCCCGAAAGGGCAGGAACTCGCCGAAGGGCACAAGGTGGCGTTTCCGGTAGCTCTGGAGGGGGGCGTCTTTTCCCTGAATCAGGACCACGGAGTTGAAGTCGAGGAGTTCGCCGGGCTGCTCCGGACCGGGGGCGACGGGTTCGAGGGTGCCTAGCAGCAGGGCGGCGGGGGAGCGTTCCGCCTGGCTTCGGGTGAACTCGTAGTTGGCCTCGTCGGCGAACATGCCCCTGGGGGTCGCCGCCTCGGGCCAGAGGATGAGGTGCGGGGGAGGCTGGATGGCGCAGGCGAGCTGCATGAGGCCGTCCAGCCTTTGAAAGACGGCGTCCTCCTGGTCGGCATCAAATTTTTGCTCCTGCGGAACGTTGGGTTGAATTGCAACCGTCCTCAAAGCAAACGCGGGGCCCGGGTCTTTTTGGACGACAATGCGGACCCCGTAGCTCACCGACAGGCCGACGAGGAGGAGGACCGTCATGATTTCCGCCCGCAGGTTGGGCAGGGCGCGGAAACTCGCCTCGTGTTTGAGCCGGCGGATTGCCAGGGCCATCGAGAGCGTCGAGAAGACGATGAGAAAGGTAACGCCGTGGACGCCGAAAAGGTCGGCGATTTGAATGAGTGCCAGATTGTTGTGCAGGGCGACGCCGGGCGAGTTCCAGCCGAACCCGGAGAACAACCAGCCGCGGATCCAGTCGAGGGCGACCCAGGCACAGGCGCCGCGGATGGCGAAAGTGATGTTGCGCAGGGAGGTGGCGACCGGCGTGCGGCCCGGGGCGGGCGGGTTGGCGACCAGCCAGGACCAGGCTGCGGGGTAGAGGGCGAGGTAAACCGCGAGGAGCAGCGGGAGGCCCACCAGGCCGGGGCTTTCAAAGAGGGGGGCGAGGTTGGACAGCCAGGAGAAGGCGGCGGTGAAGAAGACGATGCCGGAGCAGTAGCCGAGGAGTGGGGCGCGCCATTTCGGGGCGTCGGCGGGGGTGAGCCAGAGGGCGGCGAGCAGGGGCAGGAGGGCGATCCAGACCAGCAGCGGCTGGTTCCAGGGGGCGAAGCAAAGGGCGAGCAGGGCGCCGGAGCCCGCGGCAGCCAGCCAGGGCCAGCTCTTGCGGAGTACGGCAGGGGTGTTCATGGTCAGACGCCCGGATTATACTGACTGCCGTCCGGATGCCAGCGGGGATTCTCCGGCGAGGGTGCGCAGGAGAGGTTTCCCAGGGAGAGGTTCCTCGGGGAGAGTGACGGGCGGGTGAGTCGAAAGTCAGTGCAAAACACTCAAATTCTGAGCAGGGGCACAGTCCGCAGTAAGCGGCTGGGAGCCGTGCATCCGGTTCCCCGGCGGGGCGGTGGTGAATGAACGAGCGCGCAAGGAAGGGGAGGACCGATTCTCTTTGGCAAGCCGGCCGTTTTTTTGGGAGCAGCCGGCCGCTCCCGCCTGTGACAATCTCTCGTTCAAACGAAAAGTACAGCAGCTGCAGAATTCCGCGGCAGCTGCCTAATACATGTTAGGTAGCTTCAGACCTCCCCCCTCTTCGTAACGGCTTAATTTAAAAAGACAGTCCAATAGACGAGACAATGTACTCGAAACCCTTCCCATATTTGCTAGCCGTCCTTTGCGCAATTTCAACTGCGGCACTCGGTCTCCCGGAAGGAAAGCCGGCACTCACTACAGAAACTATTGAAGCGATCAAAACCGAAGTCGAACTTGCTTGCATCTCTATCATCCCGAAAAACTCCGGCAATCCACCAACCTCGGCAATTTTACCGAATGAATGTTTTGCAATGTGGGGAGACCTCTTCAGCAATGGTCATCTTTGGGCACTCATCGAGACAAAAAATGACAACGGGGTGGCATATTTGGAATGGAAAAATGGCCGATGGCAATTTCGCGAATTGTTGGACATCACTGCCTGCTGGCTTCCGAAGGGAGTAAAGCCGGAGGATCGTGGATACTATCACATTAATCCCACGCCTCCATCTCAAGCGTTTAAACTTAAGAATCTTAATGCGGATGGCTCCCCAGTTCTGCTTATCCCATTTAATAATGACGGATATAACCTTGGATATGCGATAGCAACACCTCTACCGAAAAATGCAGGGATCAAAATCGTAGAATTTAGCATGGCTGGAGAGCCTGACGCCGCATTCGGATATCTTATTACATACAATGCGTCTGGCCGAAAGGCGTGGTGGGGACAACGCATATACCACAAATGGGTTAATGGTGCACCTGTGAAGCAAGCGACATGGACAGATGGGAATGTACATGAAACGGATGAAGGCCCTACTTGGTTAACCATTGAGACGACACGTTTATCGCCAGTAGGTGAACGACACTACCGAATTCTAAAAGATGACAATGTGGTCCTCCGTGACGATCAACCATTCGCTGGCATCAAATTCACATTAGATAAAGATAAAGCACACGCTGAAACTCCCATAGATGCTGCAGCCACAGAGGAACTGTATTTCTTTGAGAGACTCACTGGCTTGCCGTGGAAAGCCTATGGGAGCAATATCAATGGAACCAACTTGGAGTTCGCAAAGAAAGGGCAAAAGGCACTCACTGTAGAAGTAACGGGAACAGCGGAAGGCATTAAGCTTTTCTCTGCAAATTTTAAGACCGTCCCTTAGTACTCCTTGAAGCAATACAACTTGCAATATCTGCCTACAGTGTACCCCACGCCGAGCTACCTAACAAGTCACTGGAGCGAACAGCTTACATGCGTCACGTCGGCTGCTATACGCACCCGCCGCGCCACATTCCAGCTGTCCCTCAGTTCTGGCGTTAGGCCTTTCTCCGCCACCTTGCGGTCAATACCAGCTCATCCAATCCTACATTAGGTCTTTTATTTCTATTTTATCAGGTCAAGGAATGAAGCTCGATCGGAATCCATAGCCTTCTCGGCATTTTTCGTCATCGAACACATAAACAATGAGTTCCACCATCAATCTTTCATTTCGCTACACTGAACGCGATTACGGTCGCGCACTCCGAGCACACTATGCCTCACGCCTTAGACTTCGCCTCGATATTGTTGGAGTCATCGTGCTCGCGGGAATAGGTATTTATTTGTGGCAGTCTCCAAGTTCACACAGGCTCGGCGTCGCATGCGTCGGCGTTGCGGCATTATTCGGTCTCATGCTGATTGCCGCTTTCACCCTCATTCCTATTTTGGCCTTTCGCCGCGAGCCGAAGTTTCGCGACGACTATGCGCTCACGTTCTCGCCGGGTGGCATTCACTTCCGCACAGCGAACATTGATTCACAGCTTCAGTGGAACATGTATTCCAGCGCATTGGTTGATGCACACTCTTACGTACTCTATTACGGCACTAACCAGTTCACGGTAATTCCCAAGCGAGTGTTTCAGAGCTCCGAAGAGCAACAGGCATTCGATCAGTTGCTAACCCAAAAAATTTCCAAGGTCGTGAGACGCGACACATAACCCAACTGCAATTGTTATGAGTTGTCTCGGCCTCCAGTCAAAGAGTGTTCATTGATGCTACTCGTGAAAACCACGCGGCCTAACAAGTCACTGGAGCAGAACGCCATACATGCGTCATGTCAGCTGCTCGGCTCCGCCAGCAGCTGCCCCGCCGCACTCCGGGCGTCGCTCAGTTCTGGCGTTCGGCCAACATCCTGAGTCCATGACGACGCTTTACTTCATGCATCGCGAGTTTCCGGGTCACTCGTTTGAGGTGAGTGAGATGCTTGAGGACCCAGAGTTCCGCGCCCTGCTCACCTTCGACGACTCATGGTATTTTCTTCACTACTGCTTCTTTGGTCGGGACTGTGTTTGCAGTGAGACGTCTTCTGCGGTGAGGACGCACCTCTACAATCTTGCTTCGGCGCTTTATCGCCACTTCGACACGCTCACGAAGGGGGAGCCGCAGCGAGCCGAGCGCATTCTAGCCACCATTGCCGAGATTATTGACATCTCAGAGCATAGCCGAGAGTTTTCTGTCTGCCTTTGGGCTTACGGAGACATCTCGACCCGCGACTTCCTGGCCGAGCGGCTTGCATCATTACCTTCCACGCAGCAGATGGAGCACTTCCTGAAGCTGCCTCACATGACGAGACATGAACGGGATCGCCTTCTCTATCGCTACAGCGACGACAAGGTTTCCTTGAAACGATACAGGAACGAGCTGGCGGATTACAACCGTCGCCGCAAGCTGACCGCCAAGAACGACCAAAGAGCAAAAGCCACAGCATGACGCGAGCACACACAACCCAAGCCGAACAAAACGGATGCAGGCAACGGCTCGTATGGCATCTGTCGTGCCATCGACGCTTCCCGCCCGCCGTCGCCTGATCCGAGCGTTGGCAGCTAGTACACATCCTCAGTGAGGTCGGACGTTCAGCAATTCCAACTTTAATGGGCCGTCACCCGATGCCGTCTTTAAAGAAGAAGCAGCGACTCTAGGCACTACGTCATTGGCGTATTTCAGCTTGCGAAAGTCCTCCATTGACGTACGATTCGACGGTGATCTTCATCGAAACCTCAATTTTCACAAACCGGATCACAGATCTATTAACGGATGAAGAATACCACTCTTTTCAGCTCGATCTCATGGCAGCACCAACCTCCGGTGCAGTTATCCGGGGCGGTGGTGGCATCCGAAAGATCCGATGCGCTGCAAAAGGTAAGGGCAAAAGCGGCGGAATAAGAGTCATCTATTATATACTAAGAGAAGACCGTATTTTCCTCCTCTTAGCCTATCCTAAAAACAAACAAGAAAATCTCACAGAAGCCCAATTGAAACTTCTCAGTCATACAGTAAATCAAATGTTATGAACGACAAAGACTTCAACGATTTAATCGCCAGCGTCAAAGAAGCAGGAGCCATTCTGCGAAACGAACAAAAAGCATCCAGGGTCACAGTTATTCCTCCAAGCGGAATTCCTGATATCTCAAAGATTCGAATCGGAATGGGACTCACTCAAAAGCAATTTGCCAACCTCTTTCAAGTAAGCGTTCGAACGCTTCAAGGATGGGAGCAAAAAAGGCGAAAGCCAGACGGCCCAGCGCAAGTCTTACTCAAATTAGCGGCAAGAGCTCCAAAGATGGTTCTGGAGACACTTCACGCCTAAAAAGCACCAGGCAGTACACGATCTAAAGGCACAGTGCGCCACCTAACAAGTCGCTGCAGAAGAACAGCCTACATGCGTGACGGAAGCTGCTCAGAGCTGCAGCTTCCGCGCCGCAATCCGGCTGTCGCTGAGCTCTGGCGTTAGGCTTCTCTTGCGGGCCCGATTTCAAGCAATTTAATCATTATGCGATATATATTATTATCTTTTTTTATTATCTCCTCCTCGGCATTTTCGAAACGGCCAGAAAATGAAATCCCCGAATATGGAGGACAACATCAGTCGAGTTTATCCAGAGATCCTGAAAATTCCAAAGATGCTACAGACAAAGCATGGAAATTTTTACAAAAAGGTGATTTGGACACGACAATTAAGCGATTCAATCAAGCGTGGCTTCTTGATGGGAAAAACCACGAAGCCTATTGGGGGTTCGGAATCATCTGCGGAAAAAGAGCGATAAAAGGAGAAAACCCGGAAGAAAACTTCAAGAAATCAATAGAGTATCTGAATAAATCTATCGGAATGGCACTGCACCCCAGTGTGAATTTACTTACAGACCTAGGGGTTTCCACATTGAATTATGGAGGATATCTTGATGAGCACGGGAAAAAAGAAGCTTCAAAAAATAAACTAAAGGACGCCGATCAAGTATTCTCAAAAGCAGCTAAAATTGATTCCTCATATCCATCGTTATATGAGCACTGGTCATACACACTGTTTCACCTTTGTGATTACAGCGGAGCAAAAAACAAGAAGGATGCAGCGACTGCGTTGGGGGTGAAGTTTCCGCCTGAATACACGAGAGAGCTCTTAGAAAAAGGCAAGTAAATGGCCCGTAGTTTTGTACACATATTTGCTCTCCACGCCCAGTCGCCTAACAAGTCACTGGAGCACAACTCCCTACATGCGTCATGCGGACTGCTCGCTTCGCAGCAGCCCGCCCGCCGCACTCCGGTCGTGGCTCAGTTCTGGCGTTAGGCGCTTGCGATTACCGGCCTCAAAAAAGGACTACGCTCTCGCCAACAATTTGCTGAACCTCCTGCGTGTAGCGTAAATACAATATATACCAAATGCCACCACCTCGCCTGCCATTTCATTTACTCCAAAAGATAACTGTTGCTATAATCTTGGCAGCAATAGCATTATGTTTGGTTGTATTTTATCTAAACTATCGTGCAACCCAGAGATATCATCGCACTATAGCGGCCATTGAACACAGTGGCGAGACATTCGATCTTGAAAAACTACTCCCTCTTGCTCTTCCTGATTCTGAAAACTTTGCCGCTATCCCAGCCCTAAAAGGGCTCGCCGTCGACGATCGCCACAATCCAGCAACTCCCAATCCGATACGCAGAAGATTAGCCGAATTACGATTGCCTAAAACTGACCCAAAAATATTCAATCAAATACGAAGGGATGGATCTATTACGGGCAACTCTCTCAGCGCAGAAAATTTAATTGAGTATCTGAAAGTCACTGAAATTGCACCCAATGCATTCACCTACGGTACAGATAGTTCTGAAATATTGGCATATATCGAAAATAAATTTCCATTACTCGCAGAAATCACCTCGTCGACAGATTTTCCTTACGCTCAATTTACTCCGCCAGCAGCCGCACGTAATTGGTCAAGTCCTTTGTGGGAAAATAGCATGATGAAGGGACTCAACGAGGTTCTTGTACTATGCAACATGCTTCAATTACGGGCAGAAGCAGCAATTCTCGCTAGAAATACAAAAATCGCACTCGGTTCAATCATTGCGATTCGCCAACTCGCATCAGCAACCACCCAGGAACCGTTTCTAATCTCTCACCTTGTCGCCATTACACTGGATCAGATTTACAGAAGGACGTTGTGGTCCGCGCTAAATAAACGCATTTTCAACTCAGAAGAGTTGAGACAGATCCAAAGAGGACATCTTCCTGCACGTACTAACGCAACATTGTTATATGTCCATCGAACAGAAGCGTGTTTTGGAATGGATTCGCACATTTACTTAAAAGGACCGGGTAGAAGTAAACTTGCAAGTCCAATGCCAGCGGAACCAGTAATGCCACTTATCGTCGCAAGACTTTTACCAAATGGATGGCTCGACTACAACTACACCGTTGCGGCAGAGCGCTTCTATCCCAGTCTATTAAATGCTTTAAAATCAGAAAATTCCAATGAAATTAAAAAGGCAGTATTAGAGGCAGAACAAAAATTCAACAATCTCCGGGATGAATTTTTGTCGCAATACCTTCTAGCACTCGATCTCCACACCCCTCCAAACTTGCCATTCATAGTCAGCTCTTCCCTTTGCGGAAATTCAAGGGATCAGCAAGCATATACGGCCATGGCGCTTGAATTATATTTCAATCACTACAACCGATATCCAAGCACTCTCCAGGAGCTCGTTCCAGAATTTATAGCAAGCACGCCGCTGGATCAAATAGCGCAGCAACCATTAAAGTATATCAAAACAGAAGAAGGTCGTTATAAGTTGTGGAGCATCGGGTTCGACGGAGTAGATAATAACGGCAAAGTGAATCCAGTGAGCAATGAAAACTTCACAAACATAACAAACTTTAATTATAAAGGAGATTGGACATGGAAATATTCTCCACTCGAATGAAATATTCCTCCATTTACGGACTTCAGCGCGCCTAACAAGTCGCTGCAGACGAACAGCCTACATGCGTCACGGCGGCTGCTCGAAGCAGCAACTCCCGTGCCGCTCTCCGGGGGCGGGTGAGCTCCTGCGTTAGCCTGCTTCGGAACCGCCCTTTTCGTGAAATCGTTCTTACGTTTTTACAAAAGGATTCACTGCCGTCACACTTCCATACTGCTGCCCGTGGTTCAGATCTTCACTTAACAATTCATTGCACCGGGCACATTGAGCCGCTGCTACAATTGCTGCATCCCAATACGACATTCCATACCGCGCCTTAATTTCAAGTGCATCACGTAATACCGAAATCGTATTGTCTTGAATCCGAAATCTCATCCACTTCTCAATCAATCGCACTGCAAAATCATGCGTCAGCGCAGCAGGACGTCGTGAATGAGTGGCTTGCACATAAAACTCCTGAAGTACTTGCACTGAAAGGGCCAAATCAGCGCTCAACAAAATTCTTCGCGCTATCTCTCCCTTCTCCGACTCCCCGGCGTCCAATTCCAAGGAATATAAGAGGATATTAGTGTCAACGAATCTCATGGCGGGAATGCAATTCTTCTCGGCCTAAATTATGTGCTGAACTCAAGCCGAGCCGTTGGGAACGCAATTCGTCACGGAGCTCGCGCTCTTCACGCTCCAGACGCTGGAAGTCAGTTTCTGCAGTTCCGCCACATGCAATTTGAAGGAGATAAGACTTCACCAGCGCCGAGACAGAGGTCGCACGTTCTGCCGCTCGAATGCGAGCCATCCGGTAGGTTTCATCATCTACACTCACGGTGATGTTCTTCATGATCCCATCCTGCCACAGATTCACAGTTTCACAAGTGCGGTTCTCGTTCGTACATTTCACCAAAAAAGAACATTCAGCCACACCACCCTGCTCCTCACCTCCAGCAGGCTAAAAAATTACTGGAGAACAGCTTCCTGCATGCGTGATGCGGACTGCTCGCCCCGCAGCCGCCGCCCCGCCACATTCCAGTCAGGTCTCATCCCGGGCGTTGATTCTCGGCGAACTCCGCTTTCCGGACGTCACCTCGAAACGACACGGATGTGATGCGCAGGGCATTCCTGATTCCAAACCTCCGAAGGCACGCTACCACGCCCTCATTGTCTCGGTGAGGTGAGCCGCTGGCACGCTTCGCTCCCGGTGATTTTTGCCGGCCCGCTCCTCCCGCTTGCCCGCGGCGCGGCGCGTGTTAACTCTTGGAGCATGCGCACCCCCTTACTCATTGCCTCCGGCGTGGCCCTCTTGAGTTTGAAGATTTCCGGCTTTGCAGCAGGCGAGGCGGACTTTCTCAAAAACTCGCGGCAGCTCATTTACGAGGGCGTGCGCAGCGGCGAGGGGTATTTCAGGCCCGACGGAAAGGCGCTCGCCTTCCAGAGCGAACGCGACCCCGCAAACCCCTTCTACCAAATCTACGTGCTGGACCTGGAGTCCGGCGACACCCGCCGGCTCAGCCCCGGTTCGGGCAAGACCACCTGCGCCTTCTTCCAGCCGGGAACCGGGCGCCTTCTCTTCTCCTCAACCCACGCCGATCCCAAGGCGCAGGAAAAACAGAAGGCCGAGCTCGAGTTCCGGGCCTCCGGAAAAACACGCCGCTACTCCTGGGACTACGATCCCGAGTACGAGATCTACACGGCAAAGCCCGACGGCACCGAAATGCGGCGGCTCACTGAGGCGCCCGGTTACGACGCCGAGGCGTCCTTTTCGCCCGACGGTTCGCTCATCGTGTTTTCCTCGACCCGCGGCGCCTACCCGCTTGAAAAGCTTTCCCCCGAAGACCGGGCCCGTTTTGACAAGGATCCCGCTTATTACGCCGACCTGTATGTCATGAACGCCGACGGGTCCGGCGTGCGGCGGATCACCGACACCCCCGGCTACGACGGCGGCCCCTTCTTCTCGCCCGACGGCCTGCGCATCCTCTGGCGCCGCTTCGACGCCGCCGGCATGAACGCCGACATTTACAGCGCAAGGATCGACGGTACCGACGTGCGCCGGATCACGAACTTCGGCTGCATGTCGTGGGCGCCCTATTATCATCCCTCGCAGAAGTACGTCATCTTCACTGCAAACAAACTGGGCTTCGACAACTTCGAACTCTTTCTCGTCGACGCCGCCGGAACTAGGGAGCCCGTGCGGGTCACCCACACCCCCGGCTTCGACGGGCTGCCCGTGTTTTCTCCGGACGGCATGAAGCTGTGCTGGACCACCAACCGCGGCGGCGAAGGGAAGTCCCAGCTCCATCTCGCAGACTGGGATCACACCGCGGCGCTGAGTGCGATTGAGCAGAGTCCGCTGCGCGCCGGAGCGGCGGATGCTCCGGCCTCCGCTTTTTCGCCCGAAATCCGGGCCGCGGATTTGCAGGCGCAGGTGGAGTGGCTGGCCTCGCCCTTGCGGGAGGGTCGCCGCATCGGAAGCGCCGGGGCGAAGGCCTCGGCGGAGTGGCTGGTCGACTACGCGAAGAAGGCCGGTTTGCAGCCCGCCGAGGGGGGATTCCAGCAGGAGTTCGAGTTTCCCGCCGGCGTGCAGTTGCAGCCGGACCACAACCGGCTCGTGTCGGTGGTCGCTGACAAGGAGGCGTCGTACGCCCTCGAAAAGGATTTCCGTCCCTTGCCCTTCAGCGACTCCGGGACTGCGGATGCGGAGGTCGTCTTTGCGGGCTACGGTCTGTCCGTCCCCGAGGGGAATGGCACGCGTCGCTACAACTCGTATGACGGGCTGGACGTGAAGGACAAGGTCGTGCTGCTGCTGCGTTACGTGCCCGAGGGCGTGGATGCCCAGCGCCGTGCGCAGTTGAACCGGTACGCGGGACTGCGCTACAAGGCGATGCTGGCTAGGGAACGCGGGGCGAAGGCTGTGCTGGTGGTGTCCGGTCCGGCGTCGACGCAGCCGGGGGAGCTGCTCGGGCTGTCCTCGGACAACTCGCTTGCGGGTTCGGGGATCTTGGCGCACTCGGTGGGACTGAATGTCGCCGACGCCCTTTTGGCGGGAACGGGGAAGAACTTGAAACAGATCCAGGCGGAGCTGGACGACGAGAACCCCCACGTCGCCGGGGGCTTTGTGCTGCCGGGGGTGCGGGTCCGTTTGGAGGCCGGCGTGGAGCACCGGCGGGGGACCGACCGCAACGTGGTCGCCGTGATTCCACCGGGGCCGGAGTCGACCGGGGAATGGGTGCTGGCGGGGGCCCACTACGACCATCTTGGCAAGGGGGCCGAATCGAACTCGCTCGCCCGCTCGGGCGAGGAGGGCGGCGTGCATCACGGCGCGGACGACAACGCTTCGGGCACGGCTCTCTTGATGGAAATCGGGGCGGCGCTGGCGCAGGAGCGGCAGGCGCATCCTGAGAAGTTCAAACGCGGCGTGATCCTTGGGTTTTGGTCGGGTGAAGAGGTCGGGCTGATCGGCTCGGCTGCCTTTGTAGAGAAGCCGCCGGTGGAACTTGGCAAAATCGTGGCCTATCTGAACTTCGACATGGTCGGCCGGTTGCGTGAAAATCGCCTCAACCTGCAGGGGATCGCGTCCTCCAAATCGTGGAAAAAGGCGATCGAACGGCGCAACGTCGCCGCCGGTTTCAACCTCGTGCTGCAGGACGACCCGTACCTGCCCACCGACACCACCAGCTTTTATCCAAAGCGCATCCCTGTGCTGAGCTTTTTCACCGGCTCGCACGACGACTACCACCGGCCGTCGGACACGCCCGAGAAGATCGATTACCCCGGTCTCGAGCGGATCTCGCGCTTTGCGGGTGCGTTGATCGGCGACCTCGTTTCCGCGCCGGAGAAGCCGGACTTCGCCCGCGTAGAACGTTCGGCGCAGCAGGAGTCGGGTTCGAGGGAGACGCTGCGCGCGTATATCGGCTCGATTCCCGACTACGCCACGGAGGTGAAAGGCGTCAAGCTGAGCGGGGTGCGCGCCGGCAGTCCTGCGGAAAAGGGCGGGCTCAAGGGCGGGGACGTTATCGTCGAGTTCGGCGGACAGAAGATCACCAACATCTACGACTACACCTACGCGCTGGATGCCGTGAAGATCGGGCAGTCGGTGGAGGTTTCAGTCCAGCGGGGAGGGGAGGCGGTCAAGTTGAACGTGACGCCCGAGGCGCGCAAATAGCGTGGCGGAGGTTTGCGTGTGGCGTTCTCCATTCGCTTGCCTTCGGGACGTTCCTGAGGCAGGAGTTGGGGAACACCCCTACACCCTATGCGTCTTTCTATTGCTCTCAGTTTTGCCCTGGCCCTTGGATTCGCCCCGGTCTCCGGATCGGCTCAGTCTGCGTTGATCAAAGGCGACACGTTTTTAAAACAGAACGCCAAGGTAGAGGGGGTGAAGACCCTGCCGAGCGGGCTGCAAATCAAGGTGCTCACCGAGGGGAAGGGGCGCCAGCCGAAGGCGACCGACACGGTGGTGGTTCACTACCGGGGGCGTCTCCTGACCGGCACGGAGTTTGACAGTTCGTACAAGCGCGGCGAGCCCGCGACGTTTGCCTTGAACCGTGTGATCAAGGGTTGGACCGAGGGCCTCCAGTTGCTCAAGGAGGGGGGGAAGGCGGAACTCTACATCCCGTCCACCCTGGCCTACGGGTCCCAGGGCGCCGGCGGTCTGATTGGGCCGGACGAGACGCTGATTTTCGAAGTGGAGCTGGTGGCCGTCAAATAGCGGCTGCGGCAGAAGGAATAGAGGATTTCACGCCGAGGCGCGGAGCCGCGGAGATGGTAGACAAGTGGTTTTCTTTCAGTGTTTTGAAGGATTTTCTCCGCGCTCTCCGCGGCTCCGCGTGAGCCTCCTTTTCCGGGTTGAACTTGTAGGGCGCCGGCGGTCTGATTGGGCCGGACGAGACGCTGATTTTCGAAGTGGAGCTGG
>CANFTB010000047.1 GCA_947449735.1 Chthoniobacteraceae bacterium | reverse complement strand
GAAATCCTCGTCTCCGAAAACGCCTCCGCCGAGCGCTCCTTCCAGCTGAGCGAGGGCTCCCTCCGCGTTGGCACCTCCCCCATCTGCGAGGTCATTGCCACCTCTCCCGGCGTCGCCCCGCGACACGCCGAATTCGTAGCCGCCCCGGACATGCTCCAACTCCGCGCTTTTGAGGAAAACCCGCCCGTCCTGCTCAACGGAGCCCCCATCCACGGACTCGTCAACGTCTGCTGCCCTGCAACGGTTCAGATCGGCTCCCTAAAGATCTTCGTCAAACAGGCAGCCGCGAATGGTCCGTCTGAGACCAACCCGGACTCCACCCTGCGACTCGTCCACCCAGCGCGGCCCGAGTTTGGCCCGCTCACGGATCCCGAAAATCTCGACGTCACCGGACGCATCGTCTACCGCCTTCCCGGCACTGAGGACACCGTGGCATTGCGGACAGCCTCCTCCAGCACCAAGGACACTCCCCTGCAGAGCACAGCGTTTAGCGGGGATGTCACCATGGCGTTCTCCATGGAAGAACTCGAAATCTCCATCTCGGACAAGGTGCCGGTGCGCATGGACTACGAGGTCAAAAGCGAGATCGCCCGGGGCGGCATGGGAAGGATCTTCTCCGCCGAGGACACCTCCCTCGACCGGCACGTGGCACTCAAAGTGAGCACGGTCGGCGATCCCGCCCGAGAGCCCCAGTTTTTCCGCGAAGCAAAAATCCTCGCGGCCCTTGCGCATCCCAACATCGTTCCGATCCACAGCGTCGGCGTCGATTCCGGGGGACGCCCCTTCTATTCGATGAAGCTCATCCAGGGGCGCACCCTTCAGGCGATCATCAAACAGCTTGCCTCGGGCGACAGGGAGGCCACGGAGGCATACCCGCGCATGCGGCTGCTGGAAATCTTCCGCAAGGTCTGCGACGCCATGTCCTTTGCCCATTCCAAGGGCTACCTGCACCGCGACCTCAAGCCCGACAACATCATGGTGGGCGAGTTCGGGGAGGTGCTTGTCATGGACTGGGGCCTTGCAAAAACCATCCGCAGGCCCGGCCAGGAACCGGCTGGGAATGGCCCGCAGGAGGACGAACCGGAGACCCTCCCCTACATCGAGGGCACGCCCCAGTACATGTCCCCGGAGCAGGCGAACGGAGTGTACGGCGGACTGGACGAGCGTTCGGACATCTATTCGCTCGGAGGCATTCTGTACGCGATCCTGACGCGGCGGCCGCCGGTGAGCGGGTCTTCTTTAAACGAAGTTCTCGAAAAAATCCGCAGTGGAGCCACGACCACCATGGCGCTCCCCAGTGGCACGCGTCAAACGGATGCACCCGCATCGAGGTTCGTGCCGGACGCTTTGCGGGCGGTAACCTTGAAGGCTCTGGCGAGGGATAGGGAGCGCCGCTACCCGAGTGTCAAGGAGCTCACAAGGGATCTGGAGGCGTATTTGGCCGGCTTTGCAACGCAGGCCGAGGAAGCCGACTTCCTCCGCCATGTGGTTCTTATGCTCAAGAGGCACCGATTAGCCTCAAGCATCGCTGGAGTCGCCATGGTCGGGGCTCTGATCTTCACCTGTGTTTTGGTGGCGAGTGAACGAAGCGCCAGGAAGAGCGCGAAAGAGGCAGTGCAGGCGGCAGATAGGGCTGAAGTAGAAAAGCAGAGAGTCCGGAAAGAACAGGCTCGCGCCCAGATCGCTCTGGCAGAGGCGGCCGAACAAGCGCAAGACGCCGGCCAAATGCAGCGCGCGCTGGACCTTGTTGACAAAGATTTCCGTGACCAAGAGTGGCACTACCTTTCGCTTCTCGCTGGGGCGGCTGATACCCCGATTGATTTAAAGGATCGCTCGCCCTGGATTAATTTTGAACCGCACCCCGAAAACGCTGACCTGCTCTTGGCATTGCACGAGGATGGATGGATCCGGACGGTGAACCTTGCAACAGGCAGCGTGGAGGATTTCGTTGATGCTAAATCGGAAGCCGAGGAAGGGTTTCAATATTTTCGCCTCGCGATATCCCCGGGGGCGGACTTTGCAGCCGTATCTGCTTTTGACGAAAAGGGAAGGCAGATGCACGTCAGGATGATTGACTTGAAGACAAAAATCAAAAGGCCCGATTTTGTTTTTTCGCCTGCAGGATCGCAGCATCCCTATCTTCAATTCGACAAAAACAGCACGGTCCTCCTCGCGTCGCTAACAAATCCAGCGCACTTTCACATCTTGAATACCGTCGACGGCGCCCTCCGCTGGAAATGGCCGAAAGATGAAGGTGACAGTACAGATAAAAGAAACGGTATCGCTTGCCTTTCTGAGGATCAAAGCTCTGTTTTGCTGCGCCGTGTGAATGAGACTCCAGTCGAGTTTCCTTTGGCCACGGGAGAGCCCAAAGGGGGGATTTCCAAATACGGATTTAAAATCGGCGCCGCCGCGCCTGAGACTTTTGCGTTCTCAACCAAAGAAAAAAGTGTCTTCACCCTTTCCAACGGGATCCTTCGTAAATTTGAAACGCCCACTGGAAAAAAGATTTTTGACGAGCGCCTGCCAAACGGTTCATGGCAAGCAGGAAGACGTCACCTCAGCAGCCTTTCGATCTTCCCTGATGCAAATATTGCAGTCACCCTGACGCAAGTGTCTGACGACTCTGCCGTCATCCTCCTGCATGACCCGGCCGACGGGCGTGTGACTCAAAGCCGTCTCGTCAAAACAGGAAAAGGCAAGGACCTTGCCAGGTTGGTCACACACCCACTCTCCAATAGGGTTGCGGTGGTGCGCGGCAATAGAATGAAGGTTTGGTCGCCGTCCCAACCGATTCCCAAAGCAGAATTAAGTGTTCACTCCTTCAGCTATGATGGAATCAGCTTTCTTAACAGTCCTGCGACGCTAGTCACCACGGGCTCAGTGAGCGTCGACCGTGAAGCTAAAAAGGCGGAAGCTTCTTTTACGATCCTGAATCTCAGAAAAAACGTGCCTGACACGGAAGCGGCTACCTTGTCGCTGACCAGCGAAGAGGCACCAAATGCGGCTATCCAGCTGATCCGAAACCCGGCGGGAAACTGGCTTGGAGCAAGGTTTTCAGGCGGCCGTGAATTAACGGTTTATAAAACAGACGGAGGGAGCCTTCAGGAGATTCGGCGTTTTAAAGTCCCTGAAAATTATTGGGAGATCCGCTTCAGTCCGTCTGGACGATTGGTATGGACTACAACAGGCCTGTTCGAAACTGCGACGGGAAAACATTTAGAAACACCTCCTCTGAAAGGTTACACAGACCGAACGGAAAGGATTCCTCCCGTATGGATGGACGAGTCCCGAATGGCGCAAATCAGAATGATTCCAAACGATTCGGACCACTCGGATACAACCAACGATCGTGCAATCGTTTCTTGGAACGTTAAGAACTTTCAGAGTGAATTGGTGGCGCCGGCTCCAGACGCCCTGTGGCTGGATGCCTCCCCAGATGGAACTCAACTGGTTGAGGCTGGCGCCGACATGCGTGTGCGCGTCCGCAATGCGGCGACGCTGACGGTCCAAAAAACGATGAGAGTTCATGAGGGGCCGGTGACTGCGGTGGCCTGGAATCCTTCTCTTCCGGTCATAGCGACCGCTTCGAGTGATTACTCCGTCAAGATTTGGGACGTAGAAAAGGAAACTCTCTTGGAGGAGTTCCGGTGCTTTCGCAACATTCTGACATCCAGACTGATGTGGAGTCCTGACGGCAGGATGCTTGCCGTGTCGAACGGGGGACCACAACCAAATTTGAAGGTCTACGAACCGGAGGCGTGCAAGGAGACGGACCGCGCCAAACGATAGACCAGCGCAGGAGGCCGAGGACATCGCTCCGGACCAAGCCCTGATGCGGTTCTGATGCCGTTTTGTGCAAGCGCAAAACAAAGTTGGATGCAGCGAGGGAAAGCGATCCCTCAAGCCGGCTTTGCACAGTGAGATTACCGAAAGTGTTTCACCCGAAAATTGCTTGCGACAGTTCTCAGAATTTTCACCTCAAAAATGTCAGAAGGACGCGCCACTTTTGCCACCCCTATAAAAGGGGGGTGCCTGCTGCTGGAACCGCGCCACCAAGCTCCAGCGACTACGAAGAACGAATTTTACGAATTTCCTTCCCCTCTTTTCTCTCCCGGTTCGCTCCGTTGGTAAAATTTGTTCATTTTAAACAATGCGCTCAGCAGCCCATGGCAATGGCTCCGGGGCTCCTCACTCTTTCTGTCCCCACCGGAGAGCATATGAGCGTGTCACTCCCTGCAGCCTGCCTTCCTCTCCCCAAGGCGCTCTTGTGCGCTTTGGCCTGTTCTGCAATGCTCAAGACATGCCGAGCGGGTTCAACATTCCTTCAGCCAATCTGGACTTTGCATGGGACCGTCCCGAGACGGCAGACTCCTTGAGGGAACGTTTGCTCAAGAGTTCCCGCTCGGAATGGTTGCGGCTTGCGGCATGGGTTTATTGAGCCCTGAACTGCAACGCGAAAAGATCCGCATCCTGCAATACGAAGCGCAGTTGCACAGGCTTTCCTGAGTGGGTTGATAGCGGTCCGCCTTTCCAAATAACGACGTGTTCGATGGAATCTGCGGTGATTGGCGTGCAGTCATTTAAAGCAAAACCGGGCAATACATTACCAGTGGCATCCTGCAGTTCCGCCCGAGTCTCGCCCCTGCTTAGGATATTCAGGACCAGCTCAGATCCTTTAAATGTGAAGGGCTTTGTGACCAACGTTCCTTCGTTGGCATGAGCGGACACGAAACCATCAGGTGCGATAGACGAAGCGGCGAACGCGGCTGCCAGGGCCTTTGTAATAGGCCTCCGTGACGTAAACTGAAAGCTCACGATCGTTGCCGGGTAGATTGGTAAGAAATTGCTTTTCGCCCCATTCCGCAGCTCGCGCGCGCGGTATCGTCGCGGGGCGCGCTTGAAAGAATAGGCGGAAGAAACGGACGTCGCAAATTCGGAAATCGTTCCCGGGCCCGGGCCTGATTTCCGCCCCCTCATTTAGGGTTAATTTCGTTACCGAAATAGCAACGGCAACACTTCGTGCAAATCATCCCGCCATACTGGCCAGCAATGCGCGCCCTCGGTCGGATGCCACACAAGATGGATGCCTGCCGCCTTGAATGCCTCCACCATCTTTTCCACATCAGCAAAGCCACCGTCCTGCCGGCCACTGCCAATCCAAAACAGGCTGAGCTTCTCATTAGCCGCCTTGGGATCAGCCATGAATGCCGAAAATCGATTCGTTGGCAGACTCGCGCTAAACACTGCCACCCAACTGAATTTGTCGAGATTGTTCAGCCCAATCATCAGTGAACGTGCACCGCCCATAGACAGACCCGCAATCGCCCGATTCTTCGCCCCCGCCTTCAGCCGATAGTCCTGTTCAACGAGCGGAATGATCTCTTCCAGTAATTCCGCCTTGGATGCATCATCACCCCGCTTGGTGGCGTGCCCGTTCGGCATGACGATGATCATTGGTTTCATCTTTCCATTCGCCAGCAAGTTATCGGCAATGCGATGCGCAAAACCAAACTGGGACCATGTGCCCTCATCATCGCCATAGCCGTGCAGCAAGTAGAGCACCGGAAATTGCACCGATGCGTCAGTGCCATACCCCGGTGGCGTATACACCACAACCTGCCTCGGATCCCCCGTCACTTTTGACTCATACGTGAGGGTGGACAACACTCCGTGCGGCACCTTCTGCACGTCGAAAAACGTCGGCTGCGGTCCCTGCATTTCAAATGCGTTCAAATGACCGGTGGGACCGAGATGCAAACGTGGATTCCCAGGATCAAGGACCGGAACGCCATCGAGAATCAGCCTGTAAGTGTATAATCCGGGTTCCGCGCTCGCCGTCACCGTCCATACGCCCTTGTCATCTTTGATCAGCGGAAGGGATTTTCCGCCGGGAAAATCCCCCGACACTCTCACGTCACTGGCCCTTGGCGCTTTTAATCGAAACGTCACCTTCCCGCCCCCCACCTCCGGCAAACGCACCCAGTCCGGGTGCGTTGTTGGCACCCACGCCGACAGGCGGTTCGCCACCGGTTGCTCTTGGGCTGGAACAACCAGCGGAGTCAGCAGCAGGGCGGTGAGCAGGGTGAGAGTTTGTTTCCTGGGTGTTTCTTTCGATTGGTAAGAAATTGCTTTTCGCCCCATTCCGCAGCTCGCGCGCGCGGTGTCGTCTCTGGGCGCGCTTAAGGGAGAATTGCTTTTGAGGGTCCGGAACATGAGGCGATTTTTCCTACGACTGACCGAGGGCGGAGACAAATCTTAGGCTGTTGTTAGCGGTGGTGCGGTTTCTCCTCCCACCCACTGAGCATTTGCCTTCGCTCGTGCCGGCAAAAATTGGTAAGAAATTGCTTTTCGCCCCATTCCGCAGCTCGCGCGCGCGGTATCGTCTCGGGGCGCGCTTAATACTGAAGCTGCTGAGCCTGGTGGAGGGCGAGGAGGAATAAGAAATTACCTACCCGAAAATATGAGGCTTATTCCAATCAAACACATAAGGATAGCAACACCCACGACTGCTACAATTTCCACACCATAGTTAACAACACACCATATTACGCCCATGCCTCCGACTAAGGCGGCTAATCCAACCCCTTTCCAGAAAAGGCATTCTCCGCTGGGAGTGTGGTCGTCATGTTTGCAATGGTCTCATGTTGAACATTTTAACAGCATATTCCACGATGTGGAGTGGTGGCCGTTCATTGAACGGCGGCTCGTTTGTAAAAACATTTTTCGGACGGCCTGATGCGTTGCCGCTTTATCATGGCCACAGAGACGCGCCCCCCGCCCCCCATCCTGCCGCTTACGACAGAGAGTCAGATCAACAAGCAATGTAACGACGTCAGAGCAGGACTCTGGTCTCCAGCAGGCGGGGAAAAGGGCCAAAAGTTGAACCGCATAACTGCCACGCAACTAACACTCAATCAGGGTGACTTTTTTGAAACCCTCCATAACTCCCTCATTATAAGGGAGCCAGTGCCGGGAATTGAACCCGGGACCTACTGATTACGAATCAGTTGCTCTACCCCTGAGCTACACTGGCAAATCTAAAACGCGGAGATGTCCGCGGAAGATCTAGAATAGTCCTGATCAGCAAAGTCTCAAGGCTGTTTTTACTGCTTTAGTCCCCTTCTTTTCCTCCCTTCAACCTCGCCCCACTCTCCTCACACAGAATCACCCGCCGACAGCAACCACTCCTGAAGCATTCCGTAAAATTGCATCTGAAATAAAATCAGCCCCTCGGGGCCGGGTTTTCCTCCCGACTCCTCCAGATCCACCTCGTCCAACTGGAACCTCTCGGAAAGCGAAAGCCTCGCCTGATTCAGCGCATGAATCCACGCAGGCATCCCAGCCACTGGAATCTCCACCTCCCACACCTCGCCCCCTGGGCTCCTGAGGCCCTTCAAATCCTGCTCCACACGGTCACGGTTCCAGCTGAAATGCGTCTCCAAGTCAGACCCAACCAGGTCTCTCCACTCCTCGTCCGCAGCCTTGTCTCGCCCGGCCGTCAACTTGGGAAAAAAACGCTCTGCAGAATCCGGATGCGGCGCACCCGCGTCAGGAACCTCCCGCAGCAGGGCTGCGAGGAAGTCATCCAGCCCCTCGAGAACGAAGACGTCCGGTGCCTTTAATTTTAAAGATAACTTCTGGCTCATCGGCTGCGCTCCAGTGTGGAAAGTAATAGGTAGGAATGCAGCTGCTGAACAAAGAGTTCGCCCCTCTCCCGTTCTCCGGTCCAAACCACCGACCTTCCCAGCTTGTGCACCTCTATCATGTGCTTTTCTGCCCTCTCCTGAGTAAACCCGAAAACTTTCATGAACACTTTTGTGACATACGACATGAGGTTGATGGGATCGTTATGCACGATGACATTCCACGGTGAGTCCAGGCTCACTTCAGAATCCACCTCGGGCGTCGGCGTCGACGTGCCTGCAAGGCGTGGGTTCGAAACGCTCAAAAAAATCGATGCATTCATGCTCATTTTTACACTCGCGGCGGTCACCGTTATTTTGAGGGGTCATTCTGCCGCCATCAGACCCTTAGAAACAAAAACACCAACACCTGCTTCTTCATTCTTACATTCGTTAACCTGAATGTTTGGTGGCCCGAAAGTTCCCAAACATTTGTGCAAGCATTCACCGGCTGCTCAAAGCCATTCAGCTGCATTCACCGCGTTTATCAACTGCCGGAACCTGCCGAAATTTTTAACCGCCGGAATAAACACCAGCCTGGGAAGACCGGAGATCTCGCTCTCGTTCTGCTCCTCGGGCAGCTCGGTAGTCTGTTCAAGGATGTTCGTTCCAAGGATATCACCGAAGCAGTTCCGGATTTCAGCGAGCGCCGAGTCGGACAGTGCGTGGCGGATGCGTATCACAAACCGCTGCCCGACCCAGCGGTAAGAATGAAAGTTGCGGTAGAACTGTTCGATCTCCTCAACCGCCTCTTCGAGCTTGTCGGTGACCTTGAACAGATGGAAATCCTCTGGCGAGATGAGACCGAGCTTCAAGAGGTACTCTGCGAGAAAACTGTACCACGTGTTCCAGTAGGACCCTCCGGTCTTGTCGACCATCACGACAGGCAGAATGCGCGCCTTTCCGGTCTGCATAAGCGTCAGCACCTCGAAAGCCTCGTCCATGGTTCCGAATCCACCCGGAAACAATACGACGGCGTGGGATTCCTTCACGAAATTCAATTTCCGGGTGAAGAAGTAATTAAAATTAACGAGCTTCTGGTCACCATCGATCGTTGCGTTGGCCCTCTGTTCAAACGGCAGCCGGATGTTCAGTCCAAAGGACGACTCCCTGCCGGCGCCCTTCTGGGCCGCCCCCATGATTCCATCCCCGCCGCCTGTGATGATCATGTAGCCGAGTTCGCGGATCCGTTCCGCAAAAAGTTCCGCCGCCTGAAACTCCTCCTCAGAGGGGGCCGTCCGAGCCGAGCCGAATACGACCACCTTGCGTCTTTCCCTGTAGGGAGCGAACACCCGGGAGGCGTTTCGCATTTCCCTGAGCGAGCGGTTGAAAAGCTTGAGGTCCGCAATGCCGGCCTCGTCACGGGCGAGCTTTAGAGCCGTCATGATCATTTCCGCAATCAGGCCCGCGGTGCGCTCGTCGGTGCCCCACTCCGAAACAAGTTTGTGAATGCGCTGATCGAATTCAGGGTCGCCGCTGGAGCGGGTGGTGCGGCTGGGCAGGGCGTGGATTCCGCCTCCGGTGAAGTCTTGCACGGTTTTGGATAGGGGAAATGAGATTGGGGGACGGGGTGATGAACTTGGCGGCGCTGCAGGAACCGTTCGCGCCTCTACCATCCCTCCAATGACAAGCGCCCGGTACAACTCTTTACAGGCCAGCATGACTGTCATTCAAAACGGATCGCGGCGGCGACAAAACGAAACCATGGCGGCCACCCCAGTTTTGCGGCACTAAAGCCGCACCCAGAGCGCCGCCCGGCGCACAGGGGAGTTTCCAACCCTGCTTCGTACTGCTAGTTTATATCCCTATCCCCTGGCCTTCTCAATGTCCAACTCCAGCACCAAACACGGGCCGCCCTCTGCGGGTTTGCGCCCCCCTCCCCCCGTGGAAGCCGTCTGGGTGACGCGGACAACTCTGTGCTTCGACCTGGCTGACGGAAGATCAATTTCTGTGCCGCTCGGGTTTTACCCACCCCTTGCCGGCGCGAAAGAGGCGGCGCGCAACCAGTACGAAATCCACAAAGGGACCGTCTACTGGGCTGCCTTGGGGTTCAAAGTGACCTCCGCAGACCTGCTTATGGGCCGGCGCAAGGAGTAAGCCGGCCCTCTGCCCCTGCGGTTTCAGCGACCATTGCGGGCGAATTCGCAAAACTTTACTTTTCACAGTTTCCGGAGGCGGCGCACTCGGTTTAAAATCGGAGGCTCTATGCATTCCTACAAAATTGCTGTACTGGCGGGGGACGGGATCGGCCCCGAGGTGATGGAAGAAGCGATCCGGGTTTTGGACGCGGTTCAATCCAAGTTCGGCTTCCGGCTCGAGCTGACCGAGGCACTCGTGGGCGGCGCGGCGATTGACGCAGCGGGCAAGGCGCTTCCCTCCCACACGATCGAGGTTTGCGAACAATCGGACGCCATCCTGTTCGGTTCAGTGGGCGGCCCAAAATGGGAGACGCTTCCCCCTGCAGAGCAGCCCGAACGCGCGGCGCTTCTCCCCCTGCGCAAGCACTTTCAGCTCTTTGCCAATCTGCGGCCGGCCCGTTGTTATCCCAATCTTACGCACGCCTCTCCGGTCAAAGAGGAGCTCATCGCGGGCGGATTTGATGTCCTTTGCGTGCGCGAACTCACGGGCGGGCTCTACTTCGGACAGCCAAAGGGAACCCACACTGAGAATGGGGATACCGTCGCGATCGACACGATGATTTACAAGCGCAGCGAGATCGAGCGGATCGCCCACGTCGCCTTCCAAGCAGCCAGGGGGCGCTCCAAAAAACTGACCTCCATCGACAAGGCGAATGTCCTCGAAAACGGGGTCCTCTGGAGGAAGACCGTCACCGACCTAGCCGCACAATATCCGGATGTGCAACTCAACCACCTCTACGTCGACAATGCAGCGATGCAACTCATCCGCAATCCCCGCGGCTTCGACGTCGTTCTGGCGGAAAACCTCTTCGGCGACATCCTCTCAGACGAAATGGCGATGATTGCCGGTTCTCTGGGAATGCTGCCCAGCGCTTCTCTGGGCGTTAGAGAGTTGGAAGGCGGCCGGTTCGGACTCTTCGAACCAAGTGGCGGCACCGCACCGGACATCGCGGGCAAGGGCATCGCAAACCCCATCGCACAGATCCTTTCAGCCGCAATGCTTCTGCGGTACGCCCTGGGGCAAGCCACCGCCGCAGACGCCATCGAGGCAGCTGTCCGCACCGCCATCGATCAGGGCTATCGCACCGGCGACATTTGGAGCGAGGGAACGAACCGTGTTGGCACCTCGGGCATGGGCGACGCCGTCCTTGCAGCGATCGCCGCTCAAAAATAATTATTCGCGGTCAAGAGGCCGGGACGACACACGGAAGCGTCCCGGTCTTGGGCTTTAAAAACGCCCCGCGTTGGCAAAAAAAAGGCGCCCTCGTCAGGCGCCTTTCTATATTAAAATCTCCGTCTCTCTTAGTTGAGGGCGACCAGAGAGCGGCTGATCACAGTCTTGTGCCGGTTCGCGGTGTTCCGGTGCATATTCCCTGTCTTCACGGCCTTGTCCAAGGTGGACACACAATGGTTGGCAGCAACCTGTGCCTCGTCTTTCTTTCCAGACTTCAACGCTTCACGAACGGATTTGAGCTGGTTTTTAACGGCGGTATGAGTCCGGCGATTGATCAAAGTGCGGCGCTCAGTCTGACGTGCGCGTTTGGCGGCTGAAGGTGTGTTGGCCATGGTGGTCTGTGATAAAAGAGGGCGGATAGTGGCCGCAGAGAAAGAATCTGTCAACCAGGAAACAAAGGATCCAAGGGCTGCCTAGCCGCCATTTCCGGATTTCCCCGACTCGACCCGGTACAGGTGGGTTTTGGTGCGCAGAAACAAGGCGTTGCCCGCTACCGCCGGAGAGGCCATGAAGCCGCTTTCAAACTTACCCTCGCCGAGCTTCTGATATCCCGCGGGGTCGGCGGCAAACGCGGTCACCTTCCCCTCTTCATTGAACGCGTAGACACGCCCGTCCACATACAGCGGCGAGGAGGAAAAGTTGCCCCCCACCCGCTCGGACCAGCGAGTCTCGCCGCTCGCGGCATCCACGCACGAGGCGATGCCCGAGTCGTCTACCATGTAGAGAGAACCTTTCACCAGCAAAAGCGAAGGCTTGTTCGGCACGGACTTTTTCACACGCCAGGCGACTTGCGATTCGTCCAGAACGCCACTGCCCCCCAACTTCACGGCGAGAATCTGCCCCTTGCTGAAGCCGCTCTGAAAAAACACCTTGCCGTCGGCCACCAAGGGCCGGCTGCTCGCGCTGTGCTGGGCGTGTTCCTCAAATCTCCAAATCTCGCGCCCGCTCGCGGGATCGTAGGCATAGTGGGCCTTGGCGCCGCTGCTCAACAAAATGGGACTTCCCTGCCAGTCAACAACGACCGGAGTGGCGAACGCCTTCCGCATGTCGCCTTCGCCCGTGATCTTCCCCTCAGCGTTGAGGTCCTTAAAATCAACACTTCGCTCCGTACGCCATACGGTTTTGCCCGTCTTGGAATCCAGGGCGACAACGAACTGAAAGTCGCTGCCGTCGAAGTTCATCAGCAGGAAATCCCGCCAGACGACGGGGGAAGAACCAGAGCCGCGAAAGTGGTTGCATACAAAATCAGTGCGCTCCCAGAGCTTGGCGCCGGTTTGTTCGTCAAAACAGGCGGTGTAGGGCGAACCGAACGTCACATACACCCTGCCCCCCGACACGACTGGAGTGGGCGAGGCGTAGCTGTTGAATTTGTGGCAGAACTGCGGGTTCTGAACCTTGTACAAGACCTCATCCCGCAGAATTTTTCCGGACTCCCTATCCACCACCACCAGTGAAAGTTCAGCACCATCCTCGGAGGCGGTGGTCAGCCATATCTTGGCCCCGGAAACCACCGGAGAGGACCACGCTTTCCCGTGGATGGCCGTTTTCCAGCGCACATCGGCATCTTCCCCCAACGAGACAGGAAGCCCCTTGGCGGAGGCCGAACCATCTCCGTGAGGTCCGCGGAATTGAGGCCATTCTTCAGCGCCGCCGACAGGAAGCGACCCCAAGCCCAAAACCAGGCTTAGGGAAAGGAGCGAGATGCGAGGGGGGGCTTCTTTCATAAGTGAATTGGAAAACAAAGTGTCCAGAATCGGAAACTAAAAAACACGTTTTCTATAAACCTCAAAAAACCACGGCAGCAATCTCGAAAGCTGTTGTTTGGACCCGTTTCTTGAAACCGCGATGCCCGAAGTACTTAAAATACCGTTTCAAACAAGAAGATTAAAAAACAGCGTTTAAAACTTCACCGGAGATGCAATCCAGTGTGTTTAAAGACGGACGAGCACGGACCAGCGAAACAACTCGTTTGCAGGCCGCGCACCATCCAGACAAACCCCGCTCAGGCGCCTACCAGCGGGTGGACATGAACTTCCAGTCCGGGACCTTCTTTCGCATTTCCGGCGCATCGTCGCGTTCCTTGAAGCCGCAGCGCAGGTAGTTTTCGTGCGCGCGAGCAAGGGCATCGCGATCCAGTTCCACGCCGAGGCCCGGGCCCGTGGGCAGGATCACGCAACCGTCCTCAATTTTGAATCGGCCGCCCACGATGATGTCCTCCCACTGCCAGGGATAGTGCGTGTCGAGCGCGTAACTCAGGTTCGGCATCGCAGCCCCCAGATGGGTCATGGCGGCCATTGAAATTCCACCGTGATTGTTGGAATGCATAGACACCCCAAGCCCGAAGTTGCGGCAGAATGACGCAAGTTCCATGGAAGAATGCAGCCCGCCCCAGTAATGGTGGTCCGTGAGAATGATGTCCTCGGACCCGAAACGGATGCTTCCGGGAAGCTCGGCAAACGAAGTGGTGCACATGTTCGTTGCTAGAGGCATCTTGAGGGCGCGCCGCACAGAGGCCATGTCCTTCTGACCGCGGGTGGGGTCTTCGAAATACTCCAGAATTCCCTCCAGCTCTTTCCCCCAGCGAATCGAAGTTTCCACACTCCAAACCGCGTTTGGATCATAGCGCAGCGGCACAGACGGACCGAATGCCGAATGCAAAGCCTTCAGGGCCGCCACCTCCTGCTCGGGCTCGAAAACGCCCCCCTTCAGCTTGATCGACCCGAATCCGAATTCGTCCACCATGGCCCTCGCCTGCGCCACAATCCCGTCCGGATCAAGCGCAGCGCGTTGGCGCGCAGCCGCCCACCCAGTGGCAGCAGGGTCTGTTCCGAAGGCCAACTCGCCGCCCGCGCCCTCATATTTATAGAACAAGTAGGCCGAGTACGGCACCCGCTCCCGCACAATGCCACCCAGCAAAGTCGCCACCGGTACACCGAAGGCTTTCCCCGCGATGTCCAGACACGCCACATCGAGCGCGCTGAACACCTGCACGATCTTGCGTTGATCCCAGGGAGTTTCTCCCCGCGCCGCCGAGCTCTCCGGTTGGAAATACGCTTCGAGCTTCGCCTGCAATGCGTGCCAATTTAATGGATCCGCTCCGACAGCAACGTTGCGCGACTCCTCAAGCACGGCATCTACCGCCGCGCTTCCGGGAACTTCGGCCAGGCCGCGGAGTCCGTTGTCAGTCACCACTTCCACGACCGTCCGCAGCGCATAGGGCGCGTGCAGACCCGCAGCGTTCAAAAGAGGCGGATCACCAAGGGCTATCGGGGTGATGTGAATTTCAGAAATGCGCATACTGGAATAAAAGGGTTAAAAAAAGACAACTCATGCCGGACTGATCGGGCGTACCAACGCCGGGGACGCCCCTATCTGGCACGCATAGCTGCGAGGGATTGATGCAGGCCGGCTGTCACAGCCCCTCCATCGGATCCGAAGGCGATCACGCTGTAGCCCTCCTCTCGCAACAGAGGGATCTGGGCTGCGGCAGTCGCGAGAATGCCGGCAGCTTTTCCGGCGCGCCTGGCGGCGGCGGCAACCTTCACGCGAGCCTCGACAAAAGTCGGATGATCGAACTGCCCCTGGATTCCGAGGTTCGTGGTCAGGTCCAGCGGGCCCACAAACAGCACGTCCACCCCGTCGACGCCGGCAATGGCGTCGAGATGGGTGAGGGACTCGGGCGTCTCGATTTGCGCCATCGTGACGAGTCTTTCATGCGAGTGCGCATAGTACTCGTCAAAGTTCTGCCCGAACCCTGCGGCCCGGTTGAATTTCGAAACCCCGCGCGTTCCATGCGGCGGATAACGCACGGCGGAGACCGCGGCCCGGGCCTCCTCTGCTGTGTTGACGTAGGGGACCATCACGCCTCCCGCCCCCAAATCCAGCACGCGCTTGAAACGCGGCGCCTCGTTCGCAGCCAGGCGGACCACGGTTGCAGAGGTCGTTCCGGAAACCGCATGGAGCTGGTGCAGCAAAGTCTCTTCAGAACCGGGGCCGTGTTCGTAATCCAACATCAGCCAGTCAAAGCCGGCGCGCCCGGCAATTTCAGCGGTCACCGGCGAACCGAGATTGATAAAGGTGCCAGCCAGCCAGTCACCGGAGAGCACCCGGCTTCGGAAGTTGTTCGGTTGGCTCATAGAGAGGTGTAGAACCGGTAGAGTGCCTGCGTTCCGTTGTCCTCCCAGCCGTGTGCCGCGACCTTGTCGTAAAGCGACTTTGCGACGGCCAAGCCGGCGAGCTCGAGCTTGAGTTCGGCGGCGCTTTCAAGGGCGATGCGCATGTCCTTGATGATATGCTTCACATAAAAACCGGGAGCGAAATCTCCCGACAGGGCCCGCGGTGCGAGGGTTGTGAGCGCCCAGCTTCCGGCAGCACCGCCGCTGATGCTCTGATGCACGGCGACCGGATCGAGTCCGGCTTTGCGGGCATAGGCAAGGGCCTCGCACCAAGCCACCATCCCGACCGCCACGGAAATCTGGTTGGCCATCTTGCAGTGCTGGCCGGCGCCCGCGGCCCCGAGAAGTGCGATGTTTTTGCCCATCAGTTCAAAAAGCGGCTTCGCGCGTTCGAAAGCAGCCGACTCGCCTCCAACCATGATGACAAGGCGCGCCTCGCGAGCCCCGATGTCTCCACCGGAAACCGGGGCATCCAAAGACTGCAAACCCCTTGCGGCTGCGGCCTCCGCAATGCGAGCTGCAAGCAGGGGGCTGGAAGTGGTCATGTCGATGAGCAGGGCTCCCGGGCGGGCCTTTTCCAAGATACCGCCGGCTCCGAGGTAGGCGCTTTCCACATCCGTGGGAAAGCCGAGCATGGTGATCACAACGTCCGAAGCAGCGGCGACGTCGCCGGCGGAATCGTGCCAATGTGCACCGGCCTCGAGCAAAGCCTGGGCCTTGTCCCGGGTGCGGTTGAAAATGTGCACGGAATGACCGTCCTTCATCAGGTGGGAGGCCATGCTGCGGCCCATCACGCCTGTTCCAACAAATCCGATAGCTAAAGAAGTCGACATACGGTGGCAAGGCTGTGCGAGGAATGGGCCTTGGTCGAGCCCTCAGTGGATCGAAGAACATAACCCTCCGCTAACCGCGCTGATTTCGAATCCATCAATGGTTCCGGTGAAGAAGAAGCCCACCCCTTTGAAGGCAGCGCTTGAGACCCAAACCGGCCCCAGGCGAGGCGGCCCTTTTGAGACGGCCGTAAAATCGACTTCACCACATTCTGCGATTGCACCCTCTAGGAAATCAGGTATGTCTTGGTCTCTCCAAGCGGCCCGATCCACTTCGACAGATTGGTTTAGATTGTTTGGAGAACGCAGAATCAAAGCCGAAGTGGCGGAATGGCAGACGCGCTAGACTCAAAATCTGGTATCCGTGAGGGTGTGTGGGTTCGAGTCCCACCTTCGGCACTCCCTTCTCAGCGAGAAGGAGTTACTCAACAACGAGGACTGTCGGCAAGCCGAAGTCACAAGTAATGCCGTAAATCGGCACCATTCTTTCGGGGATACCGAGGTCCAACTGGGGACTACGCCAAAATCTAGAGATCCGCAGCACTCTCTGTTTGCCTTAAACGTGAATGACAGCGGAACGAATCCGAAGCGGTGGGGGCTGTACCGTCCCTTTTCGACAAAAGACGCTTGCCAAAAGGGTTCACGCCTCCGATTCTGTCCGCCCTCTTACGTCGGGCCGTAGCACAGCTTGGTAGTGCGCTTGAATGGGGTTCAAGAGGTCGCGAGTTCGAATCTCGCCGGCCCGACCATGAGTGACAATCCTCCGTAGTCACTCTCTAGCATGGCAGGTTTTCGTGCCTCCGCATGTCTCGCAAACCGCCTGAGACTGCCCAAACGAACGGTTTCTCGAGCGCAAAATACCGGCCTTCATTCCCCCAGAGCCGTCCTTTCTTGCGGTCGCCTGCCCGCACAAAAGATGACCGCCGAGTTTCAGGCTTGCCCATCGCTTCGGGCATCTTAGCCTGATCTTTGTATGGCCGAAATTGCTCCTGTCACTTACGACTCCAAAATCGAGGGTAACGTTGTGTTCACCCAGCTCGACGCCGCCATGAATTGGATGCGCAAAAACTCCCTTTGGCCGATGCCGATGGGACTCGCCTGCTGCGCCATCGAACTGATGGCCTCAGCCAGCGCCCGGTTCGACATCGCCAGGTTCGGCTCCGAAGTCATGCGCTTTTCCCCGCGTCAGAGCGACGTCATGATCGTCGCCGGGACAGTGACTTATAAGATGGCGCTCGCCGTGAAGCGCATCTGGGACCAGATGCCGGAGCCAAAGTGGTGCATCGCCATGGGCGCATGCGCTTCCAGCGGAGGCATGTACCGCTCTTACTCTGTACTTCAGGGAATCGACCACCTCATCCCCGTGGACATTTACATTTCCGGATGCCCGCCTCGGCCCGAGGCATTGATTGAGGGGCTACTTCGACTCCAGCGGAAAATCGAAAAGGAACCCGCCCTCTACAACCAAAAGAAGGCGCTCTTTGAGGATATGGCTGGTTGATCTGCGACGGGCGCATGCCGCGCGATTCGCAGTCCCAATCGGACCATTCGTACCATTCGAGCCACCCCTCTTGTAAGCCACCAAAGATTCCGTCCTTCCATGAGCCATTCTCCCAAAGCCGCAATCTCAGCGTTGGAGTCGCAATTTAAGATCCTCTCCAAGGTCGAGTTTCGCGGCGAAACCACCCTTTCCGTAGAACCCGGCGCCATCGCCGACATCTGTCTCTTCTGCCGCGACAGCCTCGGTTTCAACTTTCTCACAGACCTCAGCGGGCTCGACCATTTCGGCGAAGACCCCCGATTCGAGGTCGCCTACGAACTCTACAACATGGAACGGGGCGAATGGTTGAGGCTTAAGACCAGGGTTTCCGAGGACCTCCCGGAAATCCATAGTGTCACAAGTGTATGGCCCACGGCAGACTGGCATGAACGCGAAGCCTTCGACATGTACGGCATTCGTTTTACGGGCCATCCCGACCTTCGCCGGATTTTGATGTGGGAGGGTTACCCTTTCCATCCGCTCCGGAAAGACTTCCCTCTGGGCGGCAAACCCAGCGAAATGCCGGACGTTGCGTTCAGCGCAGCGGCCCCACTCGAGGGCGGCCCTTTCGTCACCGTTCCATCGACGGCCACGACCAAGGACCGGGAGCCCAGAGCAAGAGGTTAAGCGTTTTCCTTCCGGAGGTCTGCTCCGTTTTCACCTGCCCGCTTTAGTGTACAGTCGGGCCTGACAGGCGCTTGGCTAAGGTCCCACTGCCCGGCCACGCCTGAGCGGCAGGCCCGGAATCGCGCTTCCCGCCGGAGCGGAGTCGGACTGACTCGCGGCAGACGGCTCGCTCGGAACAGATAGCCCAATTTTCTCTCCAGCTTTCAAACCGGTTTCCTCAGCTGCTGCGCCCACCCCGGCTGAAACTTCATTCGCCATTCTGGATTCCAGCCGGTTCCGATCAAAAATGCGTACGGGTGCAATCACCCCGCCCGAAACCTCTGTGCGCGGGAGGAACGCGGTCTCCCTTTCAAGAGGTGCGGCAAGTGCCTCTCCGTCTTGACCGGCCTTTGAGGCGTTTGCCGAAGCCCCGCCCCGGGATGCCATCAGCGTCACCGAATCTCCGACACGAGGAGCGCCCCCTACCACATCGGCAATCAAATACGGCCTTCTTTGATAGACGCTTACCGACATATTCGCGGTCGGCTCCGACTGCAAATAAGACTGCAAGGGCGTTCCCGCGGCGGGGGCCGGCGCGGTGCCGATGTCCACTAGGACAAATCCCATCCGCTCGTTCACCAGGATCACCTTGCCAATGCTTTGCCTCCACGCGCCTCCGGCGGGCGTTGCTTTCTGGTCCTTCACAGGTTCGGCGTCCGGCTTTGCTGAACGCTTGGCGCTTTTTCCAGAAGCACACCCCAACGCGGCAGCGCAAAGGAGAAGGCTGCCCAAAAAAAGGCGGGAGTGGAGGGTGATCTTCAACATGCGGGAGAGGAGGCGCTGCAGACCATAATCGCACGAAGTGCGCGACCAAGACGCATCTTTTTTACTCGCTTGAGTTGTTGAGAAAGACAGTCCAGCCTTGCGGCGCGGAGTAACCCTATAGTCTCATTTATCCATGTCTTCCCCTGTCATTCTTAAGAATAAAGTTGGAATCAACGGCGTCGGCGCAGGCGTCTGGAACATCGGCCCGGGCAACGACCCCTTCGGCGGCCCCACCCGCGAGGCCATCCCGATTTTGGACCGCCTCCCCATGCTCGCGGAGGCCGGCATGAGCTTCTACGAAGCCCACGACAACGAAATCCCTGCCGAGGACGCGCCTAAGGCGGTGAAAATCGCTGAGGGCCTGGGCCTCAAGTGCGCCATGTACACCCCCTCCTTCTTCGCTGCCCCGATATTCAAGGACGGTGCAATGACCTCCAACGACCCCGCCGTTCGCAAGCTCGGCCTCGAAAACGCGATCCGTGCCGTCGACACCACCGCCGAGCTGGGCGCCTCCACCATGGTTTTTTGGAACGGACGCGAGGGCTTTGACTTCGTCCTCGCCAAGAACGGCCAGGATTCCTTCAAGCGGATGGTGGAGGGTTTCAACAAGGTTGGTGCTTACGCCAAGGAAAAATACGGCGACAAAATCAAGTTCGCCATCGAACCCAAACCAAACGAGCCGAGGGCCAACATGTACCTCGCAAACGTAGGCGAGGCCCTCTATCTGATTTCCCGTCTGGAAGGCGAGGTGCAGCACCTCTTCGGATTGAATCCGGAGACGGCCCACTCGCGCATTGCCGGACTGGATTTCCTCTGGGACATCGACCTTTGCTTGGAAGCTGGAAAACTCTTCCATATCCACCTCAACTCACAGGACGGTCAGCGTTACGACCAGGATCTTCCCTTCGGCTACACCGAACCGCTGAAGGATCTGGCGCTCCTCGTCGTACTCCAAGATTCGAAATACGCTGGGCCGATCTGTTTCGATGTCAAAGCGCCCCGGGTGGATGACCCCGCGCACATCAGCGACGTTCTCCACGTCTCGTCCCAGAATCTGATCTGGCTCTGGGAGCGCGCCTTGGAAGTGGACCGCTCCCGCATCGCGCAGTACCGCCACGAAAACCGGCTCACCGCCCTGAGCGGCTACCTGGCCGGCTGCCTGTACGGACGCTAGTACGGCCGGGCCCGCAACCCGAGGGTCCGTTCGAAAAGACGAATAAGCTGCAAGGGCGGAGAGTTTTACTTTCCGCCCTTCCGCTTTTCCAGTTGCACCGTCCCTCCCAGGGGGAGCGGGGCGGGATGGAAATGTTGAAAAAAAATGGATCGCGCTCGCCAGTCACAGCGCTTTGTCGGAATGTGACCGGGGTTTTCTCCGCTCAGCAACGGAAGGAATCCGCCCCGCTTGAAGAGCTTCCTCTCCAGTTTACTCTCTCCTGAACCGCTAGGCGCGGCGCCGAAGATTCTCGTTCTCCAACTGCGCCGCATCGGCGAGCTCGTGTTAACGACTCCCGCTCTTGATCTTTTGCGAAAGACTTGGCCGGCGGCCAAGATCACGCTCGTCGTCAGCGAGAGCTGTATCGAACTGGCCCCCACCCTTCCTCGCATGGACGAGGTGCTCACCTTCCAGACCGCCCTGAGTGCGAACAGAAAGGTGTTGAGCAGGCTGCTCACGGGGCACTTCGACGTCTGCCTGGACTTCAGCGGCACGGACCGGTCCGCCCTCTTCTCGATCTTCTCCAGGGCCAAACGCAGGGTTGCGTTCGAGTGGGCGCGCAAAGGCCCGCTCCGCCGCCTGATCTACCAAAACTTCGTGCAAGTAGCCGTCAAATCGGAGCATACGCTCGACCAGATGCTGGAGCTGCTGAGGCCCGTTGGCATGCAACTCCCGGCCGAAAAATCCCAGCCAGTGCTCTCCGTTCCGCCTCTCGCCCAAAGGCGCGTGCAGTTGCTTCTGCGGGAATGCGGCATCACCGGAGACTTCGCCCTGATTCATCCCGGTTCGGCGGCTCCGGAAAAATTCTGGCTCCCGGAACGCTGGGCGGAAGTCATCCTCCATCTGCAGCACACCCATGGTCTCCCCTGTGTTTTGACCGGCGGATCAGATCCCGAGGAGCAACTCCACCTGCGGGCCATCCAAACCGCCCTGGCCATGCTCGGAACCGGTCCCCTTCCGCATCCGCTTGTGGTTCTTGCTGGAAACCTGGATCTCACCCTCCTGACCGCGCTCGCTGCAAGGTGCCGGCTCTCGGTCAGCTGCGACTCGGCTCTCATGCACATCGTTTCCGCCTTCCAGCGGCCGCAAGTCAGCCTTTTCGGTCCCACCAACCCCTTTCTCTGGCGGCCCCGCCATCCCTTCTCACGCATTGTCCGCGCAGCCGATCCGTCCTGCTCGGCAAAGTCGTTTTCACCGGACGCGCCCACCGCCCCGATGAACGAGATCCCTTCCAGTGCACTCTGCCGGGAAGTCGACGAGCTCATCGCCCAGACCGCACCACCGCCGCCCGTCCCTACCCGGCTCCCCGAGGGAGAGCCTCCGGCCGCCGCCGGATCCGCGACAGAGCAGGATTCCTCCGGTGCGAACGCCCACTAGAAGCGCTCGTTTTTCAAACCTCCCGTTCTAAAAATGAACTCCTTACGCCGCGTTCTTTCCCACAATCTCAGGTTGCCACGGGTATTCCCCGCGGCACTGGTGGCGGCGGCGCTCTGGCATTCGGGTCTTGGTGATGCCGGCGCCCAGGGGATCATCTCCTATCAAAAGCCCTCTGCACGCATTGTCCGAAACGCGGACGGCACGAAACTTTCCATCAAAGTCGACCCCTACAATCAGCGGGTGGAGGAAACCCTTCAGGACGTGGACAACAGTATCCGTTGGAAGCTCGTCAGGGAACTCGACGAAACATTTCAGCCGGTCCGGGCAACCAAGTACGACGGGCGCGATCAGGTGATTTCAAAGCACCGTTACCTGACGCTCAAGGGCCGCATTGAAGAGGAGGAAGTCTTTGATGCGAACAACAACCTGCTTTCCAAGCTCGTTTTCTACTACGATGCGAAGGCCAGGATGACCAAGGTGGAGCAGTTCAACAACCGAGGCGCACTCGTTTCCGTATCCCGCTCCAGCGGTCTGGGAGTCGAACCCATGGTCCAACAGACGCCCACGGTAAACCTGCCGCCGACCTCCTCAAAAACCCTTTCAAAATGACTAAGTCCACCCTCATCCTTTTCGACATCGACGGCACGATTCTCACCAGCGGCGGCGCGGGAGAATGCGCCCTGCGCACCGGTTTTCAGAAGGAGTTCGGCTTCGTTGAGGATCTCACCCAGGTCGAAATTTCAGGCCGCACCGATTCCGGGATCGCGCGGCAGGTTCTCGCAAAGCACGGGCTGGAGGCCACGGACGAAAACTTGCGCCGTTTCTACGAAGGGTACCTGCAACAACTGGAATCCGAGCTGCCCGCCCGCAGCGGCCGGCTCCTCCCCGGAATCGTCCCCCTTCTGGAGTTTCTAAAAAACACCCCCAGCGTGAGCCTAGGTCTTTTGACGGGCAACCTCGAGCGGGGCGCTGCGCTCAAGCTGCGCCATTACGGAGTCCACCACCACTTCGAGTTCGGGGCGTATGCAGACGACCATCACGACCGTAACATGCTTGGAAGTTTCGCCATGGCCCGCGCCACGGAGCGCCATGGAGCGGCCTTTCTGCCGGAAAAAACCTACGTCATCGGCGACACCCCGCACGACGTGACATGCGCCCGGGCATTCGGAGCGCGCGCCATCGCCGTGGCGACCGGCAGTTTCAGCGTGGAACAACTCGCCCCCCACAATCCCGACGCGCTTTTCGCCGACCTGAGCGACCTGGATGCGGTACTGCGCTCGCTTGGGGTTGCGTGAACCACGCCACGCCCACCCCCACGCCACGCACGTCCCTTCACAATGCCGCGTGACGTTGCAGCGGGCAGCGTTCTACCCGTCCCTGCGCGCGCCTTCCACTTCCTGAAGTTTCACCCAGCAGGCACGCTCTTCCAGCGTGAGGCTCTCAGGAATGAGCGCCTCCACCTGCACGTGAAAATCCCCCCGGCGCTTGCCCGTCATCGGCAAACCCCGCCCCCCCAAACGAAACTTCCGCCCGGACTGCGTGCCACCCGGCAGCTTCAAACGCACCACGCCCTCCGGGGTTCCGACATCCACCGAGCCCCCAAGCACCAGCTTGGACAACGGAACCTTCACCGTCTTCGAAAGGTCGCTGCCATCGACTTCGTAAGCCGCGTGCGGAGACAAAATCACACGGAAAACTAAATCCCCTCCGTTTTGCCCCTTGCCCTTCTGGCGGATTTTCCCGCCCGGCACCATCTCCGCAGGAATATTCACCTCCGCCTTCTCGGAAGTCTGATGTCCCGGAATCCGGAGCGTCACCCGTTTGGTGGCGCCCTTTAAAACCTCCTCAATCGTGGCATGCACCTCCGCCTCGACGTCCCTGCGGTGAGGCTGCCCGCCAAATCCCCCAGGCCCCGCAGGCCCGCCAGCTCCACCGGCGCGCCGTCGCCCTCCCATTCCACTCATGCCACCCATTCCGCCCTGCCTGCCCCCACCACCAAAGTAAGCCTCGAAAAAATCGCTGAACCGGTCGGCATCCACGTCCGCGCCGAAGCCGCCGTTTCCCCACCCATGAGGCACCCCTCCGCCCCCGGGCTGCTGCCAGTTTGCCCCCAACTCGTCGTACTTCCTCCGCTTCTCGGGATCACCCAAAACCTCGTACGCCTCGTTAATTTCCCTAAACTTCGCCTCGGCCGACTTCTTATCCTTGGCGACATCCGGATGATGCTGGCGGGCGAGTTTACGAAACGCCTTGCGGATCTCCTCCTGGGGAGCACCCTTGGCTAGGCCCAAAACCTGATAGTAATCCTTATATTGCACGGGCATTCTCATTGCCAGTTTACGCCTATACCCGCTCTGATAGCAACCCGCCCTGAACGCCCCGTTCAAAAGATAGGGGTTTGCCTGAGCCCCCCCCAATCCCTCCCTTCCGACCACCCGAGCCTCACCCTGACGCATGCTTGCCTTTCTTGTCCGCCGCCTTGCCTCGATGGCAGGCGTCCTCTTCTGCGTCCTCTCCCTCACCTTTCTCCTGCTCCGCCTCGCCCCCGGCGGCCCCTTTGCCAGAGAACGCAAACTTCCCCCGGCCATCGAACAACAACTGCTGGCAAAGTACCACTTGGACGGCTCGCTCTGGAGCCAGTACACGGCATACTTGAACGATGTCGTCCACGGCGACCTCCGGCTGTCCACAAAATACCGGGACCGCTCCGTGCGCGACCTTCTCGCCCAAAGCCTGCCCCTTTCCGCACTGCTCGGCGGCGCCGCGTTCCTTCTTGCAACCTCGGCGGGGGTCTGGCTGGGTTGCGTCGCCGCGATCCGGCACGGATCCTTCACAGATTTTTGCGCGATGCTTCTCGCTCTGGCTCTCATCAGCATTCCCACCTTCATCACAGGCCCTCTGTTGGTTCTCCTGTTTTCCCTCAAACTCGGCTGGCTTCCTGTCGGCGGCTGGCAGTCCAACTTCAGCCTGATCCTCCCGGCCATCACCCTGGCCGGCCCCGCAATCGCGTCCGTCGCCCGCCTCACCCGAACCTCCCTGCTCGAAACCCTCCAGTCGCACTTTCTACGAACCGCCCGCGCCAAAGGCCTCTCCGAAACCCGGGTCCTCTACTCACACGCCCTCAAAACAGCCCTCCTTCCGGTCGTCTCCTATCTCGGGCCGCTCGCTGCAAACCTCCTCACCGGTTCCATCGTGGTGGAATCCATCTTCAATCTTCCCGGAACGGGATCTTTTTTTGTAAACGCCATCCTCAACCGAGACGTATTCCTGTTGGGGGGAGTCGTCCTCGTCTACTGCGTCCTCCTCGTCGGCATGAACCTCCTAGTCGACCTGGCTTACTCCTGGCTGGACCCCCGTATCCGCCTCGAAGACTGACAGCATGAAGTCTCAAATTACCCTCCGTCCCGGTCTGTTGCGCCGTCTTTTCAGGCGCCCGGCCGCTGTCTTTTCCTTCGCCGTCCTGGCCGCCATTTTCCTTTGCGCCCTCCTCCTTCCCCAAATCCTTCATACCGACCCCCACCTCACCTCGCCCTTTCCATTTCGAGCCCCCGACGCGGCGCATCCCTTCGGAACAGACCTCAACGGCCGCGACCTGCTTGCACGCACACTGCAGGGAGCTCAAATTTCCCTCCTGGTCGGCTGCACGGGTGCCCTGGTCAGTCTGGTGATTGGAACCGTAGTCGGCCTCGTTTCCGGCTACGCTGGGCGGCGCATCGACTCGCTCCTGATGCGCTTGGTGGACGTTCTATACGCAGTCCCGCGCCTGATCCTGATTATACTCGCAGGGTTCCTCATCGACCCTTGGCTTCAGAAAATGCTCGCCACTTTTCAGGACGGGCGCTGGGTCGGTTCGAGTAAAATAGCGATCCTTGTCCTCGCCCTGGGATGTATCGAATGGCTCACGATGGCGCGCATCGTCCGCGGTCAGGTTCTTTCCCTCAAAACACTGCCTTTCGTACAAGCGGCCCAGGCTCTGGGACAAAGCAATTTCAAAATCCTCTTCCGACACCTCCTGCCCAACCTCTCTGGAGTGATCGTCGTCTACCTCACACTGACGATTCCAGCGGTCATTTTGGACGAATCCTTTCTGTCGTTTCTGGGACTGGGCGTACAGGCGCCCCAGGCGAGCTGGGGAACCCTCCTCAGTGACGGGGCGATGGCCCTCAACCCCGTCCTCAGCCACTGGTGGCTCCTGGTCTTCCCCGCTGCGGCAATGAGCCTCACCCTGCTCTCCCTCAATTTTCTCGGCGACGCCTTGCGAGACGCCCTCGCCGAGTAAAACCGAAAACGGAAGTTCACGCGGAGCCGGGGAGCCGCGGAGTAAAAATAAATATCTTTGCTTCGGTGGCTTATATAATTTTTCTCCGTGCCCTCCGTGCCCTCCGTGCCCTCCGTGCCCTCAGCGCCCTCCGTGGCCCCGCGTGAGATCCTCTTTTCTTCAGTGCTTCGGCGTTCGGGTTAAAGCATAGGGGAATCGCCTTGCCTCACCTCGCCTGCGTGCTGCATCCTGAACCTCCTTTTTTCTACCCCATGCAGCAGTCCATTGGAATCGGTCTCGCAGGCCTTGGTAATGTTGGCGCAGGTGTCTTCAAACACCTGCAGGCCAACCGCACTCTTTTACGGGAACGCCTCGGCTTGGACCTTGAAGTCCGCCGTATCGCCGTGAGGGATTCCGCCCGGCGGGCCTCTGAGGGTTTCCCATCCGCCCTGCTCACTGAAAACTGGCGCGAACTCGTCGAGGATCCCTCCGTCCAGATCGTCGTGGAAGTCATGGGCCGCCGTGAGGAAAGCCTCGCGCTGATCCTCGAATCCATCGCCCGCAAAAAGATCGTCGTCACCGCCAACAAGGCGTTGCTTGCCGAGCACGGCCGCGAAATCTTCGAGGCAGCCACAAAGTACGGCGTGCCTGTTTTTTACGAAGCTGCCGTCGGCGGCGGGATCCCGATCATCAAGGCGCTCCGCGAGGCGCTCATCGGCAACCACATCATTTCCATCCACGGCATCATCAACGGCACCTCCAACTACATCCTCACCCGGATGCAGGAAGCCGGCCTCAGCTTTCCCGCGGCCCTCGCCGAGGCACAGGCAGCCGGCTACGCAGAACCCGACCCCGCCTTCGACGTCAACGGCTGGGACGCCGCCCACAAGGCCATCATCCTCGCCTCGCTCGCCTACGGCTTCTGGGTTCCGACGGACAAAATCTTCGTCGAAGGCATCGAGAATCTGACCTCCGCCGATTTCCGGTTTGCCCGCCAGCTCGGGTACGGAATCAAGCTTCTCGGCATCATCAAGGCCACCAGTTCTACGCCCGGGTCCGAGATCGAGGTGCGCGTCCACCCCACCCTAGTTCCGGAAAAGCACGTGCTCGCCTCGGTCAACGGCGTCTTCAACGCCATCGCCGTCCACGGAAACGTTGTCGGAGAAACCCTCTTCTACGGCCGCGGCGCCGGCCAGGACCCGACCTCGAGCGCCATACTTTGCGACATCGCCGAGGCCGCCGAAGCGCTGGCCAACCCGCGCCGGAACCTCGGGTTCATGCCCCACGGCCTCTACGGATGCTGCAAGCCGCTAGACAATATTCTCTCGGAATATTACCTCCGCCTCTGCGTCGAGGACCGGCCCGGCGTCATCGCGAAAATCTCCGGCATCCTCGGGGAACTCCAGATTGGCATCTCCTCCATCTTCCAGCCGGAAGCCGACGAAGAGGGCTCCACTGTGCCCTTGGTGATGATGCTTCACACGGCCACCCACGCCCAGATGCGCACCGCCCTCGAACGCATCGGCGCCCTCGACTGCGTGTGCAAACCGCCGCAGATGATCAGGGCGGAACATTTCTCATGAGCTTCCGGACACTCCACGACCGCGGTGTCATCGCCCGCTATCGGGCCTTTCTTCCTGTCACCGAAACCACTCCTGTTGTTTCCCTCAACGAGGGATCCACTCCCCTCATCCATAGCCCGAAGCTGAGCGCGAAGGTCGGCAGGAACTGTCAGGTTTTCATCAAATACGAAGGCCTCAACCCCACCGGTTCCTTTAAGGACCGCGGCATGACGCTGGCCATTTCGAAGGCCGTCGAACGCGGAGCGCAAGCCGTAATCTGCGCCTCCACCGGCAACACGAGCGCCGCCGCCGCGGCCTACGCCGCAAGGGCGAGCATCACCTGCATCGTCCTCCTGCCGGCGGGAAAAATCAGTTTCGGAAAGCTCGCGCAGGCTTTTGTCTACGGCGCTAAGGTTGTCGCCATCGATGGAAACTTCGACGACGCCCTGCGCCTCGTGCGTGAAATCGGCGAAACCGAGCCGATCGCGGTGGTGAATTCCATCAACCCGGACCGACTTCAGGGCCAGAAGACCGCCAGCTTCGAAATCATCGAAGAACTCGGCGACGCCCCCGACGTGCACATTCTGCCCGTCGGCAACGCCGGCAACATCAGCGCTTATTGGATGGGCTACGAGGAGTTCCTCGGCCTGGGCCGCTCCAAGAAAAACCCCGTCATGCTCGGGTTTCAGGCGGCCGGATCGGCGCCCATCTTCCACAAGCGGATCATCGAAGCGCCCGAAACCGTGGCCACTGCCATCCGCATCGGCAACCCGGCCAGCTGGGACAAGGCCAACGAAGCCATCGCCAAAAGCGGCGGCGCCATCGACATCGTAACGGACGCGGAAATCCTCGCAGCCCAGTACTGGCTGGCTTCGAATGAGGGGATCTTCGTGGAACCTGCCAGCGCCGCCAGCATCGCCGGACTCCTAAAATCGCTCGATCCCGCCTCTGGACGCGCCTACGAAGCGAACCGCTTCCCGGAAGGCTCCAAAATCGTGTGCACTGTAACCGGGCACGGCTTGAAGGATCCTGACGTGGTGAAGGATTTGTGCGGCAGCGTGATTCCCGCAAAGGCCGAGCGGAGCGAAATCCTGCGCCTCATCGGGCAGTAGTTCTCTAAATCAGGCAAAGGCTTTCGAGGTTTCTACCTAGATAGAGGTAGGAACAGCGCATTGGATCGGCAAACTACGCGTCGCCCGAACCGGGTGCTCCCCCGGCCTCCTCAGCCTTCCAAATTCAAACGGTATCCCACCCCTGGCTCGTTCAGGATGAGACTCGGGGCCGCGGGGTTTCGCTCCACCTTTTTCCTCAAGTGGCTGAAATAAACCCTGAGGTAACTTCCGTGATCCTCAGAACCGGGCCCCCACACCTCCCGGAGGATCTGCTTGTGGGTGACGATCCGGCCGGCGTGACGGATGAGCAGCTTCAACATTCCCCACTCCGTTGGAGTCAGACTGACCACCACTCCGTCCTTGCGAACGACCCTCGAAATCAAATCCACCTCGAGCCCCCCCTGCGAGAACACCGCGTTTTCAGGCTGGGGCTCCACCCGCCTGAGAGCCGCCCGAATACGGGCGAGCAATTCGCCGGTGGCGAACGGCTTCGTGACATAATCATCCGCCCCGCAATCCAGGGCCGCGATCTTGTCTGCCTCGTCGCTCTGCACCGTGAGCACAACGACAGGCACGCGGCTCCATTCCCGCAACTTCGCGAGCACCGCAAGCCCGCTCATGTCGGGAAGCCCCATATCCAACAGAATGATGTCGGGGCGCGCTCCGGCCACCCGCTGCAACCCCAGCACGCCATTCTCCGCATCCACCACCTTGTAGCCCGCCCCCGTCAAGGCGACGCCCAACAGGCGCCGGATTTGAACTTCGTCATCAATGATTAGAACCGTCGGACTCATACAGGCAGACTCACCTTACCGCCCACCGGCAGGGTCAGAAAGAACGAAGCGCCGCCCCCCTCCCTGTTGGACGCGCGGACCTCTCCCCCCAACAGCTCGGCAAACTGTTTCGCGATCGCCAGCCCAAGGCCAATTCCCCCCGCACGCGCTCCGGGAAGACGGTGAAACTTCTCAAACACCCGGTTCTCGGAGCCGGGAGGTATGCCCCTGCCACGATCCGCAACCTCGAACCGCACGGAATCGGCATCCGCGGAGACAAACAACTCAGGCCCTTGGTCCGAGGCTCCGTGCGTCAGGGCGTTTTCTAAAAGGGTGACCAGAGACTGCACCACGAGGCCCGCATCCACGCGTATCAAGGGGAGCGGATCCGCCGCAGTGAGCCTGACCTGAGCACCTTCCTGCGCGAGCACGATCGCCTCGTTCGCGAGGTCCGCGGGATCACACCACTCACGGGTGAGTTTGAGCAGTCCCGATTCGATCCGTGTCGCGCTCAAAAGCTGTTCCACCGCCCGGTGGAGGCGGTCGGTCGCACGCCGGATCTCCTCCGCACTGACCACCGGTTGTTCCAGCGCCACGCGAATCGCGGCAATCGGAGTCTTGAGCTCGTGCGAAACGCTGTCGAAAAGCGTCTTTTGAAGCCGCGCAGAGTCCGCCAGCAACTCCGAACTGCGGCGCTCCTCCGCAATCCGCTGGATCTCGGAGACGATTCCCATCTGGGCGGCGAACGCATCCAGAAGCTCCCGGTGGTTTGCGTCCAGAAAATGACCGCCTGGAAGCCGCAATCCCAACACCCCCTCCACGCCGTCCGCAACCAGAAGCGGAAGACAAAGCACCCGCTGTCCATCTCCGCTCGCATCCCCCCCTTCAATCCCCCGTTTCTCTTTAAACGAAGAAAGCATCACCTCCCATTCCTCGGGCGTCGGGCTCCACGCACTTGAAGCACCGACAGGACTGGAAAGACCGCCCTCGGTATCTCTGAGGGCAATCACTACAGACGCCTGAAACACCCTCTCGATTTGAGAGCAACCGGCCGAAATCACATCCTCCATCGAGGTAGCTGCCGCCAGCTTCCGGGTCAGTTGGTAGAGGGCCGTGGCCCTCAGTTCCATACGGTGCTCCAGCCGCTCCCGCCGCCGCAGTCGGTTCGTGAGATGGCCGACTGCCAGCGCCACCGCAAAGAACATCAGGAACATCAGGATGTCCTGCGGGTGGCCAATATAGAGGGTGAACCTGGGCGGGATGAAAACCAGATCCCAAAGCAACGCACACAGTGACGCAAGCATCACCGTGGGCCCCCGTCCGAAGGACACACCCGTAAGCGTGACCGTCAGCAGGTAGAGGAGCGCCACGGACCAATATCCCACCAACGGTTCTATCATCAGCCCCAGTGTGGTGGCGGCCGCCGCCATCAAAACCGCTCCGAAATATTCGCGCCCCCGTCCGTCCTGCGGCTCAAGAGGAGACGCAAAGATCCCGACCCGGCGCCCGGCCGCCTGAGACTTGGCTGGCACCAGCAACAACCGCACGCCCTCGGCATTGCGTTCCAGCCAGCGGACGGGCGACTCGCGGTGCCAGAAACGTATTTGGGACGTAAACCTCGGCTTGCCCAAGACCAGCAGCGAAACGTTTCTGTCCCTCGACACCGCCAAGAGCGCGCGGCCGATGTTGGAACCGCTGGAAAGAACCACTTCCGCTCCCATCTGGCGCGCGAGATTCAGCGTTTCCGCCCGCGTTTGCCGCTCCCTGTCGGACAATTCCTCCGGCGCTTCGATAGAAACGGCCAAAAGTTGAGCCCCCATCTCGCAAGCGTGCTCGTGAGCGCCCTGCAAAACGGACTGTGCATTCAACCCCGCTCCAATCCCCACCAGAATCCGCCGTTCCGCTGCAAGATTCCCCTCGTGCGGAGGCTTTCGCTCGTGAGGTTGGAATTCAGACACAGTCCAATCTATAACAGACACTGCAACACAGGTGGGTATGTAAGTTTCGAAATGGATTCCCAAACCACTGTGTCACAATGGACGCACAGTGTTCTCCGCCGCCCACCGCCCCCCACACTCCACCCCTCCCGCCGGAAGCACCCTCATCTCATGCAACACCTCCCCTCCTATCTCGCTGTCGCAGCCGCCGTGCTTCTCGCAGCGCTTCTAGGCTTCCTCATCGGGAGGCTCGCCAGGCACCGCCACATATCCGCGGAACGAAAGGACGCCATCAAACGCTCCGGCGCCGTCATCCTCGGAGCGGTCTATGAAAAAGTCCTGCCCTTTCTGCCGGATTTTCCCTACGCCCCTAAGGACATGGTCTTTATTGGAAAAGGCTTCGACTACCTGGTGCTGGACGGCCTCTCCGAGGGAACCCTCCGCAAGATCGTATTTCTGGAGGTCAAATCAGGCGGCTCCCGCCTGAACGCCAATGAAAAAATGATCTCCGCAGTCGTGCAGGACGGCCCCATCGAATGGGAGGAATACCGGATCTGACAGTCTCCCAAAGCGCGATGCTATGGATTTAGGAAAAAGACCCTTACCGCAGGAGAACCGTGCCCCTGAAAAGACACGGAGAATCGACTTTTTTCGGTAACCGTCAGGAGTCCCCGGACATCCCCTAATGTCGTCCAGTAGCGGCAGAAGAGTTTCTTTTTTCGCACCATCCCTGAGCAAACCCCGCTTCTCAAACCCCGCCTGAACCCAACCCTGCCCTTATGGACCCGAATTCCACCTTCAACTGCTCTTTCGGCCCCGACAGCTCCCCCCTCATCCACCCCGGAAGCTCCAGCTTCAGCAGCCGCCGCGAGTTTCTCATCCGGAACGGCATCGGATTCGGCGGCCTGAGTCTCGCCGCTCTCTTCGGCCTGAACCCCTTTGACCTAGAAGCAGCCGCGACCGCCGGCCCCATGGGTCCCCTCGCCCCCAAGGCCCCCCATTTCCCAGCCAAGGCCAAGGCCGTCATCCAGATCTTCGCAGGCGGCGCTCCCTCCACCGTCGACACCTGGGATCCCAAGCCCGAACTGTCCAAACAGGACGGCAAGAAAATCCCCGGATACGAAGGACCAGCCCTCGGCTCCCCCTTCAAGTTTGAAAAGAAGGGCAAATCCGGCGTCGAAGTGTCCGAAATCTTCCCCGAAATCGGCAAGCACATCGACGACGTCGCCGTCATCCGCTCCCTTTTTGCTGAAATCCCCGACCACGGCATCGCGGCCAAGATGCTCATGACCGGCTCCGCCCAG
>CANFTB010000046.1 GCA_947449735.1 Chthoniobacteraceae bacterium | reverse complement strand
GATCTTCGTTGCGCTTCCCGACACCAAGCAGCCGGCGGCTTATGTGACGGACATCGAGCCCAACTTGACCAAGGGCAAGACGCTCCTCTTCAGCCACGGCTTTTCGATCCACTACCACACGATCGTTCCTCCCGCGGACGTGGACGTGATTTTGGTCGCGCCCAAGGGTCCGGGCCACATCGTGCGCCGCCAGTACACTGAGGGCAAAGGTGTTCCGACTCTGATCGCAGTGCACCAGAATCCGAGCAAGAAGGCCAAGAAGATCGCGCTTGCCTGGGCTAAGGGCATCGGCGGCACACGCGCAGGCGTTCTGGAAACCTCCTTCAAGGAAGAGACCGAGACCGACCTCTTCGGCGAGCAGGCCGTGCTTTGCGGCGGAACCAGCGCCCTGGTGATGGCTGGATTCGAGACCCTTGTGGAAGCCGGTTATTCCCCCGAAATGGCGTACTTCGAGTGCCTGCACGAGCTCAAGCTCATCGTGGACCTCATGAACGAAGCCGGTATTGCCGGGATGCGTTTCTCCATTTCCGAAACAGCCAAGTGGGGCGATGTCACGATCGGACCAAAGATCGTGGACGCAGGCACGAAGAAGCGCATGAAGGCGGTGCTGAAGGACATTCAGTCCGGCAAGTTCGCCAAGGGCTGGGTGAACGAGTACGAAGGCGGCTACAAGACCTACAATCGTTTGCTGGCCGAGGGCGAGAAGCACCCGATCGAGAAGACGGGAGCAAAGCTCCGCAGTTTGATGCCCTGGATTGCCAAGCGCAACCTGAAGGGCTCGCAGGCGGCCTATTCCGCTTCTGAAAAACCCGCCGCAGCCAAGGCTCGCAAGCCCGCGAAGAAGGCTGCCGCGCGCCGGACGAAGTAGTCTGTTTTAGTTTTACGGCCGCAGCCTGGAAACGGGCTGCGGCTTTTTTTATGGGGGGGGATAAGCCCCGGCGCCCGCCTTGCGAAACGTGCTTGTTGCGCTTCGCGCGTCCGGCGGCGAACGGAGATGCTTTTATTTTAAAGAAAGAAGCATAAGAATACGGCCTCTATTTGGATAGACACGGGTGGCGTCCACCGTTCTTCCGGATAATCAAGGCACTCCGGAGATTGCCCGCTTGGGCGTCCACCAGCTTAACTTTGATAACAGTCTAACTTATGTTGAAGATTTCGGGTCCATCCTACGGAAGGTTTTGCGACGGCGTTTCGCGCCGCGACTTCATCTCCATTGGCGGTCTGGCCATGGGTGGATTGTGCCTGCCGAATCTGCTGCGCGCCGAGGCCCAGTCCGGCGTCGGACGTTCTCCGAAGTCCGTCATCATGATTTACATGGCGGGCGCGCCGCCGCACCAGGACCTGTTTGATCTGAAGATGGACGCCCCGCTGGAGTACCGGGGGCCGTACAAGCCGATCAAGACGAACGTTCCGGGAATCGAGGTGTCCGAGCACATGCCCATGATGGCGAAGATCATGGACAAGCTGGTGCCGATCCGCTCGATGGTGGGCTCCGCCACGGGCGATCACGACTCGCACATCTGCTACACCGGCCGCTCCGCGAAGGGGACAGTGATCCCGCCGGGTGGCTGGCCCTCTCTCGGGTCGGTGATGTCCAAGCTGTGCGTGGAGAAGGCCAACGGAATCCCGCCGTTTGTGGGGATGGCGCCCAACGCAGGACATCCGCCCTACGGCTCGCCCGGGCACCCGGGATTTCTGGGGCCCGCCTACTCTGCTTTCCGTCCGAGCGGTTCGGGGGTCTCGGATCTGACATTGAACGGGATCACCAGCGACCGTCTGGAGGACAGGCGCGCGCTGCTTGAGAGCTTTGACCAGTTCCGCAGGGATGCGGATGCGAGCGGCCTGATGCATGGGTTGGACTCTTTCAACCAGCAGGCTTTCGGCGTGTTGTCCTCGAGCAAGCTCCTCGAGGCGCTGGATGTTTCCAAGGAGGATCCCAAGGTGCGCGAGCGTTACGGCAAGGGCGACACGCGCAACTACGGGGACGGCGCTCCGCGCAATCTGGAGCACTTTTTGGTCGCCCGCCGGTTGGTCCAGGCAGGGGCGCGCTGCGTGACGATCAATTTCGGGCGCTGGGATTTCCACGACCGCAACCACTCGGAGCTGCTCACTCATCTTCCGTTATTCGACCAGGGCTTCAGCGCGTTGGTGGAGGATCTGCATCGCCTCGGGATGGACAAGGACACCGCGGTTGTGGCTTGGGGCGAGTTCGGTCGCACCCCTCAGATCAATGCCACGGGCGGACGCGATCACTGGCCGCGCGTGGGGTGTGCGGTGCTTGCCGGCGGCGGGTTCCGCACCGGCCAGGTGATCGGCGCGACTGACCGTCTGGGCGGGGAGCCTTCGGAGAGGCCAGTGCACTTCGGCGAGGTGTTCGCCTCCCTCTACCACTGGCTGGGTATTGATTTGCAAACGACACTTCCGGATCTTTCCGGCCGGCCGCAGTACCTGGTGGACGGCTGGCAGCCGATGAAGGAGCTCACCTAGCCGCGGAACTCAAGCTTCAGGCATGGAATTCCCCCCCTCGTTCCAACCTCTTCCCGGTCGCCCTGTTGCCGGCGGAATTTCGCGCCGCGAATGGCTGCGCGTGGGTGGGATCGCCTCGATGGGACTTTCATTGCCCGCGCTTTTTGGAGCGGGCGCAAAGGCCGCCGTTTCCGCCGGGGCGGGTGTCGCAAGCTTCGGGCGGGCAAAGTCCTGCATTCTGATTTTCATGAGCGGGGGGCCGCCGCAGCACGAGACCTTCGATCCCAAGCCTGACGCGCCGTTGGAAATCCGGGGAACGTTCCGGTCGATTCCGACGTCGGTTCCCGGCACGCACTTTTGCGAGACGCTGCCCCACACCGCGAAGATGGCGCACCGGATGGCGGTGATTCGTTCGATGACGACCGACATCAACAGTCATTCGACGAGCGGCTATTACATGCTCACGGGCTACAAGCATTTTTCAAAAGCCGAGAGCATGCCGCCGGACCCTTCGGACTGGCCGAGCATCGCGGCTGTGGTCGGTGCATTAAAGCCCGGGCAGGGATCGCCGATGTCGTCTGTGGTCTTGCCCGAGCCCGTGTTCAACAACCCCAACATCCTTTGGCCGGGCCAGAACGGCGGTTTGATGGGGCCGACCTGGCACCCTCATGTTTTGAAATGCGACCCCCGGGAGGGCGTGGTGAACATCGAGGGACTGAGCCGTCCGCCGGGGGTGAGCGAACTGCGTTTAAACGAACGGACCGCATTGCTGCAGCAGATGGACCGGCACTTTGGCGGCGCCGTCAAGGGCGCTGGCCTCGTTGACTTCGACCGGATGCAGCAGAAGGCGTTTGATTTGCTGCACGCTCGCAAGAGCCGGGAGGCCTTTGAGATGGACCGCGAGCCGTCCGCGCTCCGCGACCGTTACGGGCGGCACAAGTTCGGCCAGAGCCTGCTGCTATCCCGGCGTTTGGTGGAGGCGGGGGTGCGTTTGGTACAGGTGAACTGGCCCCGGGAAGAGGGGGACACGAACATCGGAAACCCGCTGTGGGACACGCACTCCAAGAACGCGGAACGCGTTCGCGACGTGCTGTGCCCGCAATTCGACCGCAGTTACGCCACGCTCCTGGAGGATTTGGAGCAACGCGGGCTTTTGGACGAGACGCTTGTGGTTGCGATCGGCGAATTCGGACGTTCACCCAAAATAAATGCCTCGGGCGGGCGTGACCACTGGGGCGGCGTTTTTTCCGTGGCGCTCGCCGGCGCGGGCGTCGGCGGCGGCCAGGTGATCGGGTCCAGCGACCGCATCGGCGGTGTTCCTGACTCGCGCCCTGTGCGTCCACCGGATTTGGCGGCGACTATTTTCCACCTGCTCGGAGTGGATCCGGGCGGCGAGTTTCTCGACCCGCTCGGGCGCCCGCGGATGATCACAGATGCCGGCGTTGTGCTGCGCGAACTAGTCGGAGCTTAGAATTTTAAATACATGAAAACCCTTCTCCCCGCTTTTCGGAACAGCATACTTTTCGGCTCGTGGCTGCTGTGCTCCGGCTTGGCCCGAGGCAACGCGGTGACGCTGGCGGCCCCGTCGGCGCCGCCGTCCGCCCTGCAGTTTGAACTCGGCCCCTCGGGCGACTCCAAGGCGTCCCGGCTGGCGCTCAAAGGCAAGGGCACGCGGTACCAGATTCAGTTGAACGGAGCGGTTGCTGACGGGGGACTACGGGACTACACGGCGAAGGCTCAGTACAGCGTGGCGCCCGAGGGAGTGGTGCATGTCGGAGCGGACGGGTTGGTGAGCGTGCTCAAGGACGGCAAGGCGGTGGTAACTGCGAAGCTTGGAGAGAAAAGCGCGGCGATGGAGGTCGTGGTGTCCGAGGCCGCGGTGGAGGCGCCGATTAATTTTGCCAACCAGATCGTACCGATCTTCACCAAGGCGAGCTGCAACTCCGGCGGCTGTCACGGCAAGTCTGGTGGTCAGAATGGGTTCCGGCTTTCCCTTCTGGGTTTTGAACCGGGGGAAGACTACGAGCACCTCGTCAACGAGTCGCGCGGCCGGCGTTTGTTTCCGGCCTCGCCGGAGAACAGCCTGCTGTTGACCAAGGGCGTCGCCTCGGTGCCGCACGGGGGCGGCAAGCGCCTTGAGCTCGACTCGGACGACTACCGGTTGTTGCTGCGCTGGATCGCGCAGGGGATGCCCTACGGCAAGCCAACGGATCCGACGATTGCGCGCATCGAAGTTTCGCCCTCGAAGCGCCGGATGGCTCTGGACGGGGAGCAGCAGGTCGCTGTGCGCGCGGTTTACACGGACGGGTCTGTGCAGGATGTCACGCGCAGCGCGCTGTTCGAGCCCAATGAGAAGTCGATCGCAAAGGTGAGCGAGGAGGGTTTTGTTTCCATGCTCGGCCAGCCGGGGGATGTCGCGGTGATGGTGCGGTATCTCGGGAAGGCGGCGGTTTTCAACGCCACGGTTCCGCTGGGGGCTCCGGTGGGGGTGCTGCCCGAGCCTGCCAACTATGTGGACAAGCTGGTGTTCAGCAAACTGCGCGAAATGGGGATGCCGCCTTCCGGAATGGCGGACGACGCGACCTTTTTGCGCCGTGTCACACTGGACATCGCTGGCCGGTTGCCGACTGCCGAGGAGGCGAAGCAGTTTTTGGCGGACCAGTCTGCCGGGAAGCGGGCCAAGTGGGTGGACATGCTTTTGGAGACGCCGGAGTACGCGGATTTCTTCGCGGGCAAATGGAGCGCGCTGTTGCGTAACAAGCGCGGGACGGCGAAGGACGCGCCGATGAACTTTGCGTTCTACTCGTGGCTGAGCGATTCGTTCCGCGAGAACAAGCCGTTCGACCGGATTGCTAGCGAGGTGATCGCTGCGAGCGGGAGCATCGAGGAGAACCCGCCTGTGGCTTGGTACAAGCAGGTGAAGGAACCGCAGCAGCAGCTTGAGGACACGGCGCAGCTGTTTCTCGGGACGCGCCTCCAGTGCGCGCAGTGCCACCATCATCCTTTTGAGAAATGGAGCCAGAACGACTACTACAGTTTTTCCGCGTTCTTCTCCCAGGTTCGTTTCAAGGGGACGGACACGCTGCTGCACAGGCGAGGAGCGGCCGTTGCGACTAACAAGAAGACGCGCCTGCCGGTGAAGCCGGCGGCACTCGGGAGCGGTCCCATGGAGATCGCGCCCGACGAGGATCCCCGCATGCGGCTTGTCTCGTGGATGCGGGACAAGGAGAACCCGTTCTTCGCGAAGACCCTGGTGAACCGTTACTGGAAGCACTTCTTCAACCGCGGCCTTGTGGAGCCAGAGGACGACATGCGCGACACCAACCCGCCCTCGAACCCCGAGCTTTTGGATGCGGTGGCCAAACGCTTCGTGGATTCCGGATTTGATGTGAAGACCGTGATCCGCGATCTGGTGAATTCAAGGACCTACCAGTTCAGCGCAATCCCCAACCAGTACAACCAGTCGGACCGCCAGAACTTCTCGCGCTTTTTTCCGAAGCGCCTTCCCGCTGAGGTGCTCTACGACGGCCTGAACACGGTGACGCGTTCGAACGCCGGGTTTGTCGGGATGCCCGCCGAGACGAAGGCGATTTCGCTGCCGGACAACAGTTTCAACAAGGACTCTTATTTCCTGACGGTGTTCGGGCGGCCGGAGTCCTCGAGCGCGTGCGAGTGCGAACGCTCCCAGGACGCCAGCATTGCCCAGGCCCTCCACTTGTTGAACGCAAAGGGCATTCAGGAGAAGCTTTCCTCCAGCAAGGGCTCCGCAGCGCAATGGGCTGCGGATACGCGCAAGGACGAGGAGGTGTTACAGGAGCTTTACCTCACCGCCTACGCCCGTAACCCGAGCCCCGAGGAGGTGGCCGTCGCGAAGGCGCACATCGCCAAGCCGCGCAAGGGCGCCGATGGAAATCCGCTCGCTACCCAGGCCGCGCGCCAGCAGGCGTATGAGGACATTCTCTGGGTCGTGCTGAACACCAAGGAGTTTTTGTTCAACCACTAATCTGAGATCGCGAAATTGAATCCGTCCCCCTCTTTCCGGTCGCGTCCCGACTGTCCCAGTGCCTTCCGGGCGGTCCTCTCTGTTGCAGTTGGAATGGCTTGCGCAGGCGTGAGTCATGCCGAACTTCCCGTGCTGCGCTTGGATTCCGTCTACCCCCCTGCGGCAAAGGTGGGAGGGGAGTCGGAGGTGGCGGTCGTGGTTGCGGACGGGGAGGTCAAGGAGCTTCACTTTTCGAATCCCGGAATCCGCGCGGTGCTGAAGGAAAAGGGTCGGTTTACTGTGAACGTTGCGCCCGAGGTTCCGGTGGGCGAGTACGAGCTGTGCGCGTCCGGTTCGCTGGGCCTTTCGAATCCACGCAGCTTTGTCGTGGGGGCGGGTGAGCATGTGGTGGTTGCCAAGGCCGCCCCGACGCCTGCGGACGCCGCTGAGATCAAGCTTGGCGCCGTGGTGCTTGGGCGGGTTGCCGCCTCCGCGAGCGAGCATTTCCGAATTGGGCTCAAAAAGGGGCAGCGAGTCCTGATACAGGTTCAGACGCAGTCGATCGATTCCAAGCTGAAGCCCGTTTTCGAAGTGGTCGACCGCGGGGGGCGGCGTCTGCAGGGGGCGACCCGGGACGGGTTGATCGACCACACGGCGTCGGCCGACGGGGATGTCCTGCTGCGTTTGCACGACCTGACGTATGCCGGTGGGGCGGATTACGCGTACCGACTGAGCGCCTCGGAGGCGCCGTTCATTGATTTCGCATCGTCGGTGGCGCTGCAGGGCGGAGGCCGCAGGAAGGTGACTTTGTACGGCAGGTTGTTACCCCAGGGCAGGGTTTCGAAGATGAAAGGGAGCGACGGCCGGGTTCTGGAGGAAACTGACGTCGAACTGGATGTTCCGGCGCAGGCTCCGCGGGGACGGGACGTTCTCCGGGTGTCGGGATCTGGCGAGGTCGACTCTTTCAAGTACCGGCTTGCGTCGCCCGCGGGCCTTTCGAACCCCGTGGTGTTTGCCATTGCGTCGCAGGCGCCTGTTTTGGAGCAGGAGCCGAATGCTGCGCCCGGCGAGGCCACGAAGTTTTCCGCGCCGGCAGTACTCGGCGGCCGGTTTTATCCGGCGGGAGACGTCGACTTCTGGAGTTTTGAAGGAAAGAAGGGCGATGTCTGGCGTTTCGAGGTGCTCTCGCACCGGCTCGGATTGCCCTGCAACCCGTTCCTCCTGATTCAAAAAGACGGCAAGGATGTCGCGGAAGCTTGGGGTGCGGATGCGGACGCCGGGGGCAAGCTGATGCCGATGCCGGTGAACGATCCGACTGCGCGCGTCGAGCTCAAGGAGGACGGTCTTTACACCGTCCAGGTGCGGGACCTTTCGGGTGCGCAGGTGGCGGCGCCATCGTCCGCGTACGCGCTTTTTGTGCGCAAGGAGAGTCCCGATTTCCGGCTGGTTGCGGCGGTTCAACAACCTCCGGAGGTGCCTGTCACCCAGATTTCGACGCCGCGTGCTGCTCAGTTGCGGGCTGGTGGAACACTTGCCGTCCGGGTGGTTGTGTTCAGACGGGATGGTTTCGCAGGCGAAATTGAACTTTGTGCGTCCGGTCTGCCGCCGGGGGTGACTTGCGTGCCGACCAGAGTTTTGCCGGGGAAGAATGAGGGCTATCTGTTGCTTGCGGCGGAGGAAAAACTGGAGCCGTTTGTGGGTGAAGTGCGCATCTTCGGGAAGGCAGACATCGCGGGTGCAGTGAGGGAGCGCGACGCCTCGGCCGTCACAACGCGCTGGCTGGTGCCTGATTCGAATGTGTCGCCGGTGGAGTCCTACCTGGCGCAGCGTTTCGTGCTGGGCGTCACGCCCGCCGAGCTGGCGCCCGTGCAGATCACTCCGGGTGAGAATGCGCCCGTCGAAGTGAAGGCTGGTGGCAAGCTCGAGGTTCCGCTCAAGGTGGTGCGCCGCGGAGAGTTCAAGGATGCGTTGAAGCTCAAAGCCGCGGGTGCGCCTGGAGTGGAGGCGGTGAAGGAGATCGATGTGGATGCAAAGTCGGCGACGGCAACGGCAGTGATCGACACTGCGGCCCTGAAGCTGCCGGTGGGCCGGCACAGCGTCTATTTCACGGTGTTTACCAAGGGCAAGTTCCGAGGCAAGGACACCGGGACAACGGTGTTTTCGAGTCCGGTGGCGTTCGAGGTGAAGGCCGCGCAATGAGGCTCCTTGCCGGCTGCGACTCCCGTCGTGTTCGGGAACAAGTACTTTATTTTCAAGCGGTTTTCCATGTTATGAAGCGCGGCATCTTCGTCCCCCTTTTCGCCCTGGCTGTTTCGGCCGTGGCTGCTCCCATCCCCGTGGCCCAGATCAAGCATCCCGGCGAGGTGCAATACGACACCGAGGTGCTTCCTTTTCTGAATGACAACTGCCTGGCGTGTCACTGCAAGACCACGACGAAGGGAGGGCTTAATCTTGAGACCCGCGAACTCATCCTCAAGGGCGGCGATTCCGGACCGGCGCTTGTCCCGGGGGCGCCTGACAAAAGCCTGCTGCTGACTGCGGCGGCGCATGCGGATCCGGACACCGCGATGCCGCCGCGGGACAACAAGGCGAAAGCCAAAAATCTGTCGCCCGAGCAGCTTGCGCTTTTGAAGCTCTGGATTCAACAGGGTGCCAAGATCGCTCCGCGCTCGGAGCGGGTTTTGAAGTTCCAGCCGATTCCCTCGCATCTCAAGGGCATCCTGGCTGTGGCTGTCACTGAGGACGGACAGTACGCCGCGTGCGCGCGCTCGAACCAGTTGTTTGTGTACCACCTTCCCACATCAGCGCTCGTGTTCTCGGAAGCGGTCGCCAGAGATCAGGTCAGTTCGCTGTCCTTCAGCCGAGACGGGAAGAGGCTGGCGGCGGGAAGTTTCCGGGAGGTCAAGTTGTGGGGGGGGTCTGGCGAGACGGAGGTGTCCCAGTTTGCCTTCGGCGGAACGGTGCTTTCGGCAAGTGTGGATGGGAAGTGGTTCGCGGCCCAAGCCCAGCCCGGCGGCGTGGTGCAGATTTTGAACGCTGCGGACGGCAAGGCGGTCCGCAAGCTTTCGGAAGACGGGATGCGAATCCGGTCCGCGCAGTTTTCGCCTGACGGCAGGCGGATGGCCACCGCGTCGGAGGGTCGCGCGCTTGCGGTTTGGAGCGTGGACGGGAGCGAACCGGTGCTGAAGGTGGAGGCGCCTGCTGAAATCAAGGCGCTGCTCTGGACGGGCGACGGCAGCGCCCTGCTCGTGGCGGGGGAAGATGCGGTGGTGAGGCGCTGGAGTTCGAAGCTCGAGCAGCAGAAGGAATGGAAACCGGCTTCGGGGGTTCAGATTGCGCTACAGGCGGCTGGCACGGCGGGTTTTGCGTCAGGGGCAGCGGACGGTACTGTGTCTGTTTGGGCGTTCGAGAAAAACGAGCCTGTGCTGCAGATTAAACACGGCGCGGCGCTTCAGGCGTTTTCAGTCCGTGGGGACGGGAAGCGCTATGCGACTGCGGGCGCTGATGCCTCTTTGAAGATCTGGGACGAGGCCGGAAAGCTCGTTTCGCAGCAGAAGGGGAGTCGTTTTCTAGCGGAGAAGGTTGTCGCTGCAGACTCGGTGTTTCAGGTTCAAACGGCCAACCACGAGGCCGCGAAGACGGCCCTGACCGAGGCCGACAAGTTTGTAGTGAAGGCCGGGGAGCGTTTGAAAAAGGCGGAGGGCGATGTGGATCCGAAGCGCAAAAAGGTTCCGGAGGCTGCGGTTGCGCTCAAGACTGCGAAGGAGGCAAAGGAGGCTGGTGCAAAGGCGCTTGAAGCGGCTGATGCGGCGTTGAAGGCTGGGGTGGCCGCGGTGGACGCTGCTGAAAAGAACCTCGCCGCCGCGTCGACCGCGCTTGAAAAGGTGAAGGCCGTCAGGCCGCCAGTCGCGGCTGAGGTCGAGGCCGCTACAAAGGATCTAGAGGCAAAGAAGACGGAGAAGACCAAGGTGGCTTCTGAGAAGGACCAGCTTGCCGCCAAGCACAAGGCAGCTTCCGACAAGGTGGCTCCTGCGGACCAGGCGGTGACCGCTGCCGAGGACGCCTTGAAAAAGGCGGAGCAGGCTGTTTCCATTGCGGAGAATGAGGCCCGGCTTTCGAAGAAGGAGACCGAAACTGCTGCGACGCAGGCGAAGGAGGCGAAGGAGGAGGTCGTAAAGTGTGAGGCTGCCCGGAAGGCCGCCGAGGCGGCTCTTGCCGCTGCGCGCAAGGTGGATGCCGACGGGGCGAAGGCGTTTGCGCGGGTGGCGTTTTCACCGGACGGCTCGCTGGTGGCCGCGCTCGACCCGGAGGGAACGGCCTACACCTGGGCGGCGGCGTCCGGAAGTCCGGTGGGCGTCTTCGGCGCCGCCGCGGCACCAGCGGCACCAGCGGCACCAGCGGTTGCCGGCGCCGCGCCAGAGCCCGCGGGCTTTCTGGCGTTCGCAGGCGACGGGAAACTTTTGGTTTCTGCCCGGGGGCGGTTCGCGGCATGGAATCTGGCACCTCGCTGGAAATTCGAGCGGCAGCTTGGCGGCGTTGCTGGGAAACCAGGTTTTGTAGACCGGGTGAATGCCCTGGCTTTTTCGCCCGATGGAAAGGTATTGGCGACGGGTGGGGGTGAACCCTCGCGGGATGGTGAAATCAAGTTGTGGGATCCCTCGACGGGAGCCTTCCTCAAAGAAATCACCAAGACGCACTCGGACACGGTCTTTGCTTTGGAGTATTCCCCGGATGGAAAGCAGCTTGCATCCGGTGGCGCTGACCGCGCCGCCCGTTTGATCGATCCGGTGGCGGGAAGCGTGCTCCGCACCTATGAGGGCCACACCGGGCATGTGCTCGGCTTGAACTGGAGTGCGGACGCTCGCCAGTTGGCGACTGCGGGGGCCGACAACGTGGTGAAAGTCTGGGAGGTTTCCAGCGGGCAGCGCAAACGCAACGTGGACGGCTACGACAAGGAGGTAACAGGCGTCCGTTTTGTGAGTTTGAGCGGCACCATGGTGACGAGCTCCGGCGACAACAAGGTGCGGCTTATGGGAGTGGACGGCAAGGAGGTGCGCGCATTTCCAGAGGCGGGCGAATTTTTGCAGTCCGTTGCGATCACCGGCGATGGAAAGCGGGTGCTGGCCGGCGGACACGACGGCGTGCTCCGAGTCTGGAATGTCGCGGACGGCGTTTCCACGGGTAAGTTCGCCGCGCCGTAAAAGACCGCTGCGGTCGCGTGGAATCCGGGAGGCGCCGCCGACCCGGGGGTCAGGCGAGGATGTCCCGGATCACCTCGCCGTGGACGTCGGTGAGGCGCATGTCGCGGCCGCTGTAGCGGAAGGTGAGCTTGGTGTGGTCCATGCCCAGAAGGTGGAGCATGGTGGCGTGGAGGTCGTGGATTTGCAGGGGGTTTTCGACGGCCTTGTATCCGTATTCGTCGGTTGCGCCGAAGATGGTTCCGCCGCGGATTCCGCCGCCCGCCAGCCAGATGGTGAATCCGAAGGGGTTGTGGTCGCGGCCGTCCTTGCCCTGGGCGAAGGGCGTCCTTCCAAATTCGCCGGCCCACACGACCAGCGTGCTGTCCCAGAGACCCGAGGCTTTGAGGTCCTTCAGCAGCGCGGCGATGGGCTGGTCGACGGCCCTTGCGTTGTTTTCGTGGCCTTCTTTGAGCTTGCCGTGTTGGTCCCAGCGGTCGCCCCCGGCGTTCGGGCAGGTGATTTCAACAAAGCGCACGCCGCGCTCTACAAGGCGTCTCGCCTGCAGGCATTGCTGCGCGAAGATCTGGGTCTGCTTCATGGGCGCGTCGAACCCGTACATTTTTTTCAGCAGCTCGGACTCTCCCTTGGTCTCCATGAGTTCCGGGACGGCCGACTGCATCCGGAAGGCCAGTTCTGCGTTCAGGATCGAGCTTTCGAGCTGGTCGAGGGCGCCGTGGCGCTGCAGCAGGCTGTGGTCGAGTTTGCGCATCAGGGCCAGCTTGCGGGCCTGCAGTTCACCAGAGGCCTCCGAGCGCGTGATGTTTGCCACGGGCTCGGCGCCCGGCTTGAAGACGGATCCTTGGAACGTTGCGGGAAGGAATCCGGAGTTGAAGTTGTCGAGGCCGCCGGGAGGGATCAGGCCGCCGTTGAGCACGACGAATCCCGGCAGGTCTGCGTTCTCGCTGCCCAGTCCGTACCCCATCCACGCGCCCATGCTGGGGCGCCCCTGGAGTCCGCTGCCGGTGTGGAGGAAGTAGTTCGCGTTGGTGTGCTCGGAAAAGGCGCTGGTCATCGAACGCACGACGGCGAGGTCGTCGACGCACTGTGCGACACACGGAAAGAGGCTGCTGACGGGGATGCCGCTTTGGCCGTATTGCTTGAATTCCCACGGAGAGGCGAGGGTGCTGCCGTTGTTGTTGAACTGTGTCGGCTCCATCTTCATCCCGAACGGCTGTCCGTTCTCCGCCGCAAGGCGCGGCTTAGGGTCGAAGGTGTCGACCTGGGACGGGCCGCCGTCCATGTAGAGGAAGATGATGCTGCGCACCTTCGATGCAAAGTGGGTCGGCTTGGGCGAGAGGGGCGACGCACCCGAATGGGCGGCGACACCCGCCGAGACACGCTCCGGAAAGAGCGCGGAGAGGGCTACCGCGCCGAACCCTCCGGCGCAGCGGGCCAGCATCTCGCGGCGGTTTACAAATGATCCGGCGGTGTGGTTGCAGGGAAACATAAGCAGTGGACCTCCTAGTTTAAGTGAATGAATTCCTTCGTGTTCAGAAGAACGTGTGCGAAGTCCGCCCAAACCCTGTGGTCGTCGGACTTAACTTTCAAGAGCTCCGCCTGCTCGGCGACGAAGCCCTTAGCGTCGGCAGTTTCCTCTGCAAGCGGCGCCCGCGAAAGAGCCCGAGCGTACATCAGTTTGATGCGCTCTTCCGGCGTCGCGGACGCGGGAAGCGACTTCGCCCAATGCTCCGCTTGCTCGATGACAAATGGGTCGTTCATCATCACGAGGGACTGTGCGGGAACGTTGGAGACGTTGCGCCGGCCCATGGTGTTGAAGGGGATTGGCGTGTCGAACGCGAGCATCATCGGGGAGAGGAAGTTGCGTTTGATGGAAATGTACAGGCTGCGGCGGCCGTCGCCGTCGAGGGGCCCGGATTTCGGTCGTCCCCGGCCTTCCATGAACGAAGTGATGTGGACGGGGGTGCTCGGCCCGCCGAGCTTTGGATCCAGTCGTCCGGAGATCGACAGGAGCGCGTCGCGGATGGATTCGCCGTCGAGACGCTTGAGGTTCATCCGGTGCAGCAGGAGGTTCTGCGGGTCGGCCTCCTCCGCTGCTGGGTCCGGTTTGCTGCTCATGGCGTAGGCGCTCGAGAGGACGAGCTCGCGGATGAGCGTCTTCAGGGACCAGTTTTGGGTCGTGGCGAAACGGACGGCAAGCGTGTCCAGCAGTTCCGGATGAGAGGGGGCTTGTCCGAGGACTCCGAAGTTGTCCACGGTGGGCACAATGCCGCGCCCGAACAGGTGGTGCCAGACGCGGTTCACGATCACGCGGGAGGTGAGCGGGTTGGAATCCGAGGCGACCATTTCCGCCAGTTCTCGTCTGCCGCTGGTCCCCTGAACGTTGAGCGGTTCGGAGCCGGCGACAGCCTCCAGGAAGCGGCGCGGCACCTGGGCGAGCGGGGTCTTCGGAGAACCACGTTTGAGAAGAAACTCGTCTGCGCCCGTGCCGTCGAACATGGCGGTGGCGACCTGCGACTCGGCCTTGAACGAGTTTGCCAGTGCCGTGTGCCGCTCGATCAACGGGCGCGCCGATTGGGCGAGATTCACGCGCTCCGGAGAGCCTGGCGGGCAGATGAGGTCCGTGGCGGAGAACACCCAATTCGCGATGTTTGCGAGCGCCGGGGAGTCTGCGAGGGCGCCCTTTTCGAGGGCGGCGGCGGTCTGGGTGAGGACCGCTTGAAGCGCGGCGACGGGCTCTCCCGAGAAGGACTCGAGTCCCTCCAGGGGCGCGTGGGTGTAGCCCGGCGCAAGGGGCGGCTTCTCATCTGACTCCGCGACCATGGCGACTTCGCAATTCCCGGCGCCTTCGGGAACGATCTCAAAGTGGGCTCTGTGTCCCTTGTAGGTGGTGAGGTCGTGTTTGATCCACTCCCAGCGTCCCGTGTCCTGCCATTTGGTGAGGAGCCGTCCGTGGAGCGGTCCCTGGATCATGATATGCGAGTTTGCGACGGCGTACGCGCGTCCGGCACCGCGGACGAGGTACCACACAGAGCCCGAGGTGAATGTGACTTCGGGTGTGCGGAGGGTCTGCCCGCTGCGTGCATGCTGGCCTAGAGAGCCCGGATCACGGTCCCCCTTGCTGGAAATCTTGCGCCAGGCCTCGTCCCTGCGGGCTGCGGTATGGGTGACGACCGCGGCGAGCGGGCTTTCCGAGGAGGCTCCCGGGATGAGGGCGCCGGCTTCCGCGACTTTCAGTCCGAAGGCGAAGCCGTCCTGCAGGAACGGCGTTGCGCCGGGCTTTGTGTAGTCGGCGATGACTGTGAGCGGGCCGCCCTGGGGTTCGGCTTTCTGGACGGCGGCGGACGGTTTGAGCGGGCGCACCTCGGGGGCGAGCCAGGCTTTGGCAAAGGTGTGCAGCGGATGCGCTGCTGATTCGAGCGCGCTCTTCAACTCCGTTTTCCAGAGGGCGGCGTTGTGGTCGGTGGAGCGGTTTTCCGTCGGGGCGGCCGGCGCGTTTTTTTCGGAGAGAAAGGCGTTCCGGGCGTTTAGAAGGACCGCCGGCAGGCGGGCGATTCCGGGGCGCATGGCGGCGGCGTAGGCGCTCGCGAGCACGGGGGCATCCTCTTTGCGCATCTGGGCAAGACCCTCCGCCGCGGTGCGTTCCTGTTCGATTGTTTCAAACCGCACGAGCCTCTGGCTGCTGCTCACCAGAAACCCGGAGAGCGCGTAATAGTCCTTTTGAGAAATGGCGTCGAACTTGTGGTCGTGGCAGCGCGCACACGCGACGGTGACTCCGAGAAAGCTCTTGGTCATCACGTCGAGGCGGTTGTCCAAGCGGTCGACTTCGTCCTGGCGGATGTCCACGGGGGAGTGCACCTCCTCGCCGAGGTGCCAGAAACCGGTTGCGAGGATGGACTCGTTTGCGCCGGTCTCCTTGGTGAGTCGTGCCGGGATCAGGTCGCCGGCGATGTGCTCCTTCACAAAGGTGTTGTAGGGCACGTCGGCGTTGAAGGCGCGCACCAGGTAGTCGCGGTACTGCCAGGCGTTGGGGATGATGGGGTCGAATTCGTGGCCGCGGCTTTCGGCGTAGCGCACCAGATCCATCCAGTGGCGCGCCCATCTTTCTCCAAAGTGGGGGCTTGCCAGGAGCCGGTCGACGACGCGCTCCACGGCGGCGGGAGACTTGTCGTCGAGGAAGTTCTGCAATTCCGCCTCGCCCGGGGGGAGCCCAGTCAGGTCGAAGGTGAGGCGGCGCAGCAGCGTTCCCCGGTCCGCGGGCGGCGCGGGGCGTAGCTTTGCTGCTTCGAGTTTTGCGAGAAGGAAGCGGTCGCTCACAGACCTCGGCCAGTCACCCTGCGCGACCGCCGGCGCAGGGTGGAGGACTGGCGCCTTCCAGCACCAGTGGTCCGCCTTGCGCGAGGCGAGGTCGAACTGCTTGGAGGTCTTTTTGGCGGGGCCGCCTTCTGGCCAGGGCGCGCCGGCCTCGACCCAGGACTGGATGTCGGCGATTGCAGCCGCCGGGAGTTTTCCTCCCGCCTTTTTGGGCGGCATGGCGGTCTCGGGGTCGCCGTAATGGATGGCGCTCACCAGCAGGCTCTTGTCGGGCTTGCCCGGAACGATGGAGGGGCCGGTGTCGCCACCTTTGAGGAGCCCCTCGCGCGAGTCGAGAAGCAGGTTGCCCTTGAGGTTTTTGGCGTCCGTGCTGTGGCACTCAAAGCATTTCTCCGCAAGAACCGGGCGGATTTTCCTTTCAAAAAAGTCTGCATCCACCGCGCCCTTTTCCGCGCGGACCGTTTGCGCAGTGACGCAGCAGGAAAGTCCCAAAAGCAGAGCGTGAGATTTGTGTGTGTTCATCGCGGTTTTGGAATGGGGCTTTGGCCGGTGGATGCGTGGTGTCGTTAGGGGCGCGCCTTCGGAGACAAACGGAAACTAGCGGAAGGCCGGTCCCTCGGGCAGCTTGCCGTCGGCGTCGAGGATCTGGAACTCGTGGATGCCGTGCGGCTTGGCGTCCTGCCGGCTCCAGACGATTTTCTTTTCCCTGTTGATTTCAAACAGTTTGATGGCGTCGCCCTTGGCCGCGTAACTGGCGACCACGATGTTGCCGTTCGGCAGCCACTGCGCGCCGCACGGGTCCTTGAAGGTGTCGGGGAGGTCGGAGTTGGAGCACTGCCAGACGACTTTTCCCGAGGGGTCGACCTCGACCACGCTGTTGCCGTGGGTGAGGGTGACGACCGTGTTGCCGTTGGGGATGCGGATGGCGGTGAAGGGCCAGCTGTCCTTTGGGTCCTCTGGAGTCTTGTACTCCCAGACGATCTTGCCCTCGCGTGTGTACTCCCGCACGGCCTTGTCCAAGAGCTGCGGGACGAGGTAGTTGCCGTTCTCGAGCTTGCGGGCCATGCGGCTTTGCATGTGGTGGTTCGTCGTCTGGCACTGCAGCGGGAACTCGACTGCCACTTTGCCGGAGCGCTCGATTTCAAGAAGCCTCGGATTGGGGCCGGCCTCGGTCAAAACGATATTACCGTTGGGCAGGGCTTGGGAGGTGTTCACCTCGGACTGCGTGCCCTTGTATTCGAACAAAACTTTCATGTCCCGTGTGACTTCGATGACGGCGCCGCCGGGGTAGTCCTTGTTTTTGGAAAGGGTGAGAAGGAGGTTGCCGTTGGGGAGCATCCAGCCATCGCGCGTTGAAGCGGGGTATTTCCAAAGCATCTCCCCTTTGCCTGAGACAATTTCCGTGGCCGAGCCGAAGGACACGTATCCGCGGGCGGGCGGCGCGTCGGCGGCGGCGGAGTGGGAGGCGATCGCCGAAAGGGCGGCTGCCAGCGCGGGAAGGGATAGGGAGAAGAGGCGGCGGTTCATACGGGGTGTGTGGAGATTAGTCTTCATGGAGGGGAATACTTTGGAAAGAACGGCTGGAGGTTTGCTTTGGCGAATTTCACAAAGCATAACCCCGAAATGGATTGCGCCGCAGGTCATGTTCTGCAAAAAATCGGACGTTTTCCGCAAGCCGGGCTCTTGATGAAGGACAAACCCAATGTTTTGGTAACGCTCGGCTGGTTCGACCCGCGGATCATCGAGGGCGTGGGGCGTTTTGCTCGAGAGGCGGGGTGGCACCTTGAGATGCGGGCCGTGATCGAGGGCGGAACGCCGCGCCAGTGGAGGGGGGACGGGATGCTGGTGAACGACACGGAGGTGCCCCGCTTGGAGCGTTTTATAGAGGGCCAGATCCGCCGGCAGCCGACCGTGCTGATCGGATCCAACCACCGGCACACGGATCTGCCTGCGGTACAGGAGGATAATTTTGAGATAGGCCGGCTGGCCGCCGCGCATTTTCTGGAGCGGGGGCACCGCAGCTTCGCCTGGTTCAGTCTCCGGAGGGGGCGGGTGGAGGCCGACCGTCGGAAGGGGTTTGTTGACGCGCTGGAGGCGGCCGGTCATTCCTGCAGCCTGCTGGAGCGTGGCAGGGAGGGCGATTCCTGGGATAGACACCGAAAGGCCCTTCTCGGGCAGTTGGAGCGTCTTCCGAAGCCTCTGGCGGTGTTTTGCTTGGACGACCTTCTGGCGATTGACACGGTGGAGGTGTGTTTGAGCAGGGGCTGGCGGGTGCCCGAAGACGTCGCGGTCATGGGGGTGGGAAACATGGAACTGGCCTGTGAATGCTCCCGAGTGCCGATTTCAAGCGTGGACGAGAACCTGGCTGAGATGGCTTACCGCGCGGCGGCGAAGCTGGATGTCCTGATGCGCGGGGGGGCGAGGGAAGGCGACGCCGCGGACGTTCTGCGGGATGTGGTTCCGGTTAAGGGGGTCTTTTTGCGCAGGAGCACGGACAGTCTCGCCGTGGCGCACTCCGGCTTGAAGCGGGCGCTGGAGTTTATCAAGGCCGAGTCTGCGAGGCCCATCGGCACCCCGGAGATCGCGCAGGCCGCTGGCCTCTCTCAGCGGGCGCTTCACTACGCATTTCAAGGAGAGCTCAAAAGCACTCCCGCGAGTCATTTGCTGCGAGTGCGCATGGAGAAGGCGGAGGCGATGTTGATGGGCGGGGGGGCGAAGATCAGCGCCGTGGCGGAGGCGTGCGGGTTTGGACCCGTGCGGAACCTGCACCGCTGTTTTGTGCGGGAAAGGGGCTGTTCGCCGAAGGAATTCCGAGCGAGGGGGCGGAGCCGGGGGTGAGTCCGTGAAGCTTTCCGGATGGATTTTTTAGGTTCAGCGTATCCAGGGAGCAGGCGTGGCTGTCGTGGATCGCAAAATGGGGGCGCTCTATCCCGGCGTTGATGCACTGATCCCGGCAGATGCCGGAGTATGCCTTGCCATTTACGCAGCCGACCTTTGCACCGAGTTTTTAGCTGCCCTGCCAGCAGGTGGATCGGACTGGTTCACTCTGGCGCTAAAGGGAGTGCTCTTGGAATTGCCGGCGCGGCTGTGTGCGCTAAGTCTAGGCGCTTCGGGCGCCGGCTTGAGAATGTCACAGAGTTATTAAGCCCCTGCATCAGACCTCCTTTGTGAGAGGTTGATTTTACAGCACAGATACGCAAGCAGTGCCAAAAGGCTGGCGTGGGGCAGGTGATCGATCCCCCGGGTGCGCACGGGGAGCCATTCGGAGCGGGATCATTCCAACCGGATTGAAAAGGGCCGCATGCTGGCGGTGTTGTTTTTGGGAATGTAGGTCCGGCTCTGATCGTTAGGAACGAAGTGATTCGTGAGCCGACCCGTTCTGGCGAATGGAGTGCCGCCGTGTTTCTCCTGCGCCGCGATCGCGCGCCTTTGTCCGGTGGATGAAGTGGCAGGACGAAGGTGACTGTATACGGCGGCCGCGCTCGGTTCGAGGGATTGCGTTAGAGTCAACTGGAATGAGTGGTTTACATGTATTTGTTCGGCTTCAGATAAGGTTTTTAAATAGACAAAGCGACTGACTTAGTTTGAAAACTTCGCGGTCCGCACCTGTACCCAATGAAAACCTCAAAACAGATCACAACCAGCCTACTAATTGTTGCCACGTGCTGCTCCATCGCAGTCGCCGCTCCAGACACCACCGCCGCTGACAAGGCTTCCCAGGCGGCCGCTGCCGCCGCTCAGAAGGTGGGCGCCGAAGCCGTCAAAAATGTTACGGTGACCACAACCTCCGAGAAGGGGGCAGTCGGTGCTTCCGTTTCCGCCGGCGGTGTGACTGCCGAGGCGCAGGCGCAGGTGGGCAAGGGTTCGGTGAGCGCTTCCGCAGGCGTTTCTGGAGAGAAGGAAGTCGCCAAGGGGGTGACCGTTGGAGGCGGCGCCTCTGTGAGCGGTGGGGCCAGTGGATCTGTGAGCAAGACCGGCGCCGAAGGCACCGTGGGAGCGGAAGCGAAAGTCGGAGCCGGCGTTGAATTTGGAGACAAAAAAAACGGAGGAAGCCTTTCCACGGAAGCTCGCGCCGGAGCCTCGGCCACCGGGCAGGCTGGAGTGAAAGGGAATAACGTCTCTGCAAGTGGCGGGGCGGAAGCCGGTGTTTCAGTTTCCACCACTGCTGCTGGTCAAACGACCAATGGCGGGGTGAAGACAACCGGTTCAGTGACTGCCACGGCGAGTGCAGGCGCATCTGCCGAAGGCGGAGCGAGCATTGGGGCGAAAGGCGTTCAGGCAGGCGGATCGGTTGGAGCCGGAGCCTCGGTCGGGGTGGAGACCACCGTGGGAGCCAGCACGAAATACGGCGGTGCTACGGGAACCGCCGGTGTCGGCGCCGGTGGGGTGGGAGCGAATGCCAGCGGCGGCATGAAGGTTTCTGGGGGCAAGGTCACCGTGAGCGGCGCCTTGGGGGGGGAACTGGGCATTGGGGCGGATGTTTCTGGTAGCGCCACCATTAATGTGGGTGCGATCGCCAACAAGGCGGCGCCGACCGTGAACGCCGCCGTGGAGAAAGCCACTCCGGTTGTGAACGCTGGAGTGGACGCCGCAAAGGCAGCTGCGGAGAAAGCCGCAGCAGAAAAGGTAGCCGCGGAGAAAGCCGCGAAGGAAACCGCTGAAAAAGTGGCCGCAGCCACAAAAGCTGCCGCGGAGAAGGCCGCAGCAGAAAAGGCAGCCGCGGAGAAAGCCGCGAAGGAAGCCGCTGAAAAGGTGGCCGCAGCCACAAAGGCCGCTGCTGAGAAGGCAGCAGCAGAAAAGGCCGCCGCTGAGAAGGCCGCGAAGGAAGCTGCTGACAAGGTGGCCGCAGCCGCAAAGGCTGCAGCAGACAAAGCCGCAGCAGAAAAGGCAGCCGCGGAGAAAGCCGCGAAGGAAACTGCTGACAAAGCTGCGGCAGCAGCCAAGGCTGCTGCTGACAGTGCGGCCTCAAAGGCGAAGGATGTCGGCAACAAAATCGGCAATTTCTTCAAAGGCAGATAAACGAGTTTTATTACCGCCTTCAGAATCAAGGCATTTGATTCTGGGATTGAGCTGCTTACAAAAGGGGCCTCGGCACAAGTCCGAGGCTCTTTTTTATATTCAGAAGAGAGCGTTCATTCAGCCCGAAAACAGAAGTTCACGCGGAGACATGGAGCCGCGGAGGGGGATAAATAATTTTGATTTATTGGTTTATATGATTTTTCTCCGCGCCCTCCGCGGCCCCGCGTGCGATCCCTTCTTCTCTTGTGCTTCGGCGTTCGGGTTCAGGCATGGGCTATGGCTGCAGATGCTGCTGGCTCAAATACGGGCGAGTCGCGGGGGCTCCCATTTTGGGTGAAAAATGGATAGGATTTTCCTCTTTGGCCACTCCCGCCGCCCGCGCGATGGGGTAGAGGTCGTTGCCAAAGCTCTTCATCAGCGCCGCCAGTTTGTATTGCTGCAAAAATGTTTCAGCCCCGCCCGGGAGCTGCTATTTAAAGACGGTCTGCTCACGGACGCGCCGAGTCGAGGACCAGAGTTCATTTCAAATATTATGCCCGAAAAAGAAGGCCAGATTAAATCTCTGCTCCCCTATGATACCAGTCGGGGAGGACAGCTTATTACACAGATTGATCTTTCGATTGTTGATAGCAACCGGAAGAGCAAGTTGTATAATTACGCGTCTGCGAAAATGGAGGATATCAAAAAGCAATATGACGATACTATTGCTTTGTGGGAGTGGAACGAGTTTGTGGATTCGTTCAAAATCGGATTTGAGCCGGTGGTTGGAAAAACGTATTACCTCTACGAAACAAGCACAAAATTTCTATCAATCCTAAGCCCTGCTGAGTTTAGGAGGGAATGTGTTGGAATCACAAAACTCAACAGCGACGGGTATTGGGAGAAAATCCTCAAGTAGCGTTTGAATAGGCACCTCAAGTGTGAGTTCAAAACGACTTTGTTTGCCCCTGTACGCCAAAGCGCAGCAGACAGTTGGCTGTGTAACCGAGCAACCCTGGTCTCTGGGGCAGGTTTAGATGAGGTGGCCCATCTTCACGCGCTTGGTTTCGAGGTAGCCGGCGTTGTGGGGGTTGGGTTCGGCCGTGATCGGGACCCGTTCGGTGATCTCCAAGCCGTACCCCTCGAGTCCGATGACCTTCTTGGGGTTGTTGGTCATGAAACGCATCTTCCGGATGCCGAGGTCCACCAGGATTTGCGCGCCGACGCCGTATTCGCGCAGTTCCGCGGGAAAACCCAGGCGGAGGTTGGCCTCCACGGTGTCTAGGCCGCTTTCCTGCAGCTTGTAGGCGTGGATCTTTGCGGGCAGTCCGATGCCGCGCCCTTCGTGGCTGCGCATATAGAGGACAATGCCGCAGCCTTCGGCCTCGATCATTTGCATGGCCTGGTGGAGCTGGGAGCCGCAGTCACAACGGCGGGAGCCGAAGATGTCGCCGGTGAGGCATTCGCTGTGCACGCGCACAAGCGGTGCTTCCGCCGCCGCCGGGTCGCCCTTGACCAAGGCCAGGTGGTGTTCGCCGTCCACGGTGCTGCGGTACAGGTGCAGGGTGAAATCGCCGTAATCCGTCGGGAGCTGGATGACCTCCTCTCGTTCGACCAGTTTTTCCTGTGTGCGGCGGTAGGCGATCAGGTCGGCGATACTGCACATTTTCAACCCGTGCTGTTCCTTGAATTTGATGAGCTCGGGCAGGCGGGCCATGGTGCCGTCTGTACTGAGAATTTCGCAGAGGACGCCTGCCGGGGCCAGTCCGGCCATGCGGGCGAGGTCGACGGAGGCCTCAGTGTGGCCGGCGCGGCGCAGGACTCCGCCGGCTTTGGCGCGGAGGGGAAAGATGTGTCCGGGCTGGACGAGTTCGCTAGGGGCGGACTTCGGGTCGGCGAGGATGGCGATCGTGGCCGAGCGGTCGTGGGCGGAGATCCCGGTGGTGATGCCGTGGGTGGCGTCGACGGACACCGTGAAGTCTGTACGGTGGCTTTCCTTGTTCTGGGAAACCATTCGCTTGAGTCCGAGCTGGTCGGCGCGTTCTTCGGTGACGGGTACGCAGATCAGTCCGCGGCCATGCGTGGCCATGAAATTTACGGCTTCGGGGGTGACTTTTTCGGCGGCGAGGACCAGGTCACCTTCGTTTTCGCGGTCCGCGTCGTCGGTCACGACCACGAGCTTCCCCAGGCGGATATCGGCAAGAATATCCTCGATGGGGTCAAAGGGTGGCTGAATGGACATACTGGATCATCGCCCTGCAAAGGCGCGGGCTCAAGGCCTGATGGGAATTTTTCGGGGGAGTCCGCCCCCTGTAGGCATTTCAGGCAGCTTCCCGCCGGGGTCAGGCTAGCGGTCGACTGCGGCGTTCCGGTAGCTGGTGTACGCCTCGCGAAGGGCGATGTATTTGTCCAGGGCGTCTTCCGTGGCGGCGTCGTATGTCTTCATGCGGTCTGGATTTTCGACCACCGCCTTGCCGGCGCGAGAGTAGTTGCGGAACTTTGTGGAGCCGACCCAAGTCGTGGGAGACAAAAGCGAGTCGCCCGCCCTGCCCACAAGGTCTCGTGCCGAACTGGGGCCGAGGGCGGGTAAGACCAGATACGGCCCGGACGGGATGCCCCAGACGCCGAAGGCCTGCCCGATGTCCTCCGAGGGAACCTTTGCGAGCGATTCAATCCTGTCGGAGGGCTTCCAGATCCCGCCAATACCTATGGTGGAGTTCACCAGAAGTTTGCCGGTTTCCTGCGCGGCCCGGTGTCCCTTTCCCTGGAGCAGGCTCGAGGTGATCCGAACGGGGGATTCCACGTTGTCGATGACGCGGTTAGCGGCGGTCAGGACCGGAGCGGGGAGGATGAATTCCGTAAACTTGGCGAGGGGTTTTGTGACGTACTTGTAAAGAACGGCGTTAAACGCGAACACCCCCCTGTTGAACTTCTCAAATGGGTCGTAGACCTTCATTTCCGCCTCGTCGCCATAGGGGTCCTCCGGAGTCGCTACCGGGGTCCATTTCTTTTTCCTGGTTTTGCTGGGCGTGTGTTTTTGCGCGCGGTGCGCTTGAGCGGCGTGTTTCGGCGAGGTCTTGCCGTGGCGCTTGCGAGCGCTTTTTTCATGGGCGCTAGGTTCCGCGGCTGCCTCGGGGGTGCCGGCGGCCTCCGGTTCTTCGGCTGCCATGCAGGCGCCGGCGTGGCAAACGACTAGGGTGCAGAAAACGGCGGAAAGCCGGCGAGAATGAACAGACATTTGCGCTCCTTTGATGAAAAAGTCCGGTTCAGTTGAGTTTTTGTTCCATGGACCGGATGACTGCCTCGGGGCCGCCCTTCTGGCGGATCGACTCGAACTGCGCGCGGTAATTCCCGGCGAGACTGACTCCCTCCACAATCACATCGTACACCAGCCAGCCGCCCGCGCTGGTTTCCACGCGGTAGGCGACGGAAACGGCCTTGCCCTGGTACCGAGCGGTGGCCGGCACCTCTTTTTTTCCCGGAGCGAGGTCTGAGGCTTTCGCAAACTGGATATCCACCCTGCTGCTGGGGTCAAAACGGGTGGTGTAGCTGCGGATGATCATTTCCGAGAACAAACGCACTGATTTGTTTTTCTGGTCGGGCGAAAACTCCCTCCAGCCGGCCCCCATCGCCTTCTGGGTGAGGCTCTCGAAATTAAAAAACTTCTCCAGAGTAGGCCGCACCCTCTTCGCAAGCTCCACGGGGTCCTTGTTGTCGCGGCCTTCCACTTTGGAAAGCAGCTCTGCAAGCCCCCGGTTCAGGGTGACTTCGGGAGATTCCGATGCGGCGGCGGCGAAAAGCGCGGTGTTTGCAGCCAGAACCAAGGCAGGTACGGCGACGGGACGAAGGATTCTGTGCATATAATGCTATTCGTTGGGCGCTGCTTTTTTCTCCGGCTTGTCGTTCTGCATTGCGCCGAAGGCGAACCGGCTCAGAAGCGACTCGAGGTCGACGGCGCTCTCGGTGTCCGTGATCCTGCCGCCGGGGGCGATGAAGTCGTCGGCTCCGCCCGGCGAGAGGGAGACGTACTTGTCTCCGAGCAAGCCATGGCCCCGGATGGAGGCGATCGAGTCGGAAGGGATCTTGAAATCCTTCCGGAGTTTCATTGCGACGACTGCGGAAAAATCGGAGCCCAGTTTCAATCCCGTCACCGAGCCGATCGGGACACCCGCGACCGCCACTTGGGAACCGTTGATGAGTCCGGCTGCATTGGCGAACCGGGCCTCGACCAGGTACGTTTCGGAGGGGCGCAGGCTGACGGTTGCAAGGCCCATGGAGAAGTAGGCGATGCAGCCGATGGAGGCCAGGACGAACAGGCCGGCGATGCGTTCCAGACGGGGGCTTTTCATGGGCGGCAGAACGGACGGTGAATCATTTACGGTAGTTTGTTAGGAACGCAAGGCGGTGCGCAAGGCTGCAATGTTATCTCTAAATTCACAAATCTGGGCGTCGTCCGAAGTTTCAAATTCGGCCGCCGGGCCGTCGAAGCGCACGAGTCCTGCGTCCAGCCAGAGAATGCGCGAACTCACGACGAGCGCCTCCTGCACGTCGTGCGTGACCACCACGGCGGTGAACCCGCGCTCCCTTTGCAGCTTTGAAATCATTGCAAAGACGGCATTTCTCCTCAGGGGGTCCAGTCCCGCCGTGGGTTCGTCGAAAAAAACCAGTTCGGGCTGCGTTACCAGCGCCCTCGCCACGGCCAGACGCTTCTGCATCCCGCCGGAAAGTTCCGCGGGATAGCGTTCCGCGGCGTCCTCCAGTTCAAGGCGGGCGAGCACGTCCCGGACGTTCTTATCCCACTCCTTTGGAGAACCCGTGCCCCTTGCCTGAAGGGGCAGAAGCACGTTTTCACGCACCGTTGCGGAGTCGAAAAGAGCGTTGTGCTGGAAAACGTAGCTTGAGGCCCTCCGGAGGGCGATTCTACACTCGCTCTTTGCAAGCGGCGCACCCCGGTAGAACATTTCTCCCGAGTCGGCTTCGAGGAGGCCGACGACACACTTGAGCAGAACCGACTTTCCCGTGCCGCTGCGGCCCAGAATCGAAACGATGCTACCCGTCGGCACCTGGAAGCTGATGTCCCGCAGTACTTCGCGTTCGGCGAAACCCTTGCGCAGGCGCCGGATTTCCAGAACGGGCGGCTCGGATGGGGCGGTGCTTGGGTTCACAGGAGGGCGGCGGTGATCAGGTAGTCAGCGGCCAGAATGGCAATGCTGGAGAGAACGATGCCGCGCACGGTGGCGATGCCCACCGCGCGGGCGCCCGCTTCGCCGGAACGATGCGCGTTAAACCCCTGATAGGCGCATAGGGAGGTGGTCAGCAGGCCGAATACCGCCGCTTTCAAAAGGCATTCGAAGACATCCCTTCCCCGAAGGGCCGAATGGACGGCCGCCCAGTAGGCGTCCGGGTCTTGAGGCAGGAGAACGCACCCCGAGAGCCAGCCGCCGGCGACTCCCACGATCACAAAGAGGGCGGTGAGGCTGGGGAAAACCAAGAGCGAGGCGAAAAGGCGGGCGCCCGCAAGGAAGCCCTCGGGGGAAATGTCGAGGAGTTCGATGGCGTCTATTTGTTCGGTGGAACGCTGGATGCCGAGCTCTGCGGCGAGGGCCGTTCCTGCCTGGCCCGCGATCATGAGCGCGGCGAGGACCGGGCCGAGTTCGCGGCAGAGACTGAGAGAGACCAGCGTGCCGAGCATGCCTGAGGCGCCGAACCGGGAGAGCACGTAGTGGCCCTGCAGCCCGAGGACCAGTCCGGCGAAGGCGGAAACAATCGCGATCACGGGAATGCAGCGCACGCCCAGTTCGAACACGGACCTGGCAAGACGCGACCCGAGGGCGCCACCCGAGCGGACATGGAGCAGGGAGGCTCCGCTGAAAAGCGTCCACCGGCCGGCGGCTTCGAGCCGGCTCAGTGTGAACTTGCCTATTTGGTCAACAAACATTTGGAGAAAGATAGAGGGGTTTTGATTTCAAAAACAACCTTGGGATGGATTCATTCTTAGCGGCCTAGCCGGTGGGGTCCGCTGCCTGATGCCTTCCTCGCGGGGTTTCCTCCGCATCCGCTGGGGATTTAAGCGATCGCCGCTTCGGGTTGCCACCTGCATTGGTAAAGCTATGATTATTTTATGGCAGATATTTATGGCAACGCTCCCAACCCCTTTGGCGGTTTGTCCCGGTTTTTCGGTGCTTCGGCCCGGTGGCTTGTCGTGGGGCTGCTTATGGTGGCGGCCGTCCTCTCCGGTTCCGTGTACACCGTTGAGGCGGAGTCGGAGGGCGTTCTGCTGCGTTTCGGCCGCTTCGTGAGGCTTGTGGAGCCGGGGCTGCACTTCAAGCTTCCCCTGGGCATTGAGGAGGTCAAGGTGCTGCCGACCCGGCGCCAGCTGAAGCTGGAATTCGGATTCTCCTCGCCAGGGTACACCAATCGCTACCAGCCGAGCCGGGCCGCAGCGGATGAAAAGTCCATGGTCACCGGGGACTTGAATGCGGCGCTGGTGGAGTGGGTGGTCCAGTACCGCATTGAAAATCCCCGGGAGTATCTTTTCGACGTCCGCAATCCGGACATGACCTTGAGAGACCTTTCGGAGGCGGCCATGCGCGAGATCATCGGGGACCGCACGGTGGACGAGGTGATCACCGTGGGCCGTCAGGAGATTGAGGTGGCAGCGTTGAGCCGGATGCAGGAACTGGCGCGCCGCTACCAGCTGGGGCTGAGGGTGGACGGGGTGCAGCTCAAGGATGTGAATCCTCCCAAGCAGGTGGAGGCCTCCTTCAACGAGGTCAACAGGGCGCAGCAGGACCGGGCCAATGCCATTAACGTGGCCGTGGGCGAGTACAACAAGGCGGTGCCGCGCGCCCGGGGGCAGGCGGACCAGACCCTCAGTACGGCCGAGGGCTACCGGTTCAAGCGGGTGAACGAGGCGCAGGGGGATGTCGCTTTCTTCAACCTCCAGTTTGCCCAGTATACCCAGTCGCCGGAGGCCACCCGGGCCCGCATCTATCTGGAGACGCTTGCCGAGGTGCTGCCGCAGGCGGGCCAGAAGATTGTCGTGGACGAGTCGCTCCGACAGCTGCTGCCGGTTCTGCCCTTGCAGGGCGCCCAAGCGTTGCAATCCCTGCCCCAGGCGCAGGGCTATCAGTCGCAAACCGCCCCGCAGAACGGATCCGGCGTGAACAAAATCCGCTAACCTCTGGAAAAACATCCGATGAAAAACGCATTTTCGATGCTGCTGCTGTTGGTTGCCGGGGTGGTTTTCATGACGGCCTCGGGGGCCTTCTATACTGTGAGCCAGTCCGAGCAGGTGATCGTCACCCAGTTTGGTAAGCCTGTGGGGGAACCTGTTTCGGAGCCCGGGCTGCACTTCAAGCTGCCCTTCGTGCAAGAGGTAAACCGGTTGGAGAAGCGGTTCCTGGAGTGGGATGGCGCGCCCGTGGCGATCCCCACCAAGGACAAGACCTACATCCGGGTGGAGACCTTCGCACGGTGGCGCATTTCCGATCCGAAAACCTACTTTGTGCGCCTGAGGGACGAGCGCAGCGCCCAGTCGCGCCTTGAGGACATCCTCGGAAGCGACACGCGCAACGCCATCGCCCGCCACGACCTGATCGAGATAGTGCGCACCGACCCCGCCCGGAAGCCGGTGCGGGATGAAAGCCTTAAGACCGAGGGCCCCGGTGCCGTGGGAGTCCTGCAGCCGATCAAGGTGGGACGGCTCAAGGTGGAGGAGGAGATCGCCAAGGCGGCCGCCCGGAAGCTGTCGGAGTTTGGAATCGAGCTGCTGGATCTGCGTTTGAAGCGGGTGAACTACAATCCCGACGTTTTGGACCGGATTTACCAGCGGATGACGAGCGAGCGCCAGCAGATCGCCCAGCGTTTCCGCTCTGAGGGTGAGGGGGAGGCTGCCCGCATTGCAGGGCAGAAGGACTTGGACCTGGCTGAAATCCAGTCCAACGCCTACCAGAAGGCCCAGCAGATCAAAGGCGAGGCCGACGCGAAGGCGTCCGAACTGTACGCTAAGGTGTTTGCCAAGAACCCGCAGGCGGTCGAGTTTTACACCTTCCTCAAGAGCATGGACACCTACCGGAGCGCCGTGGCCAAGGACACGACCCTGCTTCTGTCGACGGATTCCGAGTTGTTCCGGTTTCTGAAGCGCGCGGGTTTGGAGGCCCCCAAAACCGAGGTCCGTCCAAGGGCGGGCGTGGACGCGCCGAAGGCCGAGGCCGCCCCGAGTCGGTAGAGGGTTTGCGGATGGCGCTGCGGCGAGCGTTTCGATAGGGGTTCCTTCCATGCGTCTTTTTCCGCTCTCGGTGCCGCTCTTCTTGCCCCTCGTGATGACCGCATCGCTCATGGGCGCGCCGCTGCCTCGGTCGGTGTCCGGCATCTACCCGCGCCTCGCCATGTTCAACGAGGAGGGGGAATGCGGCACGGGGGCTGTGGTGCCGTGGCTGGACCGGCTTTGGGTGGTGACCTATGCGCCGCACAAGCCTTTCGGGTCGACGGACAAACTCTACGAAATCACGACGGAACTGGAGCAGGTCATCCGGCCGGAGAGCATCGGGGGAACGCCCGCCAACCGGATGATCCACCGCGAATCTCAGCAGCTGGCGATCGGCCCGTATCTGGTCGACGCCGCGCGCAGTGTGCGCGTGATTCCCTGGCAGAAGATGCCCGGGCGTCTCACCGGCAACGCCCGCCATTTGAGCGACCCGGCGAACAAGCTTTATTACGCGACCATGGAGGAGGGCCTCTATGAAGTGGATGTGCGGACGCTGTCGGTGACCGGACTGATCCGGGACGGCAACAAGGTGAAGCCTGGGACGACCGAGGAGGAGCGGCCTTCAAGCGTGAGTTCTGAGCTGCCGGGGTATCATGGCAAGGGTCTTTACAGCGGGCAGGGCCGCTTGGTGTATGCGCAGAACGGTGACCACAACCCGAAGGTGGTGACGGATCCCTCGACCCCCAGTGGCGCCTTGGCCGAGTGGAAGGGCCCGGGGGACTGGGAGCTCGTGCGCCGCAACCAGTTCACGGAGGTGACGGGGCCCGGGGGAATCTACGGGTCTTCCCATCCCGAGACGGACCCCGTTTGGAGCGTGGGCTGGGACCACCGGTCCATCATTCTGATGGTGCTCTCCGGCGGGCGGTGGCAGTCCTACCGCCTTCCCAAGGCGAGTCATTCCTACGACGGCGCCCACGGATGGAACACCGAATGGCCCCGGATCAGGGACATCGCTGAGAACGATCTTTTAATGACCATGCACGGGACCTTCTGGCGGTTTCCGCAGGGGTTCCATCCGGGACACTCGGCCGGAATCAAGCCGCGCTCGACGTATTTGAAGGTGATTGGCGACTTCACCGTCTGGAATTCGAGGCTCGTTTTCGGGTGTGACGACACCGCGAAGAGCGAGTTTTTAAACAAACGCAAAGCGAAGGGGGAGCTGGCCGCCCCGGGCCAGTCGCAGTCGAACCTCTGGTTCCTTTCCCCGCCGGAATTGGACCATCTCGGGCCGGTGAGCGGGCGCGGATCCGTCTGGCTGTCAGAGCGGGTCGAGTCGGGAGCGGTATCGGATCCTTTCCTGTTCGACGGCTATTCCAAGCGCGGGCTGTTTCTATCCCAGGATGGGGACGCTCCGTGGACCGTGCGGGTGGAGGTGGACCGGGATGGGACGGATGTGTGGACCACGCACGAGACGGTGGAGGTCGCCGGACGCGGGGCGGTGTGGCGGGAGTTCGCCACTGAGGTGAAGGGGGCGTGGATCCGGTTGAGGGCGGAGTCGGGTTCCGCATCGGCGAGCGCCACCTTTGCGTATTCGGGAGATGATCTGCGGTCCGCGGCCAATGGAGCGTTGTTTTCGGGGCTTGCGTCCACCGGGGACGGGGAGGTGACGGGCGGGCTTTTGTACGCGCGGGGGGCGAACCACCGGACGTTGCGGCTGCTGGCTCGGGACGGGCGGGGCGAACTGGGGGTGTATGACTTGGACGGCGGGCTGAACTTGGTCTTGGCGGAGGATCCGGAGGGGGCGCAGTGGATGGCGCAGAAGGCGGCGGTGCCCCGAGATGTGCTGAAGCTTGATGAGGGGTCGGTGTTGTACGTGGACGACAAGGGGCGCTGGCGTTTGCCAAGGGCGGACGACGCCTGGAACGCGTTCGCTGTGCTCGGAGAGGAGCGCATTTGCCGGGAGGTGTGCACGGAGCGGGACCTGTTTAACGCGCAGGGGACGTTTTTCGAGCTGCCGGCGGAGAATGCGGGCGGGTTTGCTCGGATCCGTCCGGTGGCGACGCACGGTTTGCACATCAAGGACTACGCCTCCTACCGGGGGATGATGGTGCTGAGCGGGGTGAAGGGCGAGGCGGCCGCCGGGGAGCATGTGGTGCGTTCCAATGATGGCAAATGCGCGCTCTGGGTGGGGGCGGTGGATGACCTTTGGAAGATGGGCAAGCCCAGGGGGACGGGCGGCCCCTGGTGCGACTCACAGGTTGAGGCCGGGGTTCCGAGCGATCCGTATCTGATGAACGGGTTCGACAAAAAAAGCCTCCGTTTGAAGCATTCGGCCCCGGGGAAGGTGTCCTTTCGCGTGGAGGTGGACCCCGACGGAGACGGCCGCTGGATTCTTTACAAGGCAGTGGAGGTCGCCTCCGGTGAAACTCTGGAGCACGGGTTTCCCGGGGCATTTTCGGCGGCATGGGTGCGTTTGATCGCGGATGCCCCGTGCAAAGCCACCGCCACTTTTGTCTACGAGTAGGGATTGATCATGGTTGAGAAGATTGAATCGGCTGGCTTGATAAAAACTCCGGGGGGACGTCCCCTTAGGCAGCGCTTGGATGTGTTGCTTGTGGATCGGGGGTTGCAGGAAAGCCGGGAAAAGGCGCAGCGCGCGATCATGGCGGGCCTTGTCTCGGTGGCCGGGCAGCGGGTGGACAAGCCTGGAACGCGGGTGGCCGTGGATGCCGTGGTGGAGTTGCAGCAGGGGGAGCGGTATGTCGGGCGCGGCGGATTCAAGATGGAGGGGGCGCTTGCGGGTTTTTCCATTCACCCGGAGGGCTGGGTTTGCCTCGACGTGGGCGCCTCCACGGGCGGGTTCACGGATTGCCTTTTGCAGCACGGGGCCGCCCGCGTGTACGCGGTGGATGTCGGGCATTCCCAGCTGGACTGGAAAATTCGCAGCGACCCGCGGGTGGTGGCCATAGAGAAGGTGAACTGCCGTTATCTATCGGCGGCGGAGGTTGGCGAGTTTGTGGATTTACTCGTTGCCGATGTGTCGTTCATTTCGCTCACACTGATTCTTCCGGCGGCGTTGGACCGGGTTAAGCCAGGGGGAATGGCTGTGGTGTTGATCAAGCCCCAGTTTGAGCTCAAGCGGGAGGAGGTGGGCAGGGGCGGGGTGGTGCGTGATGCGGATTTGCACGCGAGGGCCGTGCAGCGGATCCGCGAATGGGTCGAGTCCCAGCCGAACATGGAGTGGAAAGGTTTATTAGAGTCCCCAATCCGCGGAGGGGATGGTAATGTGGAGTTTCTCGCATGGATTGGAAAACGGTAGGACTCACAGCCAATGTTACGAAGCCGGGCTCTCCGGAGCTGCTCAAGGCGGCGATTGCGATCTTGCAGCGCATGGGGCGCGAGGTTGTGCTGGACCGTCCGACTGCGGCGCTTCTGGGGGAGCATTCGGAGCATTCTCTCAAGGGGCTGTTTCGCCGTTGCGGCCTGCTGATTGTTTTGGGCGGCGACGGCACGCTGCTGCAGGCGGTTCATGAGGGGTCCTTTCCCGCTCCGCACGTGTTTGGAATCAACACCGGCGCGCTTGGTTTTCTGACGGGGGCCGGTCCGGCTGACTTTGAGGCTGTCTTAGTCGACGTTCTGGAGGGGCGTGCTCTGGTGAGCGAACGCTCCCTGCTTTCGGTGGAGGTGCTCCGGAATGGAGAGTCCTTCTGGAAGGGGCGGGCATTGAACGAGGTCGTTGTTTCCAGGGGCGAGCGGTCCCGGGTGATCCGGTTGGCGGTGGAGATCGACGGGGTTTCGCTCACGGAGTACAACGCCGACGGCCTGATCGTCGCGACGCCGACAGGGTCCACTGCCTATTCGCTGAGCGCCGGGGGGCCTGTTTTGGCGCCGGACTCGGGCGTCTTCGTGGTGACGCCAATTTGCCCGCACGTGCTCACTAACCGGAGCGTCATCGTAAATGAGCGGTCCACCGTGGACATCGTTCCCTCCTCCGGCCAGCAGGGCGTCTGCCTGACGCTTGACGGGCGCAATCCGCTTCCGTTGGAGGCGGGCGATCGCACGCGGATCCGCCGCTCGAAGCAGATGCTGCGCCTGGTTTTCCCGACGGGGCTTCCGTTTTTTGAAGTGCTCCGCCAGAAACTCCGGTGGAGTGGCAAGGTTGTTTAAGCAGACGGCCGGCCTGCCTGTTTCTGGGCGGCAAAGCATTGATTCTCCTCTTCGTGATTTATCGATGCATTCTCCGCGCCCTCCGTGGCTTGTATGTGCTCAAGGATGCGGTTTTTTCCTCGCTCACACAAGTCGAGCGTCTAAGGCTGCAGTCTCCCGAGTTTGTTGGCGCAGTTGTCTCTGCGCCAACAGCGGTCGGCGGGATCGTTTCGTGCCAGAGCCCTTGAGCTCGTGCGG
>CANFTB010000045.1 GCA_947449735.1 Chthoniobacteraceae bacterium | reverse complement strand
TGCGACCCACCTTTTGGAAAGCGGCTATGACATCCGCACGGTGCAGGAGTTGCTGGGGCATAAAGAGGTATCGACGACGATGATTTACACACATGTCCTCCAGCGTCCGGGGATCGCGGTGCGCAGTCCCGTCGACACCCTCTGAGCAGGGGTACAGTCCGCAGTAGGCGGCTGGGAGCCGTGCATCCGGCTTCCCGGCGGGGCGGCGATGAATGAATGAGCGCGCAAGGAAGGGGGGGACCGATTCAGGGAGTCAAACCGGCCGTTTTTTCTTGGGCAGCCGGCCGCTCCCGCGTGTGAAAGTCTCTCAATGAACCGAAAAGTACAGCAGCTGCAGAATTCCGCGGCAGCTGCCTAATAGATGTTAGGCCCCGTGACTCCACACCGCCCGGAAGTTTGAACGCGGGCGTCGGGCAGGAGCCCGAATCCGGAAAAAAGACAGGAGCGTCTGTCCGGATTTGGACTCCAGGCTTTCGCTTCCTAACGGCGCTCAAGCCGTGTGAATAAACTTCCGTCGGCCGCTTAAATGGTGTGAACGATTTCTGTTATTCACCACTTTTTAATCAGTAAACAGCCCTTTAAAATACCACCCACCAATAGGGGTGCGGTCAAATAGATGTTTTTTGTTTCATCATAAGAACCACACAGATAGCTTCGTTGTAAACACTATGAGACACATCTTCCTAATCTTAATTATTGCCGAAACTGTCTCACAGTGCCTTGCTGGTGACATAACAACAACTTCCCCCAAAAAGACATTCAAAATCGTTCAACATGGTGAAGCGTACTGGACTGAAACAATTCAATTCGCAAAAGGTGAAAATCGAAATATCGGAATAGAATATGGAATCTCATGGCCTGCGTCGTTCTATATTTCACCAGATGAACAGTGGATCTTGAGAGTTCAGAAATCAGGATCAGGTGATAATATATCTTACATTTACAGAATAGACGAAAAGCGACGCGTATGGAGAATGGAGCAACAAATCGGACGTCTAGGATTTGAATTCATAAAGCGCGAAACAGGATTGTCCGAATCCAACATGTATCATACCGGCATTGATTTCGTATCATGGGATATTGACGGCAATACACTAAATTTTCGAATTCACGCTTCAATTATCAGAAAAGGTTCAGATCACGCTCTTGATCGTGCGCTTACTTACAATTTAATCACCCACACTATCAGCGGGCCGACGAAGACAAATTCAAAGCACTAGAAAGTAGTGAAGTCCTCGCCTTTTGGCCTAAGTTCAACATTGAAGTGCAACAATGGTTTCTTTTCACTCACCGTCCCCAGAATCTTGCAATCCACGTCACCATCACGCTTTTCTTCGATGGAACGTCGTTTGCCGACTTCTCTTTCTGTAGCTGAGCCTATGTCGTGGAGCCATTGTAGGCCTAACAAGGCGCTGGAGCGAACCCGTATACTGCGGCATGTTGGCTGCTCGCTTCGCAGCAGCCACCCCGCCACAGTACACGGGTCGCTCAGCTTCAGCGTTAGGCCGCATCGGACGCCCTTCGCCATGAAAAGCACACACTGGATTATTTTGGCGGTGCTCCTCGCCGCACCGGCTGCGTTTGCTCTGACCTACGCGCGCGAGTTTCTGGCCGCTGACTCCGCACTCGATGCGGGCGCGAGCTACGACTACCGGGCGGGCCGAGCAGACTTCACTCAGAGTCATCCGTCCATTCCTTTCGGCGAGCGTCACAGCAAACTTTGCGCAGTCGCTGCATGGTCATCATTGGGAGCGGTTGGTTACGCAGTAGCAGTTGCCATTTGGAGCAGGAGGACACATGCGGCCTAACAATGCGCTGCAGCGAACGGCTGCGGGCCGTCACGTCAGCTGCTTACGCGCCTCGCACGCCGCATTCCAGGTGTCGCTCAGTTCTGGCGTTAGGCCACTACAGATGCCGTATCGAGTGTCGTTCGAGATGTGGGGTGAGGGCTTTCGGCCGAGTCGTGTGCCATTCCGGTTCACGAAGCAACATGACTCCGGGGCGATTGGGACGGTTGGCCGCTACCGCGGCGAGCCTCTTCCCTATGGTTCGGCCAGCTACGTCGTCCCGGCATCTGTCCCGAACGCCGACCGAATCAAACATTTGGTACAGATCATCGAACCGCTTCTGGCTGGGATCCGCGACGCCGGTGCCACGGACTGGCACATAAGCATCGGTCGCTACTATTCCTCACAGTGCAACGAGGCGTATTCTTTGGAGGAATTGCATTTGATCGCTCGGCTTCGGTGCGGGTTCACTTACTCCGCCTACAGCGTGACGGAGGAGGACGAGGCGGAATGGAAGCGAAAGCTAGAGTCACGCGAGCCGGTGGCCTAACCACACGATGCAAAGGACTCGCGGGCATCGTCGTGGGTGATTGCTGTCCCGAGGGCCGCGAGCCTTTGATCTTTGTCGTTAGGCCTTTATCCGCCAGCCTCACGGTTCATTCTCTCTCATTTGATAAATTTTATGTCAGGCCATAGTCCGCAATCTTCCGAGAAACCGGCCCTCCCGAACAATGCAAGATCTGAATGAAGCCTTTCTTTAAAAAACGAATAGTAAAAGTCATCGCTATATTCACTGGAGGAGCTGTCACGCTCGTTATCCTCGCTCTGCTTCTATTAAATTTAATTATCCCTGACGTATATGAAGATACGGTATTATCTCAATGCGTTTCACCGTCAGGAAAACTGAAAGCTACCGTTGTTCAATGTAACGCAATGCTGGCAGAAGAAAGTAATATAGTTTTCCTGCATTCGGCAAAGCGGAAATACAGATCAGGAGAGACAGTTATTGCCATCACAAATGGAAGCGCGCCTGACGTAAAATTCTTAAACGAAAAGACGCTTCAAGTCTCTCTATATCGAGGAACGAAACACAATCAGATTCGTGAAGCAATGGGCGTGTCGGTCATATACGAATAAGCATGCTTTAATGTGATTGGGTAGCCTTTAAGTAATGTATATCAAAGTATCATTCCCTCTTTCCTCCAGCCAACGGTCATCTCAATTAAAACAAATCTCGTATTCCAGCATCCCTAAAAGACTCCTTAATCCAAGCCGCTGAGAACTCCGCATCCAGACGTTTTCTTTTATTATCCCGTGTTCGTGTACCCTACGTGGCCTAACCAGGCGCTGGAGCTAACTCCCTACATGCGTCATGCTTGTTGCTCGGCTGCGCCAGCAGCAAGCCCGCCGCATTCCAGTCGTTGCTCAGCTTGGGCGGTTAGCCTCTGCAGAAGGTCCATCGTGAAGGCAGACTTCCCCTGAATATTGCCTAGATCCTGCTTTCGGAGTACGTCTATTCGATGACACAGAGACAGTTCTACGATTGGCAGACCGCCGGCGGCGGCGGCGACGTCCTGCGTCTAGTCCAAACCCTAGAACAAGAAGAAATTCCTTGGTGTATGATCAGTTGACTCGCAGTCAACCACTGGTCAACTGAGCCTATGGCTGCGGCCGACGTCGATGTCGTCATTGCAACCGAAAAGGTGGATCAAGCTGTTCCTGCACTCGAAAAAGCGGGCTTCAAATCAAAGCGATTCGAGTGGTCAATCAACCTGACCGGTGCGTCCTCTGTCAGCGTTCAGATTAGCACAGAAGCCGTTTATTCAGGATTCCCTGAACGCTCGCTCCCTGCAGACGTTCACGGAATTCTAATGCGTGTCGCCAGTCTCAAGGACACACTAACGGGGAAACTACTTGCCTGGCGGGACAAATCTCGAAGACCCAGTAAAAGGCAGAAGGATTTAATGGATATTACGCGCTTGGTAGAAACCCACCCTGAGCTTTTATCTTCCCTGCCGTCTGAGGTAGCAGAACGGATTGCTCAGATTTAACGCCCGTCCAGCAGGCTAACAAGTCACTGGAGCGCAACTCCCTACATGCGCCATGCGGACGCTCCAGGTGAATACTGAAGCCCTGCCGGGCGCTGGTTCTTTCGGGCGGTGTTTTCAGGGAACATCGCACCAAGCATCCGGCTTTTCGCGGATGCAGTGATCGACCTCGCCCGGGACGGGAAAAGCCGGCGGGCACTCACAGGGGGCTCAACAGGTTCCTGAGACGGGGGAAACGGACCAATGCCGGCTCCCCCCCCTGGCCTCAGTCTTCCTGCCTTTCGCCGTGGGGTTCTTCAGTTGGACTGGCCTGCTCGTGGCCGGCAGGGTCGTGGGAATGATCCGCGCCGGTGGTTGAATGGTCCGCCGAAACAGCTTCCTGGTGAGCGCCGGGAGATTCGTGGTACTGCTCCATGAGCAGCTCGTTGATGCGGACGAACACCTCGCGCATGGTCTCCCAGTCGGGCAGAAGGGTGACCCTGAAGTAATTGTGGTAAGGCACGTTGAAGCTGGTGCCCGGGGCCACCAGCACATGCTTGCGTTCGAGCAGTTCCAGCGCGAATTTCTGGTCGTTGAAATGCGGCAGCTTGTCCGTGCGCACCCCGATGAACGCGTACATCGCCCCCATGGGAGCGTGCGTCAGGAGGAAGGGGGAGATGGCGACCGCGTCCAGAATGGCCTGGCGGGTCTTCCACAGACGGCCGCCGGGGCGAGTAAGGTCGGCGATCGATTGCTTGCCGCCCAGAGCGGTTTGCACCGCCCATTGTCCGGGAACGTTGGAGCAGAGGCGGAGGCTCGCCAACAGCTCGAGGGCCTGGAGGTATTCCCGCGCCCCGCCCTTTTCGCCTGAAAAACTCACCCAGCCGACCCTGAATCCGCAAGCCCGGTAGACCTTGGACAGCCCGCCGAAAGTTGCGCAAAGCGTCTTTTTCACCAGGGTCGCCATCGGCGTGTGTTCCGCCGAATCAAAGGTCACCTGGTCGTAAATCTCGTCCGAGAAAACCAGCAGGCGGTGTTCTTCCGCGATCCGGGCAATCTCCTTGAGAGTCTCGAGGGGGTACACCGCACCCGTGGGGTTGTTGGGGTTGATGACAACGATCGCGCGGGTCCGCTCCGTGATGAGGCTCCGGATTTCCTCCGGGTCGGGAATGAAGTCCTTCTCCGGATGGCAGGGGTAGTGCACGGCCTTGCCTGAATGGAGGATCGTGGCTGCCGTCCAGAGCGGATAGTCGGGGCTCGGAATGAGAACTTCGTCCCCGGCTTCGAGCAGCGCCGACAAGCAGAACAAAATCAGCTCGGAAACGCCGTTCCCCATGAACACGTCGTCCGCCGTGACGTCCACCACGCCGCGGGTCTGCTGCTGCATGACGACCGCTTCGCGGGCGGGGAAGATTCCCTTTTGGTAGCAATAAGCGTCCGCTTCCCTGAGGTTTTCAATCATCGCGAGCCGCATCGTTTCCGGGGCGCGGAAACCGAAGGCGCCGGGGTTGCCGATGTTTAGCTTGATGATTTCGTAACCGGCTTTTTCAAGTTCGCTGGCCCTCTTCGCGAGGGGGCCCCGGATTTCATATTTAACGTCCTTGAGGCGGGAACTGGGTTGGATGCGGGGTGGTTTCATAAAAAAGGTCGGGGCAGCTCTCCTAAGAAGGCTGAGACAGAGTGAAAAGCAAAAAGAAAGCTGCGTCGATTTGGAAGAAACTTCGACAGGACGTCGGAATCCGGCCCAAGGTTGCCCCTTTGGTGCACCCATGGGCGTTTTCTTCCAAGAACCCAGACCGCCGGCCCGCACAGGCCGCCGCTAATCCTCGGCCCCCCCGAATTCAGAGGGTTCGTCCTCTGCCTCCGGCGTGAGGGCGCGCATTTTTTTTGCAAAATGCTCCAATCCGTTGCGGAGGGCGTAGATCGAACGCCCGAGAACCTTCGGGAAGAGGCCCGGGCTCGGAAGCAACATCTCTATGCTGGCGCACGTGTTGTCCTTTGTCAGAAAGACTTTGCACACTTTCGAGGTACGGGTTGCCTCGTTCGCCGCGATCAGCGCTTGGGCGCGCTCCTCCTCCGATTCGATTTCCCAAAAGTTCGGAAGCACCAGTTGAAAATACTCGGTATCGTCAGGATACAGCCTGATGACGAGCAGGCGCCCCTCGGCTTTGAAGACAAGGTCACCGTCCTCGTCGATCTTCGGCCGGTAGCCCTCCTCCGCCAGAGTCTCCATGTACAGGGCCTGAATTTGTTCCTCGTTCATCTCGTGTCGCGCTCCCTCCACATTCTAACACGTGTATCGGGACGCAGCCTCCGGTTTCGCCCTGTTTTCGTGACCCTCCTTTGAAAATCTGTCTGGGCCCGCGGGTGGACATCCTCCGCTTCCTAGGGCAATCTCGGTCCCCTCCCTACCGATGAGTTTCTGGAACCCTGACTCTGCAACCGCCTCCTCCCTGCTCCGGAGGTTTGCCGCCTTGCTGGAACCCGTGGACGATGCACGGCTCGAGGCCATGGCCCGGGAGGCTGCCCTGCTGACCCGCCGCAATTTTGGCAAGGCCGTGCGCATGTTCGCCCCGCTCTATCTTTCCAACGAGTGCATCAACTCCTGCACCTATTGCGGGTTCTCTCGCGAGAACGCCATCCTGCGCGTCACGCTCGAGGTGGAACAGGTGGTGGCTGAGGCGCGCCACCTCAGGGAGCAGGGTTTTCGCAGCCTGCTCCTGGTCGCGGGGGAGCACCCAAAATTCGTCTCCAACAGCTATCTCGAGAAGTGCATCGCCGCCGTCGCCGCGGTCGTGCCCTCCGTCGCCCTGGAGGTCGCTCCTCTTGAAACCGACCAATACAGGGGAATGGTCGGGTCGGGGGCCGAGGCACTGGTGGTATACCAGGAGACCTACGATCCGGAGCACTATGCCGCGCTGCACATCGCCGGTCCGAAGCGGGATTACGCGTGGCGTCTGGCCTGTCCGGAACGCGGCTATGACGCGGGCTTCAGGCGCATCGGGATCGGCGCATTGTTCGGGCTCTGCCCGTGGAGGAGCGAAGCGCTGGCGCTGGCCGCCCATTTGGAACACTTGCTCCGGCGCTGCTGGAAAGCCCAGATGACGGTCAGTCTGCCGCGGCTCCGGCCCTGTGCCGGCGAATTTGAGGCGCTTTATCCGCTTGGCGACCGTGATTTTACACAGTTGCAGTGCGCCTTCAGGATCTGTTTTCCGCAGGTTGGCATCGTCATGAGCACGCGCGAACCCGCCCATTTGCGCGACGCCCTCGTGCCGCTCGGGGTGACGATGATGAGTGCCGGGAGCCACACCGAGCCGGGAGGCTACACCGGACAAGGCCGCGATGCGCTGCACCACACGGTGCGCGGACGGCAGATCGCCGTGGAGGCGTCCGCTGCGGCGCAGGGGGCGACCGAGCAGTTTGAGATTGCCGACGACCGCACGCCGCTCGAGGTGGCGGGGGCCCTGAACCGCAGGGGGCTGGAAGCGGTGTGGAAGGACTGGGATCCCGCAATCATGGGGGTGGGCTGAGATGACTCTTTCGATCAACGGCGAGAAGCGGGAGGGGATCCGGGCGGGGACCGTGGTGGAACTGGTCGAGGAGCTCGGGCTTCCGGCGCCTGCGTGCCTGGTTGAGCACAACGGGGTGGCGCTGCGCCGGACCGAGTGGGATCAGGCTGTTTTGGGCGAGGGGGATGTGCTGGAGATCATCCGGATTGTGGCGGGCGGATAGGATGGAGTGCATGGGGGCGTTTTGGAAAAGGGGTTGCCGGCGGCTTATTTTCGGCATGGGACACAATGCCGTTTGTTAATTTTCGGAACGGAGACTACTTTGGTTGATGGCAGCACCAAATTATCAGGGGGAAAAACGGCGGAGAGACTTGGCAAAGCAGGCTAAAAAGAGGGAGAAGGAAAAGGAGAAGGCGCAGCGCAAGCTGGACAACGCGGCCGGGGTAAATGCTTCTGGAACAGAGGGTTCGGCGGAGACGTCCGGGTCTGCCGAGCCGGAGCCCGGAGCGTAGGCTTTCTGGGCGAGCGGAGCCCCAGCTCCGCAAAGACGCTCCGAGTGTTTGGACTTTCCCTGCGGAGTTGGGGCGCGCCCTCCCTGGGGGGCAGACTTCCAAACCTTTTCTGATCTGGCGTACAAGAGTGGCCGTACACGAGTGGCGTGTCGTGTGGTTTGGACGGGGGGCGAGGGGGGGCGTTCTGCTGGGGGGTGAGGTGCCGTTTTGAAAGTGCGCACGTCCGAGATATTGACGTTGCACATTCCCCTTTTGGTGGTAAGCTTCCCTAAGCGACAGAGTTCCTTTGGGTGTAGATAGATAGCTAGTAGTGTACGCAGAGTGGCCACGGCCATGAGCCTTCCTTTGGCGTTCGAATCCGATAGTCGGAGTCCGCGGCAATAAACTCGTTCTGCGATACAAGTACTAATATTATGGGTAGCAAACTCTACGTAGGAAATCTTTCCTTCAAAACAACCGAAAGCGAACTGAAGAGCCTCTTTAGCGCAGCCGGTACCGTCACCGAAGCAGCTTTGGTGACCGATCGCGACACGGGCAATTCCCGTGGTTTCGCATTCGTGACGATGTCCTCCGACGCGGAAGCACAGGCGGCCATCTCGCAGTTCAGCGGCAAGGATCTGGGCGGCCGCAGTCTCACTGTGAACGAAGCCCGTCCTCGTGAAGAAGGCGGCGGCGGCGGTGGCGGCGGACGCCGCAACTTCGGCGGCGGCGGTGGTGGTGGTGGTGGCGGCGGACGTCGCTACTAATCCCGAGCGGGGCAACTGAGCGCCCCGGCTTTCGAATCACTGATTCGTGAATGCAAAAACGCCCCGGATGAAAATCCGGGGCGTTTTGCTTTTGTCGTTTTCGAGAGGGTCGGCTTGAGGTCCGGCTATCGCGCTAGTGAAGAGTGAGAGCCTACGCGCTTCTCCCGCCGGGAGCGGGCTTCGGCTTCTCCTTCTTGGGCTTCTTTGCTTCCTTGCGGTGGCTGTTGTTACCTTTGGCCATAAATTTGTGTGTGGTTTGTGATCTCGGACTGTCTGCGGGGATGTTCCAGCGGTACCCAAAAGCGTCCGTCGGGACACTCTCAGGTGTGACCCATGCCGCTGGGCAGGGGCCAAAACAGGAAAACGCCGTAGACGCTTCTTAACGATATCCTCTCCACGCAGGTTCTCAATGCCATTTCACTTTGGTTGGACCTGCAGGCAGCTGGAACGGGCGGCGGGGCCTCCCGCCACAAGCGGCGATTCAAGACCTGGTGTGCTTTTTTAGCTCCCCGACCGGAGGCTCAAAGCTTCGGCAGCGGACGCGCGGTTCCGGGAAAAGAGGCGAGCAGCTTTTGGTCATTCGTCACAAGGGCCACTCCGAGGGTGCGGGCGAGGGCCACAAATTCGCAGTCATAAGCCGAACACGGGCTGCTTTTGACCAACTGCAGCACAAGAGCGGAATCCACGCCGATCTCGTATAGTGAAAGGTGCGCCTCGGCCTCCTGCTGGATTAACTGCGCCTGTTCGAGCGTCAGGCTTCCGCGTCTAAGGTAGCCCGCGAGGATGTTTCGGAATTCGCTCCGCCAAAGCGGCGGGACCATCCATTCGGGGTCTTGTTCCAGTAGACGTTCCGCGGCCGGAGTCTGGGTGCAGGGCAGGTAAAGATAGGCCACCACATTGGAATCGACGACGATCATGGGCGGCCCTGACGTTTCAGGGCGTCGGTGTCGGCGTCCAAAAATGAGCCTTTTTCTAGGGGGGCACGCATTTCGCGTATCCTTCGCAAACGTGATTCCGCTGGGAGAGGCTGAGCCGAGAGTGCGGTTTCAAAACAAACGATGGCCTCTGAATTGACGCTGCGACGGTGCTCGACGGCGGCAGCCTTGAGTCTGGCGTACAGGGCGTCGGGGATGTTTTTGAGCGTGATCGTGGAGGGCATGTGCGCAACCGTTATGAAACCAAAATGGTTGCGTCGGCGCCGCCTGTCAAGGCATCGGAGTTTGGATCTTTAGGACACCCCGACAGGCCCCTTCTATGCTGAAAACAGGCCGACGCCAGAGAGCGTTGCACCTGGAAACACTACAGGGCCCTCTGTCTCGCTCATGCCCTGAGTGGCCCGCAGCGCCTCGGCAAACACCCGTCTGTAGTCCACCTCCGGTTTGAGCCCGCCTGGTCCAAGCGGGGTGGCCTCGTCCATCGTCTCCGCCGGCCATTGGCCCAGCACCTTGCCTCCGCGCACCCGATTCCCGAGAGCCATCAGAGCGAACCCCCGGCCATGGTCCGTCCCGGCCGAGGCGTTTTCGTAAAGACGCCTGCCGAACTCGGTCGTGATCATCACGGTGAATGCGTCCCGGTGGCTGGCGAGATCCTTGTCCAGCGCGGCCAGACCCTCCGCGAGCGTCCTGATTTTTTCCGCTTGGAGTCCCCCCGCTGCACCCTGGAAGAAATGGGTGTCCCAGCCGCCCAAATCAATGCAAGCAAACTGCAGCCCTACACGCGCCTTCACCAGACGCGCGATTTCGCAAAGCCCGCCGGCAAAGGCGTCCTTCGCATAGGACGCCCCGTGTTCGGGCATGTAGGCGGTGTTCTGCAATTCGGCAACCTGGCGGAACAAATTCAGGGTGTCGCGTCCGCGTTCCCCCAGCACACTCACGTCGGCTCCGTAAAGCGCGCGCAGCGCCGAGGCGACCGCCGCGGGGTCTCCCTTCGGTGCTTTGATTGCGATGTCGGAAAGCTTTTCGATGACGCTCACCGCCGGCGCCCCGCGGAGGGATTCGGGCAGCGCCGTCCCGATCGCCACTGCGGAAAGCGGTGACTGTTTTTCTGCCGAACGCGCCCGCAAAAAACGCCCGAGCCAGCCGCCTCCGGCCGGAGGCTCGCCTTCCGCCTCGCCGTGCTCCATTTGGTCCTGACACTCGAAATGAGAGCCGCTGGTGTTGTCCGTTCCGACGGCCTGCACCGCCCCGAACCTCGCTTCCTTAAAGGATTCCTCCAGCGGCCGCATGGCGGGATGCATGCCGTAGTGCTCATCCAGCTTAATCGCCGCCTCGGAGTCGGAGCCTGGGCGCTTGATCGCAATGTTCGGCCGCTGCGCGTAATAGGCGTCGTCCGCGTAGGGAACCAGCAGGTTGGTCGTGTCGGCTCCACCTCGCAAAAAGACGCAGATCAGCGTGTGGGTGCCGGAATCCTGAGACGCCGCCGCCGCATGGAAGGAGAGTTGAGAAATCTGCCGAGCGGAGTCTTGGTCGGCCATGGTCAGCACCTCTGGAATGCCGGGCTGGAGAGAATCAGCCCCAGGGTTTGCGCGGCCATGGTTTCGAAGGAGTCTTTTCCAGGGTAGGCTTCGAGGCTGCCGTCGGCCTGTGCAAGCGCCTCGAGTTCCGCGGCGGTGGGCGCCCGGCCGGCAAGATGGCCGAACAGCCTTTCCGTCACCGGCAGGCGGTCCGTCCCGAGCGCCTTGAGCAGGGGGGAAAGCGCCAACCGGACGCCCGGCTGGCTGTTGTTTGCGAGCGCGAGGGCGAAGTTCCAGCGCCACATCAGGGTTCCCAACCAGGGCAGTTCCTGGTCGGGATAACCATCCGGGGTCGGATATTGAAACAGGCCGTGGCCCATGCGGTGCAGGGCCTCGGTGACGCCTGAACCGGCGTGTGTGTCGGCTCCCGTCGCGCGCAGTGAGGAGACTACAAACTTGAAAGGGCGCTTGAGTAGGACCCCGCGGTTAGCGTCGAAGGCTTCCGAATTCAGAATGCAGCGCAGCACCGTTTTGATGTCACCCCGGCTTTGTGTAAATGCGTCTGAGGCCTCTTTGATCACGCTTTCTGAAGGAGCGTGGGTCACAAATCTGTGGCAGAGTTTTGTCGCGATAAAGCGCGCTGTGTTCGGGTGGGCGCATACGATTTCCACCAGAACATCGAGGTCCTTTGGACCTCCGCCCGCTGCGATTGGGGTACCCAGCACCGTCTTCGGTCCGTCGTCGTGCCATTCGGGCCGGAAATAAGCGTTTCCACGGTTCAACGCGAAGGTGCGAGTCGCATCAAAGGTCCAGCCGCTCAGGCAGCGCGCCGCCTCGGAAACGTCCTGCTGCGTGTACCCGTTGTGCACGCCCATGGTGTGCAGTTCCATGAGTTCACGGGCGTAGTTTTCGTTCGGCTTGTCCTGTGTCCCCTTGCGCACCTTGTTGGACTTCCCGTCGAGATACACAAGCATCGCGGGCGAAGTGGCCGAGGCCCGGATCAAATCGTGAAAGGTGCCGAGCGCATGCCTGCGGATGACGTCGCGGTCGTCGCTTGGTTTGAGGTAAATGCAGTCGCCCTTTTCGAGGTCGATGTTGAGGTGGTCGCCCCAAAACTCAACCATGACCTCGAAGAGCTGCCTTCGGCTGTAAACGGCCCTCAGCAGGGCGTGCCTTGTAATTTCACTGCGAAGGACGGGCTTTCGAAACTCGTAAGCGTCGCCCGCGCTGAAATAGAGCGACTCAAACCGTTCCGCTCGCAGATCGCACGCCGTGTCGTCGATCGACTCCGGGTTCAGCTGTTCCTCCAACCAGGCCCGCTTGCCCATCTGCTTGAGCCGCTCCAAGTCCCCAGGCCTCGGACCGAACGCCGCGCGTGAGAGGAGATGAAAAGCTGGATCGATCGCCGTGTCCGCGGGCGGGGTCAGAATCTCGGGCAAGGCCTCCCCGAGAAGGCCTGCGATGTGGCTGGTCATGCGTTCGCAGCCGGTGAGGGCCGCCGCCATTCCACCAAGTGCGCTTGCCTTGAGGAGCGAACGCCGCGTGGTTTTCATTCGGAGCCGCCGGGGGCCTGCGCGACGTCAGGTTTCAAAAACAGGGACCTTATGCTGATGCCCCAGCCGAGCACGGCCAGGAGGGGGAGGATGAAGATCCAGCCTAAAATGGGAAGTAGCGCCGCCCCCATGAGCAGAAAGCCGCCCCGCATGGTTTGTTTCCAAGGCTGCGTCTCCCGGAGATTGGGCCACACCTTGCGTCCGATCAGCGTGGACAGCCCGTCGGCCGATGCAAAACCCCAGAGCAGAAGGAAACCCAAAGCAACGGCTGCAAAGGCGCCGCCCTTGCCCAGTTTGCTGACCAGAAGGATGGTCACAGCGAGGGGAATGAGCCCGATCAGCAGCGGGCGGCCGAGACCGCGCGAGGCAGCCAAGGTCCGCTTTTGAACGCCCGCCGGCCACAGAGCGAGGCCGCACAACCAGAGCGCCGGGAGGGAAACCACGATCGACGTGGCAATGGCGATCCAGAGAAGAATGGTGGAAACGAGCATGGGGTGGAGGCCGCGGAACGGCCGCGGAAGCGTTCTTAAACCGGTCTATGGCACAAACAGTACAAAGCCCGTCCCGCGCGGATGGTGGCGGTAGTAGGAACCATTGTGATACCAGCAACGCTGGCCGCTGACGTAGGTGACACTCGCGCCGAAGGGCAGGGAGGGGTACACCCGTTCCTCGACGTATGCCGGTTGGGTGTAGCGGGGGTAAGCGGAATACGGAGGACGGTAGGCGGGCTGGTAGCTCGGCCTGTAACTGGGTTGATAAACCTGTGGGTAGCCGCCTTGATAAACCTGCGGGTAAGCGGGTTGGTAGGTGGGGTGGTAAACGGGGGCAACCACAGCATGATGGTAGTGCGCGGGGTAGCGCTGGTAGACGACACCACGCTCTTCCACGATGCATGAAACGGTCGTAAAGGAGAGAAACGCGAGGCAAAGCAGGCGTCCGGTGTGTCCAAGGCTGGGGGTGTTGGAGGGGAAGCTCACCCCGGTATTCATAGCATGACTCGGGCTTCCCGTCTTGCATGATCCAGCGCAAAACGGGCTTAATCAGCTTGCTGGCAAGGTTTGATGCATACCATTTCCCATGAAAACGTCCTTCGTGTTTCCCCTTCTGGCCTGTCTGTTCATGCTCGCTGCTCCGGGCTATCCTGCCGAGAGGGCTGAAAAAAAATCCGACAAGGGCTCTGCTCCAAAACCGGCCGAGGCATCCGCGGCGGGTCCGTCCGACAAGCTTGCCTCGTTCTTGACCAAGAATCTGGAGCAGGCTCTGGGGCTGCTTCAATCCGGCGCCGAGGTCTCCAAAAAACAGCCGCCAGACAACCGGCGGTCGACGGCGTCTCGCGGGAACTCAATTGGGGTTGCCGACTCGAGTCCGAAGCCTCAGGCGGAGGTCATGGAAATGACCGAGGCTTTTAAAAAAGCGAGTCTCTATCTTCCCGAGCCGGAACAGGCCCCGTACGCGCGAGCCCTTGAACTCTGCAGCCAGTTCACACTCATCCTCAACGACCGCCAGACTCGTCTTGAACGCTATTTAAACTCGAGAACGGCACAGGTGCCGACTGTCGTCGAAAGCCGCGACATCAAAGCCGGCCGGAAGCAGGAGCGCAGAGAGGAGTTCGAACGCACGAACCAGGTTGCTGAAAGACTGGAGCAGGAGTGGCTCAAGGTTAGCGCGGAGTACCGCCAGATTGTGTCCAACATGATGGACCGCGTACGCCTAGCCGAAAAAGCGGTGCGCGACGCCAAAGCCTCGCCGAAGGCATAGGCTGGCTCCCCAGTCGGAGGAAGGGCCCGCGGAAAGTTGGTTTTTAGGAAACCGTGTCTGGCCGGTTGGGATCGGAGAGCGGAGTGCTCTGCTGTAGGCTCTCACGCAGGCCTCCAGCCGGAGGTGGATGCCGACCGTCCCGGATAATCGGCGAATGCGGCGCAGAAGCCGGATTCTCAGCCAATCTTTTAGCGCGCCGCCCCGAGGGATTTTTTCAGTGCATGTGCCTGATTTACAGGGGCCTGTGGCGTGCAATGCAGGGCCTTTTTGTTATGAAGCTGCCATTTACTGTTGTTTGACGGCCAAAATCTATTGACTTAATCAGCTGCTTTGATAAAAATTCGGAAAACGAGGCCATCTGCTGGCTCAAGCACCTGAATATGAAAGAAGGGTGGAGGCAGATTTTTGGAGGTCATCAATGATGAAGGATGAACCTGTAGGAATAGGTTTCAAATGAAGGAAGAATTTTCCATTAGAGCCTGGTCAGTGTCTCGTTACTGTGCGCCTTAATGACTCTAGTGCAGAAGCATGCATTATTTTTTAAGCGTAAAATAATTTGGTGATGCGGTTAATGAAAACAAACAAAGTAAAAACGGTATTATTATGAAAACCAGCCTGATTGCCTCCCGTCGGGAAAACGTTTCTGGGATGACGTTGATTGAAATAAGTTTGGTCATAGCCCTTATGCTTGGGTTGATATCCGTCGTGTTTTTGGGGATAGGGTCCTATCGCAAGGGGTCGGACAAAGCCCGGTGCAAAATGCAGCTGGCAGCGGTGCAGAAGGCGGTTCGTGCACAGTCCAATTTTCTGGGTTTGAGCATCGGGGCCGCATTCGCCAGCACAGACGCTTTTGGCGCTGGGAAGGCATTGGAAAACGCTCCGGTGTGTCCCACCGGCGGGACCTACACCTGGCTGGCGGTGATTCCTCCCATCAACACCCCGTTTGGGAACTGTAACTACGTGGATGCGGACGGGGTCACGACACACGCTCTGGTAGGGGGAGCCACAGGAGACACGCGGGACTGGTGAGGCTGTGAGCTCTCCACAAGGCGATCCAAGGCGACGAGAGCAGCTAGGATAAACCCAAACGCAAGGCTACCAGATGATCAACATTGTGGATCCCTCTGAGCTGACGCCTGCCGGTCTTTACCGGCAGGCGTGCGTGGTAAACTCGAAAACAAGCCGCGGCCGGGACCGTGGTTGGTATCAAGAGCCTCTGGACCTCGCCTGCCAGTGGCATCTTTGGTTCGACGGGGGGCGGGAGGTGCGTTCCGCCGCCTATTCCCGTACCGACAAGAAGTGGTGGCCCGGGCCGGCGCTTCCTCTCTCCACGCTCACCACGGGGGAAGGGGCGGCGGAGTTTCTTCAGGAACTTTTGAGTGCCGCACACTTTGGGCAGCGGCCAAAGGCCCTGGGGGTCATTTTCCATGTTGCCGACGAGTTTGCACTCGCGGAAGTCATGCAGCGTGATGAAGGCCAGGGTGTAGGGACTGCTGATCTTGGCATCCTGCATTACAATTTGATCGACGATCCCTGCGAGGTCCTGGTGGATCGGGAGGTGTCGGTGGGAACGACCTCCTGGAGGTTGCTTCCCTTTTGGGCCGCAGGACCGGAGCAGGAGCGTTGTACCGCGATCGCCTTACCCCGCACCCGGGAAGCCTTCTTGCAGACGCTCATCGAGCTTGGATCGGAATGGAAAATCCCGGTTCGCGCAGCGGTAACCTCCGCGCCGATGGAGACGCTTGCGGCGTTGCCTCTCCTTCAATCCGAGGCGGAGGGGGGAAAGCTTGTTGCGATCATCTATTTACGGTTTACGGCACTGTTCGCGATCTCACCGGGCGGAGAGTTGCGGAGCGTCCGCTCTCTTGTGCATCGGGGAAACCTGTTAGTGCCAAACGGCTTCGGCGACCTGGTGTGGAACATGACGGTTAGCACTGAGCTTTCAGCTCTCGGGCGGGACGCCGGGGCTCCACCCAAGGTGCTCTTGATCTCTGACAACCCCGCGGCGCTGCAGGCCGCGAAGACGGACCTCGAGACGTTCTCTGCAACCCGGCAGCGGATTCAGTGCGAGTGCCTGGACACCTCTAGCCTCGAGGCTACCGCCTCGATTCCAGGACGGCGCCCGGAGTTTATGGTTTATGACCGCAGCCTTTTGGAGGCCGCGCGGCTCGAAAACGGCGTTTTGAGTAGAGCGCAAACGTTTAGAGCCCTCTGGGACGAGTGGCTTAAGAAATGCAATTTTTTTGACACACAAAAGCTGGATGAGGTGTACCCCACGTTGCGAGATCTTCAGCTGCTGAGGGCCTCGTCGATCGTGATTTATTTAGTGGTCCTTGGCTTGGTCGGCACGACTGCTTACGGCTTCTACTCGTTGTATGAAGCGATGAACCATCCGTCCTGGAGCCTGTCTCCTATGGAGGTGAGGCGTACAGAGGCGATGCAAATGAAGCTCCTCGAGGAACGCAAACAGATCGAAGTTACGGGCCGGCTGCTTCAGCCCCGTTCCAGAGGTTGGGCCGCGATGGAGTTCTTGCTTCAGTTGTTTCCCGAGGATTCCGGGGTGCGGGTGGAAGCCTACAGTTACAATCTGGAGGCGAGCAGGCCGGTTGTCTCCCCGGCAAATACCGCGCTTGGGGGCGTCACGGGCATGGTTCGCTCTTGGAATATCAAGGGCGTAGCGAATGGAACCTTGTTGCAACTACTGAATTCGCTCAACAGCCAGAAAGGGCTGAACGAGCTGTTTAACCGTGTCGCTAAAATTACTGGCGACCCCAGCTACCAGCCGCATCCGCTGCGTCAGCTCACTGCGACTAACCATCAGGGACGCAATCCAAAATACAATGCCTCTGCCGCTGCCACCGAGATTGCTTCGGCACCGGCACAATCCTATCCATACACTTTCGAGGTCACCGTTACGCAGACGATCAACGACAAAGACTCCTTGGCATTGCCCACGGAGAAACCGTTTTAAAACGGATGAGCGCGTATACAAAGCAGATCCTCAGGTTTGGATTGGCAACGCCGGCGCTCTTTAACTGTGTCCTTCTCGGAGCGGTGTTGATTTTGAGTCACAAACTCCAGCAGACCCGCGACCGCAAGCTGTCCCAGTACCGGAATCATGTGGCTCGTCTTACAGCCATAGCGGAAATGGAGGAACAGGCCGCACCGAAGCGGAAAAGCTTTGAGAGCCAGAAACGCATCCTGCAGAGCGATCCAAATCAAATCTTCACCAGAGCCTCTGACTCCATTGTCTCCCGCTACCAAACCGTTGAGCTGGACCGTACAGGAATGGTGTTCACCTTGGAACGGGGGCGTATCGGACGGCTGTCCAAGATCGACGCCGCGCGAGTGAGAAGCTCGTTTGAGGGCGGGTACGGCCCGATGCAGGAGACTTTGTTACAAGTCGAGTCCGTGATGCCCCAGTCCCTTTTGGAAGAGATCAAGGTGACTCGAAAGGCAGATGTCCTGCCAAAGAAACAGGACCACCTCCTGTTTGAGATGACGCATCTCTGCTGGAAGGCAACCGAGGCGGGCCAATGACGCCGCGCGTTGCACAGGTCGGCCTCGCCCTCATGCTGTGCTTTTCAAACAGCGGAACTGCGCAGTCACCAGTTGTTTCAAAAAAGGTTCAGCCGCCTGTCCGGACCGAGCTGTTTGTGGGAAATGGAAGCGCGGCCTGGCTTCCCCAATCCGCCTCGATACCCAGCGCTCGGGAGATTGATAACCGGGCTCAAAAATTAGGCGCACGCCAAAGGAACCTCGAGCCCTTTGGCTCGCGCATGTTTCCCGTGGACGAACAGGCGGTGGCTGTATCACCGAATGTTGCAAGAGCGGCCGACAGGGTGACCCTGAACCAAGCGCTCCAGACCCTGCAAATCACAGGCATTAATCTAGAGCAGAGGGAGTTTTTGATTGGAGCGCGCAACGTATATGTGGGGGACTCCCTGGAACTTTCATTTAAAGGTGAAGTATTTCTAGCCGAGGTTGTTGAGGTTGGACCTGTGCAGGTTGTTTTCAAGGACAACGCCCGGCAGGAAACCGGGGTGATGTCGCATCATCTAGTGCAGCGCTTTGCGCTCGAGCCGCTGAGCTCAAAACCAAAAAACGCAGCATTGCAGCACATGCTTACCCCTATGGAACCCAGAACCCATCAGCGCCCATGATGACATCACCAGTAAAAGCCATTCGGTCGCGCCGCCATGCCCTGCAGGAAACCGTGGACCATGGAATGACCTTTCCTGCGGCAGGAGCCTGGAGGAGGTGGTTTATGTACTTTGGTTGTGTCTGCTCAGCTGCCACTTTGACGGCCGCGGACAGGCTCAATTATTCATTTCTATTTGCCTCCGCATCCTTGCTTGAATTGCCGCCGACGCCCGGGCAGCTGCAGGTCCCTCCTTTAAAGGAATCAGAATCTGCTGCCGGCGCAGTTCCGGATTTGGCTCCTTCCAAAAGCCCTGTCCGTGACGAGGCGCTGGATGCCCCCCAAACCAGCCCGCTCCTTCCGGGCGCAACCGCGCAAGAAGGAAACCTCAAAATGCAGGGGCTGCCCGAGTTGCCTGAGGATGGCTATTGGATCGAGAACGCGCCCCTGAATGAGCTGTTCCAATATCTCGCGCGGTGCGCTGAACTGCAGTTCTTCAGGAATAACGAACTGAATGATCCCAAGTACAATGTGACGGGCCACTTGAAGCTTACCGATCCCGTCCTTCAGATGGAGGATTTAGCGGTCGCCCATGGGCTTACGGTTTATCGACAGGGGAAGACAGTGCACCTGATGAACGAGAAGCAGATGAGTCGGCTGCCTGTGGAGTTCATGTCCTATCAGTTGAAATATCTTCGCGGCTCGACTCCATCGCGGGGCAGCAGCAGCTCGGGCGATGGTGGCGGCACGCCAAGCGGCTCCGCCGACTTTGAAAAGCTTAAAGGGATCATCAAGCCCATGCTGACGCGAGATGTGGGACAGATTGAGTTTGAGGAGAAGACCAACACGCTTTTAGTCACCGACAATAGTGTGAAGCTCAAAAAAGTAAGGGAAGTGCTGGACCTGTTGGACAAGGCAAAGAAGCAGATCGCAATCAATGTGAGAATCCTGAGAGTCCGTAAGTCCAAAGCATCGAACACCGGAGTTGATTGGAGTTCAGCCCTTGGAGGTGGAGCGGGGGCGGGCGTGCCGATCAATATAGCCCAGAGTCTCAACGCTCTGTTCCGACTCCCGGACACGACGAAGCTGGCTGCGAGCGGCAGCCAGGTTGATAATAGCGGCCAGGGCATCGTGTTTGATGCCATGCGTGTCCAGGCGATACTGCGCGCTCTACACGAGCACGATCTGGTTTCGCAAGAGTCGTGTCCAACGGTGATTACCGAAGACAACGAACAGGGAATCATCTCGTTTGTGGACCGCTTCCCGGTGATCACCTCGACAGTAACGGCGACCAGTGCTGGTCAGAGCGTGACAGACAAGGTGCGTTATAAAATAGACGAGGAGGACGCCAGCTCCGTGGACAAGCCGGATAAGAGCCGGGAGATTGGGGTTACGTTGTCGGTGACTCCTACATTGCTTCCGGATGGAACGGTTCGGATGCGCTTGCGTCCGCGGGTGGCAAACGTGGTCGATGTGGTGACGGGAAAAAGCGGCAATCTCTTTCCGCGGGTCAGCGAGTCCACGGTCGAGGGGATCAGTCGGATTCCATGCGGGCAGTCGCTCTTCTTGGGGGGCTTCTACGACTCTAGCGAGAAGCAGGGAGGGAAACGTGTGCCGGTCCTTGGCTCCATTCCTCTGTTGGGCAGCCTGTTTAAGTCCAGGAGTGCAGTGAGCGAGCAGGTGAGCTTGGTGTTTATCATCACGCCAACGGTTTACGATGCTTCAAGCCTGCCTGCTTCAGCGGAGACGAATAAGCGGATCCGTGCCGATTCCGGGCTGAAACGGAGCAATCTTGGTGGCTTGGAACCCCTTCATAGACCAGCGGCAGGGGAGGCGAATCCCAATCTCCCGTTGCCTGACGAAACACCTGAGCCGGCAGGGAAAAGAAAAACAAAGAGGTGGTTCTTCTCAAACCCAAAGGATGATGCGAGCGGCCCCCAGAAGTCCCTCCGGTAGCAGGAAAACCACGCGGCACCATCCCCCTTCAAGACTCTATCTTTATGCCCATCGAGGAAATCACCGGCATCCAGTTCCCCGCATCAGGGGAGCGAGAAAAAGCAGGCTCTTGGGTCAGCGTCTTGGAGGCTATAGGGAGATTCTCTGCCGGCCGACTCAAGGATACGGCATTTTTGACAGCCGACACTGCAGATGAGGTTTTGAGTGCCTACATGGCGAGGGTGAATGCGTCCCTGGGACTTGAAGATGCGACAGTCGATTTCGTCGCATTTGCTGCGGAAGCGCAGGCTGCAACCCATGGGAGGTCCATGGAGCTGGAGGTTGCGCTGATGCAGAAAATCATGCTCAGCAGTCTTTTGGGTCGCGTGCAGAGCTGGACGTTCGGGGGGCTGCCCGGACCGGCCGAGGGTCTGTACGGACACTGTGCATCCACTCATTTGGGGTGTCAGGCCTTGGGCTGTCCCTCAATCTTGGGCGGGGAGGCCAGCATTGTGCATGTGACGGGGTTAAATCCAGCCGCGGCGTTGGTTGCGGCTGCCTGGATTCGGCAGGAACTAGCAGGGCAGGCAGGAGGGGAAGCTCCGTTTGTGTTTTCCTTAGTACTGGACCTGCCTTCGTGGCGGGTAGCGATGAAAAGACATTTTGGCGCGTCATGAGCCTGAACCTCGACATACGGTTTAATAAAACCATCGAACAGCTCATTATAAGGGAGCTGCGCGGCGCGTATTCGGCGGGGAGTTCCCTCACGGATGCGAGTCTGGTTCATAAGACTTCGAAGACCCGAATGCTCGGAGCCGTGGGTAAGGTGGCCGCGTTGCCGGCATTTTCGAGCCTGAGAGGTTTGGCAGAGCTTAGCTTTGTTCGAGGCTGTGACCTCGGAGTTTTGTCGCGGGACAAGTTTGTTCCCCTGCGCCGAAGTGAAGCACAGATCCTTGTGGCCGTCGCGAATCCCTGGAGTTACGGGGCCGACGAGTACTGTGCAGCACATTTTCCAAACGCGGATCTGCTGAAGATCGTATCTTTGGCCTCTGAGATATCCGGAATCATCGAGGTGGCATCGAGCTCCTCAAGCCCCAGCCGCGCCGCATTAGAAGCTGTTGAAGTTGATGAGTTCTCCGGGGAGATTCCCGACTTTCCAGTGAGTCAGCGGCACGAGGAGCCGATCGCACAGCTTGTGGCTGCGATGGTATCGGACGCGATCAAGCAGCACGCATCTGATATCCACGTCAAAGCTGAGAAGCTAGCCTGTCACTATTGTTACAGGATTGATGGGGATCTGGGGCCCCGGGTCGAGGTGCCGCTGAAACTTCGAGATCGGATCGATGCGTTTCTGCTGAACCTGATGCGCTTATCGCCCGAGGAGCGTACCAAAAGACCGGGGATATCCGGTCGATTCACCGCCAGCTATTACGGGCGTCCCGTGGGGATCCGTTATGAACGCCACCGGACATTTCGAGGCTACCACGTGACGATGCGCCTCCTCGATAAGGCGCATCTCGAGGCGAGGTTGGGAATGGGAACGCTGGCTTTCGATGAAGAGACGCTGTTTGCCTTGGAAAAGGCGCTGGCTGTGCCGTCCGGCATCATCGTGATGTCGGGTCCGACTGGGTCGGGCAAGTCGACTACCGTGAATGCAATGCTCCGGCAGTTGAACCGGCCTGAGGATAATATTTTAACGCTTGAAAATCCTGTGGAGGACGAGATTGCCGGAGTGACGCATTGTGAGTTGCGCGACAGCTCTGAGTTTAAGCCGATGATCGCCAGTTTCATGAGGAGTGATCCGGATGTGATATTCATGGGTGAGGTCAGGGATCGGGAGTCTGCGGAGTTGGCGATTGAGGCGGCCATTACAGGACACAAGGTGCTCACGACGATCCATACGCCGACTGCATCGCAGATCATTGAGCGGTTTCAACAGCTTGGAATGGATAGGTGGAAGATTGCCCAGACGTTGAAAGCGGCGTGTGCCCAGAGGCTGGTCAAGTTGTTGTGCCCCGCCTGCAAGGAGCGGCAGGAAGGGGTAGGAGCCCATGAAATTCGCCTATTCCAACTGTCGCCCGACTGGGCCCGTAGGGCGGTGTATCAGCATCGCAAGATGGGGTGCGCTGAATGCCACGGGCGGGGATATGCAGGCCGCACGGCTATTCTGGAAATTCTACCAATCAGCCCGGCCCTCGGAGATGCCATGTCCAAGGGCGAGCTGACTCCATATGAGCTGGAACAACGGGTGCGAAGAGAGACCGGTTTACCGTCTCTGCGGGACAATGGTTTAAAGCTGTTGCAAGAGGGCCGCACGGACTTGGACGCCCTGAGAAAGGTGCTGGATATGACAGTCTCAGATTAAAAGCGACGATCGGGACTGGTGGCGCCCAGTTGCGCCGGAGACCCGCATCCGCAACTCCGAACAAATCTTAAAATGGCGCGCTTTCTGGTCACAATGAGAAATATCAAGGATCCCCACGTTTCCAAAAACGTGGAGGTTCAGGCGGCGAGTCGCGAACAGGCGGCTGTCCTTGCGAGCCGCAGTGGCTTTGCTGTTGCCTTGATCAAGACGCTTTCGGCGAATGCGCAGACGGAGCAGGGGGGCGCAAACTTTTCGCAGAAAGCGCAGGTTAAGATGTTCAGAGGGCTTGCCTCGATGCTGAAGGCGAACATCACCACGGCGGACGCTCTGCTTTATTATTCTCAAGGGTTGCCGGAGCCTGATTTGCAGGCGGCCCTGCTTCGCATTCGAGAGCGGGTCGAGAGCGGCCAGCCAGTCCATCTGGCATTTGCGAAGGAGCGCAGGTTTGACAGCACCATCCTTGCGATTATCGAGGCGGGAGCGGATTCCGGACAGCTGGGACAGGCGTTTTCAGCCCTGGCGAGACGCATCAAAACGGAGATGACTTTTCAAGGAAAGCTCAGGACTGCCTTGCTGGTTCCTGGGTTGGTAATCCTGTTTCAAATTGGGCTGTTCATTTGGTCTCAGACGAGTGTGGTTTCCAAGGTGGAGGCAACCATCAAAGAGATTCACCAGGACCCGGATCCTATCTCGAAGGTGATATTCGCCTTCAGCCATGTGGTCCAATGGACCTGGCCTTTTTTTATAGGCGGGCTCTGCGCGATGGGGGTGGGGTTGATGCGCTCTGCGGCGCTCCGGCAGGGGACTCTGCGCTTGCTGATGCAACGCTGGATGTTGCTTCGACGGCTTGTGATGGGGTTGAGGCAGAGTTCTTGGGTGGGGACACTACAAATGCTCTATGCCAACGGCATCAATCTGGCGCGAGCATCTGTTTTAGCCGCGAAGGTGACGGAGGGTACCGCACTTTATGATGGCCTGATTCGGGCAAGCAAAACGTATGAAGGCACTGGAATCCCCTTTGCAGAGGCGATCCGCAGGAACACGGATTTGGATCCGCAAGTCATTCATATGATTGGAATTGGTGAGAAGTCGGCTTCTCTTCCGCAGCAACTGGAGCTGCTCCGGGACATCTACGAAGAGGACACGGCTGCCACGATGGGCGATTTCACGGAGGTGATTAACTTTATCACACTATCCATCGCCGTGTTTTTGATCGGATTGGTGTTCTCCGGAGCGATGCTCCCCATTTTTTTGATGGGTCCCAAGATGATGAACTCGGGCTCATAGCCCTCCAATGACAATGAACCGCACCTCCCAAATTATTCTTGTGCTCAGTGTGGCCGCCTTGTCGGCAACGCGTCACGTTCAAGCCGCTGATGCCGCCGCGCATCCAGTGAAGACTCGACTGGTACCCAGGCCTCTCCCTGGTGGACCGGGCGAGTTGGGAGGGGCGGGAGGAGGTGAGGAGCGTTTAGTACGGAAGCCTTCCGTGGTTGATCTTAATGAACCCGGGGCCGCCTTCAGGAACACCGATGAAAAGGCTCGGATTGGCGCTATTATTAGAAGGAGCGCGCCCCGGGAGGAGAGTGGAAAGCCATCAGCGAGAGACGTCCCAGTGGATGCAAGTCCGGTACCCAAGGAGCGAAAAGCGCAGGGTCCCAGCAGGGGAGAGCTGTCGCCGTTGCGGCCGGGTGAGATCAGGGTGCATTCCAAGACCTAAGCGAATGCCGCGCAGGCATCCGAAGTCCAATCAGCAACCAAAAACAACAATACGAAACACGCCCTCACTAGCGTCCGTAAGATCCAGAGCAGTGGATTCACTCTACTAGAGATCAGCCTGGTGTTGGGTTTGATCCTAGGCCTCAGCGTGATGATCAGTTTCGGATACAATTCGGTCTCCGACTGGAGGAAGGGCAGGGACGCCGGTTTGTCCTTACAGGCTGTTTACAGCGCCCAGCGGGCCTACATGGCTGACAACCCGACCGCGGAAATATCAGCGGTCACAGCCGCGGAGTTGAGTGCGTATCTGCCACAAGGGTGGACCTCTCTTCCCGTGTTTGTTGGTCTGCATGGGGAGGTCTTAATCCTGAAGTATAGCGTCATGCCGCCGGTCCTCTTGAACGGGTCCAGCCCGTACGACCCGTCCTCCAAAGGAACGGACGGCCTTTGGGATGTGGGTGAATAAGTCTTAAGAATTCGAACAATGAGGGAATCCTTCTTCAAAGACCGGAACGATATACGGTCGCCCGACAGCCTGACTGCGCGACCGAGTTTGTGGATACGCTCGGGCGCGCAGTTCGGTCACCGCGGTGGCATTTTGGCACGGGGGAAGCACAGGGTGCTGGTGGAATCTCCCACAGAGGTGTTCTTGGAGGCAGGATTGCACTTGATTGTCGCTCCAAACGGATCGGGTAAGACGACACTTCTGCGTACGCTTTCCGGTCTACATCCACTGTTAAAAGGGAATCTAGAAGTCTCTGGAGTAGTGCACTACGTATCTGACCAGCTTGAGTTCGATACTGAATTGTGTCCCCGGTCGCTGTTCAATGCATGGTTCGGCCGGGGCGAGACCTTAGAGTTTTGCAACCGTCTCGGCGAAATGCTGCAGCTCGATGTGGCCTGCCAGATCCGCAAGCTATCGAGAGGGAACCGTCAGAAAGTTCTTCTGATTGCGGCGGAGACGCTGGCCATGGCTTCGGGAAGGAGCGTCTTGTTTTTGGATGAACCTCTTGCGGGAATGGATGAGGAGACTTGTGAACTTGTGGCCGCATTTTGGGCATCTTCAAGTGCCTCGATACTTCGCCTGGTCGTCTTGCATGAGGTTGAGTGTGTGCGAAAGGCGCATTCCCTTTTCACGGTGACCCGGGGGCAGCTGCGGCATACGTACCAACAGACGGGCTCGTGGATGGAGACGTGCAGGAGGCTTCGCGGACAATGAGAAGCAGGGAACAGCAGATGCCACTGTTTTGGTTGTCGTTAGCTGGTTTTTACAGGCGAGGAAGTTGCTGGTTGTTGCTTGCCGGCATGGTGGTCTTTGTTTGGTTAGTGCCGCTTCTGACGCTGTGGCAGGAGCAGCCACAGATCCTTCAGCCTGCTCGCTCCCAGGCGGCCTGGATGTATGTGTGGCTTTCGCTATTCACATGGATCCCATTTCAATCTGCGGCACTTGGGCAAAGATTGCGCACGCAGGGACTACTTGAGTTTTTGCATGCCAGAGGGGCGCGCGTGTGTGGGCTTTATCTCCAAGTGGGGCTGAGCGTGGTTCTCTGGTTTTTATGCCTGGTGTCGATGGCCTGCCTTTTTTGTATTCTATTCTGCTCTCCAAAAGACCCTCTTGAGGCGGCGTCGTGGCTCACGTTGGTAGCAGAGTATGGTGCGCTGTTGGCGGTTGTCGGCGTGCCACTCTGCGCCCTTGGCGTGGCTTTGGGAACGCGTGTTGGCGAGGTGATTGGCTATCTCTTGCCGGTGTGTTTGCTGTTTTGCGGTCTGATCGCTGCTTCGTGGTTGGGGCCGATACTGGTGGGAAGCGAGTCTCCTGTCGTCAGGGGTGCCTGGTTGCTTTTACCCCATTACCATCTCGCAGATCTGACCCCACGACTTGTTTTTAAGATGGGTGCGTTGAGTCCTTCGGGCTTTCGTGACTCTGCGGTCTGTTTGTCTCTTCAAGGTGCAGCACTCATCCTCCTCGGCAGATGTCTTATTCGTATCCGTTCCTAGGGCTTGCAGCTGCCTCAGTCTTGTGGGTGCTGGCGGGAGCTGGGAGTGTACTGTGTCTCAAAAGCCACGAGGAAATGGCCTTCAAGAACCCTCTGGCTGTCAAACGGAGTCCGTACGGAGCGCTTGTTGCCGGCCTAATGAAGAGGTCGATGCATGACTATTGGCATGCAGGGCAGAGCGGACAGCACGCGCAGCACCAGAACGCGCCTAATACTGCCATCCGAGAGGAAGCCGGTGCGGTCAACCTAGCCTGGTTAAACAAGGCGGTCAGCCGGCTTTCTGCGCTCGAGGAGCAGAGAATGTTGCCAACGTCTAAGATGCCCATTTCTAGGCCCCATAAGCGTTATCTCGACGCTGCCGCCAACGCGCAGCTGCGGGCTGCGTACTGGCTCGATCCGGGCGATGCGGCGCTGTACGAAATATCACACTATGCGGTCATGTCTTCTGCCGAGAACCCTGAGACTGGCCGGATCAGGGCCGAGCAGTTGGCGGCGCAGACGATTGAGCACGCCTTGTCAGATCAAGGGGGTATGTCCGCCGCTCTGACCGGGGCGGGAGCGGCCATCAATTTGTTAAACAACGATATGGTGGCAGGAAGCGGAGTCGCGGGCGACGTCGTCCTCGGACATTGGGCGCTCCTGTCGGAGTGTCTCAAACGCTATGCTTTATTGAGGGGGCAGGCTGCGGCCGAAGGATGGTGGGAAGAGATTCCGCAGATACGACGCGGGGAGATTGGCTCCTACGCCGTTTTGGTGGAGAGGCTCGCCGGTACTATCAAGCGAAGGCTGGTGAGCACTGGCATCCTCAAGGGGTAGGCGGTGCGAGGCGTCCAGGGGACGGACCAGGCCTCTGGATTTGCGATCAGCGCCGTTTCCTTCCGCGCGGCATTTCGCCGCAGACCTACCTCAGGACATTGCGTTGGCTTTGAATACGTCCTCTGGGATTTTGCCAGCCCGGTACAGCTGTAGGAGAGAGTCGTCCCAGCGCAGGTTTCCCCTGTAACGGAGAGCATCCGCAAGAGAGGTGGCGCCTCCGTCATAAGCACGAATTCCCGCGCTGACGGCATCGCTGGTATTTTGGATGTATTCAGTGACCAGAACCCGGCCGTTGAAGCCTGTAATCAACCCCTGCGACAAGACGAATGTCAGAGTCTCACTCAGACGTGCCAGAATACCCGGTTGCTGCTCCTTTGGGAAAAACTCAAGGATGCGGTCGACCGTTTTGATCGCGCCACGAGTGTGCAGGGTCGATAGCACGAAATGGCCCGTCTGCGCGGCTTCGATGCATGTCTCCATGGTTAGCCTGTCTCGTATCTCTCCGATCAGGATCACATTTGGGGTTTTGCGAAGGACCTCCTTAAGCCCGGTCTGGTAGCTGAGTGTATGACGTCCGACTTCCTGCTGAGTCACAAGTGATGGAGCGGGAATCACGGCTCCGGGCTTGTTCGGGTCATCCATGGTCGAGGCATACCGGTACTCGATCGGATCCTCTATGGTGACGATATGCTTTTGCATGTGCCGGCGAACCCAATCAAGGATCGCGGCGAGTGTGGTTGATTTTCCTGAGCCCGTGGGACCTGTTACGAGACCGAATCCGAAACGCCGGTTCATCAGGTTTTTAAGGCTGTCGGTAACGCCGGAATCAATGCCCAGGGTCTCCAACGGGGTGATGCTGCCTCTTAACCAACGGCATGTGAGCCCGAGGCCGTTTTCACTGAGATGAAGTTGAACGCGCATGCGGACCGGCGCCCCTAGCGTGCCTGCCTCGCAGCTCATATCGAGGACGCGTTTAGCTTGTAGGATTTCCCACATTTTATCTGCGCCGGATAGCGCGTCATTTTTCTCCCAGACATCCACGGCCCTTTGGGTGTAGAGCGTCTCAGCCAGCGAGCGGACAGCCTCGGGTGTTTGCAGTCCGAATGGTTCGGGCATCTCAAGGCCGCGATTGGTGTGAACGCAGATGAGCGCGTTTGAGCGAAGTTGTACGTCTGAGATCTCTCGGCCCGCGTACATGTGCGCCAGTTCGCCAAACAAATTTGGTTTGGCAGTGACCGATGGGTGTGGTGGTTGCATGGCAATGGCTTTCAGTTGTGGGCCATTTCTTCGATGACAATGAGCCAGTTCATTTGGTGAACGGGAGGAAGTTCCGCCGGACTGTTGAGCGGTCTGAGATCTGCCGCGATGGTATCTGTATGGGTGGCATCGTCGCTGCCCGACTTAAGGTCCATCGGCCTCCACGTGCCTGTTCCGCCTTGCGTGAGGGTGCTGATTTGGCCGTGCAAATCAAAGGGACGGATCGCAGACGTCGTCCCGATGCGGATCTCCGCTGCAAAGATCGAAAGTGGCGGATAGTAGACACTGCCCGCGGCGAGTGCGGCTCCGGCGGGTGCCGCTGCGGCCGGTGTCACGTTCAGATCGTCACCGACGTAGATGCGGTGTGGTGTGACTACAGACAGCCCTGTTGAGTACGGCGTGAGGTCTTGTCCTTTGCGGATGATAACTGCCATGTGGTCGGGTAGCGGAGGGTCCGTCAGTGGAAGGATGGTGAGCGTGTCCGCCGCGGGATCCGTTCGGAAGTGAATGGCATTGTTAGTTGCGAGCGATGCGCCGCCGAGGGATTGGAGCCAGGCGTCCAGCAGCGTCGGGTAGAAGGTGAGGCAGGAATGGTTCGAGTCTGTCAGTTCAGTCTGAAATGGGAGAATCGCCCCGCCCGGTTGCAGAAGAGTGGGCCATGTAGATCCCCTTTGGAGGATGACCTCCTTCAGGGAGCCGGAGGCCGTGCGAAAACTGACACGAATCGTGGTGGGGGTTTGGTCCACTTGGCTGACCATCGAAGTTGCGGTGACTGTGACGGTACAGCGCTCGGCCCCATTGCTGTAGGTCTCCCACGCGTTTGATGATGGAGCGTCCGAGGTCCGCTTCAGGAACTCCATTCCACGCTGTATGGGCTGGAAATTGAGGCGCCCCGTGTTTGCGCTTAGGGTGACGGGAAGGATGTCGGAATTGGTTTGAACTTGGATGGCTTCACGGACGCCGGCCTTGTCGAAGTCGTTTCCCACGGTTGTGCCGGTGAGGCTCACCGGGGCGGCTAGTTGGATGGATCGTTTTCCGCTCACTCTTGATGCCCCGTGGGTGTCGGCGAGTGAGACCTGGTCCGCGTAAACCCCACCAGTGATGGAGATCATTTCGGGGTTCCAAGTTAAGCCATTTTGATGCGTGCCGATCGCTGCAAAGGTGGATGCCTCTATGGGAAGCTGGGAGGGGATCTCATAAAGGGAGAGGATGTAGTGCTTGGTGAGGAGTTTGATGCCGGGTTTAGAGCCGGTTGGACGGGTGCCAAAGGTAACGGAGAAAGCCCACCAGTTGCGTTTTGCGACAATCGGAGATCCCGGCTGCGCGTAACCGAAGCGAATGTTGGGATACGGAATGTAATTATAAAGGGGATACCTGACCGCGTCGGCCAGGAGGCTGGGGGACTGAGCGGAGTAGGTTTTCGATCTCGAGACCACAGGACGCAGAGCGTCGGCCTCTTGAAGTGCCTCAGAGCAGGCTAATAGCGGCGGAGTCTTTCCCTTGAATCTCGGATCATTGAAGATGTCGCTGTAATCGGTGGTTCCGGGAGTGACCGAACCCACGATGCCGCTAAGGGAGGTGATCCACGTTTCAACGATGGCCACACCGGCGTCGGCGGAGTTTGCACTACGTGACGGTGAGATACCGACGGCGGTCTTGATCTCTGCCGGAAGGGCAGTGGAGACCGCTGCCATGGTTTGCGCCTTCGCAAAGACGGCACTCCACGAATAGCCATCGGAGGCGGCGTAATTCTGCTTCATGCAATCGATGGCTGCCTGGGGAAAGACTGCTGCCAGAGCCCGCATAAGAGACTCCTCCCGCTGTTGATAGTCTGTGCGGAGTTGTGTTTTTGCGATTTGATCCTGGTTCAGCAGGCTTCCTTTGAGCAGCAGAAGAAGCGTTGCTGTGAAAATGAGGCCAATGGCTGAGACCACCGGCAGGGCTGCAAATCCGGATTGGTGTCGCGTGATCATCGAGCGCCCCCGTAGTAGGTGACCGCTTCATTGTTTGGTCCGACGAGGCTCACGCTCAAAATACCCTCTTCGCACAGAAAGCTTGCCGAGCGAATCTTACTCGTGACTGTCCATGAGCTTTGCAGGGTGTTCGAGACCGGTGTGTAGAAACGTAATGCAGCTCCCGTGGAAATCGGTTCCACGCTGAGCACCCTGCATTCGGTAGTTTGACTGGCGGTCTTGAAAAAGAGTTTCACAGCGCTGCCCCGCGCCAGGGTGGGCAGACCGTTTCCGAGCGCCTCTTCTTTACTCGGATAGACGAAGTAATGATCCGCGCTGTTTAAAATGCGATTGAGTAGATTCCCAATCGTAGGGGCTTCCGAGGTCAGAAAGACTTGTTGCCGGCACAGACGTAGGAAAGTGACGTGCTGTTGCATCATGACGACCAGCGCGCTCGAAAGGCCCACCAGAACCGCCATGGCAGCAGACATTTCCATCAAGGTAAAACCCGATAGATTGTGGGCGCGTTCCTGCTTGGAGGCTGGATTCATTGGCTGCGCAACGAGGTTCTCGTCTTCACATATGGCTCTTCTCCGGCTTTGTAGGTGAGCACCGAGTATAGTCGCCAGACCACGAGTGTGACGTCAGGGCTGTTTGCCGGTGTTTCGTTCGTTCGGAAGCGAGTGAGTTGCGCCTGCACGGCTCTTCCACCGGGAAGTACACCTAGGTTCACCGTCTGAATCGTGTAGGGCGGGTTGTCGGAGGCCTTGTCGGGCCATGCGGAGGGGGACGCAATGAGTTCATTCATGGGGACTCTGTTGGAGAGCGCCGTCTCCTTTGTAAGGTAAGCGTCAGAGAGTGTTTGCATCACAGCCCATTGGTTTCCCGATACGGCAAGCAGAGAGCCCTTCATGACGAGCAGCGAAAGGAACACGACCAGGCTGAGAGCCACGGTCACCTCCATCAGCAAAAAGCCCGATTCTTGGTCGGATTCCTTCAAACCGAAGTGAGAGGCAGGCGCCATTCCGTGTAGTGCGTGGAGGTTATTGGCCTGGTTTTTCACCGGTGCTGAGCGCCCCGCGGGAGGAGATCACGCGGTCGACCTCAAAGGTGATGTTCAGCAGTCGTTCGCCCGTCCGATTGAAGAAGGGTGTCTCCGTGATGACCTCTAAAGTATAGATACCGTCTTCGGATGCGTATGCTGAGATGTTGTCGATGGCGATCTGAACGTCTTGCGGAACGTTGGTGGGGCTGACGCCTTGATCGGGATTGTAGCAGGAGCCGTAGCGGCGCTCCGTTCCTGTGATCAAGGTGCCGGCTTTGCCAAGTACTGCTGGACCGGGGTAGATCTGGGCATAGGTGCGGGAGTCTGGGTAGAGATGAGCCATCGAGAAGGTGATCGTCGGGATGCGGTCGATAAACACCTGGCCCCCTTTGATTTTGTCGATAGTGGCTGTGGCGACCGGCCAGACTTGCACACTGGGCTGCGCGATGACGGTGTCTGGTACATGGTCGGCTGCGTACCGGACGCAGGTGTAGGTTTGTTGCCCGCATCCGCTCATGAGCGTCGGGGACGTGAGTTCGTGATAGACGGGTCCCCACTTAAGTTCGCCGTTGCCGAGGTTGTACGAGTGAACGAGGTAGCTTGTTCTATTCAGCGATGAATAAGTGGTGGGTTCGTAGTTTGTTCCTTGGACTGCGTAGTAGACGGATGTCTCGGCTGAGCTTGCCTCCCTGGATGAGACCAATCCCAAGACGCTCGACGTGACGGTGAAGGGGCGGTCCGCCCGGGTACGCTTGACGTAAGTCGCGCTTGCCGGATCGCCGAATACATAGGGGTCCTCTGTAGCGATTGCGATGCTCGCCACTGGTCCGTAGGCATAGATGAGCTTGGTATCCAGCAGGTAGATGTTCGTGTCCCAGGCCGTGCCGCGCGCGAAAAGCTCGAACTTGGCGCCATCTTCACTCACTGGGAGGGGCGACGTGTATGGGCCGCCGGGGGTGATGTAAGGCACGTCGTAGGCCTGACCTGTTTTCAAGTCTGTTTGTCGCACAAACGAGTCGGTGGTAACGGCGCAAAGAGACAGGGCGCCGAGGTGAATGAGGCAAACCTTGATGAGGACCTTTTTCATGGCGCGAATGGGTTCAGCGGCGGTTCGTCGCCTTTAAGGTTGGGGGTTCGTCTGATCTGGCCGGTTCCAAGATGGTGATGGGACAACCTCGGTAAACTGCGACGACGATTCTGCTTTCATTCGACATCTCACTTAGCATCGCTGCCGTGGGTTTGATTTCGCCACGGGACATGGGAAGAGGCACTTCTTTGACGGTGATCAACGCGGGATTCTTTTGCAGAAAATCCGGCCACATTAGAACGTCACCGGTTGGTCTAGTAATGATGTGGGGCCGCAAGCTCACCGGCAGGTGCAGCACGGAGCCAAGCGGTAGAATGGTAAAACTTTCACCGTCGGAAATGAGAATGGAGGAGGTTAGCAACGAGCTTTGAGTCGATGGAGGCGCGGCAGTCACTGGGATGGTTTGAGCGGCGCGGCTCGCCTCCCTGTGGTTTGCCTCTGTCGCACGGGCCCGGAGGGTCTGCTCATCAATGACATCGTGGGTCGCAGATTGGTGAATTCTGGCGGCGGTTGCAGGATTCAGGGCCGTCTGCTGAGGTGGGGCTGCGAGTGTGTTTTGCGTGGATGCGCCGCAGGGTAGGAGAGAGAGGATTACCGAGTACGCGATAGGTAAGCGATTGGAGCGGGAGATTGGTGTTCTCATAAGCCTGAGAGGGAAGGGGCGTTGGACAGGGGAGGAAATGGAAAACGGTTTGAGAGGGATATTCCGCTTGGTAAGGGCAGAGCGCAGGATGGAGCTGACGCTGCTGCACGGAGGCCGTGTTTCGCCGGGGGCTTGATTGAAGCGCTGAACTGACTTTCGCGGTCCCTCACTGCCGGAGGATGAGTGCAGTGCCGGATGGGGTGGGGTTTGATCTTGTGGATCGCAGCTCCCAGACACCGTTGGGAAAGGTCAGGCTGCCAGTTGGGATCGGGGGGTCTTTTTGATGTTCGCCAAGAATATTGAAAAACCCCGTTGGCTTTTTACCGTTTCCTTCCCCCTGCCAGACGAGATCCACATTGATAGGGGTGGCGGTGCTCACAAATGCCGCCGAAGGCGTGAGGGTAATGGTTTTTAAAGGGCTGACGTTGAAGGTCTGGATGTTATTGAACGTCAACTGGACGGCGCCTGTAGTGGGCGTGCAGGAATGAGATGCTGAGACGAATGCTTTGAACAGGACAAGGCCCCCATTGCCCTGTGTACCGGAAGATCCAGGCGCTCCTGTGGTGGTGCCTCTCGCTTCGGTGCCGGAGAAGATAAACCGGTAGCAGCTGGGAAGGGTCAGTGTCGTCCGAAATGGGACCATGTTTGCAGACTGGCTGCCGACGGGCACACCCGGGGCATTTAACGCAATGTCTGCGTGTAGGAGACATGCTGGACCGAAGATTAGACAGGGTGCCAGACGGGCCACCAACCGCACCGAGCATGAGAGAGTTTTCATGGCTTCGAAGGGGGCTAAGGTTTGGGGTTGTGGAACAGAACACTGGGACGAGGGCGGTCAAAAAGCGAGCTGTTTCTGTAATAATATTGCCACAGAGGATGCTGCGGTGGCAGGATCTCAACGGTTTTAGGCCCTCCCTGCCGCAGGGTAAGCCTGCTCGCAAAGTAACAGGGGCTGATGGTGTTGGGTTTATCGCCCTCGGCCTGAATAGTGGGGGCTTCGTTAAGAAGCGCCCTGATAATCGCTCAAACTCTCGAATACATCCGTTTGGAAGCGCCGCTTCCGTCCATTGGTCATAAACCGCGTGACTTCTCTCCCTTCCTTTGTTGTTACCGCTGCCGCGGCTCTGTTCGGATCCCTGATCGGGTCTTTTCTGAATGTCTGTATTTACCGCCTCCCGCGCGGGTTATCGGTGCATTCGCCGTCACGGTCTTACTGCCCCCACTGCCGCCGGACCATCCCTTGGTGGGAGAATATTCCCATCCTCTCGTGGATGATCCTTCGCGGGAGGTGCTCCGCTTGCAAAGCGGCTATCGCTGCTCGCTACCTGCTGGTTGAGGTCCTGACAGCGGTGCTTTTCGGTTCGTGTGCGGCGTTCCTGCCTTTGTCGGACCCTCTGCTGTTGCTTCCGCTGTTCACGCTGCTTGGAATCCTTGTGGTGGCCACTTTTGTCGACATGGAGCACCTGATCATCCCAAACGAGGTCACTTGGGGTGGAGTCATTGCCGGTGCGCTCTATTCGTTATTCCTGCCAGCCATGCACCATGCGTCATCTCCTCAAATGGGGCTCGGGCTCTCCCTGTGTGGTGCCGCCACTGGTTACGGTCTGCTGTTCGCTGTTGCCAAGCTTGGCCGTCTCGCTTTCGGGAAAAAGAGGACACTCTTCGCTTCCTCAACCCAACTGCAGTGGATTCGAAGCGGTGACCAAGCAGAGCTCAGCATAGGGACTGAGAGGACCTCTTGGGGTGACTATTTTATCCGAGGCAGCGAGGAGATTCGAATGGGTGGCAGTGCGATCCATATAGACGGAGCGGCTTTTCAAGACACAGAAATCCTTTGGCATCTGAATGATATGCACATCGGTTTACCAGGTGAGTCCCGCAAAACGGTGATCGATCTAAATTTGGTGCGCGAAATATCCTTACAGGTGCAGTGGATGATTCTTCCAAGGGAGGTGATGGGCTACGGGGACGTTAAATTTCTAGCGGCCATAGGTGCTTTTCTTGGAAGTGAGGCGACGGTCTTC
>CANFTB010000044.1 GCA_947449735.1 Chthoniobacteraceae bacterium | reverse complement strand
TGGGGGTATAGCTCAGTTGGTAGAGCGTCTCGTTCGCAATGAGAAGGTCAGGGGTTCGAATCCCCTTACCTCCACCATTTTAAAAAGTCGGGGTTACTCGAAGCTTATCGAGTGAGGGACTCATTCCCTCTCACGCCTCCCGGGCGCTTCGGTGCATCCCGTGAAGCTCCGCCTGTTTTACCATTGCCCCATCCACACGGATACCGGCGCATGGTATCTCCCAGGTAAGCTCAGACGCCTGCCCCCCATCATCGCGCAGGCGTTCCCCCCGCGGGCACACCGGCGTGAAGTCCGCCAGCTGGGCCGACGGATTTTCCTGCAAACCATCTGTGTGCGGACGCCGATTTCCGGCGCTTTCCAGAAGGACTTCCTGCATGATATCCCAAGGCGCCCTTGGCGCGTTGAACGCGCCGCCATGCCTGAAGACCACCCTTATATGCCTTCCAGCCTGAATCCTCCCTCTCATCCGCTGAGACTGGACGGCCATGTGCACTTGGTTGGCGATGGCTCCTCAGGAAGCGGTTGCTGGTTAAAATTGAACGGTTGGTTACGTCGCCTGCAGGGGATGATGCTGATGACGTCCGCCGGGCTTCCCTCCAAGCTCTTGAACGGAGGATTGGACGCGGCGTTCGAGGAACGATTGGCACTGCTATCCCAAAGTTCCACCCTCGACGGCCTTCTCGTGCTGGCACAGGACGAGGCCTACCAGACCAACGGCACCAAAATTGACGGGTTCGGCTCTTTTTACGTCCCAAATTCGCACGTGTTCGCGGTCTGCAGGCGTAACCCCAGGCTGTTTCCGGCCTGCAGTATCCATCCCGGACGTCCTGACGCTCTGGATGAGCTGGAGATGGCAATTGAAAAAGGCTGCCGCATGCTTAAGTTGCTGCCCAACTGCCTGAACGTTGATTACGCTGACGCCCGCTTCAAACCGTTTTGGAAGCGCATGTCGCGCGTTAAAATGGCCCTCCTTTCACACACCGGCGGGGAGTTTACGCTTCCCGAAACAGACCACGGCCTCGCCAATCCGCTCAAACTTAGGGCTCCTTTGGAGGAGGGGGTCGTAGTGGTCGCGGCCCATGCGGCGGGTCGAAGCGGTCTGTGGGATCCTGACTGGACGGGAGATCTGGAAGCGATGTCCGCCGTTTTTCCAAACCTGTTCTGCGACAACAGTGCGCTGTGCAGCATGAACCGCTGGCGCACGCTGCCCAGCCTGCTCGGGGGCCCCCTGCGCGAGAGGGTGATCCATGGAAGCGACTACCCGGTCCCGTCCAGTGGCTTCGGGCCGTGGGTGGGTGGCCTTCTGCCTCGTGCCTCTTGGAGGAGCTCGAAGCAGCTCAGGAACCCGTTTTCCCGTGATGCATTCCTCAAAGCGGAGCTCGGTTTCTCGCCAGAAACCTTCACCCGTCTGGACGCGGTAACCTGCCTTACAAAGACATGGCTTGAAACGGCCTGAGCTCCCACCAGTCAGTGAGCCGTCCAGCGCCTATTTCTTTTCTGCATTAAAAATAAATGTTCCTCGTTTCCCGACGGTAAAGTGTTGGTGTATAACAGAACTCCCGATGAAAGTGCGGCTATTCGATATTCTGGACTTAAAGCGCCCCCTTGCCAGTGCCGCTCGGGATTTCGATTGGACCGAAGTGGTCAACTTGTTCCCTGAGGCGACGAATGAAGGCATGACCGCCGCCCGAGTCTGGGTTCTGGCATCCATGATCGTCCTTGGAGATGTGATGGGTTTGTCGGAAGGAGAAATCCTCAGCAGGTGGCCCGAAAATCCCTATTGGCAGGCATTTTCTGGTTATGAACACTTCCAGTGGGAAACCCCTGTCACCGAGACAGATTGCCATGCTTTCCGAAGATATCTGGACGCCGCAAGGTCCGCACGGCTCGCCTCGATCGCCAAGTCGATACGCGATTCCAAACCTCTGGAAAGGAAGCTCACCTCGCCTGTGGAAGCAAATATGGATTCCTCCGGGGACGCGGCCCTTGCTCTCAGGAAGTTGCATTTCATACAGCCCCAGACTGTCTCAGTTTATAAAGCGCCGACGCGTCCCGATTTCCACTCCAGCGTGAAGCAAGCGTACACCAAAGCCGCGACCATCCTGAAGAAAGTTGCCCCTGAAACAACTCAGGACCCGGCACCCACAGCACCCGAGGAAACCGCCACCGATTTATCGGCGCAAGAACAAGCCCCGGCATCCACGGCGAAAAAAGAGGGAGGGAAAGACGCCCAGCCCGGAAAGGACTCCGCGAAAGGCGCTCTGCCCAAAAACGCTACAGACAAAGGCGCCCCAGCACAGAAACCGGACGAACCGCAAAAAGCAGAGGCAACACCAACGAACCCAACCGAAGTTGCTCCTGAGACCGACGGTACCGAGTTAATTTCAGTACAATCGAAACCGGAGCCTTTCACTCAAACGTATAGTGCGCTGGCGCGCCGCATGCAGATTCCCCTGCCTGTTTCACCAGTCTTCGAAGCCTCTCAGAATACAGAGGCGCCCGCGGCACAAGTTTCCTCCCCCTTGGCAGCCTCTGTTTACCCTCCGTCCCCTTCTTCTGCGCCCCCGTCAAACCCCTTTGGATCGACTCCTGAGCCTGCTTTTGTTCCAAGCCCCGCTCAAATCCAGGCGATGTTTCGCACTACAGTTGCGAAGCCTAAGGAAGAAGCCCTCAACTCAAAAGGTTCCCCTTTTGCGGTTCAAATCCAAGATTCCTCCAAAAAACAAGCTCCAGTTGCTCCCGCAGGCTCTCCCCGTTTCGACGACTCCACCCCAAAGGTCATTCGCGCGACGGCCGGCGAACCCATCAAAATGGAGGTTGTGGTCTCCGGTGATGAACCGTTGAAGTACCAGTGGGAACAATGGGATGACATCAAAGGCATCTCCCTGCCGATCGAAGGCTGCGCGGAACCCTCCCTCACAATTGCCATGGAACCCGACGACACCATGCTGGCCTTCCAATGCCGAGTCTCAAATCAAGCTGCGCCCGACGGTGTCGTGAGTAGAACGTTTTTTGCAAAGAGGGTCACAAACTCACAGCGAGAGCAAAATTCCTTCGGCGAGAAGTTTGACCCAAAACTGTTCAACTCTGGTCGAGTTTGAACTGAATACGCACCTCGTAGGGGTCCGATACGCCGGCAGGAGGCTTGTCAATCTGGTGCACACGCTCTGCAGCCCGTTTCACAGACTCATCCATCGCAGGATTCCCCGAGGGCGTGACGATCTCGCTGCCGATGATCACGCCGTCTTTGCGGATCCGGATTTTCAAGACGGCCACAAAATCCTGGTTCGATCGAACCACTGAAAGAGGCTGCTCCCACATTCCGTAAAACCGCTCGTAAATTGATCGTCCGTAACGGTTGACTTCGTCTGCGCTGGGGCCTGATCCCCCACCCTTGCCTGCACCCGACCCCGTTCCTGATCCGCTCCCACTTCCCGAGGCACCACCGCCACCGCCAGTCCCGCCGCCCCCTCCTTGTCCTCCTCCCGAACCGCCCGCCGATTCAGCTCGAACAGGGGTCACCGCAGGCGGCCCCTTAGAACCCGCACCCGATGCCCCGCCGACAGCCTCCGCCTTGACGGGCGCGGCTGGTTTGACGTCCGTCTTCGCGACCTTGGACTCTCCTGCCGCTGCGGTCTTTGAATTCGCATCCGGGGGAGATTTCGTCACGGGTTTGGACTCCGGTTTGGGTTCGGCTTTAGCGGGCGGCTTGATTTCCGGTTTTGGCTCAGGCTTCGACACCGGCTTGGGAGCTGGTTTCGGTTCAGGCTTTGGCTCGGGCTTGGGCACCGGCTTGGGAACAGGTTTTGGTTCAGGCTTTGGCTCGGGCTTCGGCGCAGGCTTGGGAGCTGGTTTCGCTTCAGGCTTTGGCTCGGGCTTCGGCGCAGGCTTGGGAACTGGTTTCGCTTCAGGTTTAGGCTCGGACTTCGGAACAGAAATCTGACTTGCGGGCTCCGGTTTGGGCTCCGGTTTGGGCTCCGGTTTGGGCTCCGGTTTGGGCTCCGGTTTGGGCTCCGGTTTGGGCTCCGGTTTGGGCTCCGGTTTGGGCTCCGGTTTGGGCTCGGGCTTTGGCTCGGGCTTTGGCTCGGGCTTTGGCTCCGGTTTGGGCTCCGGTTTGGGAACAGCGGGTGGAGGAAGTTCCGGAATAAAATCTCCATTCGCCCCCCCAGCAGTCGCCCCACCTCCCGGGCCGCCCTGCGCGCCTCCGCCAGCTGGACCACCGTCCAACCACATCACAGTTTCCGGTTTGTGAGGTTTCTGGAACCCACTAAAGAACCAAATCCCCCCCAGAACCACCAAATGAAGGAAGGTGACTAATACGAAATTTTTTCTGAAAAACGATTCGTCCGACATCGGCGGCCATCCTCGATTACTGGCCCTCCGCAATCTTGGCCAGACCCACCTTGGTAATTTGAGCCCGCTTCACGGAGTCCAAGACCTCCATCAACTGCTGAACCGGAAGCTCCTTGTGCGAACGCACAACCACGGCGACCTCGGGTTTTGCAGCATGCAACCCTGCCAGCTTTTCCGTGAGATGCTCCAGTTCAACAACCTCGGTGTTCAGCATCACTTTGTTGTCCCGAAAGATGGAGATGCTCAAAACACTATTTGGATCCACCACTGTGCCGTCCTTCTGCCCAGAGGGCAGAATGAGCTCGGTGCTGTTCTCCATCAACGGAGTGGTGATCATAAAAATCAGAAGCAGCACGAACGCCAGATCCAGCAGGGGAGTCACGTTCAGTTCATTGAGCGTGTGCATGCTGTGCTTGTCTGAGAAACGGCGCATATTATGACCTCTAAACTAAAGCTTTCGTCACCCCCAGAGACTCAATGGCTTCCAGCACCCGAGCGACCGTCGGGGCGGTGCTCCACATAACGGTGCTCAAAAGCGCTCGTGAGTTCAGACGCGAAATTGTCCATCTCTACAATCATCCCGCGCACCGAAGTCACCAGATAATTATACCCGAACATCGCTGGAATTGCCACCAGCAGACCCGTCACTGTCGTGATCAAGGCCGCAGACACCCCCGGCGCCATTGCCGCCAAGCTTGCAGATCCGGCCTTCGCCACGTCCGCGAAAGTCTCCATAACCCCCCAAACCGTGCCTAAAAGCCCGACGAACGGGGCACCGCTCACCGCCGTCGCAAGAATGATCATCTGCGACTCCAACTTCAACGAGGACTCCCCTACTGCTCTTTCCAAAGCAACCGCAACCACCCTCATTTGCGAGGGGGTGATTTTTCCAGCCGTCTCCAGACGGGCCCCGAAAGTCTCGTCCAATTCTGACGCCCCAAGCAATTGATAGGACAGCTCGCGGCAGCCCGCCTCGTAAACGGTGAATACCGGCGCCCCCTCGAACGTCAGGCCCTCCGCGTAAAGGCGTAGAGGTTGCCGATCCTGCCGAAAGAGGTCCAAGAACATCTCCCGTTGCCTCCGCGCAACCCGTAAAGTCAGAATCTTGCTCAGCATGACAGACCAGGAGAAGACCGAGCCGAAAAACAGCACCCCGAGCACGACTTTTCCAGGCAGCGTCGACTGTTCGAAAGCAAAAATCAGTCCGCCGTCACTGTTGGCTAATATTAGATTAGAAAAAAGCGTTGCTGCCATGCGTCTGAAGTTCGTTAGTGCAGGATAACAAAATATGCGAAGGGCATTCCTAGGAAAACCCTCCTCCACCCTGTACTAGTTTTCCACACGTTTCTAGCTTGGTCTTTATCAATGAGAACTCTTGCGCTGATAGCGGCCTTATGCGCCCTTCCTGCCTGTCCCCTGAAATCAACGGCAGCCACTCCAGAACAACAGGCCGAAGCGGCGATCCTTCCCTTTTTGGATGTGCTTTGCTCACCCCCCGCTAACGACGCGCGGGCTTTACGAGTCAGGGGCAAACTAGAATCCATCAGCACCCTCCAGTTTCCAGCAAACAACCTGCCGGAATTTGATTTCGCCATCCAGCCGGCAGGAAGGATGCGCCTGAGCTTTCCTGTTGGAGCGACCACTGTTACTGCATGTCGCGACGGCCAGAAGGCCTGGGCAGCTCCTGCCTCCGTCCTGGCACCTCTCCTTGCAAGCCTCCCTTCCGACGGGAACAAGAAGACGTTTCAGCCCCTTCAGCTGCCCTTTTCCGGCAAGCAGCTCGCCCTCCTGCCAGTCCTTCTCGAGGTTCAGGACAAAGGCTCCGCGCCACTGGACGGAACCAGCTGCAGGGTTCTGGACGTCCGAATGCGGCCAGAGATCAGCCGCCTTCTCCCGAGCGAGGCGGCCGCGTGGTCTGTCAGGCTTTGGCTGACGGCAGACGGAAGGCTCAAGCGTGCCGGCATCAGGGCACCGGAGGGAACAGCCGTGGTCCGCATCGAACAGATTCAATTCCTCCCAGAATTACCCGCCAGCCTCTGGACCCAGCCAGAGGATGCCAAGGCTTTGACACCCGCCACCTTCGAAAAAATCGCCGCACGGATTCTCGAGGCAACCCCTTCTCGGTGACCCGCACAGCGGGTGATTGTCCCCCCGGAAGACGGCGCCCAGCACAAGCGTGGCACTGACAGAGGCAAAAGGCGCCACCCTAGCCTGCGCAAGACTGGCCCCCGCACGGTGTGCGGACCGCAACCCACTCTTCAACAGGCTGCCCCCCGATGACATGGCGCTCTAATATCACCTCCAGTCGGCCGGCGGTCACCTCCCCATACCAAACTCCTTCCGGATAAATCACCAGCCACGGCCCCCCCTGGCAGACCCTCAGGCAAGCGGCCTTTGTCCGCATCACCTCAGCGCCCACCTCCTTCACTCTGCGCTTTAAATTCTCCCATGCCCGCTCCCCTTCCAGAGGGTCACAGCACTCCGGACCAATGCATAAAAACAGATGCCTTTTGGCATTTTTCAAGCCTGCCCGGACAAAAAGTTCCGGCATGACCGTCGCCGCGGGAGTTGATTCCATAAGTGTAGCATCCAAACTCCCTCACCCGGTAGCAAGCCGAACCCCCGACGGACTAAGCCCGCCCCCAAAAAAACACCGACTCTCCTGCCAACTATGAGACTCCCGCACCGACTTCTCTACTGCTCGTTTTTTTCGGGGCTGCTCGCATTCCTGATTTGCAGCACCAGCACCAAGGCAGATGACTGGCCGGAATTTCTTGGGCCAAACAGAAACAACCGCTCTTCTGAAACCGGACTTCGCCAGTCCCTTTCAGCGGACGGCGTCCCCATTGTCTGGCAAAACAAGGTGGGGACCGGATACAGCGCTCCCAGCATCAGGGGAGACAGGCTCGTATTGCACCACAGGGTGGGAGGCGAGGAAATCATCGAAACTTTTTCTGCTGTGTCGGGAATCCCGGTCTGGAAACACTCCTACCCAAGCAAATTCATCGACCCTTTTGGCTACAACAACGGCCCCCGGTGCAGTCCGGTTCTCACGGAAGAATTATGTTACACATTTGGCGCGGAGGGTCTTCTGCTGTGCCTCCGCCTAAAGGACGGGAGCGTGGTTTGGCAACGAGACACCCGCGCCGACTTCAATATCCCGGAGGCATTCTTTGGCGTGGGCAGCACCCCGGTTCTCGAAGACGGCAAACTGTTCCTCATTCTTGGCGGGCAGCCAAACTCCGCGGTGATCGCCGTTGACGCCTCCACGGGCGCGACCGTTTGGGAAAACGGGGGCGAATCCACCTGGAATGGAGTGCCAATGACGGGCTGGCCAGGAGAACGCACTGTCCAGTGGAACCCGGCCGATCCGGCGTTTCAAAAGCAGGCCAGTTATTGCACTCCCGTGCTCGCAACCATTCACGGCAAGCGACACCTTCTGTGCTGCACGCGGCAAGGCCTGCTCTCGCTGGCCCCGGCCACAGGCAAACTAAACTTCGCGTTCTGGTTCCGGTCCCGGCAGGATTCCTCTGTCAACGCAATGAGCCCGCTGGTCCAGAATGATTGCATCCTGCTTTCATCTGCCTACTTCCGGCTTGGCTCCGTGCTTCTGCGCGTCCGTCCTTCCGGCGACGCCGTCGACGAGGTGTGGCGCGGCACACAGCTTGAGATGCACTGGAGCCAACCCATCCTTGAGAAGGGTGCTCTGTATGGATTCAGCGGGCGCAATGAACCCGACGCCCGATTCCGCTGTGTCGACTGGGCCGACGGACGCCTGCGCTGGGACAGGTTCGAAGGCTGGCCGAATGCCGGCCACTCAAAATTGCGAGAGGGAGAGAAGCCGCCGGAATTCTACGGCCGTGGCTCCCTGATATTTGCGGCCGGAAAACTGATCGCCCTCGGCGAGGCGGGCAGGCTCGGCCTGTTTGATCTTAACCCTGAAAAGCCGGGTGAACTCGGCTTTTGGCAGGTTCCCGGTTTGAGCTACCCGTGCTGGACGGGACCCGTGCTTTCCAACCGCAAACTTTATCTTCGGGACGAGTCCCTGCTAATGTGTCTGGACTGGGCTGAGCCGGCAGCAAAATAGTAGCCGTCGCAAGCTTGTTTTGGGCGTCCGTTTCATCTTTAAGTTTAGGAAGTTGTGGAATCCTAAAGCAACTTCGCCTGAGTGTTTCCAGAATAGCACCCAAAATGCTTGAGCTAACTAGGCTTCGCTAAACCAAAGCATTACTCCCCGCCACCCGGGACACACCCCAAATCATGATCGTCCCAGAGACGGAAATCATCATTACCAGCGAAGGCCAAGAACTCCTGAGGCGAGTCCTGCGGCCAGGGGAATATTCTCTGGGCCGAAGCCCTGCCTGCGACATCTGCATTCCCTCTGGCACCGTTTCCCGCAAACAAGCGAAACTCACGGTCAACTTTAGCAGCCTCTTTCTTGAAGACTTGGGAAGCTTCAACGGCACGACGGTCAACGGCGGTCCAATCGCCGGAAAGACGCAGATCTGGCACGGCCAGCAAATCCAGATGGGCTATGTCTACGTGGAGTTGCGCAAAATCTGCGCGGATCCCGTTCTTGGTGGTTCGCTCGCCCCAGCCCAGGAAGCGGTTTTGGACTCGCTTCCCGAGGACGTCACCTTCCAGCACAGTGGTTACCAAATAGGACACCTCATTGGGAGGGGCGGCATGGGAGCCGTTTTGCAGGCCACTGACGCCTCCATCCAGAGGGATGTCGCGATGAAGGTAGTCCTGCGCGGAGATTCTCCGCGCGACGTCCTGCGCTTCATCCACGAGGCCCGCATCACCGGACAACTAGAACATCCAAACATCGTTCCCGTACACGCACTGGGGGCGGATGAACACGGCCAGCCCTTCTACACGATGAAGCTCGTCAGGGGCGCTACATTGAAGCAGGTGCTCAACGATCTGGCTCGCGGCGACGAAGACGCCATACGCAACCATACTCTCACGAACCTGCTAAGCACTTTCCAGAAGGTTTGCGACGCCATACGGTTTGCTCACAGCCAGCAAATTGTGCACCGTGACCTCAAGCCGGACAACATCATGATCGGCAACTTCGGCGAGGTGCTTGTCATGGACTGGGGCCTAGCTAAGTCGATGGTTCCTAGAGAACTCTCGCCCGACCAAGCAGAAGCCACCGACGAAGAGGCCTCAGGCGGAGATATCGACTACCGAAACGAATCCCATACGCTCACGGGCGCGATTCTAGGCACGCCGCAGTACATGCCACCAGAGCAGGCTCTGGGCAACAGCGAGGCCATCAGTGAAAAGGCCGACATTTACTCGCTTGGCGCCATTCTCTACCACGTTTTATGCCTGCGTCCCCCGGTGGAGTCGGGCACTGCTGAACAAGTTCTCGATCGGGTGATCCGGGGCGAAATTATCACCCCTTCTAACGCCAGCAGTAAGTCGTCCAAATCCTCTCCGGACGACGCAGGGCAAACAGAGCGATTGCCCCTCGAGCACGTTCAAGAGACACCAACAGGGCACCTTCCTCACCTCCCGGCCGGCCGGATCCCAGCCTCGCTGGAAGCCATGGTGCTGAAATCCATGGCTCACGACCCAGCGAACCGTTACGCCTCCGTGGAAGACTTACAGAAAGACCTGAATGCTTACAGGTCGGGGTTTGCCACGAAAGCAGAACACGCAGGGCTCTTCAAGCTCGTCAGCCTTTGGATGAAACGCAACAGAACCATTTCGGCAGCTGTCGCCTTTGTCCTGGTCCTCAGCATCGGCTTCGCCATCGGCTTCGCCCGCGAGATGGACCGCTCTGCCCAGAGCCTGGCCAGACTACGCAAGGCAGCGCCCACGCTTGTGGAAAGGGCATGGAGCCATCTTGATGAAGGCCGCCTCGAGGACGCCCTCGAAAAGGTGTCCTTTGCAGTCGACGTGGATCCATCCAACGCCGACTACCTTCTCCTTCAAGCACGACTGCTTCAAAGCATTGGTAAAATCCAAGATGCCAGCGACGCTTTTCAGAAAGTGATGCAAATCCGCAAGGATCCAGTCGCCGCTGAGAACATTGAAATCTGTGCGAGGCTGACCAAGTCTTTCATGCAGGAAAAAGACCTTTCCATCGCCGGAAAAGCAGCCTTGTTAAATGCTCTCTACAGCCAGGGCCGATCGAAAGACGCCGTAAAGTTTAAAGCAGACCTCGAGTTGCGAACCGCGGAACTTGCCCCCTTGCTGCAACAACGCCTTTCGACCCTCCCGGGATGGGAGCCTAAGCGTCTCGTAAAAACTCCCGAGGGCACTTTCAAAATAGACTTCTCGCTCCTGCGCATTGATTCGCTGGACTCCCTCGAAGGCATGCCCGTGAGCGATCTGTCAATGAACGGGTGCAGCCCCTCCATTTCACAGGCGCTCCTGGAGTCGATCTCGAAACTGCCGCTGAGAACGCTGAGCATGAAGAGCTGCAACCTTTCACAGCTCGATTTTCTCGCAGGCTCGGGCATCGAGAATCTCAATCTCAGCTCAAACTCGGTCTCGGATCTGACGCCATTGAAATCACTGCCACTGCGCAAGCTCAACCTGAGCGACACTTCGGTCAGCGATATCAGCCCTCTGACCGCTTGCCTTAACCTGGAAGAAATTGTGCTCCCGAAATCTCCCAAGAATACCGAGTCTCTCAAGACGAGCCCGGCCCTGAAACGCATTTCTCACGCAGAACAGAACAATGGGTCGCCGCAGCAAACTTCGGCTGAATTCTGGAAAACCTACTCCCCCTAAAGGCCTTCCTTCTTGCCTCTCCCGTGCAGGGGCGACACTGCTCCCAAAAAATCCACGATGTTCAACTCCATCCTGCAAAAGTTACGCAAGACTCGACCGCTCGGATTTTTCCGTCGTCTATCAAAGTCGGTTCAAGCATCGGCCGCGGCCGCCTTGGTACTCTCCACCCTCTGCCTCGTATGGGCGCTCTGGCCTTCACCAAGACCCATCCTCGCATCCCCCCTCCCTCCATCGGTCGGAACGGAGAACCAAGCCTCCATTCTCATTCCCCGCAAAGACTGCGTTGTTGCGCCGCAATCACCAAGCACCCCGCTTCTCTTGCGCATCACAAGCATCACCCCTGCAGAGAACGGGCAGTTCCGCTACCAGTTGCTTTTTTTAGGTCTCGAAAAAGGCACGTTCAACCTCACCGACTATCTCGTGGCCCCCGACGGGGAACGGCTGCGTGAACCCGTTGAAACGGTCAGCGTGCGGAGCCTGATCCCCTCAACAGTAACCTACTCCGCGATTGAGCTCGATGCCCCCTCCACCAAACGACCAACTCCCTACCTTGGGATATTGATTTGCCTGGCCATCGCCTGGTCCGCATGCGGATTGTTCCTTTTCCGCAACACGTTGCAGTCGCTGTTGCTCTTTCTTTTCAAATTCAGAAAAAAGACACCCCTGGAGTCGGACACACAAAAAGAGAACTCTCCTGCACCTCCAACCCTCGCTGACATTCTGAGGCCACTCATTGAAAAAGCCGCGAAGAAAACCATCACCTCCGAAGAAAAAGGCCGCCTCGAACAGATCCTATTTCTTTACTGGGGCAAGTTTCTGGAAATTGAATACCTCGACAGCGTGGAACAGCTTCGCAGAATTCTGGAACACCCTACTGCCGGTGAGCTTCTGAGAACTGTCGAACAATGGCTCTACCAACCCGAGTCGCTCATTACAAAAGAGGAAATAACCGCGGCGCTCACTCCTTACATGGATCTGCCTGCCACGCTGGTCCTTCAACCGGAGATACTGGCCGACAAACCCATTGAAGAGCAAGATCACGATTCCAGCGGCAAGGATGAACGCGATGAAAACGAAGATGAAGAGGACCGAGCGGAGCAAACATCCCGCCAAAACCGCAAGCTCGCTGCCCTGCTAGCAACGTCCAAATGAAACGCCCGGTCCTAATCTGGTGCCTTGCACCCTTGGTTTTCGCGCTCTTCCACCTGGCGTTCGGACACAAACTGCGACTCACTGAAATCGCATCCGAACAACGCCAACTGGCCACCGAGGCAGAGCGGGCAGGTCGTTTCAGCGAAGCTCGCACTCTTTACAATCGCGCAAAAAGCACGGCGCATCCCTCCGACTTTGCCCTTAGAGCCAGGTTGGACACCGATATCGCCCGCATAGCGATCTTATCTGGCGCCCCGCTAGAAGGAGCCAGGCAGATGGCACAGCTTTCGGACACTCTGATGAAACGGCGCAAGCGGTTGCCAGTTGAGGAAGAGGTCAAGGCCACCCGTGCCCTCGGCTTATATTTCGCCGCATACGCGCTCCGACTTGATTCTCCCGCATCCGAGGTCTGGCGAAACGAAGCCCAAACCGCCCGCAGTCTATTCCGTGAACTGCACGACGCGGCGAAAGCCGAGAACCGCAAAGGAGATACTCTTTTCTACGGCCGCAACCTTGAGGCAAGCATCCTCTTGGAACGTATCCGTCAGGCAGAACTTGCCAGCGCACCCACTCCGGGCCCTGTGTTTGCGGCACTTGAAAATGGAATCGCCACCCAAAAGATTCGATTCGAATCAACTCCTTGACCCCGCATAGAATTAAAACGCGTTTCAAACACCCCCCCGAAAATGGACCCCTCATCACGCCGCTCGTTTCTCGCCACCATCGGAGCCTTCGCTGCCTCGCCCCTCATCGCCCGCGACTTCGGCACAGGCGCTCCTCCTGTGCGATACCCGGAACCGGACGTCATCGCACTCACTCCGGCCTTTGAAAAATACAAAGTTGGATCCGCTCCGATCGAACGGCTCCACACCGGAATGTACTGGGCGGAAGGCCCGGCCTGGAGCGGATGGGGCAACTATCTAGTTTGGAGTGACATTCCAAACGACACACAGCACCGCTGGATTCAAGATGACGGTCGCGTCAGTGTGATCCGCAAACCGGCAGGGTTCAGCAATGGAAACACCTTCGACAAGGAGGGCCGCCAAGTTTCCTTCGAACACGGCAACCGCCGGGTCGTCCGTTATGAACCGAATGGCGCCATAACCGTGCTTGCAGACAAGTTCAACGGCAAGGCATTCAACGCTCCGAACGATGGTGTCGTCCATCCGGATGGCAGCATCTGGTTCACCGACCCTGGATACGGCAGTTTGGGCAACTACGAAGGGCACAAGGGTGAGCTACTTCTCAAGGAGGCCGTCTACCGGATCGATCCCGGAACCGGCAAGGTAGAGATGGTTACCGACGAAATCTTCAAGCCGAACGGGCTCTGTTTTTCCCCGGATTACAAACGGTTATACGTTGCCGACACCGGCGCGTCCCACTACCCGAAGGCACCCAAAAACATCAAGAGCTGGGAGGTAAACGGAGCCAGACTTACAAACGGCCAACAGTTCGTCTCGATGGAAATGGACCTAAACGGCAAGACAGTTGCGGGGCTCGCAGACGGAATCCGTTGCGATCAGGACGGAAACCTCTGGTGCGGCGCCGGTTGGGTGGGTGAAGGATACGACGGAGTCCATGTCTTCTCCCCAGAGGGCCAGCGCATCGGAAAAATAGTGCTCCCGGAGGTGTGCAGCAACATTTGCTTCGGCGGCCCCCGTAGAAACCGTCTGTTCATGACGGCAAGCCGTTCCCTTTATTCGGTTCACACCGAGGCTATTGGAGCCCACTTCTGCTAGCCTCCAAACCCGTCCAAAGAATCTGCCTGAGTTCACGGCTCCCTTTGGGGCCGCCTCAAAACACGCGGTCCGCCATCGCCTCTCCCTTTTCAAAGGCAGCCAGATTTCTCAAAAAGTGGAGGACAAGGGTTTCGTCCTGGTCGTGCCGGCCTCCTGCCGTGTGCGGAGTGACAAAACAATTAGGGGTCGTCCAAAGCTCGTGCTCAGGCAGAAGCGGCTCGGGATCAGTCACATCCAGATATGCTGAGTCCAGTATCCCAGTCCTCAGCGCCCGCACCAACGCAGCCTGGTCAACAGTGCTTCCCCTGCCAACGTTGTAGAAACGGACCCCGGGACCGCAGGCTGCAAAAAAGTTTTCGTTTACAAAATGATCCGTCGCGGAATTCGAAGGAAGGATGTTCACGACATGGTCCACCTTGCGCAAAACTGAAGGAAGTTCTCCCGCCGTCACAAAACTGACTCCGGGCTCCTCCGCAGCCTTCCGACGGAACGCGTAAACCTTGGCCCCAAAGGGATTCAGTAACTCGCTGAGCCTCCGCCCAATCGCACCGTAGCCAAGCATTAAAACCCTTTGGCCGGTCAAAAGCCGGGAAGCGGCGCGCCGTTCATCATAGTGCCAGGAGCGGTCCGTGAGTTGGTCCCTGAAAGTGGGCAGGAGCTGTCGCCCGAAGGCGAGCATCATGGCAAGGACATGTTGCGCGCACGGATCCGCAAAAACACCCGACGCGTTCGTAAACACGGCTCCCCGAGACGTGAGCGTCTCAAAAAACTCGTTTGTCTCGTACCGGGTGTATCCGGCGCTGGTTATCTCCACCCACCGAACACGCTCGGAGTTCATACAATCCCCGGGATCCGGCTGTCCGAATGCGACGTCCGCCTCAGCAAACCCGGCATCTCCGCCTCCTGCATCCAGAACGGACTCCCTCGAAACAGCCGCATGAATCAGCTGATGGGGGTGCGTACCCTCTCGCAGCAAACGGGTTGCTGCGTCAGAGAATTTTGCATTGGTCCAAATTTTGAGAGGCATTGGCACTACATCGGTCTGATCACGCGACAAACTGAAAGGCAGGCCGCGATGATTCACAAAAACACAAAACCCGCTGCGCATTCCGCGCAACGGGCTTTGTAAACAGTGGTGGTGAGTCCTAGCGCTTGGAGAACTGGAAGCGCTTACGTGCACCGGGCTGACCGGGCTTCTTACGCTCCTTCATCCGCGGGTCGCGACGCAGGAACCCTTCGGCCTTCAACGCGGCGCGCAACTCAGGGTTCACCTCAATCAACGCGCGAGACACGGCGAGGCGCAAGGCGCCGGCCTGACCGTGGGTCCCGCCACCGTCGGCAGTTACCTTCAAATCATACTGGTTCACCTGCTTCACCACTTCAAATGGACTGAGAACCGTGTTCTGCAGCGCCTGAGTCTTGAAGTAGTCTTCAAAAGACCGGCCGTTGATCACGATTTTTCCAGTGCCAGCAGTAAGGCGGAGACGGGCCACTGCAGTTTTGCGGCGACCGACGGTTACGAATTCAGGAGCCTGAGTCGACATATTTAAATTTACTTAATTTCTGACACGGCCACGGGGTTCTGGGCTGCATGGGGATGCTCGGAACCCTTGTACACCTTTAGCTTCGTGATCACCTGACGACCGAGGCGGTTGTGGGGAATCATTCCCTTCACAGCACCCTCGATCAAAAGCTCGGGGTGACGTGCGCGGCGCTGACGAAAGGACTCGCTCTTGTGACCTCCGACGTAGCCAGAAAAAGACATGTACGTCTTGGCCGTCTCTTTTTTGCCGGTGACACGCACTTTGTCAGCGTTGATCACCACGACAAAATCGCCGGTGTCCACGTGGGGTGTGAAAATTGCTTTCTCCTTGCCGCGGAGCAGTTTAGCGGCCTTGACCGCGACTCTGCCCAACACTTGGTCGGCGGCGTCAATTACCCACCACCGGCGCTGCACTTCTTTATCTTTAGCTGAATAGGTTGCCATGAAACTTCCTCCAAAAAGGGTCCTGAGATTAGGCCTCTATTCTACGAGAGTCAAACATTTCAGTGAAACTGCCTGCTTTCGGGGGCGAAACAGGGAACAAAATAGAGCACAATACAAACACCTGCACACACTTGCATTCCAAAAAATAAACCAGATCCATTCACGCCTCAAAAATCTTCAATCCTTCCTGGGGCAGGACCTCTGGTAGATTCGAAAGCCACACGCACCCACGGTTTGGCACTGAGTCCAAAGCCGGTCGCCACAGGTTTTGGTCCTCAAAACCAAAACTCCAACCGGCAGCTCACAAAAGAAAGAAAACACGGCCGCTCTCCCCGGGCGAAATACCGCTTCAATCGTTACAGTAAGCCACAGAAGCCCGACATCTTACATCGGGAATCGACCTCCCCAAAACCGAAGCATGTCACCGGATCAATTCCTCGAGCCGCGAATCCGGAGCCGCGCCAAGCGAAACCGCCTTCTGATAGGCCTTTCGCGCAGCTTCTTTATCCGCAGGCTTCTGAGAGGCACAAACGACAGCCAGGTTGAAATACGCGTCCGCGTAAGTCGGATCCAGCTCTGCAGCCGTTTCCAGTTCCTTTCGCGCATTCTCCTGCCAGCCCTTACGGCTGGCGGCAATCCCGAGATAGTTGTGGGCGACCGCATTGCTTGGGTTCACCGCGACAGACTGAGTCAGCTCATCGACGGCCTTGTCCAATTTTCCCTGCGTGTAATAGACGATTCCGAGAGTAGATCGGGAAAAGGCGTCCTCAGGAGAGAGCTCGAGCGCCTTCTTGAGGCTTTCCTCAGACTCGGCGTACCGCTTCGCCCTGAACTGTGTCACTCCCAGATTAGACAACACGAAGGCGTTCCCGGGAGCGGAGTCCAAGGCCTCCTGGTACAACTTCTCCGCCACTCCAAAGTCGCCCTTGTCGAACTTCTCCTTGGCCTCGGAGATCTTCTGCCGGAGCTCGTTAGACATGGTTCCTCCAGCGCGCGCTCCCGAAGCGGCCGTTGACGAGCTTCCAGCCGGAGCCTTGGGCGCACCGGCTTTCGCCTCGGCAGTCGGCTTTGCTGTGGTGTCGGGCTTGGAGGGTTCGGTCGCGGGCTGCGGAGCCGTGTCCGCCCCAACGGGGTTGGCCCCCTTCTTTCCAGTCTTCATCGCAGAAATCGAAATACCATCTTCGCTGATTTCTACGGTCGGCTGCTTGAAGAGAGCTTGTTCCTTCTCGTTCAACTGCAATACAGGCTCACCTAAAAGCCCGATCTGCTTCATCAAAGCGTCCGAACTCACCTTGAGCCGCGAAACTTCGGCCACGAGATCCTTGCGAGTCTTGTCCCTGCGGCTCTGCTCCTGCAAGGTGCGATTTAAAATCCCCTGCAGCAACTCTCTCTCCTCATGTTCCTTCTCGCGTTCGGCAACCGCCTGCGAGGCTTCCGTCTTCACGGTCGAGACCTGCTGCATCGCCGCAGCCAGCTTGCCTTCCAACTCCCCGACCGACTTCTCCGCACCCGCAGCCTTCGTCTGGGCGTCCGCCAATTTGGAACGCACCCCCTCCACCTCGTCGCGCATCGCCTTCATCACCTGCTCCGACTGCACGCCCTCCTGTCGCTGCTTTTCAATCTGCTGCTGCACCTTCGCCAATTTCGCAGCCGCGTCCTTGTTCTCATTGTCCAGCTTCTCCAACTGCGCCCGGGCTGTCTTCAACCTTCCGGACACCGCAAGCGCGTCATCCCGCTCCTGCGAGGCCTTGGCAAGCGCCGCCTTGGCCGTGTCACGCTCCTTAGCAAGCTTCGCAAGCTCCTTGTCGGCAGCCCTTTCGGCAGCGTCACGCTCGGCCTGTTGCTTTTCGGCTGCGGCCTTCGCCTCGTCCCTCTCCTTCGAAGTCGAAGCCAGCGTCGCCTTCACGGCGTCTCGTTCGCCGGTTGTCTTCTCTAATTTCTGCGACAATGCCGCTTGATCCTTGGCTGACTTGGCAAGGTCTCCCTGCGCCTGATCCAACTGCTTCTTGCCCTGCGCAACCTGCTGCAATGCCGCTTCCTTTTCGCCAAGAGCAACCGTTTCGCGCCCCTGGGTCTGCGCCAACCGCGCATCCTGTCGCCGGCGGATTTCGTCAGAAGCATCCACCTCGGCCTGCAATTCCCTCCTCTGCTGCCTCAAACCGTCACGCTCTTTCTCCAAAGCAACAATTTGAGACGCCGCCTTGGTTTTATCTTCGCGGGCAGCAAGCAATGCGCGCTCCGCGACGTCCGCACGCTGCTCCAGAATTCTAGCAAGATCCTCGGCCTTGGCACGCGCCTTCACATTCTCGTCCAGCGCTTTCGACGCCGATGAGGCCGTCTCCTCCAAGTTTTTCAGCAGAGCGGACTTCTCCTTACGGAGCCTCTGCGCCTCCTCAAGGGCGAACTGCAAGTCGTTCTGAAGCTGGTTCAGTTTGTTCTGAATGTCCGCAAACGGATCGGTCGGAGCCACCGGCACACCGTCCCGCTGGGGGATCTGGGGAATCAAAGCCGTCACCTCGCCGCCGGGAACAGAGCGCGGCTTGGATGCAGAAACACTCGCTGGCCCGGGCGCGGGAACTGCCTGCGGCGCGCTTGGTGTTGGCGCGGGCGCGCCGCTCTTGGCTGCTGCAGGACGCCCACTTGAAGCGCCCGTAGGGCCGGAACCACCCGGAGCGTTCGGTCCGTTTTGGATGCGCTGGATCGCCTGCTCGGTCAGCTGAGCCCTGTATTTTACCACCTCAGGACTCCAGTTCGGAAATTGCTGCCCCAACTGCCCTAATGCTTTTGCGACCTCCTTATAGAGGCTCAATGAACCGGCGGCATCTCCCCGCTTCTCCATGGACTCCGCTTTTTGAAAACTGCTGTACGCATTCAGGAACATCTCCGATCCGTCGCTCGACTGCGCGTGGAGCGGCGCAGCGGCCATGACAATGCAACTGGTCAGAAGAACGGGGTAATTTGGCCGCATAAGGGTGGTTGGATCCGATCCTGTATCTAAACGAATTGTTTCCCGTCTGCAATCGGTTCTCCACATGTCGCCCAATTCATTGGATTGCACCCCATGTACGCGCCGAGGCCCGAACTTCGCCCCACAGGCAAAGCCACCCCGTCTCCGGCGAATCCTTGCCCTCTCCATTGACAGCCAAACTCCGTTCAGCAAAGCATTGTGATTGTATATGACTACCCCTGAACCTTCATCCCTGAATCGCCGGGCTTTTATCAAAACTTCGGGTGTCGCCGTAGGCGCATCCGCCCTTTCGGGAATCGCTCTGCCGAAAGTTTTCGCCCAAGGCAGCGACCGCCTTCAAATCGCACTGATCGGATGCGGCGGCCGCGGTACTGGCGCTGCCGTGAATGCACTGGGCCAGATCGGCTCCCCAAAACTCGTCGCCATGGCCGACGTATTCCAAGCCAAGCTTGACCGGAGCTACAACTCCATCAAGGCAAAGTTCCAAGATCAGGTGGACGTCCCCGAAGAGCGCAGGTTCATCGGGTTCGACGGGTACAAGCACGCGATCGACTGCCTCAAAAAGGGCGACATCGCCATATTCACCACGCCCTTGGCCTTCCGCTGGGTGCACTTCCAGTACGCCATCGAAAAGGGGATCCATGTGTTCATGGAAAAACCCGTCACCGCCGACGGCCCGACCTCCCGCAGGATGCTGGAACTCGGAAAAAAGGCCTCCGAGAAAAACCTGAAAGTGGGCGTCGGCCTTATGTCGCGGCATAGCCACGCCATGCAGGAACTTCACAGCAGAATACAAGACGGCGAAATCGGCGACATCACCTTCATGCGCGGCTACCGGATGCAAGGAGTCATCGGCTCCGCATTCTCAGAACCCTGGCCCGGCGAACCCAACGAACTGCTCTGGCAGATCTCCCGCTTCCACAGCTTCCTGTGGGCAAGCGGCGGGGCGTTCAGCGACTTCTACATCCACCACGTCGACCATCTTTGCTGGCTCAAGAACAGCTGGCCCGTCAAGTGCCAGGGCGTGGGCGGCAGAACAGTGCGAACCGCACCGGGCGGAAAACCCTACGTCGACCAGAACTTTGACTCGTACTCGGTCGAATACACCTTTGAGGACGGAGCAAAGCTCTTCCTGGATGGTCGCTGCATGAACGGAGCGCTTCCCCTCTACTCAAGCTACGCACACGGAACCAAGGGGATGGCGGTTGTATCCAAGAACGGCGACTGCGGGCGCCCGTCGAGCACGTATAAAGGCCAGTCTCCCACCAAAGAAAACCTGCTCTGGACCTCCCCGGACCCCAAAATTGCCGACGACCCGTATTTCAACGAGTGGGAAGACCTCATGAGCGCCATCCGCAACGACAAGCCCTACAACGAGGTCGAACGCGGCGTGATGGCAAGCCTCGTCACCTCCATGGGACGCTATGCCACCCACACCGCTCAGGAGGTCACCCTGAATGAAATGCTCAACCACGAACACGAGTACGCCCCAGACGCCGACAAGCTGACGATGGACTCACCTGCCCCCGTGAAAGCCGATTCCAAAGGACTTTACCCAGTCCCCGAGCCCGGCATTAAAACAAAGCGCGAATACTAAGCGTCTCCCGCCGAGGGCTCAGGTCTGCATCTGCCCCGAAAGAGGCCGGTCACGCAAGTGACCGGCTTCTTTTTTTGCGCCAGCGCACACTCCACACCCAAACCTGTTGCTACGCGGGCAAACCCAAAGCCTACTGCCCCTCGACGCGTCCTTCGCCGAAGTCATCCAAATCCCGGCGTTCGCGCTTCGTTGGCCGCCCGCTCCCGCGAGGCCTGTACCCCGGAAGAAGGGGGCCCCGCATCCGGGATTTCTCAAGTTCTTCTGCCTCGGTGATGTCCTCCATGTACTGGGGCGTCAGCTTTGCCCCCACCCGCGAACCAGGCGAAGCGAGAACGCGGAGAGTTCTCGTCCACGGCGTTGAAGCTGTATCTACCATGACCGCGATTATTTCGCCCGGTCGGACTGCATGAGATGCCTTTGATGAGGCCCCGTTGACCCTCACCTTGCCTCCCTTGATCGCAGCCAAAGCGAGAGGGCGTGTTTTGAATGCCCGGACAGACCAGAGCCAGAGGTCAAGTCGCATGGCATTCACCTTAGGGGCGATCACCGCTCTCAATCCAATGAAATCAGCCCCGATGAGCCTGCCCGGACGCTCATTTGGAAACCCTAAGGATTCCGCTCGATAGTATTTTCGCCCGCAGCCCGCCTTGCCCTTTGAGGAACTCCTCAGCGCCAGGGCCGAAGGCCTGATTCATCCACTCACAAGGCGCGCACTCCCCGGTTCCTAAAAAACGGACTCCCTGGATCTCGAACTCAACGCCCACAAACTGCATCAAGTCCACCCCCTCGGTCACAACATTGCGCCTAAATACATCCGGCCCCTTGTCTCGGACTCCAAACCGCTCACAGATCCGGGTGTAGATCTCATGGGCAAAAAAAGTGATCTGCCCCTTGTAGTCCTTCTTGTAGTTGAAAAATCGGTCCCCCTCGATTCCCGCTCCTTCAACACAGTTGATTTCCAGTTTTTCAACCATGACGTTTTCACCGGGAGCCACGCCATAGTGCCCGAAATAGTTATGCCCGACCGAAGTGAAAAAGCGTCTCAGAATCGGCGTTTTCGCAGACGCGAATGAAATCAAATCAGAGTCCATGGAACAAGGGGTTGTCTCCTGATGCTGCCAAGGACAGCATTCTAAAGCAAAACGTCCCGAGCGTGCCTCAAGAAAATACAACTCCGTCCAACTCGTTTTCCGGCGTTCTCATTGCCGGAGGCCGGTCGACTCGAATGAAAGTGGACAAGGCCTCCCTCCTTTACAACGGGGTTCCAATGTGGCGGCACCAGATCGCTATTTTGGAAGAGGCCGGCGCTTCGGACGTCTTTATTTCAGGACCGCAGGACGGCCCCTGGAAAGGCGGTTCATGGAAAAGCGTCCCGGACAAAACTCAACATTCCGGGCCAATTTCCGGCCTGCTTGCGGCCCTCAAGCACTCCCGGTATGCCTTCACTGCTTGCCTGGCCGTGGACATGCCAGGGATGAGGGGCGAATACATGCGAGGCCTGATCGAGGAAGCCGCAAAATCGATGACAAGCGTCGTCCCTAGAATAAACGGCCGCTGGGAGCCTCTGGCGGCCGCCTATCACAGAGACATTCTGCCCATCTTTTTAGAGCGGATGGAGACCAGCCAACTCTCGCTACAGGAACTTTTAGATTCAGCACTGACACTAGGGCTGGTAATCCCACAACAAGTCGAACAGGACGCCTCGCCTTTTTTTTGGAACTCCAACACTCCCGCAGAGTGGAATACTTTCACCTCGAATGGTTAAACTGTCGCCAGTAAGGCGCAATCCGCTTCGACGCAATCAATGCCATGTCGAGGAGGGACCTATTTGTGATTGAAGTTCTTTTCCTGCCGGCTTTGTGAGATGAACACAATTGTATGACAACAGACTGGCTCACACATCCCGTTGCCCTTGGCTTTTATGCCGGACTCCTTCCAGCTGCTATTTTCCGCGTCCAACTCTACCTCTCACGACGGGACCTTCAGAAATCCAAGGACTCCCAGTTTGCCCAGCTCAAAACCCTTACCGACGCCTTCCAAAAACTGCAGGAAGACCTCAAAGGTGCGTCCACGGAAAAAGAAAATCTCCGCGTGAAAATTCAGAGTCTCCTCCAAAGCCCAGACAAGCAGCGGCTAAAGCTTCTGGAGGTACTCAACCGGGCGGAACAGCGGCTTACTTTGAGCGCGCCCGGATTTGCTCCGGCCTGGCAGAATGCAAAGAACGAAGCCCTCGCTGAAATTGAGCAAGAGGAACGCGGCCGGAGCGCGCCCAAGCAGGTCCTCCATCAGTTGATGAACACCGGATCAGCTTTTCTGGACCGGCTGAGAAGCGGGAACGCCGCGTCTGAAACAAAATCCGGACAGCCGCAGGGGCAATCTCAACCGGGCACGGACGGGCCGTCGCCCGCATAAGCCGCTCGACGGTAAAATCTAATAGACCACGAATGCGGCATTGCGGGAGGCCCGCCACTGCACAAGCGGCGGGCCCACAAGCAGAGCGCTACTTGAGCGCGTTCACAGCATCCACCACTGCCTGGGCGGTAATGCCAAGCTTCTCCATCACGTAATTGCCCGGCGCGCTGAGACCGAATCGCTCCAGACCGATCACAACGCCATCCAAGCCCACGTACCGGAACCAAGCATCCTTCACTCCGGCTTCGATCGCGACGCGACGACGGACCGCGGAGGGGAGTACGGATTCCCGGTACGCCAAAGGCTGGGCGTTGAAGATCTCCATGCACGGCATGGAGACGACACGAACACCTTCACCAAGCGTCTTCGCGGCGGTAACGGCGTGTTGCAACTCACTACCGCTTGCAAGAAGAATGGTGCGAAGCGGTCCTGATTCAGGAATCGCGATGTATCCGCCTTGAAGAACCCCCTCGCGGCGTTTATCCACGGGAATTTCATTGAGCATAGGCACCGCCTGTCGCGACAGCGATAGAAGGGTCGGCCCGCATGTCCTCGAAAACGCTGCAGCAAAGGAGCCCGCAGTCTCCTCGGGATCCGCGGGGCGAATCACGTTCAAATTCGGAATCACCCGCAGCCCACTGACAGTCTCAACTGGCTGGTGCGTCGGACCGTCCTCGCCCACTCCAATCGAGTCATGCGTGAAGATGTACACGACCGGTAGCTTCGAAAGGGCAGCGATCCGGATCGACGGTCTCGCGTAGTCCGCAAACACGAGGAACGTAGCGCCACTCGCATGGAAGATGCCGTCGTAGGCGATGCCGTTCATGATGGCGGCCATCCCGTGCTCACGGATTCCGTAGCGAATGTTGCGACCCCCGAAATCTGCCGGCGTCACGTCCTTGGCTCCGTTGATGTAGTTCAGGGTTGAACCATAAAGGTCGGCGCTTCCGGAGACAGCCAGAGGCACCGCCTGGGCAACCGGCTGCAGAACGTCTGAGCCCGCCTTACGCGTCGCGATCTTGGCGTCTGACGGAAAATGCGGTATCACCTTGAGAAGGTCACCTGAGGACGGCAGCTTGTGAGAAACTCCGCCATTCAGCTGGCTGGCCAGCTCCGGATTTGCGCCCTGCCAGGCCGAAAAGATCTGCTTCCAGGAGGCGTGCTTTTTGCCCATTTCGGCTGCATGGGCGGTGAAGAATGCGTGCGTCTCAGCAGACACGTAAAAATGCTGATCCTCGGGAAGACCCAATGCCTTGCGAGAGGCATCGATAAACTTAGCCCCGCCTTCACCGTGGGCCTTGGCGGTACCGGCGACCTCAGCAATGCCTTTTCCGATCAGAGTTTTGGCCACAATCAGGTGGGGCTTGCCCTTGGTCGAGCGGGCGGTCTGGAGCGCTGCCGCAACCTTTTCGAAATCGTGACCGTCAACTGTTTGAACGTGCCATCCGTACGCCTCGTAACGCTTGGCGGCATCTTCACTCTGGGATGCGTTTGCCATCGCATCAAGGGTCACATCATTCGAATCATAAATAAGAATGAGGTTATCCAGGTGGTTATGCCCCGCGTAGGAGGAAGCCTCCGCCGAAACGCCTTCCTGCAGACAGCCGTCTCCGGCAAGACAGACCACATGGTTGTCGAAAATAACATGCTCTCGCGTGTTAAACCGAGCCGCGGCCATCTTTTGAGAAAGCGCGATCCCCACGGCGTTGGCAACGCCCTGCCCCAGAGGTCCGGTGGTGCACTCCACTCCCTCTGTCTCAAAACTTTCAGGGTGCCCGGGAGTGTGCGAGCCAGGAGCACGGAATGCCTTAACTTGGTCAATCGTCATCTGCTTGAACCCGGCAAGATGAAGCCATGCATACAAAAACATCGACCCGTGGCCCGCGGAGAGCACAAAACGATCTCGGTTCAACCAGCGGGGTTCTGATGGGTCGTAGACTAGGGAGTGCCCAAAAAGAACGGCACCGATCTCGGCGCACCCCAGCGGCAGGCCTAGATGGCCGGAGGAACAGGCGTGGACGGCATCCATGGCCAGACCACGGGCTTCAGTGGCGGCGCGTTGCAGAGCTTCAGTCGGAAGATTCATAGCTTATAAGAAGGGTGCAGGTTAAAAACAGCCACACAGGAGTCAAGGCATCCCCACATTCCCTGCTTTCCTTTCTCAAAAAATTAACATTTTACTCTTTAGACGCGATTGGAACGGTGCACCGCCATACTGCTGCGCAAAAGCCGCCTGACCGAATCAAGCCTCATCATCACCTGGCTCTCCTGCAGTCACGGCCGGATCAAAACGGTGGCAAAAGGCGCTCTCAAACCCAAAAGCCGGCTGTCTGGCGTGCTCGACCTGTTCCACCTCTGCGAAATCCAGTTCCAGCCGGCGCGCTCGGGCGACCTTCACCTTTTGCAAGACGCATCGCTTTTGCAACCGTTTGCCGGTTTGCGCACCGAGTACCCACGAATTTGCCTGGCATCTTACGCCGTGGAACTGATCGAGCGCTCGACGGAGCCAGCCTTTCCGGTGCCGGACATTTTTAACCTGTACGAAAGGGCACTCCGATATCTTGATGCCAATCCGGCGTCGATCCGAGCGCTGAGGCACTTTGAACTCGAACTGGTTCGCCTTCTGGGAATCTCGGAACCAGCGATCCCAGCTGAGTTGGTTCTCGAGCGGCTTCTCCATCGCCTTCCCCCCAGCAGGGAGGATCTTCTACGCCGAATGGCCGCCCGATAAAACCAGGCAACAAACGCGGCAAAGACGAAACCCAGCCTTCCACCTGCGATAATTTTGATCAATGCTTCCTCCGACGTGGCCCCGCCCAACGCCTCCAAGAGCACCCTTGTAGGGCGGGCAAACTCGCAATTGAACGACCGCCTCCGTTCCCAATAAAATGCAACAGTCTCAAATCTTTCCCCTACTCTCCACTCCGATTCCTGTCCCAAGGAATGCAAAAGAAGCTCTGGATGCGGCGGCTCACTTTCTGAATGCACTCACCCTCCATGAAGGCGAAGTTTTTTTAGATGAATCCCCCGCGCAGCCCGAACCACTCCGTGGAACTCGCGTCAAAGTAGCCATCCCCATCGGTGCGCTGGAAAGGATCCTTGGAAAAATCGCGCATGCAATCGCTTCCGAGCACGGCATCAGAATCACAACCGTGAAGGTCACTGCGGATCAGAGCGGGGAAAACTGCCTCCACATTCAAGCCCGGGTAGAGACCAAAATCATGGGCGGAACAGTACCCATTTTAGTTTCAGGCTTTTTAGACGCTCCGGAAGGCCTGCGTCTGCGTGTGCGCGATCTAGCGATGCCCAGCAGTTCGGGAATGTTTGCCAATATGGCCGCGGCAATCATCCGGCCACGCCTCGCGTACTGGGAGGGAGCGTCGGTTTCTCTCGAGTCGGTCGCGGGAACGCCTGTTTTCCTGAACCAACTAAACAGCGACAACTCCGACCTCGAGGTGATTTACACCTTCCTCTAGCCGCTCAGTTGAATGCAGGCGGAGCACAAGAGACCGACGCGACACCCGTACGCGAGGTCATTTGGCGGCCTTCTTGAGCTCGTCCAGAAACTCAGATTTAAACCCTTCCCACCGCTTCACCTCCTTGCCCTGAGAATTTAGCAGCACAAGGGTTGGGTAACCGGACACCGCAAACTTGCGCTCCAGAGCTTCGTTCTGCGCCTTGACCTCAGACGGCAGGGCCTTCGACTTTGGAAAGTCCACCTCGACGAGGACCAAACTTTTCTCCCCGAACTCCTTGAAGTCAGCTTTCGCAAAGACTTCCCTGTCAATTTTGATACACCATCCGCACCAGTCGGACCCGGTGAAATCAAGAAGCACATGTTTTTTTTCGTAAGCCGCCCTCTTCTGCGCCTCAGCAAAATTTTCAGTCCATCCCGGCTTGGCCGCCATGCCGATCGAACCGAAAGCCAGCGAAAGAACTGCAGCAACAACGGAGGTTCCAAGTTTCATCCCAACATTGTAGACAAGAGAGACGCGACTGCCAACTCCCACTGATCCTGCGGGAATCAGAGGCGCACTTCCCCGCGACTTCTGCCTGCGCACCCGTTTTCTCTCTCAATCAACAATCCTCTTGTGAAGAGAATCAAGCCTGAGATTCCCAAGCCAAAAGCGGCATTCGCCCGTTTTTGATTCGTTTTTGGTTGCGCGGTGACACTTCATCCATAAGCTCGAGGGTTCTTTTCCAACGCCATGAAAGCAGACATTCATCCCCGCTACGACCAGACCAATATCACCTGCGCTTGCGGGGCAGTGTATCAAACACGTTCCACCCGCCGCGATCTCCGTATCGGGATTTGCGCCTCATGCCATCCCTTCTTCACCGGCGAGCAGAAGTTCGTCGACACCGCGGGCCGGATCGAGAAGTTCGCAAAGCGCTACTCATCCAGTCCGACCGAGCGCCGCAAAAAAATCTAGGGTTCGAAAAGATTCTTTTCAAAACGGTGAAGGTGCCCCGTGCCGCCTTCACCGTTTTTATTTAAGCCAGACCATCACAAGCCTCGCGCCCCCTGCATCGAGCACAGCTCGTAACCTTTCGCACCAGTTATCCCATGGATTTCGGCCCTCTTATCGCCCGGAAGCAGGAACGCTTCGACGAGCTCGAAACACAGGTTGCAGCAGGCAATCTGTACGACGACCCGAAAAGGGCGCGCGAACTCCTTAGAGAACACACCAGACTCAAGGAACTTCTGGCCCTCTGGCACACGCTGCTCAGGACCCGCACTGAGCTGGAGGAATCCTCGAAGCTCGCAACTGGCACAGACACCGACCTCGCCGAGATGGCCCAAGCGGAATTACCTGAACTCCAGAGCCGCGTTGTAACCCTCGGAAAAGAGATTCAGGTTGCCCTCCTACCCCCAGACCCGAACGAAGACAGGGATGCCATTGTTGAAATCCGCGCCGGCACAGGAGGAGACGAAGCCGCACTTTTTGCAGCGGACCTTGTTCGGCTTTACCTGCGATTCGCAGAAGCGAATGGACTCAAAATCGAGCCCTTGGAATCCAGTCCCAGCGAACTCGGCGGCGTACGAGAAATGATCTTTAAAGCCTCGGGAGCGTCGGTTTTTCGCAAGCTTCGATACGAAAGCGGAGTCCACCGCGTACAACGCGTGCCCGCTACCGAAGCACAGGGGCGCATCCACACCTCCACGGCAACAGTCGCCGTGCTTCCGGAAGCCGAAGAGGTCGACATGGAAATTAAAGCAGACGACCTCCGAATCGAAGTCTGCCGGGCCGGAGGCCCGGGAGGCCAGGGAGTCAACACCACGGACTCCGCAGTGCAAGTCATGCACATTCCCTCGGGAATGATCGTCCGCTGTCAGGACGGCCGCTCGCAGCAGAAGAACAAAGAAAAAGCCCTCCAAATCCTCCGCTCCCGCCTGCTCGAACGCAAACAGCGCGAGGAGGCTGAAAAGTATGCCGCCCACCGCAAAAGCCAGGTGGGAACGGGCGGACGCGAGGAGAAAATCCGCACATACAACTTTCCGCAGAACCGGGTGACAGACCACCGCATCGGCCTCACCCTCTACAACCTTGACCGCTTTATGGAGGGCGAAATCTCCGAAATGATTTCCTCGCTTCAAACAGCTGACATGGAGGAACGTCTGGCTCAAGCCAGTTCCCCCGCGTCAGAATGACCCTCCCCGCCGACCGCTCCGAAGACTGAATGTCCTGGCAATGAAAACCGTGCTGGAAGTTCTGCAATCAACCACGGCCTATTTCACCAAAGCCGGAGTCGAGAGCCCGCGTTTAAATATCGAACACTTGCTCGCCCATGTGCTTGGGAAGAAGCGGATGGACCTGTATCTCGAATTCGACCGACCGCTAAACGAAACCGAGCTTCATCCGCTCCGCGAGTTCGTCCGGAGACGCACCCAAGGGGAGCCGCTGCAGCACATTTTGGGTGGAGTTGAATTCATGGGCCGCAGCTTCCGGTGCGATGCCCGCGCACTTATCCCCCGACCCGAGACAGAACAGCTGGTGGAAAAGATCCTCCAAAGGCACCCGACTCCGCCATCGAGAATCGCCGACATCGGCACTGGTAGCGGAGTGATTGCGCTCAGCCTCGCCGCGGCGTGGCCGGAAACCGAAGTGCACGCCGTAGACGTTTCCGAAACAGCCCTGTCGCTTGCAAGGGAAAACGCCGCTGTTCTGGGCATGGAGTCTCGAGTGATCTTCCATCAAGGCAGTCTGTTAGGACCGCTCTCAGGCACCTTTGAACTGATTGTTGCAAACCTTCCATACGTGCCAACCGGCGAAATCGCCGCTCTCTCGAAGGAAGTCAAAAACGACCCCTTTCTCGCCTTGGACGGAGGTGACGACGGCACCCTTCTCATTCGCACCCTGTTGCCCGAGGCAAAAAAACATCTCGCAGGCCTGCTCTCCCTCGAGATAGGGCATGAGCAGTCGGGCGCGCTCACAGAGTCGCTCGCTGCCGAACAATACCACTCGATCTCGCCGGAAACGGACTACCAGGGTCGCAATCGTTTTCTATTCGCTTCGTATGGATAAAATCATCGTCCACGGTGGGCACACTCTTTCCGGCGCAGTAAAGATCAGCGGTTCCAAAAACTCCGCCCTTCCCATTCTTGCGGCGGCCCTGCTGACGAGGGAACCGTGCGTCATCCACTGCGTGCCCGATCTGAGCGACATCCACTACATGCTCCAGATTCTATCCCACCTTGGAGCTCAGGTGGAGCGCGCCAGCGGCACCGTGCAAATACAGGCGGAAAACGTGTCCACCACTGCGCCATACGAGATCGTCCGGAAAATGCGGGCGTCTGTCTGCGTACTCGGCCCCCTGCTTGGGCGCCACAAGGAGGCGCGGGTCTCCCTGCCGGGAGGATGCGTCATCGGCGACAGGCCAATTGACCTCCACCTAAAAGGGTTCCGCGCCTTGAACGCGGCCTGCCGTGTGGAGGCTGGAGACGTCAAGGTCTTCGCAGGAGAACTCAAGGGATCCACCATGAACCTCGAGGGGCGGCAGGGACCGACGGTGCTTGGCACCGGGAACGTTTTGATGGCGGCGACACTTGCCGAGGGAATCACCGTAATTGAAGGAGCGGCAGCCGAACCCGAAGTTGTGGATCTTGCCCAATTCCTCATCAAGATGGGTGCCAAAATTGAAGGCGCCGGAACACGCCGCATCACCGTCGAGGGCGTCAAGGAACTCCACGGGGCGGAGCATTCCGTGATTCCAGACCGCATCGAAGCCGGCACTTTTCTTGTAGCGGCTGCCCTGGCTGGCAGGGAAGTCACCCTGCGCCGGGTAAACTCAGAGCACCTGAACGCGGTTACAAACGTACTCTCCGAGTCTGGCTTCCAGCTGAACATTCAAAAGGACACAATCACCGTTAAAGGCAACGGAGCGCCAAGGCCTGTGGATATCATCACAGAACCCTACCCGGGATTTCCAACCGACATGCAGGCTCAAATGTGTGCCCTCCTCAGCCGAGCTGACGGACAAAGCAGTGTCACGGAAACCGTTTTTCCCCAGCGTTTCATGCATGTCTCAGAGCTCAAACGCATGGGCGCGGACATAGCCATTGAAGGAGCAACCGCACGAATCACCGGAGTCCCAAAACTGAGCGGCGCCCCGGTCATGGCCAGCGACTTGCGCGCTTCCGCCGCCCTTGTTCTGGCCGGACTTGTCGCAGAGGGCACAACGGAGGTCCACCGTGTCTACCACATTGACCGCGGCTATGAATCCATTGATGAAAAGCTCATGGGTCTGGGCGCCGAGATTCAGCGGGTCAAGCAGAGCGCATCGACCTAAACTTCCACACGCACAATTTTTCCAATCTCATGAACACCCGACACGGACTGCTCGCAGGCGGCAACTGGATCGTTGACGCTGTTAAAATTATCGATGTGTGGCCCCAGCAAGACGCATTGGCAAACATCACCAGCGAAACCAAAGGAACCGGAGGATCGCCGTTCAACGTCTTGGTGGACATCGCAGCCATGGGCGCCCCCTTTCCGCTTGAAGCGGTGGGACTGGTTGGAGAAGACAGCCTCGGACGCTACATTGTCGACACATGCAAACAACTGGGGATAAACACCAAAAGCCTCCACTCCACAAGCGAGGCTCCCACCAGTTACACGGACGTGATGACGGTCAAATCGACCGGGCGCCGCACTTTTTTTCACGCGCGCGGAGCCAACGCGCTCCTGAGTTCTGGCCATTTTGACTTTTCAACGACCCAGGCTCGTTTGTTCCATTTGGGGTACCTGTTGCTCCTGGATGGAATGGATCAATCCTGCCCCGAATTTGGGACCGTTGCCGCGGGAGTGCTCGCCCGCGCCCAAGCCGCGGGGATGCGCACCTCCATCGACGTAGTAAGCGAAGACAGTGAGCGATTCGCCCGTCTTGTGCTTCCCGCCCTCAAACACACGGACTACTGCATCATGAACGAGTTTGAGGCGGGCAGGGTCACCGGGCACAGCATCCGGACGCCTTCTGGACTAGACCTCAAGGCCCTTCGCGAATCCATGGAAACCCTTCTGGATGCGGGAGTGCGCGAGCGGGTTTTAGTGCATTTCCCAGAGGGGGGCTGTGCGCTGGGACGGGATGGGGTTTGGACCCAGCACGGCAGCGTCGTACTTCCGGACGGATACATCAAAGGCGCGGCAGGGGCGGGAGACGCCTTCACTGCGGGTGTACTGTGGGGCTGGCATGAAGGAATGACTGTCGAGGAGCAGTTGCGTCTGGGCGTTTGTGCTGCAGCCGCGAATCTCTCGGACGAAACCTGTACGGGAGGGCTTAGACCGGTGGAAGCGTGCCTGAACCTCGGTTTGACACACGGTTTCAGGAGCTTCTAACCTATCCGAGGTGGATGCGCCTTATCCGATGCGCACTGACGCTACTACAATCCTGCATTTCTCTAGGATTGACCTCTTTTTGAGGCGCGCTATTCTCAGAATATGAGTCGTTCCCTCCAGACTGCTTCGCTGCTGCTCATGGCACCTGTACTCCTGAGCCTTTCGGCATGCAGCACTCCCTATTCTCAGACTTACGCGTACCAGAAGACCCCTTTCAAGGTGGTCACCCTGAAGGACGGCACCCGGGTCCTACAAAAAGGCTACGTTTTTGAGCCGTACGAGCAGCAAGCAATGGCTCGTGCTGAGATCGACAAGGAAAAGCGAGAAGCAGATCGCTTGCGCCTCGCTGCACAGCGCTCAGAGAAAATGTCCGCTGACAAGATTGGATCCGACTCTTCCTCTCTGAAAATGGACTCTGGTCTGGGGGGCGGTTTGAGTGGAGCTTCATCAATCCCCGGTCTCGACGCTCCTGCCGGAGCACCGTCGATGTCTGGAGGTGGCATCCCCGGATTGGACTCGGGTCCATCCATGGGAGGTGCGTCCATGGGAGGTGCGTCCATGGGAGGTGCGTCCATGGGAGGTGCGTCCATGGGAGGTGCGTCCATGGGAGGTGCGTCCATGGGAGGTGCGTCCATGGAAGGTGCCGGGACTATGGCCCCGGCAGGTGGTATGGCGCCCGCCCCAACGGCTCCGAAACCGGGAGCTCCACCGATGCTCCCTGGCCTCTAGGATCGCCTCAGAATAGGGACAGGCGCCTCGCGTCCCCGGCGTACGGACCCGTCCCATGGTTGACGACTTCATCCTTCCTGACCGCATCGGTTCCAGCGAGGAAGACACACCTTTCGAGGTAGATGTCACCGTATTTGTCGGCAGTAGCCGGGTTTCCAAAAAGCGCTTTCCCCCTGGCAGCTACCTGATCGGAAACGATCCAAGCTGCCATCTTCACGTTGAGGCAGAAAGCGTGGCGCGTATGCACGCCCGGTTCACTTTTTACGGCCACAGGCTTTCTATTGAAGACCTTGAGAGTGAAAGCGGTGTTTCTATCGGAGGAGTAAAGCTGGACCTGCCAACACCCATCCAGCCGGGTTCAGAGGTTCATATTGGAAGCTCGCGACTTCTCTTCGAGTTTGACGAGAACGTCCGCCGCCGGATTGAAGCCGAGCTTGGAGATCCAACCCTAGGACTGGAAGCCATCAGGGCCGGAATTTCACAAGAACCCCATCAAATCACAGGCACCCTCGGGGAGGGAGGGATGGGAGTCGTCCTTAAGGCTCTCGACCAGAGAATTCACCGTTCTGTCGCGATGAAAGTCCTGCGTCAGGGCAACGAGTTCTCAGCCGAGAAACTGCAAAGGTTCGTGGCCGAGGCACAGCTCACCGGACAACTCGAACATCCCAACATTGTCCCTGTCTATCAGCTCGGCATTGGCCCCGATGGCCAGGTGTTTTACACTATGAAGCATGTTCGGGGGCAGACCCTTGAGCAGGTACTCACAAGATTAAGAGAGGAAGACGAGGACACTCAAAAACAGTATCCACTATCCCATCTAGTGACGGTGTTTCAAAAAGTGGCGGACGCCATTGCATTCGCCCACTCCCACGGGGTACTACACCGCGACCTCAAGCCTTCGAATATCATGATCGGTTCGTTCGGCGAAGTCCTCGTGATGGACTGGGGCCTTGCAAAACGCCTCGTTGAAGCCAACCAAGAGACACAACACCCTTCCCCAATTGGACAACAATTGCAGCCGTATCCAGGTGACAGGCAGAGCACCCTGCAGGGGATCATCGCAGGAACTCCCCCCTTTTTATCGCCCGAACAGACCGACAGCCGTGCTTCGCCAGATCAACGCTCCGACATTTTTGTTTTGGGAATCATCCTATATGAAATCCTCTGCCTCAGGCCACCTATAGACCTGCAGGGAAACGAGAAGATGATCAAAGCCATCCGCAATGGAGAATTCATACCACTTGAGGACAGAATTAGAACGACTGATGAAGAGGCGGCTCCCAATGTAAAACTGATTCATTGTCCCGGAGGGCGCCTACCCGCAGGCCTGATAGCAGTCGTGCAGAAGGCGATGCAGCACTCCCCGGAGCAACGCTACCAGAGCGTTGCAGAACTACAGGCAGACATTGTTGCCTACCAAAACGGCTTTGCCCCCGAAGCCGAAGAAGCCTCGTGGTTCCGCCAACTCCAGCTTCTGCTCGGTAGACGCCGCCGCGAAGCCGTTTTGGTGGCTTGCTTCTTTGTACTGTCTCAGCTCTTGCTCGCGTATTTTTTGGGAAGAATTACTTCGGACAAAAAAATCCTTCTCAAAAGCCAGATCGCGTTGGCATCGAGCAACCAAAGGCTTGAACAAATCGTTTTTCAGCTGCGTAAAACCGCCAATAATAACTATCGCGACGCAATCAACCAACTGCGGTTAAAAAAGCCTAACGAGGCGCTCAAACAAATCAACCTCGCGCTCGTGGGCGTTGCGGACATTCCGGCCACGCAATCGCGTTACCTTGTTGCTCGGGGACATGCTAACGCTCAACTCGGATTTTATGCAGAGGCTTTGGAGGACTACCGCCAAGCTTCGCTACTTTCGCCAGGTAACGTTCCCATTCCAGAAATTGAAGCAGACCTCACCCGGGCCATGGAAGATGGGATGCGCCCACACGAGGGATGGCTCTGGGAAAAAATCGACATGCCGGCTTCGTTAAAACCTCGGCAGCAGCAAAAAAATACTCCCCAGCCGCTCAGACCATAGGCACGTTCAACATGTTTGAAGGCCTTAGAGTCCGGCATCTGGACTTCACACCATTATCTCGTACTCATCACCATTGCTCCAAGCCTCCCACTAGTGCAGATTCTTTGTTCGGACATCCTCCGAATCCCGATTACGCAGGAAACTGTCACAGCTCCACCAACCGATCAACATGAGCGAACCGCTCTCTCCTCTCGACCTCAAGTTTCTGCCAGACTGGCTCAAAGAATCCCCTTCTCCCAACCGCTACGCGGGTTACTCGGGAGGGGACGACGACTCACGCGGTCCGCGGGGCGGTCGGGGGGGGCAGACAGGACCGGGCGGCGCGGGCCGCGACCGTAACCGCAGCGGAGGAGGGCAACGGGGCGATTCGGGTTCCCAGCGTCGTGATTCCCAAGGACGAAGGGACGACCGGCGAGGCGACCAGGGTCGGGACCAGCGCAGAGGCCCCCAAGGCCCTTCCAATCGACGGCAAGAGGGACAGGCCCGTCCGGCAGCGCCGCGAACTGATACGCTCCCCGCTCCGGTCAAAGTCCAGTTTCTCCCGGAACCGACAGCCGCAACCAACATCGCCAAACAGATCAGGCAGAGCGCAAAAGCCTATCCCCTGTTCAACACCGCGAGGATGTTCTTGGAAAAACCGGAACGCCATGCGATCCGGATCACATCCTCCGAGGAATCCCATCCCTTGCACCAGCTAAACGATGGACCAGTCAGCTTTGACGCATCGCTTCTCGATCGGAACGCTTTCCGAAACAACTGGGCTAAATATTACCGTGAGGAAGTCACCGAGCTAGAAGCTCCCAAGGGCAACTACACGAGTGTCGCCCTCTGCCGCTCTACGGGAACACTGCTGGGGCCGACCAACCACCACGCCTATCAGGTTGCAGTGAGACGCTTGTACGAGGAGCGCTTCAGCCGCAGGATGAGTTTCCCCCAGTTTCAACGCGACGAGATCGAAGTCGTCACATCGGAACAGGCTGTTGCTGACTGGAAGTCTGAGCAATGCAGACAGACTGTGTACCACTCGCTCGACGAAACCGAAACGCTCCAATTCAAGTCATTGCAGGAAGCAGAGGTTCATTTCCGCAAACACCATCTTCCCAAGCTTCTCAAAACAGCCGCGTCTCTAGAGTGTTCCGGCAAGGCGGCAAGAGACCTTCCCGAACGTGCCCTGCTTGCGGCCGCACGCGAAGCCTTTGACAAGGAGTTAGCCTATCCGGGAGGGCTCGTGCACGGGCTGCGCGCCTTTTTTGACGAACAGGGCCTCCAGGTTTTCAAGCATCGCAAGCGGGTACTCTATGTGTCCGCGATCCGTCCGAAGCCTGCGGGTGCGTCCTCCGGATTTGCAGAGGGCCCGGCCACCCTACTGAGCGTTATCGGAGAGTCTCCGAGAATTTCAAAACGCGATCTTGCGATCAAAATCTTAGGGGCGACCACGCCTGAAAACGCAGAGAATCCCGAGCACGCCGCGCGTAAAACACAACTGGCCTCGGACCTGCATTATCTGGTGCACACGGGACACGTCATTGAATTTGCCGACGGCCGCCTGGACCTGCCATTGCTTCCCTCACAGTCGAGTGAAAAGAGGGATTCAGAATCGAAAGAGGACGAAGCGCCGGTGGAAAACGAGGCTGCGGTTGAGCACGTTGAGCACGTTGAGCACGTTGAGCACGTTGAGCACGTTGAGCACGTTGAGCACGTTGAGCACGTTGAGCACGTTG
>CANFTB010000043.1 GCA_947449735.1 Chthoniobacteraceae bacterium | reverse complement strand
TTTGCGCAGCGCAGCCTTGCGGCCGCTTCCGCTACGCTCCAGCAGCCGGAAGGCTGCGCTCCATCCCCCAAACAACAAACCAAGAACAAAGGATCCAAAACTAACCCAAAACTCTCATAACGAGTGGATCAAAAACCGGGGGCACGCTGGGGTAAGGTCTTTAACAATGCCCGAACACGCTGCGGATCCAGACCATTCTTAATGGAGTGACCATGCAGGGCTTCAACACGAGTGACATGATTTTTAACGTGCCGACGCTCATCGAGTTTCTAAGCGGTAGCACCACGCTGCTGCCGGGAACGGTGATCCTCACGGGTACCCCACAGGGTGTCGGTGCCGCGAGAAAGCCTCCAGTGTTTCTGCGGGCCGGAGACACCGTGACAATTGAGATTGAAAAAATCGGTGCGCTCTCCAACCCAGTCGTGGCGGAAACGTCCCCCGAATAATCGTCCATTATGTCTGATGCCCCCTCATCCACTGCGGTAGACGTGCCGAAGTTGCGCCGCAAGGTTGCGTGGCGGATTCTTCCGCTTGTCGTCATCCTCTATATTGTTTCCTACCTCGACCGTGCGAACGTTGCGTTTGCAAAGCTCCGGATGGGAAAGGCTCTGGGGTTCTCGGACGGCGTCTTCGGGTTCGGTATCGGAGTGTTTTTTATAGGCTATCTTTTTCTGGAAATTCCCGGGGCGCTTCTGGTGGAGCGCTGGAGCGCACGAAAATGGTTTGCGCGGATTCTGGTGACCTGGGGGCTGATTTCCGCGTCCATGGCATTTGTGAGGACACCGACCCAGTTTTACTGGGCCCGCTTTATTCTCGGTGTCGCGGAGGCGGGTTTTTTTCCAGGCATCATTGTCTATTTCACCCACTGGTTTGTGCAGTCGGACCGTTCGCGAGCGCTCTCGGGGTTGCTTGTGGCGGTGCCGCTCAGCCTCGCCCTTGGCGCGCCTGTTTCCTCTCTCCTTCTGGACGTTCACTTGCTGGGCATCGACGGTTGGCAGTGGCTTTTTATCGTGGAAGGCTTGCCGGCCGTGCTGCTGGGGTTCATCACCCTAGCCTGTCTTACGGACCGCCCGAGGGATGCCGAATGGCTCGCTAATGAGGAGCGGGAACACCTTGAAGCGGAACTCGCCGCGGAGTCTCGGGACAAGGAGGTCACGGGTAAGATTTCCGTGCGGCAGGCACTGCGCCTGCCAGCCGTCTGGCTGCTTGTCATCGGTATTCTGGTGGGCAATAGCGGCGGATACGCCCTCAGCTTCTGGTTGCCAACCACGGTCAAAAACCTCTCGGGTGGATCGGATCAGTTGACCCTTTTGTACAGCGGCCTTTATTACTGTTGCGGCATCGTCAGCGTGCTAGTCTCCGGTCAGAGTGCCGACCGCACCGGCGACCGGAAGTGGCACGCCGCGGGCGGTATGATGGCGACCGGCGTGTTTCTGGCCTGCAGCGTGATTCCGGGGCAGAGTTTCGGAGTCCAGATGGTCTGGCTCTGCCTGACGGGTTTCAGCGCGTTTTTCTGGATCTCACCTTTTTGGACTCTGCCCTCGCTTACGCTTACCGCCTCGGCGGCCGCTGTTGCGACCGGCTTGATCAACATGGGGGCGAACCTGGCCGGCTATCTCGGCAACCACATTACCGGCTGGCTTAGGTCTCATAGCTACGGGGAGACCGAATGCCTGCTGTTCCTTGCCGCGTGCTTCATGGCGGGCGGACTCATCATCAGTTTTCTCCGCATCAAACCGAAATCACTATGAGTTCATCAAACGAAACTGCATTCCGGCTGGGCCTTTACCGGACGATGCTTGTCATCCGTGTTGTCGAGGAGCGGTTGGCAAAGTCGCACCAGCGCGGCATGATACCCGGCGCCTGCCACACTTATGTGGGACAGGAAGCGGTGGCGACCGGCGTATGTGCGCATCTGCGGGACAAGGATGCGATATTCAGCACGCACAGAGGGCATGGACATGCTTTGGCGAAGGGAATGCATCCTCGAGAACTGATGGCGGAGCTGTACGGCAGGGAGACCGGTTGCTCCCGTGGGCGTGGAGGTTCCATGCACCTCTTTGCGCCGGAAATCGGCATGTTGGGCACGAGCGGAATTGTGGGGCCCTGCATTCTTCAGGCGACAGGCGCCGGCTATAGTTTCAAATTGATGAAGCAGGACCATGTGGGCGTCGCCTTTTTTGGCGATGGTGCGGTGAACAACGGTGCGTTTCACGAGGGACTGAACATGGCCAGCATCTGGAAGCTGCCCGTGCTCTTTGTGTGTGAGAACAACCAGTTTGCTACGGAGGTTCCCTTCGAATCCGTTGCAGGAAATCCGAGCATTGCGGCGCGCGGTGCGGCGTATGGAATGCATTCCGTAGTGGTAGACGGAAACGACGTGGTTGCCGTCGCTGCCGCGGCTGAGGAGGCTGCAGGGCGCGCGCGCTCGGGCGGAGGGCCCACGCTGCTGGAATGCAAAACGTACCGTACGCGGCCCCACTCCGAGGGCATGGGAGATTTCACTTATCGGACCAGGGAGGATGTTGAGCATTGGAAGGCACTGTGCCCGATCAAGCGATTCAGGGAGCAGCTTCTCAGCGAGGGTTCGGCATCGGCGAGCGAGCTGGATGCTGTTGAAAAGGAGGTGATTGATTTGACAGAAGCCGCGCATCAGTTTGCCGAGGCGAGTCCGTATCCTTCGCCGGATTCTGCGACCCGCCACGTGTATGCCCCGGCCCGAGCTTCGGCCTTGCGTGAAGGTTCGGTGCAAAGCACGAAGCCGCGTGAGTTGACCTTCATGAAAGCCACGCTTGAGGCCCTCTCAGAGGAGATGGCGAGGCAACCGGAAATTTTCGTGCTTGGGGAAGGAATTGGCGTCCGAGGCGGAAATTTTGCAACGACCAGCGGGCTATTCGCAAAGTACGGACCGGAGCGCTTGCGGGATACGCCGATTTGTGAGCGCGGTTTTGTCGGGCTTGCCTGCGGCGCCGCGATGAGCGGGACGCGTCCCGTCGTGGACTTTATGTTCGCGGATTTTGTTTTGGACGCGGCCGGTGAAATCATCAATCAAATCGCAAAAATCCAGTATATGAGCAGCGGCCGTTTGGAGATGCCGGTGCTTTTGCGCGGGTGCATTGGGATAGGACACGCCGCGGCGACGCACCATTCCGGTAGCTACTACTCCATGTACGCCAATTTTCCTGGGTTGCGGGTCGTCGTGCCCTCTAATCCGAGAGATGCAAAGGGGTTGCTGAAGACCGCTCTTACGTGCGGGGATCCTGTCTTGTTTTTGGAGCACCGCGAGTTGATGGGGACGAAGGGTGACGTTCCTGAGGAGGAGTACTACATCGGTTTTGGAGAGGCGTCGGTGGTGCGCGAGGGCACCCATGTCACCGTGGTTGCTCTAGCGTTGATGGTTCACAAAACGCTTGCCGCGATCGAACTGCTCAAGGCTGAGGGTATTTCCGTGGAGCTCATCGATCCCAGGACTGTGGCGCCGCTGGACAGTGAGACTATTTTGAAGTCTGTGGCAAAGACGGGACGTTTGCTGATTGTGGACGAGGCGTTCGGACCGTTTGGTGTCGGTGCTGAGATCGCCGCCCGGATAGCCGACTCCGGCTTCGATGAACTGGATGCGCCGATCCGGCGCTTGAATGGAAAGCCTTCTCCAACGCCTTACAGTCCGCCCTTGGAGGCGGCGGTAGTGCCAAGCATTGAGATGATTGTAGGAGCGATCCGCGACCTGTGTGCCGAATAGCATAGAGCCCATTACAATGCCTATTCCCATTACATTACCAAGGCTCGGGTGGTCCATGGAGGAGGGGACCTTTCTCGAGTGGTTGAAGCAGAGCGGGGACTCGATTAAGGAAGGGGAGCCGCTGTTCACTCTCGAGAGCGACAAGGCTGCGCAAGAGGTTGAAAGCACCGATTCCGGAATTTTGCACATTCCTGACAATGGCCCGCGGGCTGGCACTGTCGTTAAGGTCGGAGCGGTTCTTGGGTATCTGCTTGCCGAGGGGGAGGCTCCGCCTGTCGAGGCAGGTGAGGTAAAACCGGAGACAGCCCCCGCCAATGTTCGAGATGAGGTCCCTCAAAACAGTGTCGCTGTGGGGGTGCCTGCGAGATTCAGTAGCGAGGGGGCGGCAACGATATCCGCGCCTGCAAGTCCAAGGGCGAGGCGGGCGGCGTTGGCGGGCGGTATCGATCTGTCGGCTGTAACGCCCACAGGCAGTAGTGGGCGCATCCGTGAAAGGGATGTCCTTGCGGCCCAGATGGAGCGGGACCGGTCGGGGGTGAAATGGGTGGATGTTCCGACTAGCGCGACTCGCCGGCTCATCGCCGAGCGTCTGGAGCGGAGCGTGAGTCAAACGGTTCCGGTGACTATCACGGGCCGCTGTGACGCGACTGGACTGGTTTGCCTGCGGAATCAGTTGAAAGCGGTGGAGGCGGTTCCTGTGCCGAGTTTCAACGACATGATCATCAAGATCACGGCCGGGGCACTTCATGCGCACCCGAAAATAACCGGGCGCTGGGCTGGCTCCAGCATTCAATTTCCCGAGGCAGTCCACATCGGCTTTACCGTTGAAACCGAGGAGGATTTGGTTGTTCCTGTGTTGCGTGATGTTGCCTCTCTCAGGCTTTCGGATGTCGCCCGGCGCTCAAAAGAACTGATCGAGTCCGCCCGCAGCCGGCGAATCAGCTCATCGGAAATCAGGGACGGATGCTTCACCGTGACTAGTCTGGGCAGCTTTGGGGTGGATGCGTTTACTCCGGTGATTCAGTTTCCTGAAACTGCGATTCTGGGCGTGGGAGCGATCTCCCGGGAGGCTGTGTCATTGCCGGACGGTTCGATTGTGAGCCGGGAGCAGTTGACCTTGAGCCTGACCTTCGATCATCGGGCTATCGATGGAGCTACTGCTGCACGGTTTCTTCAGACATTGCGCAAGCGCCTTGAAAGTCCCACGGTTTGGCTTTTTAACGATTAATCTCCAGACCAATTCATTACCTTCATGCAGGCAAATCTCAAAGATCAGGTGGCTCTTGTAACAGGAGCTGCCAACGGAATCGGCAAGTCCATTGCCGACGTGCTCGCCGCCAACGGAGCCAATGTGTTCTACACCGACATCAACAAGTCGGCTGTCGAGGAAGCGGCTGGATGTGGCGGAGGGTATCCGCTGGTGCTGGACGTGACTGACAGCGCCCAGATTGAGTCCGCAATGGAAACGGTATTGGGACGGTTTCAGCGCCTGGACATCCTGGTGAACAATGCGGGGATCAACACCCTGAATCATCGTGTGACGATTGATGAGTTTCCGCGTCAAGAGTGGGACAGGATCATCGCCGTGGACCTGACGGCTGCGTACGAAGTGAGCCGGGCCGCGTCGAAAATCATGAGGAGACAGCGAACGGGGCGTATCATCAACATTTCCTCGATAGGCGGTGTCGTTCCCCTGAGGTTGCAGTGTGCCTTCACCGCGGCGAAGGCGGGGTTGAACAACCTTACCAGAGCGATGGCCATTGAACTGGGAAGGGACGGTATCTTGGTCAATGCGATTGCTCCGGGTTCGATTATGACGGATGGAACCCGGAAGTTGTTTTACGGAAGCGACGGCCTTTTCCACGAGAACGTGCAGCGCATGATAGATCACATCCCTCTCGGCCGCCCGGGAACCACGGAAGAAATTGCGCAAGCCGCGCTTTTTCTGGCGGCCCCCGAGAATACCTACCTCACGGGCCATATCCTTGTGGTCGACGGAGGATGGACCGCCGGATACCACCGCGATTTTTAGCCTCTTTGCAGAAACGAACGCGGTCGGGGCGGCGGTTGTTTTGGGAGATGGGAGATACCGGCGGTGGATTGTTCCGTTCCGTAACTGGATCCACCGCGCACACCGGCTTGCTGTGCTGTGCCAGAGGGGAAGTCTCCCCCCGCCCGGGTGCGGGCGGGAGCAGCAGTCGCTTTCTTCGACGCTAGCCGGGCGGGCTAAACCTTGGTCCAGGCGGAGTTGTGTTTGCTTGAGGAAACCACCGCATCGATGAATGCCATGCCCCGGACACCGTCCTCGATCTTAGGGTAATCCAGGGTCAGTGCATCGGGCTCGGCTCCGGAGAGACGGCAGCGGATGTGGTTGGCAAAGTTGCGGTAGATATTGGCAAACGCCTCGAGATAGCCCTCGGGGTGTGCTGCTGGGGTGCGGGAGTTTGCGGCTGCGGCCGCCCCCAGATAACCGTTGGCCGTGCGCAGGACTTCCATGGGCTTGTCCTGCCATTTTAGCAGAAGGGTGTTGGGCTCTTTCTGGTGCCATTCCAGTCCGCCTGTTTCGCCGTAAACACGGATGTTCAGGTTGTTTTCCTCCCCCACCGAAATTTGGGAGCAGTGCAGGACGCCCTTGGCTCCCCCTTCGAACCGGAGGAGGACGTTTGCATCGTCGTCCAACTGGCGGCCCTCGACGAATGCGGTAAGGTCCGCTGCAAGTTCCTGAATCTTGAGTCCGGTGATGTATTCGGCGAGGTTTTCAGCGTGGGTGCCGATGTCACCGACGCAGCCGGCAGCTCCAGATCGGGCCGGGTCAGTGCGCCATGCCGCCTGTTTCTGTCCACTTTCCTCTAGTCGGGTTGCGAGCCAACCCTGCGGATATTCCACAACGACCTTCCTGATCTTGCCAAGGAGACCGGCGTGGACCATTTCCCTGGCCTGTTTGACGAGCGGATAGCCGGTGTAGTTGTGGGTCAGACCGTAGAGCAAACCCGTTTTCTGGACGATGGTTGAAAGCTCCTTTGCCTCTGCAAGGTTGAATGTGGCCGGTTTGTCTGACAGCACGTGAAAACCATTCTCCAACGCCAGTTTGGCCGGTGCGAAGTGCATGAAGTTGGGCGTTACGATCGCGATGAAATCCATGCGCTTGTCCGCGGGGAGGGCCTTTTCCGCGAAAATCATTTCTTCGAACGACCCGTAGCATCTCGAAGGCTCTAGAAAAAGGTCCGCGCCGGAGGCCTTGGACTTTTCCGGATCTGAGGAAAAGGCGCCGCAGACCAGCTCGATCTGCCCATCAATGTTTGCAGCGATACGGTGAACAGCACCGATAAAGGCGCCGCGTCCACCGCCGACCATACCGTAACGGATTTTACGACTCATAAAAGGGATTAAAAAATGCGAGCCTCCAGTGTTGAAGAAGGATGAGGCGTAGGCAAGCGCAGGAAAAAGATCCGCGCTGGCGGCTTGAATCGGCGGTTCAGGGTTTGGGCTGCAAGTCTGTGCCGTAGACGGTGACCGGGCCCAGCGCGCTCAACGCCTCCTTGATCTCCTTGGCCTCCCCCACGACAACCACGTAAACGTTGGCTGCGTCCAGATGGGCTTGCGCGGTCGCCTGCATGAGTTCGGGTGTGACGGACCCCATTCTCCGGGCGTAGGTTTTGTAAAAGTCGACAGGGAGGCCGTACAGGTCGATGTCTTGGACGCGCTGAGCTGTACGTTCGCTTTTTTCGAGGCTCAGCAGGTAGTTGCCGACGTTGTATTCACGCTGTAGGGCGAGCTCCTGCTCGGGGACGGGCTCCTTGCAAAGACGATCGATCTCTTTGAGGATCTCGGTGATCGCGGGGGCTGTGACTTCGTTACGCGTTTCCGCAGTTGCTTCGAAGCCGCCGCCGTCGCGCCGCGGGTCGAAGGCGGAATAGGCGCCATAGGTCCAGCCGTGCGTTTCCCGGAGGTTTTGAAACAAGCGTCCGGAAAATCCGCCGCCTAGGGTGGAGTTTAGCACTAGGACCTCTGGCAAGTCGGGAGTGTCGCGTTTTGGACCGGGGCGGCAGACTGCGATATTGCTTTGCACCGAGCCCGGCCGGTCTACGAGGTAGATCGAAAGCCCCTTGACCTCGGGTTTTGGTGTGGACTGCGCTTCGGGGAGAGTGGCCTTTTCCCAAGTGCCGAAGGCCTTTTCAACGAGCGCTTGGACTTCCTCGGGACGGACGTCGCCGACTACGGCCAGAGTGGCGTTGTTCGGGCGGAAATACTGGCGGTGAAACTTCTGCAGGTCGTCCCGCTGGATGGATTGCACGCTTTCCGGAGTGGACAGCCTTCCGTAGGGGTGTTTTCCGTAGACGACCTTGGCCACCATTTTTGAAACAAGAGACTCTGGCTGCTGCTTCTGTGCCTGAAGGCTGGAAAGGACGATTTTCCGGGCCTTCTCCAGCTGGTCCTCGGAAAACACGGGGTTACGCGCCGCGTCGGACATCAGGTTGAGCAACTGCTCCGTGTATTTGTTCAGCGAGCTGGCGATGAGTGAAATCGAGTCCGGGCCGGCGGCGGCCTCGACGCGCGATCCCAAGAAGTCGGCTTCCTTTGCGAATTGCTCAGCAGTGCGTCCTCCAGTACCCCGGTTGAGGAGGTTGGCGGTCAGCGAGGCGGTGCCAGGTTTTTCGGCGTCGGAAGCGGCGCCAGATTTCACTACGAGACGGAAGGTGACCATGGGCCTGCGGTCGTCTTGAATGATAAAGACGCGGAGGCCGTTTGGCAGGGTGATGTCCTTGAACTCGGGGAACGAAGCCGCCGGGGCCGCTCCGGGGACGGGTTTCACTGAGCGGTCTACTGCCGCGCTGGCAACCGGAGTGAAAAGCGATACGACGCCCGTGCACGCAATCAATGGAGCAAGGAGTGCCGGTGAGAGTTTGGATAAGCGCATGGCCGGATATTATTTGGAGGGCGGGAGCGGGTAGCGGAGCGTGAAGCGTCCTTTTGCAGTGAAGTATTTTTTCGCCACGCGCTGGAGGTCCTCGCGTTTCACTGCCAGATAGCGGTCGAGCTCGGTATTAATCAGCGAGGTGTCTCCGTAAAACATCGAGTAGTGCGCCAGAGTGCGCGCCCGCTCAGACATGGTGCCGCCAGACTGGGCGAACTGGCTTTCCATGGAATTGCGCGCCTTTTGAAACTCCTCCTCGCTGACCCCATCGGCGACAACCTTGTTGATTTCCTCCGTCAGGAGTTGGTCGAGTTCTTCCAGAGACGAGCCCGATTGGCCGACGACCTGGATAGCGAGCATGCCCGTCTTTTCAAGCAGATAGCAATACGGGCTCACGTTCATGGCTGCGCCCTTCTTTTCGACCAGGCTTTGGTAGAGCCGGGAAGAGCGTCCTTCTCCCATGATGAGGGAAAGCATTTCAAGCGGGTAGGCGTCGGGGTCCGTCTCCGAGGGGGCGCGCCAGGCGTGCACGAGGGCGGGGAGAGGCGTGTTCTTTTTGACAACGTCCTTCGCCTTGCCTTCCACATTGAGGTCCCACTGGAAGGAGGGGCGGGGGATGGTGGATCCGTTTTGAATGGGGCCGAAGTAGTCCTCGATCAGTTTGCGCGTGTCCTCGAGTTGAAAGTCGCCGGCGACGACGAGGGTTGCGTTCTGAGGGCGGTAGAAGGTGCGGTGGAAGTCCCGGAACTCGTCGATGGTCGCTTTGTCGATGTATTGAAAGGAGCCTATGGGAACCCACTGGTAGGGTGTGCCTTCAAAGACCAGTGCTGAAAGCTCCTCGAAAAGGCTGCCGTAGGGTTGGTTGTCGTAGGACCGGCGGCGCTCTTCTTTCACAACCGCCCTTTGTGTTTCCACCCCGGTTTCGTCGATGCGCGGATGCAGCATGCGTTCGCTTTCAATCCAAAGCGCAAGCGGCAGTTGGTGGGAGGGCAGGTTGAAATAGTAGTCCGTGCGGTCGAAGGAAGTGGAGGCGTTCAGGTTGCCGCCGGCGCCCGAGATGTATTTGTCGATGGTCCCGCGCGGGATGAACTCCGAGCCTTCGAACATCAGGTGCTCGAAGAAGTGCGCGAACCCAGTGCGGTCGGGGCGTTCGTTTTTGCTGCCCACCCGGTATAAGACGTAAGTCGAGATGACGGGCGCCGCGTGATTTTGGTGGAGGATCACGTGCAGGCCGTTTTCCAGATTATACTCTGAAAACTCCACTGGCTTTCGCACGCTCCGAACGCTGGAAGGAACGGAGATGAGGGGCGGGTTTTTATCCTTCGAGGCCGCCGCTGAAGCGGGCGCAGCTTGGGAGGCGCTTCCGAGGGACACGGTGAGTGCCGCGGAGAGAAAGGCAGCGGATTTCATAGGGTTCTTTGGTAGACCCGCCGCGCAAACTTTTGTTCGAAGGAATTTGTTCGAGGGAAAGCCGGCCCGGCAGGCAGGGGAATGCAATAATTTGCACTACGCGCGCGCGGGCCGCCATGTAAAGTTTTGCGCGTGGGCAAACGTTCGGCAAGATGGGGAGCCATGGAATCTGAGTTGAAAGGGAGTAAATCCGCCGGAGATCTGTTCTCCAATTTCGGGTGGAAGCCGGCCGCTACGGCGTTTTTATTATTTGCCGTGGCAGCCTGCGGAAGCGCTTTTGTCTATGGAGAAGAGCGCTTTGCGTTTGAAAAGGCCGAGATGGGGCTACCCGTGCGGGTCACCGTGCATGCATCTGGGCAAGTTGAAGCGCAGTCTGCTGCGGAGGCTGCGTTTCAAAGGATTGAGGAGCTGAATGCGATTTTCAGCGATTACGACAGCGATTCCGAGTTGAGCCGACTCTCGGACTCGAGCGGGCAGGGGAAACCGGTCAAGGTTAGCCCAGAGCTATGGCAGGTGCTCGAGTTTTCGCAGAGGATTGCGGTGCGTTCCGGGGGCGCTTTCGATGTGAGCGTGGGCCCGCTGGTCAACCTGTGGCGTACGGCCCGACGTAAGAAAGAGCTTCCTGCAAAAGCCAGGATTGAGGAAGCGCTGGCGCGTTCCGGTTATGGGGCGATGCAAATGGATGCACGGTCTCAAACGGTGGAGCTGACAAGGCCCAGAATGCGACTGGACGCCGGCGGAGTAGCAAAGGGGTACGCCATGGAGCAGGCGCTTAAAGTGCTGAAGCAAAGGGGTTTTTCAAGTGCGATGGTCAGCGGCGGCGGGGACATGGCGCTCGGGGCTCCTCCGCCCGGTGAGACCGGGTGGCGAGTTGAGATCAGTGCCTTGGATGCAGAGGGGGCTCCTGTGGCAAGATTTTTGAAGCTCGCAAACCGGTGTGTTTCCACAAGCGGCGACCTTTACCAGCGGCTAGAGATTGACGGCAGACGGTATTCTCACGTCGTGGATCCGCGGACTGGGGTCGGGCTGACGGATCACAGTTTGGTGACGGTTGTCGCCCCTTCCGGAATGGAAGCCGACGCGCTCTCAAAAGTGGTGGCTGTATTGGGCCCTGATGAGGGAATTCCAATTGCCGAAGAGACACCCGGGGTTGCTGTGCATGTGGTCCGCGCGCCGGACGGCCACATAGGTGAGTACTTCAGCAGCCGGTGGAAGGACCTGGAGCGTTGAGGGTTCGCTGAAACTGCTGCGGTGCCGCTGGTTTTGAGAAGGAGGGAGAGGTCAGTCGGCGGTGGCAGCAGCACGTTCCACCCATACTTTTCGACGTTCGAAGTCGATTGTGATCCTGTTCTTACGAAAGGGGAGCCACCCGAGCAGTGTGTCTGAACCTCCAGCACTTGTGTCAAATTCAAGCGGCGTCAGGCGGAGGTTTCCAAGAATGGCCTCCCGCAGGATTCCGACGCGTTCTTGTTCCACTCCGCCCACGCCCATGGCTTTGCGCTTTCTCAGAAAGGGGGATTTGAGGGCGCCTTCGGGAAGCTGTTTGAGTGTCTTCTCCGGCAACCGGAGGCCCGATCCGCACCCTGTATCCAAAAATGCGCGTACGGACTGGCCTCCGACTTGAAGGTTCACCCACATACGCCCCTCCTCGATGGTGAACGGAAAGGAAGAAGCCCCCGGCGGCGGTTGGTAGGGTCGCTTGTAGGCGAAGATAACCTCATCGCGGGGAGCGTCGATTGTGACTGAGGAAAACTGCTCCAAGAGGGGAAGTCCCAGCAGGTTGAGCGGGATCTCTTTGACTGTGACGCCTGCGAACGTTGTCCGGTAAGAGTGTAGGAAAATCCCGGCGACGCCTTTTCCAAGAATCCGTTGGTTGGCGAGGCCGATGGAATCGTAACGCGCGAGCAGGACGTCGACGTTGCCTCCGATGCCGGTTCCTTTGGCTTTGGCGCCTTGAATGGTGGGGAGCGATAGGTCGGCTGCAGAGGCTGCATCCAAGAGGATCGGAAAGGCATTGCCAGTGTCGAGAATGACAGACACCTCAGCACCGTTGATGTTGGCGGGAATGCTCGGAATTCCAAGAGCCGTGGTCATCGGCACCCTGAAAACGGCTCCCGGAGAGATTTGCCAGCGGTAGCGCAGTTGCAGTTGTCCGTTTGAAAAGTCCGCAGGATCCGCCGCGACTGGCGATTGTTGAAGCCTGGAAATGGTGTTACGCGAGGCCCTGTCAACGCTTTGTGCGCAACCCGTCAGCAGGGTCAGGAGGAGGGAAAGGGCCTTTCGTTGGATCATGTAAGGGCATAGCTATGCCATGCGCCGCCTGCGGAAACGAAGGAAAATTACCAGGGACTGCAGTGCAATTCCGCACACTGCTACGGATGCTGCTAGGCGTGCCTTCCAGTTCCACTGGAGGGGAGTAGGTCTAAAGGGAAGCTCGAAGGGGCCGGATTTGTCGGACGCGAGCAACAGCTGTCCTTTTGGCGAGGGATCCGGTGAGCGGTGGTTGACCGCCCAGAGCAGAATGTTGGCGGGATGATCCTTTGGCACTTCGAAACGAAGTGGAGAGACGCTGGGTCTCCATTTCCAGGCTGCGGTGAGAAGTTCGCTCTTGGGATCGCCTTCCTCATGGGCGATTGACTGGGGAGCAGGGTGTTGGAAGCCCTGATGGAGCGACACCTGCGGCGGCCCCAGTTCGCTGGGAGACCAGGATCGCCCCTGAGGTGGCGCCACGCGAATGGCTGAACCCATGGCCTGTGCGGGATTGGCAGCGTCCCGCAGCCAAGGAGTTTGCGCTACGTCCGCCGTGATTTCCAGAGAGACCTCAGGTCCCCCGTCGAAGACTAGGCGCGCGGTTAATAGGTCCGGGGAATGAGCCCGGGCTGAAGAACCGAACGGTGGAATACAAAGCGTCCCCAACAAAAACCACGCGACGCAGATGCGCCGGACGCGGGTCATTTCCGATTCCAGCGTAGCACACGGCCGAACTGGTTCCATTCGGTTTCGAGAATGTTCCCCTTGGCGTCAAAGGTGATCCCGTGCGGAGAGGTGACCACGTTGTCCCTCCAATCAGCTGGGGGAACCCGGGGAGTGTTGGTTTGGCCGGGTGTATCATTGGTCCCCAGTGCGGCGACCATCTTCCCTTCCTTGTCCCAAACCGAAACACGGCCTGCGATTTCTGCTATGCAGACATAGTCGCCATGGAACGACGCGGAGCTCGGGTTGCGGAGACCCGTGGCGATCACGCCAATGAGGTCACCCTCCAGCGAGGCGTGCATGATCCTCTTGTTTGCCCGGTCGCACAGAAATACCCGCGCGGGCTGGAAGCGGGTGTCGATGTGCACCTTGTGGCAATTCGAAAGACTGAATGGTTCTGCCGGACCGCCGAACTGCTTTTTGAATTTTCCTGTCGAGTCGAAGACGAAAATCCAAGAAGTGCCGTAGCCGTCGACCACATAGATGTCGCCGTTGGGTGCGGCATCCGCATTTGTGAGCTTCAAGCTACTCCGAGTCTCGGCGGCGGTTTCGGAATAGGCGGGTTTTCCGTCCTTTTGTGCCATGTCCGAAAAAAGGATTTTTTGAGATTTGCCCCCGACAGTCATGGTCACTCCGGTGTCGTCCTTGACCGGGTTGATGCCCTCCACCTTTGCGCTGGTCGCGAGCACAGCTGATCCCTTTTTGGCGATGTCGGCCTTGGCTATTGTCTTTTTCTCGCCACTGGGAAGTGTCACGGTTAGCGAATCCCCTTCCGTCGCTGGCTTTACGCCGCGAACAACCGAGCCGTCCTTGAGCGTGACCGTCACTGAGTCGGCGATTTCCGCGGGGAAGGAGTCGCGCGGAATTTCCAAAACAACTTTACCTTCCAGGGTTGCCTTGAGGACCTTTTGCTGGCCGTTCACCGCTGCATAAATGAATTCGCCATCGGCAGTTTTGCGTATGGAAAATCCGTGCAAAGAGGGGGGGAGCGGAAGCTGTTTCAGGAACGTTCCGTCCGGGGAATAGACTTGGAGACCACCCTTTTCCTGGCCTTCGACGCTCACGTAGATGCTGCCAGCGCTGTCGACTTGGATTTCACCGTGCCCGTTGCCGATCGTTTCCAATCCTGCGGGTGGCTTGATGAAATTTGGAACGAATTCGTAGCTCAAGTCCGCTTGCGCGAGGCTGGAGCTCAGAAGAAGGGAAGCGAGTAAGGCGGGGATTCGGGAGGACATGATCAAGTGGGTTCTGTTTGGGGAATTTAGGTCTCGAAGGACAATCTTTCAAGACGTCCTAGCATAGAAGGTTTTTGAAGAGGCAAGGCTGTCGACGCCCGGCTTAAGGTAAAAAAAGAACCCGCAGACGGCTGCGGGTCTTTTCAAGAACGGATGAAAACGTACTAGGGCGTCATTACTGTTTTGCCGCCGCGGTCTCGGCTTCGTCACCTTCGTGGTCAACGTCATCATCATGATCATCGTCCTGCGCGTGATCGTCCTCGGGAAGGAATTCCATTTTGGCGAAACGACGCTTCCGCTTGTTCACTGGGAGAGGAGCCAGAGTCATCGTGACCGCCCTTCCCATGAGTTTGGGAAGCTGCTCCACTGCGGCCATCGTTGAGAAATCCGCGCTGATTCGCTGCATCAGCTTCATTCCTAGATCTTTGTGCGCATTCTCGCGGCCTCGGAATTGAAGCTGCACCCGGACCTTGTTGCCACGGTCCAGAAACTCCTCTCCATGGCGCATCTTCGTCTCGTAGTCGTGCTCGCTGATATTCACCCGGAACTTGATCTCCTTCAGCTTGCTGGACGCCTGCTTTTTCTCTTTGTCCTGCTTGGAGATCTCGTACTTGAACTTGCCGAAATCGACGATTCGGCAGACGGGAGGGTTTGCTGTGGGAGCAACCTCCACGAGGTCCAAGCCTGCTGTCTGCGCCGCCCTCAAAGCATCCTGAATTTTCAGAATGCCAAGCTGCTGGCCGGTGGATGCTACGATCACGCGCACTTCGCGGGCGCGGATCCTCTGATTGACTCGATACTGCTGGATTTGGATAGTTCGGAGCTGGTGGGGATCCGGCTTCGGGGAGCTTGCGGTCGGACCCGGTTGGAATGTAACTCGCAGTTCAGCATCAGCAGGTTACCCTACATTTGCCGGCTCGGTTGAGAGCCGGCTGCGATACCCGGCCCACAGGAAACGTGCTGACCTGCAACCCGTTTCCACCCATTTGCACTAGGCGTTATCGCCCCCAGGTGCAAGCAAAAAGGGGGGCTTGCCGATTTGCTTCCGCGCCGGCTCAGCTCCAGTTCACGGCGACCGAGCGACGGTTTCGGAACTTGTCGGTGTATTTCAGCTCTTTGTGCGCCATGCCGTATTCATGGACCAGTTTAGTGCACTTCACGTCAAAGCAGCAGTATTCGGCTATCTCCAGTATCCGCCCCTCTCTCCACCAGCGGATCGCGTCGAGACCGTCGCCGGTCTTGCCAACTCCCAAGGTTGCCGTGGCGAGGACGTCGAGCTTCAGTCGGTGGCCGAGGGTCTTTTCAATGTCCACCATGAGGTCCAGCGTTCTGGCAGTGTGGGCGAGGTCCAAGACGGTGTACGCACCGAGAACTTCGTAGTCGAAGCTGATAACGTTGAAGCCCACGACCAGGTCCGCTTTCACCAGCTGCTCGACCAGCTCGTGAACCTCCTTTTCGCGGTAGATGCGGTATTCTCCAAGTCCGGTGGAATAAGTCACACCGATGGACATCCCCATCTCCCTTTTTTTGTCCCAACCGCCCGCGTCATTGGCGGTGCGTTGCGTTTCGAGGTCAAAGTAGACGATGTCGCGCGCCATGGCTTGTGGTCTTAGTGACTGGACGCGCCCGTTGCGCCGGACTTCCATTTGATGCTGCATCCAATACTCGGCCGCTGGACCTCCGGCGCAGGGAGTCCCGCAAGAACGGCGTCGATCGCTTCGCGGAGTTCCGCTCCGTTCAGCACGCCTGATCCTGGTCTTTCGGCGCTTCGCATCGGACGTGAGCCATCGATTTGGCCACGGTAGAAAAGAGTGTGGTCGGCGCCGAAAAGGAAAAAGTCCGGAGTACAGGAGGCGGTATAGGCGCGGGCGATCTCCTGGGTTTCGTCAAAAAGGATGGGGAACTGGAGCCCGTGTTCGCGTGCGAAGTCGGCCGTGGGCGCCGGGGCATCCTGCGGATACTCGGCAATGTCGTTGGATGTAATTCCAAAAATCTTGAGCGGTTTGTCGCTGTAGTCGCGTGCGATCCTTGCCAGTTCGGGGGCTACGTGGAGGACGTACGGGCAGTGAGCGCAGAGGAAAATCACGAGGAAGGGCAGTCCCTCTGCCGAGGATTTGAGGGAGGTGACTGCGCCGCTGGCAACATTCGGCAAGGCAAACGCCGGAGCGGGGGTTCCCAGAGCAAGCATGGTGGATTGAGTGGCAGCCATAGGGGACCAATGCACTCGGTTTGGATGGGAAAATCCACCTGTTTTCCCGAGCCCGCGTGTCTTTTGAAAAAATATTTTCCCGTTTTGCCATAGCTCATGGCAGGGATAGGGGGATGCAGACCACCCTTTTAAGACTTTCGTGCCCGGACAAGATTGGATTGCTGGCTCGCATTACGAATCTTGTGGCGCATCAGGGGGGTAATTTGAAGGAGGTGGCCCAGTTCACCGATCCCAAGGACGGTTGGTTTTTCACCCGGATGGAGATTGAAACGGCAACCCTGCGGAACGGGTTGGAAGCATTGCGAACTGTCATTGCGCCGCTCGCGCAGGAACTGGGGGCCGAATGGTCGCTGCGCCCCGCAGAAGCCCGGCCGAAGGTGGTTTTGATGGTCAGCAAGCTCGGGCATTGCCTAGCAGACCTGCTCTGGCGCTGGCGCTCCGGAGAGCTCGCGTTCGACATTCCGTGTGTGATCTCTAATCACGAAACGCTGCGGCCATTCGCCGAAAGAGAGGGTATTCCGTTTCATTGGGTGCCGGTGACGCCCCAGAACCGACGTGAGGCTTTTGCTGAAATGGAGGCTCTGTGGACTTCTTTGGGAGCTGACCTTGTGGTGCTGGCGCGCTACATGCAGATTCTACCGACAGAAATTTGCGAGCGGTGGCCCTCACGGCTGATGAACATCCACCACAGCTTCCTTCCCTCCTTTGTCGGAGCGAATCCATATCAAAGGGCCTATTTCCGTGGCGTGAAGCTGATCGGGGCGACGTGTCACTACGCCACTGCGGATTTGGACGAGGGGCCGATCATCGAGCAGGAGGTGGTGCGCGTTGAGCACTATCATTCAGAGGAAGATTTGCTGCGTCTGGGACGGGACTGTGAGCGACTAGCTCTGGCGCGAGGGCTTCGGTACCACTTGGCTGAGCGTGTCCTTGTGCGAGGAAACCGCACGACGGTGTTCCGGGACTGAGCCGCTGCGGCGCTAACGTCTAGTCGCAACATGCCAAAGGTCCGTCCTCCGCTACGGGTGGTGGATTGCGTGCGGGCTTTGGATTGCCTAAGGTTGGAATCACCCCCACATGAAAAGATACAAATTCGCTAGTCCGGCGTTCGCCGTCGGGATTCTGACTTCGATGCTTTTGGCCACCGCCAGCCATGCACAGGCGGCTGCCTCGGTGCCTCTGTCGAAGGCACCAGAAATCTCAAAGCTGGATGCCGCGCTGGCCTCTAGCAAAGCGTCCGAGGACGCGGTGGACTGGCATGATGTGACGCAGTGGGGATTGGAGGGCCGCGAATGGCCGGACCAGGAAAGGCTGAGTTATTTTGACCGGCTTCCGGCGGCAGCTGAAAAAACAGTGACGCAGAACGTTTGGAAGCTGAGCAGGGACAGCGCCGGGATGATGGTTCGTTTTAAAACCGACGCGTCTGCTTTGCACGTGCATTACAAGCTCACGAAGTCCAACATCGCGATGCCACACATGCCTGCGACAGGGGTGAGCGGAGTCGATTTTTACGCCAGGGATGAGTCCGGCAAGTGGCGGTGGGTGATGGTTTCGAAGCCCGCGGCTCAGGAGGTTCGTGTCGAGGTGATCAAGGGTCTGGCGCCCGGCGTGCGCGAATACGCGGCTTACCTGCCGCTCTACAACGGGGTTGAGATGCTCAAGATTGGAGTTTCAAAGGGGGCCCGGTTTGAGGGGCTGGCGCCGAGACCAAAGCCCGTGGTGTTTTACGGAACGTCCATTACGCATGGAGCTTGTGCCAGCCGCCCCGGCATGGTGCATTCCGCCATTCTTGGCCGCCGATTGGACCGGCCTGTTCTGAATCTGGGTTTTTCTGGAAATGGACGCATGGACTCCGCCGTGGGGGACTATCTCTGCCAGTTGGATGCGGCGGTTTACGTCATTGACTGTCTGCCCAACATGTCGCCGGCTGACGTCACGGCGAAGTGCGTTCCCCTTGTGCAGCAGTTGCGGTCTGCTCGCCCGGCGACGCCGATCGTGCTGGTGGAGGACAGGCGTTTCACCAACGACTGGATCACGCCTGCGAAAAAGAAGTTTCATGATGAAAATCACGCCGCCCTGAGGGCTGCTTGGGAGAATTTGCAAAAACTCGGAGTGAAGAACCTGTATTACATCGAAGGCGACGCGCTCTATGGTACGGACACGGAGGGGGCAACCGACGCTTCGCATGCCAACGACCTCGGATTCATGCGGCAAGCCGATGTATTCGAGCCTGTTTTGCGAAAGGCGCTGGCTCATTGAGGCCCCGATTTAAGGACCTGCGGCCGTCTCCGTCCGATGCGTGAATCCTGAAGAACAGGGGGGCTGCGTCCGGGGGCTGAGGCGATCTGGACCTCAAACCGCGGCGTTCACCACGTTTCGAGGACTGCCCAGCTGCCATAGGCGGACGTTTTCGGCAGTCTCCGCAATCAACCGTTTTCTGGCGTCGGGAGTCGCCCATGCGATGTGGGGAGTGATGATGCAGTTTTTGGCGTTGAGCAGGGGGTTGTCTGCGGGCGGTGGCTCGGCGGACAGCACGTCCAGCCCGGCGCCGGCGATGACGCCTCTTTCCAGAGCTGCGGCCAGATCCGCCTCGTTTACAAGCGGACCTCTCGCCGTATTGATCAGCAGGGCGCTTGGTTTCATCCACGAGAGGCGCTCCTTGTTGATCAGCTCCTTTGTGTCTTCCGTGAGGGGGCAGTGAAGGCTGACCACATCGCTTTGTCTGAGTAGCGCCTCCAGGGTGACATATTCAAAGTCGCCTCCAGCCGGAGGATTGCGGCGGTGCGCCAACACTCTCATGCCGAAGGCACGGCCCATGCGGGCAACGGTTTGGCCTATTTTTCCACACCCGACAATGCCAAGTGTGGCTCCATGAAGATCAACCAGGGGGCCGTCCCAGTAGCAGAAATCCTTGGAGGCGCTCCAGCGTCCGGCCCTGACGGTATCAGCGTGGTGACCGGTGCGGTTTGTGAGCTCCAGCAGAAGGGCAAAGGCCGCCTGAGCCGTGTTGGATGTGCCATATTCCGGGACGTTGCAAACGGGAATCCCGCGCTCCCTCGCGGCTGCGATGTCGACGACGTTATAGCCGGTCGCGAGCACCCCGATGTATTTCAGTCGCGGCAGTTGCGAAATGATGTCCCGTCCGAGGGGAGTCTTGTTGGTGAGCAGAACATCTGCCTCGGCTGCCCTGCTGATTACATCAGAGGGAGCCGTCCTGTCGTGAAATTTACAGGCTCCAAGTGTCTCCAGTGCGTTCCAACTGCAGTCGCCGGGGTTTGCCGTATAGGCATCGAGTATGACGATGTTCATCCCCGATTCTGTGCAGGGAAGCGCGTCTTGGAGGAGAGTTTTTTTTCTCCGCGGAGTGACGGCTGAACTCTTTGCCGCTCTTTCTGGTGCTGTTTTAGAGTTGGAAACAGTGCCGAAAGAATGGAGTATTTCGACCTCTTCCATGACAAGTCGACGCCATTTTCTTGCGGGTCTATCCTCCGCCACTCTAGGTCTTTGGGTGCAGCAATCCCGAGGCGCAGATCCAAAGAAAGACCTCATTGTCGGACAGGGGCGGCACCGCTACAAGGTCGTGAAAGACTGGGTGGCTCCCGGACAGGGCCGAAACCACCCGATTTTGAACTGCCATGAAATGGTGCAGGTTCGCGACGGCCGCTTGTTCATGATTGGTGACCACTCGAACAACCAGATGCTGGTCTTCCAGAACGACGGGATAATCCTCGACTCTTGGGGGTCGGTTTGGCCGGGCGGGCACGGACTTACGCTGCTCGAGGAGAACGGCGAGGAGTTTCTACTGGTGACCGACTCGGGGTTGTGGAAGTCAGGTAATGGAGCCTACCGGCAGACGGGGAGGGTGACGAAGGTGGATCTCAACGGGCGGGAGATCTTTTCGATCAGCCATCCCATGGCGGTGGGAGCGTACGAACCTGGAATGTTTTTCAACCCTACGGAAACCGCGGTCGCTCCGAATGGAGACATCTACGTAGCCGACGGATACGGTTCGAACTTCGTGTTGCACTATGACTCCAGGGGGAGGTTTATCAAACGCTTTGGCGGCAAGGACGGGGTGCCTCTCGAGCAGCGCTTGAACAGTTGTCACGGGATCGCTTTGGATACTCGAGCGGGTTCCAGTAACGCATCGCTGCTGGTCACGTCCCGCGCAGACCAGTCATTCCGGCGGTTTTCGCTGGATGGTGAGTACATGGGGTCGATTGAAACGCCCGGCGCCTATGTCTGCAGGCCTGTGGTGAAGGGGCGCGAGGTGTTTGCGGGAGTCTGCTGGTCCAAGTCGGCGGAAGGTAAATTCCTGCCCATGGCCTCCGGATTTGTTGTGGTTTTGGACGAGTCCAACCGGTTGGTTGCGGCGCTGGGTGGGGAGGCGCCGGTGTATGACGGGGACAAACCCCGTCCGCTGCTGCGCAAAGAGGACGTGTTTGAGCACGCGCACGACGTTTGCGCTCTCGAGAATGGAGACTTGATTGTCTGCCAATGGAACGCGTTCCAGACCTATCCCGTCAGGCTTCAGCGGCTTGATTGAAGCGCGGCAAACAAGCGGGCGCGAACCGTCAGATGGACCTATGGCAATTCCCTGATCCGCAGTTTTCTGAAAATGATGGGTGAGCCTTCGCTCTCGAGGCAGATATATCCCTTCGAAGGCTCGATCGCGGTGCCTCCGGAGACTTCCTCTCCATTCACCCAAAGCCGCACCTCGCCGTTGATGGCGCGAATGTAGTAGTGGTTCCACTCGCCATGACCTTTGCTTAGGTGTTTGCGGGGAAAGCTGCGCCGGCCGTCGGGGGACAGCGGGGGGAACGGCGTCATTTGGACGCCCACAGTAAAGACGTCGCCGTTTGTGCCAAACCAGTCTGTCTTCTGGCCTCTAGACTTCATAAGCTCTGTGTAGCCGTGGTCGAGGATTTGTACTTCGATCCCTTTTGGAAGGCCGGGTTTGGCGTCTGTTGTGAGCTTTTCGATCGAGGCCGGTGTCGTCCACATGAAGACGCCGGAGTTGCCCGCAGACTTTTGATGGCTCCACTCCACAACCATTTCCACGTTACCGTATTCCTTTGCCGTACGAATCACGCTGACCGGCTGTCCGGTGCAGTGGAGGCCGTCCTCATGCCAGCTCCAGGTGTCGTCTGCGCTGTTGACCTTGGCAAAGTCCGCAGAACCGAGGTTTCTCCATCCGGGCGCTTCATCATCAATGAAGGCACGAATGGTATTCGGGACCTCAGGCTGAGCGTTTGGTTTGGTCGGGTCGTCTGCAAACGAGGCGGAGCTGAGCGCAAGACTTGCGATGAAAATGTGCGCGCCGAGGCGCAATTTGTAGAGGTGGATGGGGAGGTTCATCGAGGGGTGAGAAGCTATTTGGATTCCTGAGCGTATCTCTCGAAGGCGGCTTCGATTTTCGCCTCCGCCGCGTCCCCCTTGTGGAGAATGATGCGGTGGCGAAGCTTTAGGTGCTGCCCTGCGACAAGGCGTGTGGCACCGTCCGGCTGTGACTTGTCGTAATCTTTCTGTGCAAAGGGGTTGGCTGTGAAAAGACCGTAGGTCCGCACATGCCAGGGGGTGGGGTATCTGTAGCTCGACGGATGGTTGAGAAAGGCAACTCCGAGGTGCTCCCCCTCCACGGGGCCGTTGTAGTCGCACCACTTGGCAGGCTTTCCCCACGCCTCTTTGTCGGCGAGGCCGTCGCTGTTGAGGATGCGGCCTCCTTTTTTGCTGTCGACCGCCATGCTGGCCGGGACTCGGATGGAGAGGCCGGCGTCCTTCCTGTCGTCAAAGTGGACATCGCCGTCTGTCGCAGAAAAATCCTGGTCGATGTCTATGATTCGGGTGGCGTCTGTACTGCGAAAAGTGAGGCGTCTTTCCTCGGTAAGAAACCGTTTGCCGGCGCCATCAAGGTGCTCACATACCTCGACGATCAAAGCGTGGTCCTTTGCTGAGATTGTCTGGGTGAAGGATTTGTGGCGGATACTGGCGAGCATCTTCATACGCGTGCCACTGGTGACGGCTTGTTTGGGGTTTTTCGAAAACTCCTCGAAGGTGAGTCTCTCGTGCCAGGTGTCGCCTCCCCCTGCGAATGTTTCACCGCCCGTGAGATCCTTGATGTTTTCCGGAAACGTCCAGGCGTCGCTGCCGCTGCTTTCGTGGCCGAAGGTAATGCCCCTATGGTGTGGGTGGTCCCTTTGCTCCTTGGGTTCGGAAGGAAGGTCCTGCATCGGGTATGCGCGCGTCATTGGCACTCCAGTGGGGCCGTAGACCGGCCAGAGGTAGGGCTTGTTTGCCTGGTCTACGACATAGGATGCGAATGGTTTGCCGTCCACTGTGATACGCACTCCGCCGTCGTGCTGCACAGCAACAAAGCCAGCTTCGGCTGCAGGAAGGGTGGCGACTCCAAGCAAACCGATAGCGGAAAAAAGAATTGATTTCATAGGAGGGAAGCCGATCTGGCTTGCCCCCGAATTATGAGCGTATGTTGAGGGTTGGAACCAGCGTAGTTCCGTGGAAGTTCACGAAAAACTTCCAAACAGGCGTTTGGCACACGCAACACAGTTGGCGGGAGATGCTGGGGGCCGCCTCAGTAGGCTCAATGCTTCTTGCGCGAGATCAGCTGCAGGCTTTCGGACTACTCCCACTTAAATTTTGACTTAACCGTCTCTGGGTTGGCGTACTCCGCCACAAGGTTCGTTCCGGAGAACACTTTCACCCACACGCCGGCAATCGCATCCGAGGCCCGGGTTTGGCCGCCGCTTTTATAGCGGTAATGTGCATTTAAAGTCTGTTGGCGGAGTTCTATTTCAGTTGTGTCGGCAGAAAAGGACTCGCCTTTTTTTAGAGGAGTAACGTTGGCCTCCCCTTTGACCACTTCGAGATGGTCAGAACCCGTCTTTTCGGCGAGCTCCTGCCGTTTTACAATGACGACATACTTGGCTTGGAGATCCGGAGACGTTCGGGCGGAGGTGTTCTCCACTCGAAGCGTGCCAGTCCATTTCTGAGAGGTTTGTTGCTCGAGTCCCCCGCGCGTGTGATTCGGCGAGGTCTTTTTTCGGTCGAGTGTAATCTGGATGTCGCCTGCTTGCGCGCTGATTGCAAAAAACAGGGTGCCAAAGTGGAGCCAGGAACGTGTCATGGGTTTGGTTTGCACTGCTTTGGCGGTGCGCGTCAACACACTGAGGCATAGGCATTTGACTGATTTATGATCAGGCCGCGTGAGCTGTCCTGTGATATCTGTCTTGAGTTGACAGAGGAGGTGCCCTTTTCTGTCCGGCTGTTTGCTCGGCCTCCGGTTTGCGCAGGTTTTTAAAAACGTTGCCGTGCTCGAGCCTCGTCGGTTGAGTGTCCTTTTGAATGTCGAACTCCCCTCAATTATGAAATTTGCCATCTGCAACGAGACGTTTCCCGACTGGTCTTTTGAAAAGGCGTGCGAGTTTTCGCGCGGATGCGGTTACACGGGTGTTGAGATAGCGCCTTTCACCCTGGCTGACTATGCGACGGACGTCTCCGCCGGCCGGCGCGCCGAGCTTGTCCGGATAGCGAGGGATCAGGGACTGGAGATTATCGGACTGCACTGGCTGCTTGCGAAGACCGAGGGATTTTATCTGACCACACCGGATAAGTCAGTGCGTTCGAAAACAGCCGGTTACCTGAAAGAACTGGTGCGTTTGTGCGCTGATCTTGGGGGGCGCGTGATGGTTCTTGGTTCCCCGAAGCAGCGAAACCTCCTGCCGGGGGTGACCCATGCCGAGGCGATGCAATACGCTGCCGACACGCTGAGGGAGGTCGTGCCGGCGCTTGAGGATGCAGGTGTGACGCTTGCCCTTGAGCCACTTGGGCCGGAGGAGGGGGACTTTCTAAGAACGGCTGATCTGGGCGAGGAACTGATGCATCTTGTGGGGTCGCAAAACTGCAGGCTTCACTTGGATGTGAAGGCGATGTCGACCGAGGCGGTTCCTGTCTGCGATATTTTACGAAAGCATGCGCCGTCAATGGCCCACTTTCACGCCAACGATCCGAACCGACGCGGCCCGGGCATGGGAGACGTGGATTTCCTGCCAATTTTCAAAACGCTGCAGGAAATCCGGTACGATGGCTGGGTGTCCGTCGAGGTGTTCGACTACTCCCCAGGTCCTGAGCGGCTTGCCCGGGAGAGCATTGAATACATGCAGCGGGTTTTAAAGGCGCTCTGACGGGAGTGCGGAATGGGGACGTTCTGCCAGAGCGGTCCTAGATCTTCGCATCAGACATCGCAGACCATGGCGGCATGGCGCAGAGCCAGGATCGGGTCGCTCCAGGTGGGAATGAACTCGTGGGCGACAAAGTCGTTGTAGCCGGTTTCGACGAGGGCGCGCATCACCGCCGGATAGTTTATTTCCTGGTTCTGGTCTAGTTCGCAGCGGCCGGGATTTCCTGCAGTGTGTACGTGTCCGATGTACTCCTTGTGCTGGCGGATGCGGCGGATTACGTCGCCGTTCATGATGCTAACGTGATAGATGTCGAACAGCAGTTTGAAGTTAGGGCTCCCCACCCGTTTGATCAGATCCACGCAGAAATCGACGTCGTCTCCAAAATATCCGGGATGTCCCTTCATCGGATGGGTTGAATCGCGGGAGTTGAGGTGTTCCAGAACGAGTGTGATTCCTTTTTTCTCCGCATTTGGAAGAACCGCCTTCCATACGTCCAGACAGTTGCGCTCGGCTTGGGCACGGTCCATGTCTTCGAACTTCATGCCAGTGAAAGTGATCACCTTCTTTGCTCCGACGTCTGCCGCTACATCGATGGCCTCGATCAGCTTTGCCGTGGCTTCGTCTTTGAACTTCGGATTGCAGGGGCCGTTTGAAAATCCGTGCGAGCTGACGAGTGAAATCTCAAGGCCGAGGGACTTCACCTCCGGGTAAAACTTGCGGTCGATTCCTTCGATGCCGGTGAGCCCGATTTCCCTTGCATGGCGTGCCAGGACGAGTGTGTCCATGGGCTTCCAACACCATCCCATGAGGGTGTGCTTGATTCCGCGATTGCGGAGCTTGTAAGCGGGGTCAGCCGCTTCCTTGTCGATGGAGACTGATCCAGGCGATGAAGGCGCCGCCAGGATGGTTCCTCCGGCCGCGGCCGTCGCCAGCGTCGAAAGTGCGGCTTTTGTAAACAACTGGCGGCGGGTGATGCTCATAGATTAAGGGGGATTGACGTGATGCCTTTCTTATCAGGTTGTTCGGGGCATGCAATGAGTCAACGTGGAAGCCCCCGTGTGCGAATTCCCCGGGCCCAATTGGTGCTGTTGGGCAAAAGCTTGCACGAAGGTCTAATTTGGCTGAGTTAATGGGAAATCTTGCGGTCGCTTGGATCGCAGCGGATTGAGACAATATTTAACCCCACATTTTCCACCTCATGAGTCCCCAAAAGAGCGCCGAATCCCTAGGAGTTGTTTTTTCGAAGCTTCCGCCTAGCTACTTGAATCCGTGCATCCGCTCGGGCAACTGGCTGATTACTTCGGGGATGGTGAGCGACCTCAAGGGCAAGCTTGGAGCCGGTGTTTCCACCGAGGAAGGCTATGGGGCTGCCAAGAACTGTGCTCAGAAGATCCTTAACGCGGTCTGGAATACGCACGGCACGCTCGACGGTCTGCGCGTCATCAAGGTTCTCGGTTGCGTGAATTCAACCTTGGAGTTCAGCGACCAGCATTTGGTCATCAACGGCTGCTCCGATCTGCTGCATCAGATTTTTGGCAAGGACTCGGATGGATTCCACGCTCGCAGTGCCCTCGGTTTTGCGCAACTACCCACGGGAGCCGCGGTTGAGGTCGAGGCGATTTTTGAGGTGCTTTCCTGATGGCGTTGGGCTGGGCGGTTGCTCCCGCGCCGGCGGCTTCCTACTTTGACGGCGGCAGCTTTGCGCTGTAGTGCACGGCGCGGTGCCGGTTGTCGTCGAAGGCGAAATGGAGCCACTGCCCGTCTTTGCTCAAGAACCCGTCCGGGTAGTTCATGCGACCTTTCGGTCCGTCTACCGAGGTCTCCTGAAGAGTCCGCTGGTACGGCCATGTTTTCATCCCGTCAAAGCTGATCCACAAGGACATCGGGCTTCGGTGTCTGCTGTTGGGGTTGTGGAGAATTGCCACCCGCTCGCCTCCTAGGTTGTAGAGCGTCGCTTTGCTGCCCGGATTGGGGATTTGTGTGATGCTTGCGAACTCCGGCCAGGTGCGCCCGCCGTCCTTTGACTCGGCCTTGTATAGCAGTCCTCCCAATCCGTCTGCCCGGATAATCATGACGATGGAGCCGTCGGGCCTTTCAAACAGATCGTTTTCGGCCCAGCCGAAATACTGGTCGTTCGGAGTGAGCCGGATGTTTCCGTGCTCCGACCAAGTCTTTCCTGAATCGCTGCTTATCAGGACGCCGTTGCGCGGGTTAGTGAACCTTCTTTCGAGGGGCGCCTTGTCCTGTTCGTCGTCGGGTCCGACGTAGTGCTGGAAGGGAATCAGAATTCTGCCGTCGCGGGCGACGATGTGCTTCCGGATGAAAGTCCGCTCCTTCAGTCGGCCCGGAACTTCCTGCGGAGCGCTCCAAGATTTGAACGAATCGTCACTTGTCAAAAACCACGAGCGCCAGTCGTTGGCCCAGTGTTTGGAATGGGTTGAGAAAAAGAGCGTGGAGAGCGTGCCGGTGACCATCAGCTCCGTGGGTCCCTGTCCAATCGTTGTGCCCTCGCGGGGGAAGCCCACGTTAAAGCTCTCGAGAGGCGTCCAAGTTTTGCCTTTGTCGGAACTGCGGGTGACTCCGGTGTAGTTGAGCGGACTGGGCTCGGTGTCTCCTCCGGCCAGCATGAACAGAATCCAAGAGCCGTCGGGAAGTTCCCTCAAGGTGGTGTCGCAGACCATCTTGTTGGGAGTCACGCCGTCGTACGGGATGCTCTTGAAGTCCTCTTTTGCATCCAGCTCAGCCTGGGTGGACCATTTTGGATCCGGGGTGATGGATTTCGGAAGGGACGGCGCAAGGGCCTTGTTCACAAGCATCCGGGAGGCGGAGCCGGGGGTTGCAAGCTTGCCCGCGGTCACGTCTTCCTCGCGGAATTTGGCGAGGAGGATTTCCCCGTCAGTGTGGCGGTTCCAGTCGTAGAGGATGTGGATCGTGCCATCGGGCGCTTGAAATCCATCGGGGTAGGACACCTCGGAGCGGTCGTCGAGGGTGAGTCCCTTGGTCCAGGTGATGCCATCGTCCGCAGAAAGGAATGCGGTCAGGCTGGAGCGCCTTGGCAGAAAGACCGATGTCGGGCCGTTCTTGACCAGCAAAAGGTTACCCGAACTGAGCCTGCGGATGAAAAATCGCGCGCTCAGATTTTTAATGGTGCTAAGTTGAGGTTCGCTCCACGTGCGGCCTTGGTCGGTGGAGAAGCTTTCGCTCACCCCCTTGCTTGTGCGTGCCAGCATCCAGAGTGATCCGTCCCGGCGCTCGACGATCATGTGTTCATCGAAGTTGGTGTGCGGAAAACGCACGCCGCCTCTGATGGTCCATGTCTTTCCCTGGTCAGAGGAGGCAAAGACATTCGCCATGCGTATGGGATCTAGTTCCCTGTGCGATTCCTTGAAGCTTTCGGCGCCCGGAAAGGTGTTGGCGCCGTTCCACGTCGAGATGACCTCCCTGGGCCACAGGGAAACAGGAAGAAGCCAGTCGCCGTTGCTGAGGACCGTCGGCTTGTTGAGAGTGCAACCGTCCGCAAACCGGACCGGCGCTGTCCACTTTGGATCTGCATCGTCCGGATTGTCGCAACGGATGTACCAGTCGCCCGCCCGGCCGTCGAAATAGCCAAGGCTTTGGTCAAAGAAGCACCACAGCCTGCCCAATGGATCGGTCCAAAGGTTTCCAACGAGCGAGCGCCGGTTTGGCTGGTTAAGCGGGTCCGTCGGGTCGATGACCACCCTCGGCTTGGACCACGACTTTCCGCCGTCATCGCTTGTTGCGAGCATGAAAAACCCGTTGGGGCTGTCTCCATTGCCTACCCATGCAGACCAGAGGCGTCCCTTCGGAGTGCGGTCAATGCCCAGAACCATATTGCCCGGCCGCATGTTGTCGGCGTACTCGGGGCCGGGATTCGTGTTGATGACCGGCGGTTCCAGCGAAAGATCGAGCGTAGATTTTTCGAGCGCTTGGACAGACAGCGAGAGGGCCGGAAAAGCCGTTATCAAAAGGAGTTTAGAGATCGGGTTCATGTACTTTAGGGGGCTATTGGTTTGATGGAAGGATGGCCTGGTAGGCCTTTCGTAGAATGGACAGGTCTCCGTCGACGGCGATGTGATTGAATCCAAGGTCAAGGTGCTCTCGAAGGGCTCCAGCATCCCGCAGGAGAATTCCGGCCGACTTGCCGGCGGACTTTGACGCAATGACTACGCGGTTAAGGCATTCGCTGTAAGTAAGTGGCTTCGACTGCGGACGGACCTTTAGGTCAAGTTGAAGGTCTGCGGGTCCTATAAAAAGGACGTCGATGCCGTTGACTGATGCAATCTCGTTTGCGGCGCCCACCGCCTCACGGGTTTCGATTTGAGCGATGATTAAAGGGAGCGGAGTTGTCTCCGGGGCCCTGAGTCCATACTGGTGTCCCCGGACTGTTCTGGAGAATCCTCTCTTTCCTACCGGAGGATAGCTGGTGGCCTCGACGATTGCCGCGGCCTCGCGAGCCGAATTCACGTGAGGCACCATGATGCCGTCGGCCCCCCAGTCGAGCATTCGGGCGATCAGATCGGCGTGCGGGGCGGGGACCCGGACGATGCCCTTGGTCGGGGTTCCGCGGAGAGCACGGAGTTGTTCTAAAACTGCGTTTTCCGGAGCGGATCCATGTTCAAGGTCGATTAGCACCCAGTCGAAGCCGCAGAGTGCTGCAAGTTCCGCGATGGCCGGTGAGCCGACGGAAAGCCATGTGCCGATTTTCGAGAGTGCTTGTGTCATAAAATGTCGATGTCCGAATTGTTCTCCAGGCCAGAGACAGCGGTGATCAGGCGTTTTTTGGTGAAGGTTTCCAGATCCCGTCCGCTGTCTTCGTTTCCAAAGAGGAACAAACCCTGGCTTTGGTCAAAGTAGCCCGCTCCAATGCGAATGACCGATTTCACGATCATATTGCGGAGCAGATGCAGCCACAGTCTGCGGCGGTGGTCTTCGGGTAGCGGTCGGACCGTCTGATAGCCGTGAATGGCGTCCCGTACGAATTCTGTAGTGTGGAAGCACGCGAGAAGGGAGAGGTCGTCCACCGGATCTCCCGAGATCGAATCGTCAAAATCGATGAAGGCGGCGATCGATGTTGGCGATCCCAGAATATTCCACAGGGCGAGATCTTTGTGGACAAAGCATCCGGAGGAAATTTGGAGCAGCTCCGAATGGTGGTCGACTGTCTGTTCGATTTGAGACGCTTCAGTGATCGACAGAAAATTCTTGTCGGTAAGATATTGGATGTGCTCCGCGAGGCGCAGGCGGTAGTACGACTCATAGTCTGAGTGGTAGGCTTTTGCGGGTTCCGTGTCCTTGCTTGAAGCTGTTTCAAAGATGCCGAAGCCGGATGTGGGCACCGACTGCCATTTGGCGACCGCGGCGCCGATGTCGTGGGCGATGGCTCGTGTTTGGAGACGGCCTGCTTTGAAGTGGATGTTAAGGTCGGCGCAGTTGAGATGTTCGATCGCCTGCCAGGCGAAGGGGACCTTGCTTCGAGAGGCGTCCACCGCGATCACCCTTGGAACAGGGACTCCTGTTTTTCCCACTATCGTTGTAAGCGCCGATTCCACTTCCAGGTGCCGGTCCATTTCCGGCCCGTTTTCGACGCGCAAAAAGACGGTTTGTCCGTCAATCTTTGCGATCCAGGTCAGATGGTTTCCCTGGGATGGAAAGGGAGTGAGGGTTACATTGGAAGAGCCAAGTGTCTCGGAGAGCGCCTCCCGGGCGGTTTCTGCGACGGAGTGTAAATCATCCGTGCGGCCGGCTGTGCCATGAAGAACTGCCGGACGGTCGCACTTCCAATAGTAGATATTCGACCGGCTCATGCGGGTGATTTTCCGTCCTCTTGAGGCGCCGGACTCCGCCCCCAGCGCGCCGCGATGATGCTGCCTAACAGGTTTTGAATGACGCCGCTAAAGACGGCCGGAACGGCAGCCAGCGGTTCCATGGGAAAGTTCTTCTTTGCAAGCATAGCCGCCATTCCGCCGTTCTGCATGCCGACTTCGATAGAAACCGTTCGGGCGGTGATAACGGGGTATTTGAGAAACCTTGCCACTGCGTAGCCAAGGACGAACCCGATGGCGTGCAACAGGAGAGCGGCAAGGGCGAGTTTGCCGAAGTTGTCTAGAACCGCGCCGGCGTTTTGAGAGACGATTCCAGCAGTGATCAGGACGACTGCAATGACTGAAACCGCTGGGCCGAAGCGTGAGATGCGCACGACGACACCCGGGAATTTCCAGTTGCAGACGACGCCGATGAGAACTGGCGCGACGACTGCCTTCAGTGTGGAGACGCACAGCCCTAATGCGTCGACGGGCACGGTGTGGCCTGCGAGGAGCTTGCACCAAAGTGGGGTCATCACGAAGGCGAAGAGCGTGGATGTCGTGGTGACCGAGACCGCCAGAGCTACGTCTACCCTGGCGAGATAGCTAACCACGTTGGATGCGGTTCCGGAGGGGCAGCTGGCAACCAGGATAAGCCCAACCGCCATTCCTGGTTCCAGATGTAGGGCCTTGCCGATGAGCCAGCCGGTGAGGGGCATGATGGTGTAGTGAGCCAGAAACCCCAGGGTGAGGGCGCCTGGCGCCTGAAGCAGTCGCCGGAAGTCGGCGGGCGTCAGGGTGAGTCCCATGCCCAGCATTACCGTTCCCAGGGCAAAGGTGATCCACGGGCCGTTAAACCATAAAAAGAGGGAAGGCCTGCCAAGTGCTAGCGCGGCGCACCCGATGAGCCACACGGGATAAAAACCGGTAATTGTTTTGAGAAGGAGGTGCATGTGCTGGGACTTTGTTATTCGAGGCGGCCGAACATGATTCTTTCTTTCCGGCTTTTGTCGCTGTCGCCCTGCGTCACACACAGCCAAATACTTCCGTTGTGAGCCCGGAAGGTCGGATATTGGAACGACTTCTCCGTTTCGAACCGGTACTTTCTTTCCCATCGGATGCAGTCACTTGAGACGTCGATGTTGAAGACCGACCGGGAGACGCCGTTGATCGTAGTCCTGTCCTGCCATCCCAGATAGTAGACGTTGTTAAAGCGATCAAAGGTCGGCTTGGATGCCGATCCCGAGGGTACGAAGTCCGTGTGAAAACCCGAGGTCCAGGTTTTTCCGTCCGTGCTTGTGGTGAAGGTGTAATTGCGGTTCCCGGACTCCTGCCGGCAGATGGCAATCCAGCGTCCGTCTGGAAGTTTGTTGATGGCGGACTCCGTCAGATTGAGGTCTGACGGGTCGTTGAAGTGGCCGATCACTTCGAACGTGTCGTTTGATTTGTTGAGTTCCGCCAGGGCGTTTTGAGCGCCAGGGTAGTTGTTCAGGGCCACGTAGGTTTTGCCTTTGAAAGTTTTAAAGGAGTCGAAGATGTAGAGGCCGAAATCTTTCGGTGGTTTGGTGAATCCCTGCCGAGCGGCGTCTTCATGCAGGTAACGGGGCTGCATGTCGAAGATCCCCGCGGATGTTTTGAGCTTGGCGCGGTGGATGCGGTTTTCAAAGGAGCCGCTCTCAAGATTGAAGTCTGTGTACCATGTTTGTGCCTCCCGGTTTCGGGGCGACTCGCTCGCGAAGTAACAGCGGAGGTTCTTGGCATCGATTTTTAGGATGCGCGGGACAAAGCAGGCTCCCGGCTCGAGGGTGTGGTTTTCAAAAACCTGCCCGCTTTTTGCGATCGGAAGAGTCTTCTCCAGTTTGAGTGTGTTCAGGTCCACAACTGAGAGGGTGGAATAGATGTGCGGCCAGTCCGCGCTTTCCCCAGCTTGGATGTCGTTCACCTCCGCGACGACGTACGCCCTGCTTTTATCAAATGCCATTTCAGCGTCGTGGGCTCCTTTGACCTCGGGAGCGGTCACGCAGAAGAGACGGGCCAGAACACGCTCCGCCGCCGCTTTTGCATCCCAGTCGGCTGGGAGCAGCTTCAGTGGTTCGTTGGAGCCTTTGGAAAAGCCGAGCCTGTCGATTGATTTACGGAGCATCACGTGCTTTGCGGTCGCCGCTCCGGAGGCCACGTCTTCCTCCCGGAATGTGCTGAGAAGGATTTCACCATCGCCCTGTCTGTCCCGGTCTTGGATCATCCAGATGAGGCCGTCCTTATCTTGAATAGCGTCCGGGTAGGAGACTCCGCCGCGGCCGTCGACCAGCAGTCCTTCGTTCCAAGACGCACCGTCGTCTGTGGACAGGCGGGCGGTGAGATGGCTGCGGCCGGTGAACTTGTAATGGTTGATGAGGAGGAGATTACCGGAGGCGAGGCGGCGTATGAAAAACCGGGAGCCAGGGTTTGGGATATCGCTGGGGGTAGCCTCGTTCCAAGTGAATCCGCCGTCTGTGGAATGGCTTTGCCAGAGGACGCCGCCTCCGGTGCGAATGAGCATCCAGAGACGTCTGTCTTTGAGTTCAACGATCATGTTTTCCAGCGCCCACTCGGGTGCTTTGAGGGCGCCCTTCAACGTCCAGGTTTTGCCCTTGTCCTTTGAAATGGCGGCGCCTTGGAGCTGCCTGGATCCGGCGAACCAGTCGCGGATGGGTGAGTTAGAGTGGGTGACGGGCATGATCCAGTCGCCGTTCGAAAGCACCGTGGGCTTGTTCATTCGAAAGCTGAACGGAGCCTCGTCGAAGCCGACCCGGAACTCCGGGCCCCACGCAGGAGATTCTGCATCCGGCTGTTCACAGATGCGGGCGTACACTCCGTGCGCCGCGGTTTCCCTGTTGCTGCGGTTGAAGATGTACCACAGGCGGCCCTCTGGATCGATCCAGAGGGTGGGATCATAGGAGCGGGATCCAGCGCGGGGGCCCGCCATTGGGCGGAGCGGTGCGAGGCTTTTTGCTCCGTCATCGCTGAATGTCAGGAAAACGGTGTTCTCCTCCGCGGGCTCCTGGCGTCCTCCGGAGAACCATGAAATGAAGATGCGGCCTTTCGGGGTGCGTTCGATGCCTGGAATGCCCTGCCAGGTGCGCGAGAGGTTGGAGGGTTCCGTGCTGGTCTCTGGGGTGGAAGGTTCTCGTGCGGCCGCTGAATGGAAAGTGGGCAGGGGCAGCAATTGCGCCGTAAGAGTCGCGAGTAGAACGCAGCGGTGGAGGAGTGGTCGCATTCGGCGAGCTTGCCATTGAATCGGCCCGATTTGGCGTGAAACAGCGACAAAAGTTGCGGTATGTTAACGCAGTGGTTTCTTCACATGCGCGTTTACAGGATGTGGCCCGGACAGCCGGGGTGTCTTTAATGACGGTTTCCCGGGCCTTGCGCAACGCTCCCAGGGTTGCGGAGGGGACGCGGCAGCGTGTCCTCGAGGCGGCAAAACAACTGCGCTACGACGTTGATCCGCAGTTGTCGCGGATGATGGCGATGGTTCGCGGCCGGAAGCGGGTGAGGGTAAGGTCGGTGCTTGGAGTGATCCGGGAGTTTGTGCCGGCGGACGGCCTTTTAAACCGGAGTTACCAGTATGTGCCGCTGGAGTTCATCAGGCAGAGGGCTCGCGGGTTTGGATACGACGCGGACGAGTTCTGGCTGGGGCGGGACGGGTTGTCGCCGGAGCGGTTGCAGACGGTATTGCGGGCGAGGGGCATCGAGGGGGTGCTGGTGTCGCCCCAGAGCGCGCAAATTCCGTGCAGCAGGATTGATTATTCGGAGTTCGCCTCTGCGACTTTCGGGTACGTGATGCGTGAGCCGGCGCTGCACATGTGTGCGGGGAACATGTTTTTGGGAGTGCAGCTTGCCGCCGGGGAGTTGATGCGGCGCGGGTACAAGCGGATCGGGCTTGCCATCAACCGCTGGGTGGATGACCGCTCTCAGAACGGCTACAGCGGTGGGCTGTTTCATTTTCAGCAAGGGCTGCCGGTCGAGCAGCGTGTGCCGTTGCTGATGCTGCCGCACAATAATCTTGGCCGCGGTTTCGGTGCTTTCAGCGAATGGATGAGGATGCACCGGCCTGACGCCTTGATTTCATTCGATACGTTCGTTCCAAAGTGGCTTAAACGGATGTCATTGGACGTTCCTGATGACATCGGGTTCGTAGTGCATGACTGGACGTCTGAGATGAGGGGGTGGGCGGGCATCTATCAGCGCAGGGACCATCTGGCGGCATCGGCGGTCGACATGGTGGTGGCGCAGCTTACCCAGAACGAGCGGGGCGTTCCCGCGGTGCCGCGACAGATCATGATTCCACCGGAATGGGTGGACGGACCGAGTGTGCGGTTTCAATAAGGTTTTATGGCGACGACATCTTCCATTGTAAGTGCATTGAAGCCGGGTTTTCGGAGGCGTTCCGCGTTGCTCGATCGTTCATGGGTGGCGGTCCTCTGTTTTGTGATGCTGGTTGTCGGTGGCAGAGGAGCGCCTCCGGCTGTTGGTAATGGAGGTTCTGGTGGAGTGGAACTCGGGCACGTGGAGTCGCACAGGACGGAAAAAGGAACTGCGTTCCGTTTTTACAAGGACGTGCATTATCCGGGGTCCAGAGGAGATCAACTCGCTGACGTGTATTTGCCGGAGACGGCGAGTGGCCCTGTCCCGGCCATCTTACTGATCCACGGCGGGGGTTGGGTTGGTGGGGACAAGGCCGGAGGAAGGATGGTGGAGTTTGCGACTTTTGCGTTGGATGAGGGGTACGCGGCCGTGAGTGTGAATTACACCCTTACGAAGTTTGCGGGGGGGACGCCGCGCGGTTCCAAGATCCGCGGGGCCTGGCCGGACAACTTGTACGACTGTAAAAGTGCGCTCCGCTGGATGAAGAGGATTGCGTCGGTAATCCGCATTGATCCCGGTCGGGTTGCGGTTTGCGGCGGGTCTGCGGGCGGGCATCTGGCGTTGCTTTGCGGGCTCTCCTCGTCGTGCGCCGAATTGAATCAAAACGGCGGGGCTTTGGCGGAGGACAACAGTGTGCGGTGTGTGGTCGACTTTTACGGCATCCCGGACGTGCGGAAGTTTGAGACGTACAGTTTGATGCAGGAAGCGGACCGCACCGATGCGCGGGCATTGGCTCTAGCCTCCCCGGTGGAGCACAGTTCGAAGGCATCGCCTCCCGTGCTCGTGCTCCACGGGGAGGCTGACTCGGATGTGGAATTTTTGTTCTCTGAGGATTTTGTGGCTGTGATGCGCGAGCGCGGGGCGCCCCATGTTTTCAAGGTTGTGCCTGATGCTGGGCATGGGTTTGGACTCCGCACGGCCGGAGAGGATTTGCGCCCGCTGGTTGCCGGGTTTTTGCGGAAGCACCTCTGAGTTGCGTGGCGGGCTTTGCGGAGGAGTCCTGAAAACGATGTTGGTCGCGGATGAAAGACGGGTAGTTTTTAGGGCGCCCGATTTTGTTCGCCCTACTTATGACGATCCCTTCCTCTCCTCCATCCTGGCAAAATGTCGTTGCGAGGCTTGAGTCTGCGTTGTCTTCGGATGGGCGGAGGTTTTTGGGGGCTTTTGCGGTTGAAGGCTTTCGTCTGGTGGAGCGTGCGATTTCTGCGGGGGCGCAGATAGAGCATGTGGTGGTTGGGGAGGCGGAGCGCCGGGATTCCTCACCGCGGATGGCCAAAATAATCGAGATGTATGAGCGCTTGTACGGCCCGGTGGTTTGCGTGCCGGATGCGGTCGTGGAAAGGCTGGGGGAGGGACGATCTCTTGGGGCAATTCATGCGCTGGTTCGAATGCCCGTGAGGGGAGAGGACGAGCTGTGCACGTGGTTGGATTCGTCTGAAGGCGAGGGCCGGAGGCTCCGGATGCTGGTTCTCGAGGAGATGATGGATCCGGGCAATGTGGGGGCATTGATGCGCACTGCCCACGCGCTCGGGGTGGGCGCTTTGGTTGCGATCGGGGGGACGGACCCGTTTCACCCGCGGGCGGCCCGCACCTCGATGGGGAGTGTGTTTCGTCTCCCGGTGTTCCGTGTGAAAGATAGGGGCCAAGCTTGCGCGTATTTGCGTTCGCGGGGAGTGCGGATGGTGGGCGCCGCTACGGAGGCGGCCGTCGAGTTGCCCTCCGCGGATTTTGGAGCGCAACGGATGGCGCTGTTTGTTGGCAATGAAGGGCAGGGGCTTTCCGCGGAGACGCGGGCTGAACTCGACTGTCTCGTGAAGATTCCTATGAGTGAGGCGATTGACTCACTTTCGGTGAACGCGGCAACCGCGGTGATTTTGTACAGCATGAGGCCCAGTACTTGGACAGCGGGCGCTGAGGGGCAGTCGTTAGTGTAATGATCTGCAATTGGTTCGGGGTATCAAGCTGCCGTCTTGCACTCTTTACTTTCGCGACAATATCGGAGGCCGCTGCCTTCCACACAGACGGTGTTGGAGCCGCATTGTACCGGAGGAAGGAGTCTATGACCGTCTCGATCAACTCGCCCAGACTGCGAAAAATGCCCCGCCGCTGGCGAAGGCCGGTCAGATCCCCTAAAAAGCGCTCCAGTATATTCGGCTAAGTCGCGCTGACTCAATCCGGCTGCGGCTGACCTTTTCAGGCCAAACTCGGTGCGGTTTTGCTTGTCCTAGGCTGTATCGTAACGCTGAGGGCGATGCGGTCTTGTCGTGATGCAGGGCTGTTTTTATCCCGGTTGGTTGAGGGAATTGCAGACGCTGAAATGGCTGACTTGACCCAATGTCGCTGGACGTTAGGATGCGGTAAATGTCTGCACTGAATCAACGTAACGCGGCGTCGCAGTTCATCGTCAGGCACAGCGTTTCGGATCAGGTTCTGGCGGAGTTGCGTCGGAGGATTGTAAATGGGGAGTGTCCGGCGGGAGGCGCGATCTCTGAGGCTCAGTATGCGCAGTCTCTCGGCGTGAGTCGCGTTCCAGTGCGAGAGGCGATCATGCAGATTGAGCGGGATGGACTGGTTTTTAGCGATGCCCGTGGACGTTCCATCGTGCGAGGTTTTACGGAAGAAGATCATCAGCAGGTGTGGTCTGTTCGGCTGGAGCTTGAGGGACTTGCCGTCCGTCTTGCGGCCGAAGCTCGGACCGCTGCTGATGTCGAGAATCTGCGTATGAACATTGCTGCTTTTGAAGAGGCATCGACTCCGGAGGAGTTGGCCTTGCTCGATGTGGAGTTTCATCAAACGCTTTGCAAGGCTTCTGGGCATCAATGGCTGCTTGCCGTTTGGAACAACTTGCGCTGGCCCTTTGAGTCAATTCTCGTGAATGGTTTCAGAAAATATGTGAAGGCGACCAGTCTGGCCGAGTCCAAGAGTTCCACCGCTGATCACAGCCGGATTGTGGATGCGTTGGAGCGGAGGAATGGTGCTGAGGCGCAGACGCTTTTGAGGCAGCATATTCTCCGCTGGTGCGAGTGGACGCCCGAAGAATAGTAGAGGATCCGGTTGGTGTTGTTAAAATGCGTCTAGTCAGGCTTTTGAAAGGTTAAGCCCCTTTCGGTTGAATCTCATTTGAAGTGACCGACGTTGAATCAGCTTGGCAGAGAACGCACTTGAGTGTCGTATGGTCACCCTATGGGACACAACAAAGGAAAAGATAACGCAAAAAAACGTGCGGTACGCCGCAAGAAGAACGATCGGATCATCGCTGCTGCTGACGCCGCGAAAGCGGGTGCATAGTTCAGCTCTGTTTAGGTCAGTTTAGGAAAAGGGCACCCTTCGCAGGGCTTGCCCTTTTTTCGTTTTACAGTTGGATCGCTGGCAATCGGGGCCAGAACCGATGACACAAGACAGGGTACCCTGTCGCACGTGGTCTTTTTCGGGGTAATGCCAGCCCAATGCACTTGAAAGTGCCTTGATCCCTAGGGAACAGGTGGTTGAGACGATTCTTCAACGTGCTCAACGTGCTCAACGTGCTCAACGTGCTCAACGTGCTCAACGTGCTCAACGTGCTCAAC
>CANFTB010000042.1 GCA_947449735.1 Chthoniobacteraceae bacterium | reverse complement strand
GAGCCCGGTTGTGAGCCCGGTTGTGAGCCCGGTTGCGAGCCCGGTTGCGAGCCCGGTTGCGAGCCCGGTTGCGAGCCCGGTTGCGAGCCCGAGGGGGCCGCAGCGGCGATCTGTTGGCTGAGCTCGTCCAAGGCTTTCCTTGCCTGCCGGAGCGATTGCGCATCATCGCCGAAAACCTCGTCCGCTGCTTTTTGGACGTCGTCTGCGAGCTTCTCGAGGTCTTTTGCAGCAGCTTCCTCGGCCCGGCGGGCGATTCCGGCCTGCGCGAGCGTCAGGGCATCGGACGCGACCTTCAGCTTGGCCTCGGTCTGGTTTTGAATGGTGGAACGGTGAATGTCCTGCAGCGCTTTTGAAAAGACGGGCTCTGCGGTTTCTGTGGTTTCGGCGACCTTTTGAATCTGGCTTTGGAGTTGCCGCAGGCTCTGCCTTTGGGAGTTGAGGTCGTCGGCGAGTTGTTTGCGTGTGCTGGTGTTCTCGAGTTTGGCCCCATTTTTTTTAGCGGACGGATTCATGGCTTCAGACATTTGGCGCTCTTTCCGAAGTAGCTCCTGCGCCATCTCCTGCAGTTCGCGGGCGTCTTCTTTGTTCTGACCGGACAGCTGCTTGCGAAGGGCGTTACTGCTCTCCCGCACCTTGTCGGAACTCCTCGCGGCCGCGGCTCTCGCCTCGTCCAGTGCACCCCTTTCAAGCGCGCTTGCGGCACGCTGTGCAGCCTCGCGGGCGGCATCGATGTTTTCCTGCTGCGAGGCGAGCGCCTCGTTTTTAGACGCGGTTTTCTGCTGCGCGTCCTCGAGTTCCTGTGCAAGAGACTTTTGTTCTTCGGACAGACGTTTGAGTTCCCGTTTGGCCGCTTCCTTCTCCTTTTCGTCGGTCGTATTTTCAATCTTGGCCTGCAACTCTTTGACGCGCTCCGAGACTTCCTCCTGCCTCCTCGCGAGGGCCCGAAGGCGTGCCAAAAGATCCTCGGTGTCGCTGCGTTCCTTTTCCTGCTCAGCCGTCTTCGCCTGCGTTTTCTTTTCGTAGCGGTCTTCCTCCTTGCTGAACTCAAGGTCGTTCATTTGGGCTGTGCGCTCCTGGCTTGAGGAGGCCTTGGCCTTCGAGCGTTTCATGTTGTAGTTCGAGGGGCTCAGGTGGGCCAGTGCATCATAGGCAGCGCGCTCCGCTGCAATCGCTGCGTGCAGAGAGGCAGGAGGATTGGCGGCGGCCGCTGCGGCAAGTTCGGAGACGGCCTGGACAAGATGCTTCTGAGCGTCCGCATAGTGGGTGAGGCGGCTCTCCTTGGTCTCCTTTGCCTCGGCCTCAGCGGCCATGTCCCGCACCTTTTTTTCCGAGTCCCGAACGGTCTCCAGGCTCTTTTTGAGCTCCGGCATTTTGCCATCCGCCTTGGCTGGTTCGCGGCGAAGGTTCCACGTCGCTGCGAGCACCTGCTTTTGGAGCTCCAGTAGTTGGGGGTTTCCTTTTTCGCTTTCGCCCTCGCCTTCATCCCCGTCCTCCTGCCGGTAGATTTCCTCAAACGGCCTTATTCTGCCAAGGAACAGGTCGCTTTCCACCCTTCGCACGCCGCTGTTGCCAACGGTGTCTTCCGCCCAGAAGAACCAGGTGACCGAGTCTCCCACACTCAGATTGCCCGCCTCAAGGGCTTCTAGATGATGCAGTCGCTGCTTTTGCGCAGCCCTGGCGTCGTGCCCGAGAACGATCTCTACAGGAGGCTGCGTGCCCAGGGATACCGTGACGCCCCAGCGCTTGAGACCGCTTTCATCCCAAACCTCGGCTTCAAAGTCCACCTCCTCCAGCGAGGTGAATCTTGCGTCCGGCCTGGGAAGAAGGGGACGAATTTTCGGCGGTTCGTTCGGAAGCACCTGCAAGTGAAGTGTCGTTTGTTCCTTAGCGCTCCGTCCGTCGAGGTCCTCGAGGTCCAGTTTGGCCTCGATGGAGGTGGTGGCCGGGGCGATCCTCCAACGGAGCGTGTTGGAATCGTTATGCGTCTCAAGTGCTTCGACGCGCCCATCCTTGTGTGTGAGGAGGGCGCTCTTCACCGGCTTGTTGAGCTGCAACACCCAGTCGATCCCGGACGCCTCTGGAACCGTGAGCTTTCTGGCGTTTTCAAAGACGCGCTCCCGGGGTTGCGCACCCTCGGGGTAGTGTACGGTGGCGGTCGACTGTTCGAGCTTGGGGTGTTCGAATGTACGGACTTTGAAAACCGACGATTTGCCGGAGGGCGCCTCGACCCAGTACTCCAGGTCCCGGTCGACGGCGTCCACCGAGGCGCCGTAGAGCGGCTCGGCCAGCGCCTGTTGCATCGGTATCCTCTCGGGCTCGGAGCCCACCTGCCTGATGTAGAGATACACGCCCGGGCTGGCCTGTCCGAGCCGGGCGCTCGCCGAGAAGCGGGAGCCCCTTTCAAGCTCTATGTCACCCGGAAGAACTTCGAGTGCAGTTGCGGAGACGGCCATTGGGGCCTGCTGTGTTCCTTCATCCCGAACGCGCTCCGGCGTCAACAGCCATTGGATGCCTGTGTAGACAACCGCTGCCTGAATGAAAAGTTGTACTGTGCCTGCGGTGAAGAGGCGCCACTTCGGAACGCATGCCTCCCAGGAGCCGGTCCTAGCCCGCGCGGCAACCTCGTTCCAAAGGCGGACTTGAAGATACGGCGTTTCGCGCGGCTCGTGTTGCGAGACGTGGTCGAGGGCGGTGAGCAGTCTGCCCTCGAGGGAGGGGTCAAAGGCCTCGATCCGCTTTGCAAGGGTCGCCGGGGTGGGCTCCCATTTGTTGAGACGACTGGTCAGAAAGAGGCCTGCCACCCATGCTCCGAGGACGAGGCTCCAAACCAGCCGGTGGTCGGTGTTCCCGGCGGAGGCACCCAGAAGCAGCACCACCACCCCCGCGCCTATGGCCGAGCGGCACCACGCGATGCGTTCCGAACGGACCCGACGAACAACGCGCGCCAGCACGGGCATGACAACGGACGTCGCCCCCTCACTTGGCGGTGTCTCTTCACTGTTCGTAAACGGTTCTGGCTCAGTCTCGTTCATGATGCCATTGGCTTTGAGATTGAAATCCGGCCCGCCCAGAGGGTTTCCAGCAAAAGGACCGCAAGCATCGCGGCCAGAAGCCACCGCCAGATGCCTTGCCGGGATTCAAGTTCTTGCGCGAGGGGCACCGCCTCGCCCCGGACCGTGCCGGCAGCGGAGCTTAGTGCAGAGCTCTCCTCCGGTAGCAGGGGCACTCCAAGGGCGGTTAGTTTGTGCGGATCCATTGGGGTAAACTGGGACTCAGCGCGGGCCAGATTTACCACGAGGACGCCGCCGCTCGGCTCGATGGTGTACACACCCGGAGCGTCCGGCCGAAAGCGCCCGTCCGAAACGTCAATCACCCCGCCCCCCGGGCTTCTGATGGAGGTCGTTCCCTCGGGCAGAGTGATCTCTTCGCCCGGTGTGGTTGTGAAAAAGTGTCTGCGTCCGCCGCCGCTCCATTCCAGACACCCCGCAAGAAATGGAACACAGCGGGAGGACAGAACCCATTGACCGTCAGATGGCTTCCAGCCGAACGTCGAGATCAAGAGCTTGCCCTTGCCGAGGACGCACTCGAGAAGAGCGGGGTCACCTCCTTCGAAGCGCGCAAGGATCCGTGTCTGGACCTGCCCGGGCAAGACAAGGCGGCGGTACTTCCAAAACCTGATCCCTGTGAAGTCGGAGAACTGCGGCGGGCGGAACGGCGCGAACAATGCGTGAGTCCGATCAACCTCCCCGAGGATGGCGAATCCATAGACCCCGGCCTCAGTGACAGAGGACTCTCCGCCGAGCAGCGAATCCATAAGGACCTTGTCGGATGGGCCTTCCAATTGAACCAGCGCGGAGGCGCCGGCTTCGACTGCGGATCGCATTCTCTCAAGCCACTGCGGTCCAGTTCCATCGCCTGCGATCCAGAGGCCGACCTCCGCGTCCCGCACACCGGCTGGACCGTCTTCGGGTAGAATTTCCACGCGCTGCGAGCCGAAGGAGTGAAGCGCCTTTTCAACAAAGTATCTGGATGCCGTGTGGCCGTCCGTTGCACCTCGCCCACCCACCGCGACGAGGGTGCGGGACCTCGGCAGGGGAGCCGCCCATATGCCGAAGAGCGGTTCTGTGGTGCCGGCGGGGTGAATGAAAACTGGAGCGCTCGCCGGCCCCGGAACATGGGTCAGTCTGGGGCGGCCGGGCGAGGCCGGAGCGATCCACTCGCGGGGCGGCTGCGCCTCGGATACCAGCCGGACCGACTCCTTGGAAAAACCGGGCGGAGCAAGGACTTGCAACTGGAATGGGGCTTCGGTTGGGGCCGTCTCTGGGTCGAGCGGGATCCAGTGAAGTGCCGCAGTCTCCACCGGGTGCGGGCCGCCGGACAGTGCAACCGGGAGCAGGCGGACTGAAAACTTCGTAGGCCAGCGGGCGCCCTGCAGGGCGGCCAGCGAGGCACCCTCCTGGAGGTCCGAGATGACTGCGGCCTCGAAGGGACGGCGTTCGGCGTCCTCGAACTGCTGTTCGGCAGCAAAGCGTAGCGCCTCGTCCAGACGTGTTTCAGCCCAGGTGGCCGTTGTTGAATTCAGGGACTGTTTTAAAAGCGCCGCGCGTTGAGCGGGGACGGTGTCGCGCCAGGTGTCGAAGCTCAGTACATTGCGCACCGCCCGGTCGAAGGAAAGGATCTCGAGCTCGTCCTCGGGGCCAAGCGCACTGGCAATTTCGGCTGCCTTTTGAAGTGCGTCCGGAAAGAGGCCGTCCCGCCGCATGCTTGCGCTGGTGTCCAGCAGGATTGCGACCCTGCGTCCTCCGGCATGTCTGTTATCTTGCGGGGGTGAGTCTTTGAAATAGGGTCGGGCAAACGCCAGTGCAAAGAGCGCTAGGGCGAGCATGCGGAGGACCATCAGCCATACGTCCTCCCAGCGCTTGCGCGCGCTGCGTGGAGGAGCGGCGCCGAGAAAATCTACGGCGCTGAAGCGGACCCGTTGCTTGACGCTGAGGCGCCTGAGGTGTGCGATGAGCGGACCCGCAAGCGCGGCGAGGCCGAGAAAAAACCAGGGTGAAAGAAAGCTCATGACGCAGGCCCTCCCTGCCCGGTGGAACTGCGTGCCCCGCGCCTCCCGATTCCCGAGATTGCTTGGCGCAGAATGGGTTCCAACGGCGTGTGAGTGTGGGCTGGAATGAAAAGAACGGATTGTTCCTCGCATTCATCTGCCACCCGCTTCCGGTGCGCGTTGAAGCGTTCCAGATAGTCGGTCCTTGCCCGCGAGGCGTCGACGTCGAGCTGGCGCAAGGTTTCGAGGTCTTGGAACTGGGTGTCTCCGTCGAAGGGAAACTCAAGCTCGTGGGGGTCGAGCACTTCGAAGAAGACGACTTCGTGCCGGGCTGCGCGCAATTGCTTCAGGGGGGCGGCCCAGGCTTGCGGGGCGCTCAAAAAATCACTGATCACTACCACCAAGCCCGGCCGCTTGAGCAGCACCGGCACGGTTTCAAAAGCTTGAGCCAGACTTGAATCCCGGCCTGCCGGGTCGGCGGCTAGTAGCGACCACCAGCGTGAAAGCTGTTTTGAGGAGCGGCCGATGGGGATCGCGTCGCCCGAGTCTTTGGACAGTCGGAGCAAGCCGACCGGGTCTCCCTGATTGTGCAGATACACGCCGAGCGTGCCCGCGAGTGTCCTGGCATAATCAGCCTTGGTATGGGACAGGGAGCCGTATCCCATCGAACCACTCAGATCGAGAAGGACAAGGCAGCCCCAATCGGATTCTTCCTCGTATTGGCGCAGATAGGGACGGTCTGTCCTGGCGAGCCGGCGCCAGTCAAGGTGCCGCAGGTCGTCGCCCGGGCTGTAAGGTCGGTATTCGCTGAACTCGGCGGAGTATCCCCGCCGCGCGCTCCGATGCTGTCCGCGGTAAATGCCCTGGACGAGCCGTTGAACGCGCAACTCGAGGGACTCGATCGCCATGAGCGCCTGCAAATCCATCCACGGCTGCTCTGCGTCCGAGGCCGTTAGGACGGCCTCACTGCGCGGCATTTCAACCGGCCGCACACCCCCGGGGTGTGTGTCGCGCCGGAATGCGCCAAAACGCTTAAGCAGAGCGTCGAACATGCTAGCGGACTTCCTGAAGCAGTCGGTTGATGAAGGCCTCGATCGTGACCCCTTCGGCTTCGGCCTTGTAGTTGAGCTGGATGCGGTGGCGTAGAACGGGGTGTGCGAGCGCCTTGATCTCCTCGGCCATCACGTGCGAGCGGCCTGCCCAAATGGCCAGTACCTTTGCGCCGAGAACGAGGCACTGGGCGGCCCGGGTGCCGGCGCCCCAGTTCACCAGGCGGCGGACAAAGTCCGGCGCTCCCTGTAGCTGAGGCCGTGAAGCTGCTGAGAGCCGCACCGCATAGCGCACCACCTCTTCGGATACCGGCACCGTCCGGACCAGCTTCTGAAACGCGAGCACGTCCTCGGAGCTGAAAAGTGGAGAGACGGTTTCGCCCGAAGGCGAGGTCGTGCGGCGCACCACTTCGACTTCGTCGGACTCCGGAAGATAGTCGATGATCACGTTGAACATGAAGCGGTCGAGCTGCGCTTCCGGCAGCACGTAGGTGCCTTCCATCTCCACGGGGTTTTGCGTCGCGAGTACAAAGAAAGGGGAAGGCAGCGGATAGCGCCGTCCCGCAACGGTTACCTGCTTTTCCTGCATCGCCTCGAGCAATGCCGCCTGCGTCTTCGGAGGGGTCCGGTTGATTTCATCAGCGAGCAGCATTTGGGCGAAAATCGGGCCCTTGATGAATTGCATGGAGCGTCCCTCGGGGCCGTCCTGGAGGATGTCCATCCCGGTGATGTCGGCGGGCATCAAATCCGGAGTGAACTGAATGCGGTTGAACTGGAGTTTAAAAACCTCGGCGAGAGACTTTACGAGGAGCGTCTTGGCCAGTCCGGGTGCGCCGGTGATCAGGCAGTTGCCGCCGGTGAGCATTGCGACAAGGATTTGTTCGATGACCGCGCGCTGGCCTACGATGGCCTTTGCCAGCTCTTTGTGAATGCGGTCGCGAGCTCCGGAGAGCGTTTCAAGGGTTGCTGCTTCGTCCATGGGTGAAAGGAAAGGGTTTTGGTGTTCTGCGGAATTAAGAAATTGGGAACGAGCGAAGCTGGGGGTGATCGTCGTTTTTAAATGGGACTAATGGGTCATCACCCAGAAGAGGATGTTCACGAGCAGTGGGTAGGCTTTCTTCTCGGAGAACTCTTTGAAATAATACTCGTTCTCACCTTCGCGCTCCCAGCCGTCGCCATTGTCAGTGTTGTGTGTGGCGATGGCGCACATGCGGCCCTTGTCGTCGAACCAGCCGCGGATGTGGACGTCCTGGGCGTCCGGGCGCTCCCACGTGATGCCCGTGTACTGGCTCTGTGTGCCAAGGCGGACGTTCGGACACTGGAGGTTGAGGCTTTCCGGAAGGTCAAACACGCAATGAAACAAAGGGTCTGAACGCGGTATGTCCTTCCAGGTGCGGTCCGGAAAAATCCGCTGCATTTGGCTTTCAAAGCCCTCCCATTCGGCCTCCCCCCAGAAGTCGTCCGCCCACAAAAAACCGCCGTTGAGAAGGTAGCGACGTAATATTTGCACCTCCTGTTCGCTCAGCAGCCAGTCGCCGGGCTCCACCACATAGACGAACGGGTGTCGGAACATCGCGGGATCCGTGATGCGCATGACCTTCGTGTTCGGGTCGACCTTCATCGAGGTCATCTGCTGCAGACGGTAGGAGAGGTTGAGGTCCGCGTCCGGATAATCCGTGGCCCAGCGGTGGGGATTGAACCGGCCGAAGCGTCCTCCTGTCTCATATTTGAGGCGTACAAAGCAGAAGACGTCTGTTTCGAAGCCCTTTGGATTTTTCCAGTTTGGGACCTCGTTTGGATCAGCGAGGGCTTCCCGGGCGGTCTTTGCATTGGGTGGCGGGATGCCATCCGCCGGCGCCTGCGCGGGTTGTAGGAACGCGCACAGCGCCATAATGAAAAGCTGAGAAGGAAGGGGTGAACGCGTCATGGTTTTTCCGGGGTTTGCGTTCCTTGCGGATTTTTCGAGCTGGAAATGCGGGCGAGTGCTTGGAGAGCCTCCCTGTCCCTGGGATTGATTTCGAGGGCTTCCAGCAGATGAATGCGCGCCTCGGCGGGTGCTGTTTTTTCCAAGAGCCTTCCAAGCAGAGAATGCCATCTCGGAGCGCGACCGGGGTCCAGCGCGAGCGCCTTCCGGCAGGACTCGGCGGCGGCCGCAGAACGGCCCGCGCCCTCCTGCGCTTTGAGCAGGCTTTCCACAACAGGGAGGGACATGGGGCTGACCCCAAGGCTGTTTTCGGAGGTGCGTTCCAGGGCGTACCAGTCGCGCCATCCGGAGTAGATTTGGGTGAGGCGCTCGTGGGCGCCTGGCAGATCCGCCATTCTCTCGAGTCCGCTCTCGAGGGCGCTGGCCTCCTCTTTTTCCAACCCCAACCTTCTGTAAACTTTCGCCAGGAGCGGGTAGACGCCCTCGGGGTCGGAGACTGAGGGGGGCGATTGGAGGGCAGACTCCAGGGTCTCCCTTGCGGATTTCAGATCGTTGCTTGCCAAGAATTTGCGCGCAGACTCCACCAGGTCTTCGTACGTTTTAGGAGTGCCTGAGGTCCGCTGGTCTGGCTGCGTTTGGACTTTCCATGCGAGGCCGCCCGCCGATTTTCGGGCCCATTCCGTGGCGTATTTGGAAAATTCTGAATTAACCTTTGGCATTGGTCCGTAGCGCTTGACGATGGCAGCGTTCAATTCGCTCCCGGAAGCCAGATCGGCAAGCAGCGCCTTGAGGACGTTCATGCCGGCCTTTTGAACCATCCATTCCACAATGAGGCCCGCTTGGAAATAGGCGAAGTCCAGAGCTGCTCCGTCACCGGAGCGGAAGGCCGAAGCCATCTCGTCCACGGGCGTGCACTCGCCCGCGAGCAGGCGGGGCGCATGACGGGGAAGGAAGCGTTGGCCCCAGCCAGGGTTGGCCTGCTGCTCCTCGAAAACGGAGATCCCCTCGCTCAACCAGCGCGGCATTCGGTTGCGGGTGAGGGAAAGTGTGATGGTGTGCGTAAATTCGTGCCAGAGCGTTGCTTCCCAGCTGTGGCCCGCGGCGCGGGGGGATGCGGGACTTGGTGCGGTGATCACCGGCCCGAAACAGACACCGAGGTAGCCGTCCCCACCCGGCACGCCGAAGGTGCGAACCGCGAAGTCTTTCTGGTCGGGAAAAATCTCCACATGCGTGCGCTGTGCGGGTGTGAAGCCGTATTTGGCTGTGAGCTTTTCATAGGCGCGCTCGAGGAGCCGGCCGACTCGGTCACCGTACACCGAAGCCTCCAGCGGATCCATGTGGAGCGCGAAGTGGGGCGTCTCGATTTTGGTGAATCCTGCTACCCTTTCCTTGAGCTCCAGAAGATTGAAAGTGGTGACGTCGTAGCCGTCCTCCTTGTGGACTGCTTCCAAGAGGGGCCAGGCCTCGTCGGTGCGTCCGAGGCGCAGAAGATCCTCGGCGAGATCACGTCGGGCCGTGGTGAGGAGCGGATCGGCCGCCATGGCCGCTTTCTGAATCTCCGCCGCCTCAGCAAAACGGTAGCGCTCGGACAGCAACGCGCCGGCCTTCACAAGAGCCGGAGCGTTCTTCGAGTGCAGTTTCAGAAGGCTCGTCGTGCGGGCCTTGTCGGCACCGAGGGCGGCCTGTGCAAGGCTCAGGGCTGCGCGGGAAACGCTCCATTGTGGAAGCTTTGAAAGGAGCTTCTCAAAACCCGCGCTGTCCTCGTGGCGGAAGCGGTCTTCGGCTAGCGCGGCTAGCGCGGCCTCCTCGCGGGGATTGAGTTCCAATGCGCGCTGCCAGTGGCGCAGCGCCTCCTTCGGGGAAGTCCACTGGAGAGCCTCGCCGAGTTGGGCCAGTAGCCGTGCGTTGGTTGGAAAACGACGGACCCCTTCGGAGGCCTTTTTGGCCGCCAGTTCCGCATCGCCCCGCTCCAAAGCCAGTTCCGCGATCGCTTCATAGGCCTCCTCGCAGTTTGGATCCTGGGTCGCGGCCTTTTCAAACAAAGTATCCAGCACGGACTTGGCATCCTCCCCGGCCGCCAGTTTCATGCGCCCCAAAAGCACCGAATCCAGCGAGCCGCGTCCAAATCCATAGGCCACATCCGGGCGCCGGACTCTCTCCTCTGCAATCGTACGAGCCGCGGCGCTGGCTCCGCGGACCTGTGCGCTGCGAAAGCGCAGATAGGCGCCCGTCATTCCCCTGGGCGCGCTTTCATCAAGAGATGCCGCGATTTTTAGAGCCTCGGCTGGACGATTCAAAAGCAGGAGCGCTTCACCGGCCAGCCAGCCTTCGTGGAGCAGAAAGGACTGCCCTTGCTTGCGCTCGGAAAGCTGCGCCAGTTCTTCATAACGGCCGGCATTCCAGAAGGCGCGGACCGCTGCCGGTGAGTCGGGGCGTTCTCCCAGTGCAGGGCGCGAAAGCGCAGCTGCGATTAAAACAGCGCCCACAAGTATTTGAATCCGTCCGCCAGTAGCCTTCACGGGGCGACGAAGTGAAGCGGAGCCTGGCGTAGAGTTCTGCGGGCGGCAGGGTTAGTTTGTGGCGCCCGTACGGTGCAGGAAACCCGCCCCTGAACCGGCGCGACGCCCAAGCGGCGGATCGTCGCCTTTAAGCACTCGAGAATCCACAAAGTGAGGCGGCCCTGCGGACGCTCAAAGCACGACTGGTTGGGATGGCTGGCTGAAATCATGGGCCGGGTATTTTGCGCAAGGCTGGCCCTGCGGGGGCAGAAGGGAACTTATAGCCGACTCGCCTACCGGAAGCTAACCGCATGGCTACGCTGTTCTTAGCGGAAATATCCGGAGAGAGAAGGGTTCTCCCGTAATCGTAGCAAGTAAGTCGACGCCGCCCAAAGCTTTTATCATCCGCGCCGCGAAAGCCTTGCCGCTACCTCGCCCGGTAGTGCCGGGGCGGACCAGCAATGGAGCTTTTCCAGCCACAGTCCTCAGGGGAGACCAACATGACCTGCGAACCGGTTCTCCGCAGGCTGCAAGCACTGCGGATGAAACGCCTGTTCACCGGTTGCCATAAGACCCCGGAGTCCGCATCATGAGAACCGGCCGGAAGCAGGCAATCAACCCGCCTGGTCCCCGGCGGCCAATGATAATGTGATGTTCCGCTCCATAACCACAACCGCCGGAGTGCTCCTGGCCGTCCTGCCAGCAGCCCTTGCAGGTCCTGCCCCGCAAACACTCACGCCGCTTCAGCGCGAGATTCTGGCTTCTGAGTCAGCTCCCCCCAGTGCCGCGAGATTCAGTTTTGATGCGCCGGCGGGGCCGCGATTCACCGACTCAGAACAGGCGGCGCAACGCGAGCGGGGTGCGAGCCTCTCGCAAACGATTAAAGAGGCGTTTGCTGAAGGAACGGCCCAAATTCGCATCCCGCCTGGCGACTATCGTTTTGGCCAGGAGTCCTATCAAGGAGCCAAGGTTGTCTTTCCCCTAGGCTTTTATGACATGCAGCGTGACGCCGAGCATTCGTTTGTCATCGACGCGACAGGAGCCACTTTCTGGTTTGAACTGGACGACACGCAGATGCCGCCCGGGCACCGGTGCATCGGCTTTCGCAATTGCCGTAACATTGTTCTCCGCGGGGCAGTTGTCGACCGTGCCACCCGCGGCTGTATAGAAGGCCGGATCACGCAGATAGACCGCGAAGGCAACCGCTTTGAAATCCAGCCTTCACCGGGAGTGGTCGTACCCGAGTCGTACAAGGGCGGCGACGAACAGCGCCTTTTCCCGTTTAAAGGTGACGGCCGTTTCTGCGCGCCGCTCTCCGATTTGCAGCCCGGCGTTCGCAAGCTGCGTTACAAGCACATCACCGCCTCCGAAGGCGGCCGCTACTGGATCAACATGCTGGACGCTGATCTCATGGAGCGGGTTCATGATCCGGACTGGGAGCGGGCTTATGGTGAGCTCGGGGTGCTGCGGGTGGGGGATGGTTTGTCGTGCCTCTACACATCGGCAGGCGCGATTGTGCTCGAGGACTCGGCGAACGTGACGCTACACGGAGTCAGCGTTTATGTAGCCAAGGGCGGGCCGAGCGAAATGGGAGGCGACGGCGCGCATTTGTGGAAGGACTGCTATTTCGGCCCCCGTCCCGGCACGAGCCAGTGGAAGGGGGCTGACGGCTTTCTGTGCCGCTCCACGCGCCACGGGTCCACTCTCGACAACGTGACCATACGCCACACGGCGGACGATCTGCAAAATTTTCACGGCATTTGGGGCAAGGTGGTTTCGGTGTCCGGGCACCGGGTGATGTTCGAGCCGAACGGTGCTCTGCGTCCCACTCTTGCCAACGCGCGCTCGGGCGATCGGTTGCGCTTCATCCATCGGAAGACCGGCGTCTTTCTTGGCGAAGCAAGGCTCGCTACCATCAGGGAATTTGAAGTCACACTCGACCGGGATGCCGCGCCCTTTGCCGAAGCGCAGGCGGAGTGGCCCGAGCACGAATGTGCTGGATGGCTGGTTCAAAACTGCCGTTGGGAGGACAACTTTCAGCGTCTGCTCATCATGTCTGGCCCAGGCACTGTGCGGGGATGCACTTTCACCCGGATGGGAGCCAATATCTCACTCAACACCGGTATGGGTCTGGTGGGTGGCATCCCAAGCGATATCACAATCGACGGGAACTCCTTTATCGACGTGAGCCCGCGCCCCAATGCCTCCGCGATCGAGGCCCGTGCACACAATGCGCAGGGAAAAGAGGGCGTGCCGCCCATTGAGCGACTCATCATCACTCACAACTCAATCACCCGAAGCGGGGGGCCGGCGCTGAGCCTTGCAGGAGTCCAGGGAGCGCTTGTAGAGAACAACAACTTCGAAGCGCCGGTCCGGGCCACCATGATCGCTCGGCCGCGGGATGCGGCGGGGCGCCAGGCGATTCTCTTGAGGAATAGCAGCTCCGTTAAAATCAACAATAACAGGCTCCTTGATCTTGATGGGCAGACTCTGGCGGACCCCCTATCCCAAAGCTCCATGCTAGGATTAGACGGCACGGAGGATATCCTCTTTGATGGCGTGCTTCTGAGGGACGTGCGACGGAAAAAAAGCGGGGCTCAAGACGAATGAAGAAGGTGCTGCCAATGATGGTCTTGCTTATTTTGTCGGGAAATCGCAAAAGCCGTGAAGCGACGTTTGGATCCGAAATATGAGACATTTAAGCATGGCCTGGATGTTCCTTTTTGCGAGCCTGCTCCAGGCCGCCTCCGCGGGACCGCCCGACTCGTTGACCGCGCATCTCCGCAGCAACGCCGACCTTGGTGCGCAGCGCGACATCCGCGCGGACTGGAGTGACGGCGTGCTCAGGCTATCCGCGGTGAAGGCGGAGCGACATGCGTGGGCGGCGGTTCCCGCACCCAAGGAGGGCTGGAATCTCGCCGGGCGGGCAACGGTGGAGTGCGAGGTCGTGAACACGGGAGACAACCCCGCGGGAGTGATGTTATGGGTCGTGGGAAACCATGGCTGGGACGCCGTGCTCGACCAGGCGGTTCTTGCCCCCAAGGAGTCTCGCGTTTTCTCCTGCGAGCTCAGGGCCGCCTTTCCAGACGGGACTCCGAAGCTCAATCCGGGTGATGTAAAGCAAGTGCAAGTCATGCTGGCTGAACCCGCTCCCGGTCCTGCGAGAGCCGGGGACAAGAGCTGCGTTCAGGCCAGGCTGACTCCGCGCATCACGAGGGCGGTGTCGGTGGAAGTGCGCAACCTCGCTGCGCGGGGGCAGGCTCCCGTTTGGAAGCGGCCCTCCGGCCGATTGGACGTTCCCGATCTTGAGGACGCGCTTCCCGCCCCGGGCAAAAGGGTCCGCTACCGTTTACCATCTGACGAAGGTACGGGCATCTACAGCGTGTTGCATCTTCCAGAGGACTGGCGGCCCGGGAACGCTTATCCGGTGGTCGTCGAATTCCCGGGGAATGTGTTTTTTGCGCCCGCATGCTACTCAACCGGCTTCCCCGAACAGTGCGTGATCGGTCACGGCATCACGCAGGGCAGAGGCGCGATCTGCCTCGGGTTGCCCTTTGTCGATCGCGCAGCTGGAAGGGTGGTTGAGAACGGCTGGGGCAATGCAGATGAAACGGCAGAGCACGCTTTGAAGATGGTGGCCGAGGTCTGCAGCAAGTTTGGGGGCGATCGCGAAAACGTTGTGCTCACCGGCTTTTCGCGCGGAGCGATCGCATGCGGCTACATCGGCCTGCGCAACGACAGCATTGCGGCCTTGTGGAAGGGCTTCCACGCGTGCCAGCACTACGACGGCGACGGATGGAATGGCGCAACCCTGCAGGGGGCTCTCGAACGGGGGGTTCGGTTCCAGGGCAAGGCTGTCTTCCAGACCGATAATCCCCGGGAGAAGTTTCAGCCCGTGATGGACGTTATGAACACTCAGGTCACGTGGGCGGACTCCGGTCTGGGCTTTCATTCGACCGCCATGTTTCTTGACGACCGGCCCTCTACGCAGCAGCTGAGGGGGTGGTTTTGGAAACTCGTTAGCACGCAAAAATGAAACGCATTTCTACGCTGGTCACCCTTCTTCATTTCGTTCTAATCGCCGTCGCGCACTCTGCTGATACGCCGGCTCCAGCTTCGAGGCCGAATATTCTATGGCTGATTGCGGAGGACATGTCGCCCCACTTTGGATGTTACGGTGAGAAGTCGATAGAAACACCGAACATCGACAGCCTGGCGGCAAGCGGCGTGCTTTTCGAGCGCGCCTTTGTCACAGGACCGATTTGTTCGCCGTCGCGCTCTGCAATGATCACGGGGATGTACCAGACAAGCATCGGGGCGCACCATCACCGGAGCGGCGTGGGAGTCGAGAGGATCAAACTGCCTGCCGATGTGGAGCTGGTTCCCAGGCTTTTTCAGCAGGCGGGCTACTACACTTCAAACGGCGGCTACTATCCGGCGGTGCGAAAGGGCAAGACAGACTACAATTTTGAGTACGACGAGAGCTGCTACGACGGGATCGACTGGAAGACGCGCAAGCCCGGACAGCCTTTCTTTGCGCAGATTCAGCTCTTTGGAGGCAAGATCCGGGACGTTCCGAAGCAGCTTGCCGACGCGAGAGCACAGCTCGGCAGTGTTACTGCGAAGGACGATCTGCCGCTGCCTCCCTATTACCCAAGGACCCCGGCAATCCTAGAGGACTGGGCGGCCACGCTTGACGCTGTGCGCATCACAGACAGGCATGTGGGCGAGATCCTGGAGCGTTTGCGGAGTGAGGGCATCCTCGATGATACAGTGGTCTTTTTCATCACCGACCACGGCGTGAGCCACGCAAGGGGGAAGCAGTTCCTTTACGACGAGGGAACGCATATTCCGTTCATTGTGAGCGGCCCGGCGCTGCCGAGAGGACAGCGGCGCCATGACCTCGTTGAACACATCGACATGGCGGCGGCATCGCTGGCTCTAGCTGTAATCGCGAAACCCCAGACGATGCAGGCGCGCAATGTCCTGGCCACGGGCTACGAGCCTCGAGATGCAGTATTCAGCGCGCGAGACCGTGCGGATGAAACCGTCGACCATATCCGGAGCGTGCGCACCGAAAGGTGGAAGTACATCCGCAACTTTTTCCCCAATAGGCCTTACCTTCAGCCCAACAATTACAAGGACAACAAACCCTGCTTGATTGCCCTGCGAGCCGCCGAGGCTGCCGGCTTGGTGGACGACATCCAGAGATTGATCTTTGCTACGACCCGCCCGCCCGAGGAACTCTACGACCTTGCCGCAGATCCTTGGGAAGTGCGCAACCTTGCAGACGATCCTTCGCGAGGTGAGATACTTCGAGGGCTGCGCTCAAAGCTGCAAGTTTGGATGGAGCAGACGGACGACAAGGGCCGGACGCCCGAGCCCGAGGTCCGTTATGACTCCGATATGGCCGCATACCAGGGACGCAAGCCGAACCCTGAGATCGCAAAGAACATCGCCCTCATGAAGCAGTGGGTAAGGGAAGGCAGGTAGGGCCGCAAGCGAAGACGCATTTCGGTGGCCGTGGAAGGCGCGTACGGGCGTCTATGGTTCTCTCGTGCTCTGAGGGACCCGATGACTGTTCAATGCCGGCACAGCGCCTCAAGCACTGCTTCGCGAAACGCGCTGATGTGCGGCAACTCGTAGCGTCCTTTGCGCTGAATAAGCACAACCGTCTCGTGTCCCAAGAGTTCACTTAAATCACGCCGCTCTATCTCGACCTCACCTGGCAGGACCTGTTGCAGCGCGGTCGTGTTTGCACCCGTCCCGATAGCCACGCCCAAGCCCATTTGCACATAACCAACCAGAAGGTCCCGATCGGTTGCAGTCATCGTGACGTTCATCTTTTTTTCGAGGCCCGCCTCGGTAAACGCATGGCGAATCTGTCGGTGCGAACTTGATTCCGGCGCGCTGAGCAGGAGCGGCTGTCCGGCAAGATCCGAAAGACGGATGCGTGCGAGCTTGAGCAAAGGGTGATCTTTCGGGCAAATGAGCTGGAAAGGATAGGTTGCGAGGGTTTGAACATTAAATTGCTTCAGCGGCTCGTCTCCTCTCGCAATGCCGATGACGCCCAGGTCCGCCTCGTTCCGTTCCATGACCTGCCGAGCGGTGAAGGACGGCCTGTCCATCAGCGTCAAATTCACGCCGGGAAACTGCTTCCTGTAAGAAATCAACGGCTCCCGCAGAGTACCACAGAGCATGGGCGCCGGCGCCACCACCCTGAGCGTCAAGGAGACCGTCTGCTTCAGCGCTTCAAAGGCGGAACGCAGGGAATCAAACCCCTCCACCAAAGGTGCAGCCAGATCGACAAGCATACGGCCCTCAGCTGTCAGGAACATTTGGGAACCTCGGGAATCCACCAAAGCGACACCGTAGTCCAATTCGAGAGCCCTGATTTGCTGCCAAACGCTGGGTACTGAGAGTTCCAGTGCCGCGGCCGCGGAGGTGAACCCTCCAGTGCGGTCGAATTCCACCAAGGCGCGGATTTGACGGAACCGGACTCCCTTGAAGTAGCGGCGCGCGGATTTGGATGGGTTTCGTTTGTCTGTCATTAGGCTGCTCCTAATGATTCTTAAGAGTATTTGTCAAAGCAACAGTTAACGCATTTTTCTATCGAGGGTATGCCCGGAGGCACTTACCGCGATGCATTTGCTGAACTCATTTTTCCGCCCGCACTCTCGCCGTTGCGAGTGTTTTTTTCTTCTCTTGGCACGGGCGCTGTTGCTCACCCTTGCTTGGATCTGTCAGCGGGGTGTCCACGCCGCAGAGGCTCCACCTCCCGTCTTCATCGAGGCGGAGGGTTTTAGAGACCTGGGCGATTTGATGCAGCACATGCGATTAAGACGACGCGTGGAGACTGGGATTGGGAAACCGGCGCCATGCGCAATCATGTCACGGAGATCGAACAGATCCGCGATTACGGGTTGCGAGTGGTTTTTGGCAACTGGTCCACATTGAAGAACGACGTGAAATTCAGCGCTGACTTTGCGCGGCAAAGGCTCAAGTGGGTGGCCTACATCGGAGGCAAGCGCGAAAGCCGCCGCCTTCTCGGCGACGTGATTTTGCGCCAACAGGACATCATTGATGCCCGGCCATTTCCCGATGCCAGCGTCACCACGACTTGGACCATCGACCTGCACTATCCCAAGAAGGCCATGTGCGCCTGTAAGGCTTTTCAATCGGAAGACCGGCACATCAAATTTGCTCCCTATCCCATCCCGTACCGATGTCTGTATTCGCGTAACGTGGAAAACCTCTTCATGGCAGGCCGGAACATTAGTGTCAGCCACGTCGCGCTTGGCACCGTACGGGTGCAGCGCACCACAGGCATGATGGGCGAGGTGCTCGGCATGGCGGCCTCGCTCTGCAAACAGCATGCGACGACACCGCGCGGTGTGTACGAAAGCCATCTGGATGAACTGAAAGTTCTCATGCAGCGCGGCGTGCGAAAAAGGAACCTTGGCGCGGAATAGACGCAGGGCCAACGCGTGACTTTTTAGGCTCAATCCAAACTCCAAGGCTGGAAGGAAACGGGGTCGAATCAAGCAATGCGCAAAGGGGTCTAGCGGCTTTATTTCCAATGTTAGCGAAGCTGGCACACTTCACGTCAAGAATCTGTTTTTGAGGAGGATATGCTTCTGGTTTCTCCGCAAGCTCGGGAGATCAAGAGCACCGGCTTTCGCGCAGAACTGGTCAAGACTGCTCCTCTCAAAAACACGGCTGCCCGTAACGTGGTAGATGCGATGGGGGCGGTTCGGGTTAGATGGCCTGTCTGATGCGCTGACTTTCAAGCCGGCTCACGTTGAGCGGCTCGGTCCGGCCCTCCAAATAAAAGTCTGTGTCATTGCGCGAGCGCGCCTTCACTTTGACAACGCACTTCGGGTTCAAGAGAAGGCTTCTGCTGGCTTTCAAAAGCAGCCCCTCCGGCAGGCGGCTTTCCCAGTATCCAATACCGCGCTTTACCATGCAGGACTGGTTGTTCTCAAACAGCACCCGTGTGTACGCGCCTTCGGCCAAAACAGCCTGGATCTGGTGTGGTCTCAAAAGGAAGACGGAACGTCCGTCCCTCAGAACTTCCACATCCTCCGGTGCCATCCTAGAGGAAGGAACAGCGGGGTCGTCCGGGGGCGGAGGTAAAGATTCCATGTGCCGCGAGCGCGCGGAGCCGAGCGCATTGCAAAGGCGTGCGACGGTTGTGGCGAGGCGTTCGGGATGAACTGGTTTCAGGAGATAATCGAGGGCGTTCTCCGCAAATGCGGCAATCGCGTGTTCTTCGAACGCCGTGACAAACACGATCAACGGAGGGGGCTTCAAACAGTTCAGTCCGGGAAGGAGCGAGAATCCATTGCCACCCCCGAGCTGAATATCGAGAAAGACAACGTTTGGCTGGTGCACTTGGCCCAGGTGGAGCGCGTCGGTGGCGGTCTCTGCAATGGCAACCACGGACACCTCAGCGTGCAGTGAGAGCATTTCAGACATCAGCTGGGATGAGAGCGGTTCATCGTCCACGAGCATGAGACGCAGCAGGGGTGAAGACGGCTTACTCATGCGGATTTCGGACTGGATAATGAAATGCATGCGACGACGGTTCCTTCTTTGGAATCCAAAGACAGGCTGGCCCGGCCGCCGTAGATCAGTTCCAGGCGCCGGCGCAAGTTGCTCAGCCCGGTCTGGGTGGAGGAAGGCTCGGGATTTACCCACTGCCCCGTATTTTCGACCCTCACGACGAGGCGGTGATCGGGAGTGACTGAGGCTGCCAGCAAAATGCGAAGGGGTGGCGGACTCGTGCGCTGGCCGTATTTGAGAGCGTTCTCAAGAAGCGGCTGGACTAGTGAGGAGGGAACGAGGTGTTCCATGGCATCGGGTTGGACCTCAAAGCGGCACTCCAGCTTGTCGCCGAAACGGACACGTTGAATGGCAACATAGCTCTTGAGCGCCTGGACCTCCTCTCCAAAAGGATACAGGAACCTCTTCTGCCTGAGTGAAAACCGCAAATACTCCGCGAGGGAGTGCGTAAGGAAGCGCACCTTGTCGGTGTCTTTTGCCTCGGCGATGATCGAGTTGAGCGCGTTGAAAAGGAAGTGGGGCTGGACCTGGGCCTGCAACAGCGACAGCTCAGCCTCGCGGTTTGCCTGGTCGGCAAGAGCGATGGTCTGCCCCTGTTTGATCCCGAAATAGAGCACAATCCAGATGCCCAGAGAGATCCAGCGGAGCAAAAAGACGCCCACCTTCAAGTTTGAATCGATCTCCGCCCCGGGAATCCAGCCGGCAACGCTTAGAACCCCATAGCTCGCGGCGTAGTCTAGCGCAGCGAGAGCAAAGGAGGCCGAACCCACACCGGTGACGAATGCAAAAGGATGGCAAGGCTTGGAGGAGATTCTCCTGCACAGCGGCCGGATCATAGCGGAGAGCACCAGCCCCGTCACGGGTCGGAGCACGGCAAATCCCAAAGCCGGACCGGCTTTGACCAATCCGGCGAGCCACAGGATTAGTGGAATGCTGCCGTAAAAAAGCCATCCTCCCAGCTGGAGCGTCCAGAAAGAAAGGCGCAGCGTCTTGGATCCGATGTGAATCACCTGATGACGCGGGCCGTGAATGGGTAGGGTGGAGCTCAGAGGCATCTTGCGCGGAGGCGGGCGGATGGGACTGGCTTGGGCTCTGAAATCAGAGCAATCCCTCCTCCATGGGCTCACACGTAACTAAAAACACACCAAATCAAAAGCGTCGAATCGGAGGTACCTCGCCCGTTGCGGAGGGCTTTGGAAGCGGCGCTCGTCGTGAAGTGAGAGAATAGCTGCAAGGCCTTTAGTACGCGCGGAGTCTGGCCGAATCCGGGAGCTCCTCCCGCGGGCGAACACGTGGTGGAGGAAGCGGTGCAACCGGGCGGGAAGTCGACCGTGGCTATGGATGTTCCTTGCCGTAAGCTTGCCACGTTTCGGATAGTGACGGTCCATCCGCACCCCCTATGAAGCACTCCACCCCAAGCCTGCTCTTCAGGACGTCCGTCCTGTTCTCCTCTATGTGTTTTGCCTCCTTGCAACCTGCGGAGGCTGCAAAACCGCTCGAGATTTATTGGATAGACTCGGAGGGCGGAGGATCGACGCTTATTGTGACTCCGGAGGGTGAATCTGTGCTTGTGGACACCGGGAATCCCGGAGGCAGGGACGCCGCGCGCATTTACAAGGTGGCAGCCGGCGCGGCTGGCTTGAAAAAAATAGACCACCTTGTTGTCACCCACTTTCACGTGGATCATTTCGGAGGCGCGGCGGAGCTGGCCGAGTTGATGCCGGTGGGGGCAGTTTACGACAAAGGCATCCCTGACCAAACTCCGGACGAGGGAGGCAATCAAAAGCTCTGGACGGTTTGGACGCAGCCCTACCGGGAAATGAAGGTTGAGAAGCGGGTTGTCCTGAGGCCCGGGGACGCGATTCCCTTGAAGAGCGGGGAGGGCGCACGGATTGCGATGCGCTGCCTCGGCGCAAACAAGCAGTTTGTCAGTGCGGGGCCGGCGCCCGAAGCCTCCAGATGCGCTTGCGGAAGCGTCCCAGCAAAGCCGGAGGATAAATCGGACAACGCCAACAGCGTAGTGCTGCTTTTGGAGCTGGGGCCTTTCCGGTTTTTCAACGGCGGCGATCTGACGTGGAACATGGAGGAACGCCTTGTGTGTCCCCAGGATTTGGTGGGACGAGTGGATCTGTATCAGGTGAACCACCACGGACTGGATGTCAGCAACAATCCTTTGCTGCTGCGTTCGCTCGATCCGGTTGTATCGGTCATGAACAACGGACCGAAGAAGGGCACCAGCAAGAGCGCCTTCGACTCCATCAGGGAGGCGGTGAGTTTGCAGGCGGTCTACCAGGTGCATGAGAACGTGCGTGCCGACCGGGAGAACAACACCTCATTGGATCTCATCGCCAACCATGGCGACTTGGGTGATGGGTGCGAGGCGCACTATTTGAAATGCAGCGTGGCGGCGGACGGCCGCACGTACACGATGTCCGTGCCCTCGCGGGGGCATACGCGGACGTTTGTGACGCGTCAGCGGTAGGCGCCGACGGCACCTCTGGAGGCTGTCCGGAGCGGGCGTTTTCCGAGGACCACGGCGGGTCCTTCCTGCGCATGACAGTTCACAGGGAGAAACCGTGGGGCCAGCACGATTGTGTCCGCCTAAACAGCTAATGCGAAGGGTCTTCAGTAAGAGTTAGGGAGTGGGCCAGGCGTCTGTTCGGAAGGGCGACGCAGGGAGTCCGGCACCGTTGTAGAGGTTGCAATCCGGGAGGTTATCCCATGCATAGCGGACTGCCGCCGGGACTTTTACTTCCGGAGAAGAAACGACGACCCTGTCTCCCTCGATTCTTGCTGCGGCCTGCTTCCACTCTCTGTCTTCACCGGCAATGGTGAAGCCTTTCAGTTCTCCCTCCTTTGAGGTCAGGCCTCCTTCGGCGTGGGAGAACTTCAAAACCACTTCCGATCTGCGGATTTCATGGCCGTCTGGAAGGGGGCCGGAGGTCGCGGGAACGGGGCGGTTGTAGACGGTTCCCAGAGCCCACAGCGAAAGGCGGCGTCCGACCTCCTGTTTGTTTTGGGGATGGATGTTTTTCTCCTCCCCGATGTCGATGTTGATGCCCATGCCGGTCTTTGGAAGCGCCAGGGTCTTGAGCATGGCTTCGCGCACTGTGGGCCAGTCGCGGCCGGGGCCGCCGAAGTTCGGCAGCTGCGCCCAGGCGAAGGGGAACTCACTGCCCCAGCGAGTCCGCCAATCCGTGACGAGAAGACGGAGCTGGGCCTCGTAGAACGGCGCCTTCGCAGGGAGGCTGTTCGCCTCGCCCTGGTACCAGAGAGCGCCCCGTATTGCGAAAGGGATAACGGGGGCGATCTTCCCATTGAACAGACCGCCTATGTTAGGCTTGCGCGACCTGACGTCCGCCGGATTCCTCGGCGCCGGCGGGGCTTTTTCTTTCTGCACGCGGGCCTTTTTCGCGGCCTCCTTCCACTGGGCAAGCTCCTTCTGGTATTTTTCAAGTAGGACCTCGGTGATCTCGGGGGCTTTGTCTTTCGCGAGCGCCTCGAAGAAAGGCTTCAGTTCGGCGCTTGATTTCTGCGCTTCCGGAGCGATCCACGACTCGATGGGGGTGCCTCCGACTGAGGAGTTAATGAGTCCGACGGGGACGTTAAGGGTCTGGTGGATTTCCCGTCCGAAGAAGTACAGCGTTGCTGAAAAGCCGCCAACAGTTTCAGGAGCACAGACAACCCACTTTCCCTTGCCCTCCCTTTGCGGAGCATCGGAGGGACCGGACTCCTCCTTGAACATCCGGAGGCTTGGGAGGGCTGCCTTCTGCTTTTCCGCTTCAAAGTGCATCGAGCGGGCAACGGTCATCGCCATGTTTGACTGTCCCGAACCGAGCCAGACCTCGCCAAGGAGCACGTCTTCGATGGCGATCTGGTTTTTGGCGCGGATCTGCAGTGCCAGCGGGACGCGGGTGTCCATGGGGGAAAGGTTGATGCGCCAGGTTCCGTCCGCGAGGGCCGTGGTTTTCAGCGACTGGAGCGCCTGCGTGTTCTCCCCGCCCGAGGCGTGCACGGAAACAGTGACTTCCTCGCCCGGTTCGGCCCATCCCCATACCGGCAGCTCGGAGGATTGGAGCAGCACCATGTGGTCGGAGAAAATCGCCGGAAGGCTGACGTCCGCGAGCGCGGCTGAGGTCGGAAGCAAAAGGAGGGAGGCGCACAAACGGGCGTGGAGAGATTTCATTTTAGCTGGTCGGCATTCGCTGCGGCTTTGGGTCTTGGAGGGCTCCTCTTAAACGCTGCTGAGATTCAAAGGTTGCGGCAGGTAAAAAGTCCGGGTGAAAAGTTTTAAAGCTTGTTCCGAGAAATGAACCTTTGTGGAGTTCGACCGAACCCCCATGGACTCTAAAGGATATAAGCACGTTTGTACGCTGCCAGTGGCTCAAAAGTGGGTCGGATGGGTGTCTGCTATGTCGGTGACGCTGGTGGCGGTGGAAGTGCGCGCAGGTTGGGTTTGTAAATAAGGATCAAAGTTTTGAGGCCGAGACCACTCACTTTGAACAGGCGTCCACGCGTTAAATAGGTTTCTGCTTTGAATACGGAACGGGAGGATATTTTTTTGGAGAGCCTGCGGTTGAGACCGGCTTCCAATGAGGACGCGAGCGCCGTGCGGGCGTTAGTGTTTGGCGTGCTGCACTCTTACGGGTTGAGGCCGGATCCAGCCACAACCGACAGGGACCTCGACGACTTGGAGGCGCATTACTTTTCAAACAACGGCTGGTTCGCGGTTTTAGAGGGGCCCGGGGGGATTGTCGGCAGCTACGGGTTAATGGGCCAGGCGTTGGGAACGTGCGAGTTAAGGAAGATGTACCTGGATCCGCGGTTCCGGCGTCGTGGGCTTGGAAAGCTGTTGTTGGAGGATGCCATGGCGAGGGCCCGCGGGCTGGGCTATGCGGTGATTGTTTTAGAGACGGCTTCCGTCCTCATGGAGGCAGTGGCGCTTTACGAGAGCTATGGCTTCGAACCTTACGTGGCAGAACACCTGTCCGAGCGGTGCGACCAGGCGTACCGGAAGGACTTACAGGGAAACGGGATCTCGACGAACACCAAACCGGTGCCGCGTATGTTTGAATAGAGCAGAGCGGCCCGCATGGTGTGGCATTCCATACACGCTGGATATTTCCCCGAGTTGCTTACGGGTGTGCTCGCGGATGGGCCTTCCGTTGTCCGCGTTGCCCGGCACGGAATTTGGGGTAACGTGGGTGCATGCCCTTTGACCTAACCTCTGATTACAAACCGAGCGGCGACCAAGCTCAGGCAATCGGCAAGCTGCTGCGCTCGATGGAGGCGGGTAACCGCCACCAGACGCTGCTCGGGGTGACGGGTTCGGGCAAGACGTTCACGGCGGCCAATGTGGTTCGCGCGCTCGACCGGCCGACGCTGGTGGTCTCGCACAACAAGACGCTCGCCGCGCAGTTGTACTCGGAGTTCAAACAGTTCTTTCCGAACAACGCGGTGGAGTACTTCGTCTCTTACTTCGACTATTACCAGCCCGAGGCCTACATCCCGTCCTCGGACACTTACGTTGAAAAAGACTCGTCCATCAACGAGGAGATCGAACGGCTGCGCCTCTCGACGACCGCCTCGCTGCTGACGCGGCGGGACGTGCTGGTGGTGGCCTCCGTCTCTTGCATCTACGGCCTAGCATCACCGATGGACTTTCTCGAGATGCTGCTCACGATCCGATCCGGGCAGGCGCTTTCTCGCGATGTCCTGCTCGCAAAGCTGGTGGAGATGCTCTACGAGCGCAACGACTATGAGTTCGGTCGCGGCAGGTTCCGCGTGCGCGGCGATACTGTGGAGATCCAGGCGGGCTCGTCGGACGAGGAGGCGGTGCGCATTGAGTTCTTTGGCGACGAGGTCGACAGGATCACCCGGTTCGACCCCCTCACCGGCCACTCCGACGGGCAGCTCACCGTGTTCACGCTCTTTCCCGCAAAGCAGTTTGTGACGCCCGCGGAAAAGCTGCAGGCGGCGATGCGCTCCATCCGGACGGAGCTGGAGGAGCGGGTGGCGTGGTTTGAGTCTAACGGCAAACTGCTGGAGGCGCAGCGGATCCGCATGCGCACCGAGTACGACCTGGAGATGATGCAGGAGATGGGGTTTTGCAGCGGCATTGAAAACTATTCGCGCCACCTCACCGGCCGCCCCCCGGGTTCGCGGCCTTACACGCTCCTGGACTTCTTTCCTAAGGACTATGTCCTAGTGGTGGACGAGTCGCACGCCTCGCTGCCCCAGATCGGCGGTATGTACGAGGGGGACCGGGTCCGCAAGACGACCCTGGTGGAGCACGGGTTCCGCCTTCCAAGTGCGCTGGACAACCGGCCTCTGAACTTTGCGGAGTTTATGGAGATGACGAATCAGAACCTGTACATCAGCGCGACGCCGGGCTCCTTTGAGCTGCGGAATTCGGTGGTCGGCAATACGGCGTATCTGCCTAATCCCAAGGGAGGACTGGGGGAAAGCGGGCCGGGCGCCTTTCAGCGTGTGTCGCGCACTGACACACCCGTCGAGACGTTTGACGTGAGCACGCCGGGGGCCAGCCTGATTGCGGAGCAGATCATCCGGCCTACCGGGCTTCTCGATCCGGAGATCTCGGTGCGGCCTTTGCAAAACCAGATCGATGAGACGATGGAGCTTTGCAGGCAGAGGGCGGAAGTGAGCGAGAGGACGCTTGTGACCACACTGACCAAGCGCACGGCGGAGGACCTTGCGGAGTATTTGAAGGACGTTGGGTTGCGTGTGCGCTATTTGCACAGCGACATCGACACGATCGAGCGCGTGGAGATCCTGCGTGCGCTGCGCGCTGGCGAATTCGATATCCTGGTGGGAATCAACCTGCTGCGGGAGGGACTCGACCTTCCCGAGGTCTCGCTGGTGTGCATTCTGGATGCGGACAAGGAAGGATACCTGCGCTCGCAGACATCGCTCATCCAGACTGCAGGAAGGGCGGCGCGGCATGTGAACGGCAGGGTGTATCTCTTTGCAGATACGGTCACGAACAGCATGCGGCAGTTGATGGAGATCACCGAGTACAGGCGTTCGAAGCAGGTGGCCCACAATAAAAAACACGGGATCACGCCTCAGAGCGTGAAGCGGGCCGTGCAGGAAAGCCTTCACACCATTTTACGAAACAACGGAGCAGCGGGCGCCGACGGTGCCGGGGACTCGGGCCCCGCGCTCTCTCTGGCTGAGACCCTGAAGGAGCTTGAGGCCGAGATGACCAAGGCGGCCGGGATGCTCGAGTACGAGAAGGCGGCGCTGCTTAGGGACCAAATCCGGGAGCTGAAACTCAGCGGCGGGATGGAGCTCGGTCTGGATGTGCCAAAATCGGGCCGGATGGGCGGCGCGAGGAAAAAGAAGGGCGGCTGGGGCAAAAAGGCCGGCCGCTGAGGGCTACGGGCTGCCGCGTGCGGACTCCCCGTTCCACTGTCTACTTGGGCGCCTCTACCGCAGTGGGCAGGTCCTGCTCGGTCACGGTCACCCGGGTTCCCTCGCCGACGGTGTTGTAAAACTTGATGATGTCGCGTGACGCCATACGGATGCAACCGTAGCTGACCGGGGTGCCGAGGTTGCGCTCCTCCGGGGTGCCGTGAATGTAGATTAGCCGCTCGTAGGTGTTGGCGTTGCGGGACTCGAGCCCCTTCAACCACAGGATCCGAGTCACGATGGGATCACGGCCTGGAGCATTGACCGGGACGATCTCGCCCGTGGCACGCCTGTTCTTGAACCGCATTCCGGCGGGAGATCCGCCACCAATCTTCTGGGCGATCTCTAATTTTCCAAGAGGCGTACGATAGCTGCCGGGCTCCGAACCCAGACCGTATTTCGAAGTGGAAACGCGGTATCTCGCGATCTCAACTCCCTGTCGATACACCGCCATGCGCTGCTGAGGAACGCTTACGCGGACAGAATGAATGCGATCCCCCGCGCACGCGCCCAGACCGAATGCCAATCCAAGGATCAGCAGGAGTCTGGCGCAACGCATGCGCAGGGTGGTCGCATTCATGGTGGGAGTCCGTGGGTTTGTATTAAGCTCCAACAGCGGCGCGCGCCTCGGCTGCGAGCGCGGTTGAGAGGTAGCGCTCGCCGGTGGAGCAGGCGATCGTGACGATCAGTTTGCCCTTGTTTTCGGGGCGCTTGGCGACCTGGATCGCGGCGTGCACGTTGGCTCCGGAGGAGATTCCAGCGAGGATGCCCTCTTCCTTGGCCAGACGGCGGGCCATGGCGAAGGCGTCGTCGTTGGAAACCGTAATGACTTCGTCCAGCACTTTGACGTGGAGGTTGTTCGGTACGAAGCCGGCGCCTGTGCCCTGAATCTTGTGGGGGCCCGGCTTCACGGGCTGCCCCTGCATGGTTTGAGTGATGACCGGTGAATCCTGTGGCTCGACGGCGATCGCCTTGAGGTTTGGATTCCGCGATTTGAGAACTTCGGCGCAGCCGGTGATGCTGCCACCGGTTCCGACGGCGGCCACGAAGATGTCGACCTTTCCGTCGGTGTCGGACCAGATCTCCTCGGCGGTTGTCTGGCGATGAATCTCGGGGTTGGCGGGGTTGTTGAACTGCTGGGGCATCCACGAGTTGGGCGTGGTGCGCAGGATCTCCTCGGCGCGAGCGATGGCGCCCTTCATGCCTTCTGCACCCGGAGTGAGGACCAGCTCGGCTCCGAGCATTGCGAGCAGGGTACGGCGCTCCAGAGACATGGTCTCGGGCATGGTCAAAATCAGCTTGTACCCCTTGGCGGCGCAGACGAACGCGAGGGCGATGCCGGTGTTGCCGCTCGTGGGTTCGACGATGATGGTGTCCTTGTGCACCAGCCCGGCGGCCTCACCGGCTGCGATCATGGCCATGCCGATGCGGTCCTTCACGCTGCCCAGCGGGTTGAAAAACTCGCACTTGAGCGCGATGGTTGCTTCCAGCCCGGCTGTGACGTGGTTGAGTTTCACCAGCGGCGTGCGGCCGACGGTTTCGATGATGTTGTTGTAGATGTGGCCCATAAATAAAAGGGGGGAGTGTCAGTTGGCGCCTTTGTTCATAAACGCGGGAGGCGCATGCGGCAAGACGCCGATCACTCGTAGCGCAGCGCGTCGATCGGGTCGAGCGCTGCCGCCTTCTTGGCGGGATACAGTCCGAAAAAGACTCCGACGGCCGCGCTGAACAGGAAGGCGATCACGATGGCGTTGACCGAGGTGAGCGTCGGCCAGCCTGCGAAACGCGAGAGCAGCGTGGAGGTTGCGAGGCCTAGAAGGATGCCCAGGGTGCCCCCGAGAGAACTCAGCGTGACGGCCTCGATGAGAAACTGCCTCATGATGTCGGTCCCGTGCGCGCCCAGGGCGATGCGAATGCCGATCTCGCGGGTGCGCTCGGTCACGCTGACGAGCATGATGTTCATGATCCCGATTCCGCCGACGATCAGCGAAACGCTGGCGATCGCACCAAGCAGCAACGTGAGCACCTTCGAGGTGGCCGTCGCCATCTCGGCGATCTCCTGCTGGCTGCGCACCATGAAGTCGTTTTCGCGGTCCCCGCTCAAGCGGTGGCGCTGCCGCAGCAATTCGGTGATGCCGTCGACGACCGCCGCCATACGGTCTTCGCCGGTGCACTGCACGGAAATCATCCGCAAATTTGTGGTGCCGCTGAGGCGCTTCATGACAGTCGTGTAGGGAACGATCACCACGTCGTCCTGATCGGAGCCCATCACGGAGGTGCCCTTCGGTTTCAAAACACCGATCACCTGGAAGGGGACGTGTTTGACCCGCATGATCTGGCCGAGAGGATCTTCCTCGCCGAAAAGCTGCCGCGCAACCGTCGCGCCGATCACCGCCACCTTCGCCGCCGAGCGCACTTCCTGTTCGGAAAAGCCCGCGCCGTCGACAATCTCCCACTGCCTGATTTCGAAGTATTCCGGCGCTTCGCCGATGACGGAGGTGCTCCAGTTCTGGTTGCCGTAATTCAGCTGCGAGGAAACGCGCGTGCCCGGACTGACCGCCACCACGTCGGGAACCTCCGCTTCAATCGCCTTGGCGTCCTCAAGTTTGAGGGTGCCCGCCCCGCCTATTCCGCTTTGCACTCCACCCGAGGAGTAGCTGGAGGGGAAGATGAGGATCACGTTCTGCCCCAGCGTGGCGATCTGTGCCTCGACCTGGGACTTTGCGCCGTTGCCTATGCCGACCATGGCCACGACCGCCCCGACGCCGATGACGATGCCAAGCATCGTCAGGATGGACCGCATCTTGTTGCGCTGCAGAGCGCGTAGCGCGAGGTTGAGCGTGGCTAGGGAGGTCATGCCTTTGGGCCCCCTCCCGCAGCATGCACCTCAAGGGCCTCGCGCTGCGCCTTTGCGCTGGAGCGGTCCACCACAGGCGTGTCGCTGCGCACGACGCCGTCACGCATCACGAGGCAGCGCTTGTTGTACTGCGCGATATCGTGTTCGTGGGTGACCATGATGATGGTGATGCCCTGGTCGTTCAGCGTTTGAAACACCTCCATGATTTCGATGGAGGTTCTGGTGTCGAGATTGCCGGTGGGCTCGTCCGCAAGGAGCAGGGCGGGTTCGTTTACGAGGGCCCTCGCGATGGCGACGCGTTGCTGCTGGCCGCCGGAAAGCTGGTTGGGATGGTGGTCGGCGCGCTGGGACAAGCCGACCATGTCGAGCGCCTTGAGGGCGCGCCGGCGCATGTCCCTTGAGGGAATCGTGGTTCGGGAGTACATCATCGGAAGCTCGACGTTTTCGACTGCCGAAGTGCGCGTCAGCAGGTTGAAGCCTTGGAAGACGAACCCTATTTTCTGGTTCCGAATGTCGGCGAGGCCGTCGCGGTCGAGCGTGGAGACGTCTATGCCGTCCAACTGGTAGGTGCCCTTGGAGGGACGGTCCAGGCAGCCGATGATGTTCATCATGGTAGACTTGCCCGAACCGCTGGAGCCCATGATCGCGACAAATTCACCCTTCGCGATTTGGAGGGATACGTCGCGGACGGCGTGCAGCTCGACGTCCTCCGTGCGGTACGTTTTCCAAATATGATCCAGCTGGATGACGGAAGCCATGGGTGCCTTCGAAGCGTGGCGTGTGCGAGTTTTCCGGCTTAGCGGGGCGGGCGCATCGACGGCCCGCCCAGCGGGTTGGGCGCGGCCTTTGCCCCGGCCTTTGGAGCGGGGTTTTTGAGACCTGTTACGAGGGTGGCACCTTCTTCAACCCCTCCCAGAACTTCGGTGTAGAGGTTGTCGGAAATCCCGAGCTTGAGGGGAGCCGGCTCGGGCTTTTCGCCCGGGGCTTTTAAAATGTGGACCTTCCGCTCGGGACGAGCCCCCTTGGACTTGGAGCCCTTCGTTCTGCCGCCGCCGCTGGAAGTCTCCGCGGGAGCGGCCGGAGCAGCAGCCGCCGTTTCCGGCAGCCGGAACCGCAGCGCGGAGTTCGGAACGCGGAGGATGCCCTTCCGCTGTGCGACGATGATAGAGACGTTGGCCGTCATGCCCGGCTTGAGTTTCAGCTCGGGGTTTTGAACGGCCACGAGAACGTCGTATGTCACAACACTTTGAACGGTGACTGGCGAATTGCGGATCTGCTGCACGACGCCGTTGAAGGAGGAGTAGGGAAAGGCGTCGACGGTGAAGTCGACGTTTTGCCCCTCTGCCACGGTTCCAATGTCCGCCTCGGAAACGGCCGCGGTGATCTGCATGTTTTTCATGTCGTTGGCGATCGTGAAAAGGTTGGGGGCGCTGAGGGAAGCGGCCACGGTTTGGCCGACATCAACGGCGCGTGCGATCACGGTTCCTTCGATGGGGGAGTAGATGGTGCAGCGACTGAGGTCGACTCGTGCCTTTTGGAGGGAGCCCTCCTTGATGGAGACACCGGCCTGCGCCTGGTGGAGGTTGGCGAGGGCGGTGTCGAGTTCCGCTTGCGTCGCGGCGTTCTGCTTCACGAGTTCGGCCTTTCGGTTGGAGGTCAGTTCCGCAAGCTCCAGCGTGGCCTGCGCATTCTGCAGTTCGCCTTCCGCTTGTTTCACGATCGCGTCGTAGGTCGCGGGATCGAGGCGGGCGATGACTTGCCCCTCCTTCACCTGCGAGTTGAAGTCGACCATCAACTCCTGGATGGTCCCCGAAATCTGGCAGCCGACGGTCACGTTGATGACGGGCCTGAGCGTTCCTGTGGCGGTGACGATTTGGGTGATGTCACCCTTCGCCACGGTATCCGTTAGGTACTCGGGCGCATCGGGTTTTTGTATTTTAAAAAACCACCAGCCTGCGCCCGCAGCCGCGGCCAGGAGAAGCAAGACGAGAAACTTTTTCATAGGAACTTTGATGCTCGAACGTACGCCGCCCGCCCGCGGAGGCGGAGATTCTGCCGATCAGCGCGGCTTCCCGGTGAGCTGGAGCACGCGCGGGTCCTGGAAGGTTCCGGTTACCTGTTCGAGCGCACGCAGGGCGACTTGGTAGTCCAGCGCCAGCGTTGCGAGGTCCGAGCGAGCCGCGCTCAAGTCTTTGAGGGCGGAGAGCACGTCGACACTTTTTGCCGTACCGGCGCTGTACTGGTTTTGGAGGTCCTTGTAGCCCTGTTCCGCGGCCTGCACTTGGGCGCGCACGGCGCGGAGGGAGCCCTCCAGCGTCTGCACGTTGAGCCATGCCTTCTTGACCTCGGACTCGATGCTCTTGAGAAGTAGTTCCTTTTGGACGGAAGCCTGTTCGATGTCGTACCCGGCGCTCACGATGTCGATCTCTCGCTGGCCGCCCGTGAAAAAGGGGATCTGTACCGAGACTCCTGCCTGCCAGTTGCGCTGGGCACCTCCGGCCGAGGCGGGCGATTTGTCAGAATAGGAGGGGCCGCCTTCGGCCACGATTTTGGGAGCGTACTGGGCGCGGACTTCCTGCCGGCCCTGCTCAGCCTGCTGCACGGCAAGGGTCTGCTCGCGCAGGTCCTCGCGGTGTTCGTAAGCCTTGGCTAGAAGCGCGCCGAATTCGGGGACATCCCTGCGGTAGGGAAGCGGCTCAGCAAGCCGCAACTGGGCGTCCGGTGAAAGGTTGAGAATGTTGCGGAGCGTGTTGCGCTGAAACTCGAGGTCGTTTTCCGAGGTGATCAATGCCCGACGGGCCGTTTCGACGCTGACCCGCGCGCGTAGGACATCCGAACGGGTGACCTCGCCCACGTCGGCGCGCTTTTGCGCCAGGCTTTCCTGCTCCTGCGCCAGCGCAAGCGACTGCCGGTTCACTTCGACAACTCGCTCGCCCTTCAACACCTCGAAGTACGCGGCCGCCACGCCGAAGAGGGTTTCCCGGATCGTAAACTGACGTCCGAGGCGGCTGGACTCGACCGCCATGCGTCCGCGCCTGCGGGCGGGAAAGACCGACATGTCCAGCAGCGGTTGTTGCAGCGAGAGGTCCGCCGTCGTGACTCCTTGATGCTGGCCGGCACGGTCCGCGTTCGAAAAGCTGGTGGAGGAGCGGGAATAGCCGACGTCGCCCGAGAGACGCGGGGTGACCTTGGTCAGGGCCTTCCAGGGCAGGAGTTCGGCGCGGCGTACATTGAGAAAGGCGATGCGCAGGGTCTGGTCCGAGGCGGCGGCCAGGTCGTAGGCGTGTTCCAGAGTCATCAGGGCCGCCTTTTGCGAGGTTGCGGGCGCTTGCTTTTGCTCGGTCCATTCCGCGGCGAACGCGACAACGGGGAGAGCTCCCGGTTTAAGAAGGTCGGCCGGCGCCGGAGGGTTTGGCGCTGCAAACGCGGAGGCGCACCAGACCGGAAGGAGCAGCGATGAGGTTAGGAGGCGCGGCATGGCAGGACGGAGTTGAATCAGGGGTGAAAGAAAAAGGGGCTCTTAGCATCTGCGCCCGAAAGCACAAAAGCGAGCAGATCGAGGACCTGCTCCTGTTTGAAGGAATCCAGGAGGCCCTTCGAGGAAGGGGGGTGGTTGGCGGGCTTGAGGATGTTTTCGAGCAATTCCTCGGGCGTGTAGGTGAGCGAACGCCGGCTCAAATCGGGTGCGTCTCCTCCGCCGTGAGTTGCGAGCCGGTGGCACCCGCCGCAGGTGCGCGCGAAAAGCACTTTGCCTGCTTCAAACTGGCGGTGCCCCTCGAGCCCCACCGACAGGACGCCGCCGAAGTCCTCCGCTTTCCAACGGCGGGGCGGCTCGTTGTCGGCAGCCAAGACGCTGCCGGCGCAGGCCAGTAGAAGGCAAAATCGTCTCAGAACTGGGGTGTGTATACACATGGACCGGCCAAGTCTACCGTCGAGGGCGGCCGTTCTTATGTTAAATCGAGCTCCCAGGGGGGAAACCCCACTATCGCTGCTTTGTCTCGGCTTCCGGAACGCCCTTGTCCCTGTAGAAAAGCACGCCCGAACGGCGCAGGTTATAGATCAGCGCTTTGAGGTTCTCTCCTGTTTCCTTGTCGTTCACGAGCACGCCCAGCGCCCCCTTGCCGTCGGCCGCCGTCTTGGTGATTTTCTGAAGGGAATCCACGGTCTTGCCGGTCTTGTCGGCGATGTCGCCGAATTTCCCCAAAGTGGAATCTAGGGAGAGGGAGCTTTTCTTGAACGACTCGGAGGTTTCCTTGAGGTTTTGAAAGGTCTGCTCAAGGTTGCTCATATTGTTCTCGTTCAGAAGCTTACCGTTCAAATTGGCGGTCAGCGTCTGGACCTGCTTGAGGCTCGCGGACAGTTCGTCCAGCACTTCCCCTCCGCGCGCCGTCAGCTCGTCGAAGCCCCCGGAACGGCTGCCCTCGATGACCTCGCCGGGCTGCCAGACATCGGCGGGATCCATGTCGCCGGCGGGAATGACGTCGATATATTTGTCGCCCAGCAGATTGGCGCTGCCTACGACGAAGCGGCTTTTGCGGGGGATCTTGACGCTTTCGAGCACCTTCAGCCGGACGGCCACGCGGTAGGAATCCCCGAGCAGCTGCGGCGAGGCCGCGATGTGGCCCACCTTCGCGCCGGCCAACAGCACGTCGGCGCCCGAGGACAGGCCGCTCACGTTGGAGAAGATGACGGTGAGATCGTAGGGCTTGCCGAAGCTGGTGCCGAGGCGGCCGAAGATCACCACCAGGATGCCCAAGATGCCCAGTCCGATGCATAGAAAAAGCCCGACTAATATTTCTGAGGAGCGTTTGGTGTCCTTGGGCATACGTTTTACAAAAACTGTTCCAGCTATTCTTCAGATTCCGTTGAGCGGCCTTCGATAAAGTCCACTAAAATGGGGTCCTTCGCCGCAAGAAGTTCCTTCGGCGTTCCATCAAAATAAATGCGCCCCTCGTGCAGGAAGGCGATCCGGTCCGCTGTGTGAAAAGCCGTCTTCATGTCGTGCGTCACCACGACCGAAGTCGCGTTAAGCCGCTTTTGCAAGCGACGAATCAGGCGGTTGATCGAGTCGGTTGCGATGGGGTCCAAACCCGTCGTGGGTTCGTCGTACAAAATACACGCCGGGCGCGAAACAATCGTGCGCGCCAGCCCGAGCCGCTTTCGCATGCCTCCGGAGAGGTTCTCAGGCATTTTCTCCTGTTCGCCCCCCAGATCCACCATCTCGAGGGCTTCAGCCACCTTTTGGCGGATGACTTCCTCGTCCTTGATTCCGGCCTCCCTCAGGGGGAAGGCGATGTTTTCGGCGGCGCTCATCGAGTCGAACAGGGCGCCGCTCTGAAACAGGATGCCGACCCTCTTGCGAATGCGGCCGAGCTGGCGCTCCCGCAGGTTGGCGATGTCTTCGCCGTCGATGACGATCTTTCCGGAGTCGGGTTGGAGAAGGCCGACGAGGTGCTTAAGCAGGACGCTCTTTCCGCAGCCCGAGCGGCCCAGGATGACGTGCGTCTGGCCCCTGGTGATGTTCAGGCTGATTCCCGAGAGCACCTGTTGCTCCCCCAGCTTTTTATGCAGATCCGTGACGTAAATCATGGGTCAGTAGGTCCCGGCGGGGAAAAAGATGTTGAGCAGGAAGGAGAGGAAAAAGTTGGAGATCAAGATCACCAGAGAGGCGATGACGACGGCCTGGGTCGGAGCGCGGCCCACGCCGGCGGCGCCCTGGGAGGTTTTGAGCCCCTCTTCGCAGGCGATAAACCCGATGAGGCCGGCGAAGGCAAAGCCCTTGATCAGGGCCATCTTAATGTCCCTCCCCGTGGTGAACGAAAGCATGTTTGTGAGGTAGTAGGCCTTGGAAACGCCGAGAACCTGCGTCGCCACTAGGTACCCGGCTCCGATTCCGAGTCCGATGCATTCGGCAACCAAGAGAGGCGTCGATATGATCAGCGCCAGAATTCTCGGGACGATCAGATAATCAATCGGGTGGACACCCAGGGCGCGCAAAGCCTCGATCTGTTCAGTGACCTTCATCGTGCCGATTTCGGCGGCGATCGAGGCCCCCACGCGGCCGGAAAGCATGAGCGCCGTCAGCACGGGTCCCAGTTCGCGGAACAGAGAGACGGCCACCACCGCTCCGACGGCGGAATCCATTCCCAGCCTGTGAAACTGGAAGTACGTTTGGGCGGAAAACACCGCCCCCGTAAAGGCGCCTGTCACGACGACCACCAGCTGCGAGCGGAAGCCGATCTCCGCAAGCTGGCGAAGCAAGAGCCCCCAGCGCAGGGGCGCAACGCGGATTGAAATGGCCGTTTCGCGAGCTAAAAACGCCAGCTGCCCCACGTACTGGAGAAGGCGGAGCACCGTGGATCCGACGGAATGGAGAATAAACTCGAGCACGGGGAGGCGGGATGGCGGGATGACGGGGTGGACAACAGTCGGGTCAATCTGCCGGGGCTGGCGGGGCTTCAAGCCGTGGAAAGAGCGGCACGGGGGCGCCGAGTGAGTGGCCGTCCGGCAGGACGCCCCAGCCCGCGTCGGACAGCGCCGGGTCGGTCGGACAGTTCAACTGGGCGAGAATTCCGCGCGCGGCCTCAGGCAGGACGGGGACGAGCAGAACCGCGATGATGCGGATGGACTCGGCGAGGTGGTAGAGCACGGCGTCCAGGCGCTCCGCGAGGGTGGGGTCCTTGGCGAGTTTCCAAGGGGCCGAGGCTTCGATGAGCTGGTTGCAGGTCCGGGCAAGGCGCACGGCCGCCTCAAGGGCGGCGTCGACTTCAAACTGCTCCATGGCCTTGGTGTACTCCGCGACGGCGGCCGGAGCCTCCGTCCCGGCCAGCGACACCAGATCGGCATCCTGGCACCCGGTCCGGCGCAGGACGCCCTGCCTGTAGCGGTGGGCCATGTTGAGGGTGCGGTTGAGCAGGTTGCCGACGTTGTTGGCGAGCTCGTCGTTGAAGCGCATCCGGAGGCGCTCCTCGGAGAAGTCCGCGTCCCTGCCGGTGGAGATGTCGGCCATGAGGTAGTAGCGCAGGGCGGTGACGCCGTAGCGTTCGGCGAGCGCGGCGGGGTCGACGGTGTTGCCGAGGCTCTTGCTCATCTTGGCGCCCGAAATGTTCCACCAACCGTGCACCAGGAGCGTGGGGATTTCATCGTCTGGAAAGCCCAGCGCATGGAGCATGATCGACCAGTAGATGCCGTGGGCGGGGATTAGGATGTCCTTTCCGATGACCTGCGCCCGGGCGGGCCACAGCGAGCGGAACTCGGGCAGGCCGCTGTCAGGGTCGGCGAGGTATCCGGCGAAGGAGATGTAGTTGATGAGCGCGTCGAACCAGACGTAGGTGACGAAGCCCGAATCGAAGGGCAGCTCGATCCCCCACGAGAGGCGGGCCTTGGGCCGCGAGATGCAAAGGTCTCCGGAGAGCTTCTCGACGGCGTTGCGCAGCTCGGTACGGCGGAAGGCCGGCACGATGAAATGCGGATGCGAGTCGATGAACCCAAGCAGCCAGTCCCGGTGGTCGGACAGGCGGAAGTACCAGTTTTCCTCCTCGAGTTCGACCACCTGGCCCCATTCGGGGCCGAACTCGCCCGCCTCGTTCCGCTCCTTGTCCGTGAGGAACTGTTCCTGGCGGACGCTGTAAAAGCCGTTGTGGCGCTGTTTGTAGAGCTGCCCGGCGTCAAACAGGCGCTGCAGGATGCGCTGGACCGTCTGTTTGTGGAGGGGGTGGGTGGTGGCGGCCCAGCCGTCGAACTGGACGTCGAGAGTCTTCCAGAGGTCTAAAAACTTCGCCGTGCAACGCTCTGCGAATTCGAGGGGGGCCAAGCCCTCCTTTTCAGCGGATTGCTGGACCTTTTGCCCGTGCTGGTCGACCCCCGTCAGGTAGTACACCGGCCGTCTGCGGAGGCGTTCGAAGCGCGCGAGAACGTCCGTGAGCACCTTTTCATAGGCATGCCCGATATGCGGAGGCGCGTTCGTGTAATCAATCGCTGTAGTATAAAAGGTGCAGGCGGGCATGAGAAATTGGACCCCATTCAACAAGCAAAGCCCCCTCGTGCGGAAGGCAAAACCGCCGTGGAGCCCGATCCGCGTTTCTGCGGCGCCGGGACTCCATCAGAGCCACCCGGCTCGAAAGGTTTTTCAGGGGGATGGAAAGGCGCGCATGATCGGGCGGCAGCGGCCCCTAGCGGAGGACGCTTGAAATGCCTGCCGCCACGGCGTTCGCCAACTGCTGGCGGTAGGCGGACGACCGATAGATGCGTGCGCCCTCCTGGGCATTCGTGAGGAAGCCAAGCTCTGCCAGGCAGGCAGGCCGCTTGTTGTAGCGAAGGACATAGAAACGCGCCCGCCGCACCCCGCGGTCCTCCTCCCTGGTTGCGGCGAGCACTTGGCGGTGAATCGCCTCGGCCAACGCGGCGCCGCGGGAGTCGTAATGATAGGTTTCAATCCCATGAGCGTCTAGATTTGGGGCGGAATTGAAATGGATGCTGACAAAAACCGCGCCGGAGGGAGCGCGGTTTGAAATGGATACCCTCCGTGAAAGCTCCACGAAAACGTCCGATGAGCGCGTCATGATCACACGGTGGCCGGCCGCCTGCAGCCTGGCTCTGACCCTCGAGGCGATATCCAGGGTGGCAGATTTTTCCTGGTAGCGCTGCCGCGGAATGCCTCCCGGGTCGTGTCCCCCGTGGCCGGCGTCCAAGACGACCGTTCCAGCCCGGGCGCGCATGGCAAATGCGCACACAAAAAACAAGGCGCTCAGAATCCGCTGCAGGCCAAAAAAACCTCCGGAAAACCGCCCTGTGAACCCACACCCATACCGGCTGGCACTTTTTCGAAACACAGATCCGGGCCCGGGGGAAACGGGGTGGTGATGGGTGGCGGAAGACATGAACAAAGTGGAAGGCGCCTAACCTCAGGTAGAAGTGGCAAAATTCCAGAGTAAACTTTCTTTTTCTGAGTTTCTTTGTCCCGACCGTTTTAAAAACGCGGCATTGCAGCTGGGCGCGGGTTCCCCAGAATGAATCCATGCAACGGTCCTCGTCCAAGATTGAGCCTCAGGAGTGCCGCACCTGCTGGCTCCGCATCAGCCAGAGAGAGGTGGAGCTGGACCACGACCACCAGGGGGAATGGCGCTGGCAGCTCGCGGCGGCCCTCCTATGCGGGGGACTTGGAATTTCAGCCGCCGTCCTGAACTCCGAATCCTTCCTCGCGCCTGGCGCGGCGCGCGTCTGCCACGTTCTGGCTTACCTCGCCGGCAGCTGGTTCGCGGCTGAAGAAACGTGGGAGAAATTCCGCGAGGGCAAGGTGGACGTTCATTTCCTAATGCTTGCCGTCGCCGCCGGAGCTGCCGCCATCGGTCAGTGGACAGAGGGCGTCGTCCTGCTCTTCCTCTTCGCCTTCGCCGGCGCCCTCGAGCATTTCGCCATGGAGCGCACCCAGCGCGAAATCCGGTCCTTGATCAAGACCGCGCCAAAGACGGCCACGCTTTTGGCGGCGGACGGCTCCGAGCTCGAAGTCCCGGTGGAGCAGCTGCGCCCCGGAAACCTGCTGCGCATCCGTCCCGGCGCCCTGTTCCCGGTCGATGCGGATCTGAGCTCCGGCGAAACCGCCGTGGACGAATCCACCCTGACGGGAGAGGCGGTCCCTGTGGAAAAACGTCCCGGCGACCCGCTTCTGGCCGGAACCCTGAACCTTTGGGGCGCTGTGGATGTGCGAGTCACCCGGGCCGCGGAGGAAAGCGCCTTGCAGCGCATTATCCGGCTGATTCAGGAGGCCCAGCGCCAGAAGGCGCCCTCCCAGAGGTTCACAGACCGGTTCGGCAGCAACTATACCCTGGGCATCCTCGCGTTGACCGCCGCGATGTTCCTCTTCTGGTGGCTGGTTCAAGGCAAGGCGCCTGTCCACTCCAGCGCCGGCGCACCCAGCGCCTTCTACCTGGCCATGACGCTTCTAGTCGTGGCCTCCCCCTGCGCCCTGGTGCTCTCCGTTCCTTCGGCCATTCTCGCCGCCATCGCCGCCGGCGCCCGGCGCGGCATTCTTTTCCGCGGGGGCGTCGCCGTGGAGCAACTTGCCGAGATCCGCACCGTGGCCATGGATAAAACCGGCACGCTCACCACGGGAGAACTCCGGGTGGAGGGAGTCGAGAGCTTCCCTCCGGGCCGCGAGTCGGAGGTGGCTGAACTCGCCTACGCCCTGGAGCGTCTTTCCACCCACCCCCTCGCGCGAGCCGTCACGCGGTACGGACGCTTCCATGCGCTTCCTGAGCGTTCGCTCTCGAATTTTGCCTCCGTCACGGGTTGCGGATTGGAGGCCACGGAGAACGGTTCCCGGGTGCGGTTGGGGAAGCGGAGCTGGGTGATGGAAACGGCGGCTGGCCAACCTGGGGAGGGCTTTTCCGAAGGCACGCAGCCTGGTTTTTCAGAGGTATGGCTGTCCTGCGGCGACCTCACCGGTCGGATGAAGCTGCGGGACGACATCCGTTCCGAGGCGAAGGCGGTGGTTCAGGCGCTGCACGAGCGCGGACTGCACACCGTGGTGCTCACCGGAGACAGGGCCGAGGCCGCAGCACACCTGAAGGACGCGCTGGGGGTTCAAGAGGTGCGGGCCGGACTGCGGCCCGAGGAAAAACTGGATTTCATCAACCAGCTCAACCGGTCGGGCAACCGCGCGGCCATGATTGGGGACGGCATCAATGACGCCCCCAGCCTCGCGGCGGCCCACGTCGGAGTGGCCATGGGGGCGCGCGGCTCGGACGCGGCCCTGGAACAAGCCGACCTGGTGCTCATGCACGACAAGCTTGAAAGTTTTCTGCGCGCCTTCGACATCAGCGTGAGTGCGCGCCGGATCATCCGGCAAAACGTCCTGGTTTCACTGGGAGTCATCGTGCTTCTGGTGGGTTTTGCCCTGGCGGGACACATTCCCCTGACCCTGGGTGTCATGGGCCACGAAGGCAGCACTCTGATCGTCGTGCTGAACAGCCTCCGCCTGCTTTTGGCGGGCGGGGCCTCCCTTCCCACGCTGAAAACCAGTTGACCCCATCCTTTGATGGGCTAATCTTCGCCTCCGGCTTCCCCCCCGGACGAATTTGTTTCCAAGGAACAACATGCGTCTGCCACCCAAATTTTTACTGATCCTCCTTCTGGCGATCGCCCCTTCGGCGTTCGCCAGCTATTCTTTGTTCAATGCCGATCAGGCGGAGACCCTGAAGCCCGAGTTGCGCAAGCTTTTCGGCCCCCAGTCCTCCAGTTTCCGCTACGACAAGCGCATGGTGGAGGCCGCTGAAATTGCAGCCCAACGTGCCCAGGCGTCTTCCCAAGCCAGCTGCTGGCGGTACGTGAAGACGGCTCTCCTGAGGGCCCAGATCATAGACTCCTACCCCAAGACCCGCTACGCCAAGGACGCGGGTGTCGAACTCCAATCCGACTTTGGATTTCGCAGACTGTCGGTTTCAGACCCCTACAAGGCGCCTCCCGGATCCGTGTTGGTTTACGGCGGACCCGGGGCCGGCCACGTTGAGTTGCGTTCGAAAGAAGGCTTTGTGAGCGATTTCGTTTCTGCGAAACCCTCCCCGCGCCCGCTTCTCGGGGTGTACGTCAAGCCGAGGTCGTAATTTTTACTCCGCGGAGCGGCCTCCGCTTTTGCTTGCCGTTCCGACTGATCCACGCATAGTAGCAGGAACGGTATCAGCGGCGCCTGCGAGGGTGTTTGCTGACTGTGTCGGGAACGGGCTGCAAAGTTCAAGAAGAGGCTGGTCAGGGCACAACTCAGGCAGCCGTAGCAGTATCGGGGTGTAGCTTAGCTTGGTAGAGCGCCTGGTTTGGGACCAGGAGGTCGTAGGTTCGAATCCTATCGCCCCGACCATTTTGGAAGTGAACGATTTACGGGTGGATTGATCCCGGACAGGGACCATTTCTAAGACTAGGTCTGCCCCTGTGTCCACGATGTCCAATCGGCAGGAGTTTGCTTTTGCCTCTACCTCGCAACTCGCGCGCGGTATCGCCGCGGGACGCGCTAAAGTTGCCGTCGATGCCACGTTCCATTTGGTCACAGCCTGCGGCGGCATCGGCGCTGTCGATGGCGGACCAGCCATCAGGCTGACCGAGAGAGTCGTATACGATGCCCGGATAGACTTGCCGCGTGAAGTCGAGCGAGGTGAAGAAATCGGCGGGCAGCGTTTCGCTGGTGAGCTTGGGCGAGGCACAGCTGGGCTTGCCATTGATGATTCCGAAGCATGCGGGTCAGCCTCTTTGCCAAAGTAGGTGAGGCGGCCCACGTCGTGGCACATCGCGATGGTCTTGTAACCATCGCGTTTCACGGCATTGACGCTGATGCCTAGCTCCTGCGTGTGCGCGCTCGCGCCGACAGAGATGAGCAGTTCGAGGGGGGCGTCTCAACTGTCATTTCGAGGGATGCTAATGGCCCGAATGAACGCTTTCTTCTGAGAATAAAAAAAGGGCCCCGGACTAGTGCCTGGGCCCTTTTTTCAAGAAGCTCACCCCAAGAATTAAATGCCTTAATTCTGAGAGAGGTAAAAAACTCGTTTACTTGCCTTTAAAGAAATTGCCGATTTTGTTGCCGGCATCCTTGGCTCCTGCCGCTGCCTTGTCAGCAGCTTCCTTCGCTGCCTTTTCAGCGGCTGCCTTGTCAGCAGCAGCCTTCTCCGCAGCAGCCTTACCGGCTGCGGCTACCTTGTCAGCGGCTTCCTTCGCGGCTTTTTCAGCGGCAGCCTTGTCTGCAGTTGCTTTCTCTGCCGCTGCCTTACCGGCTGCGGCTACCTTGTCAGCGGCATCCTTCGCGGCTTTTTCAGCGGCAGCCTTGTCTGCAGTTGCTTTCTCTGCCGCTGCCTTACCGGCTGCGGCTACCTTGTCAGCGGCATCCTTCG
>CANFTB010000041.1 GCA_947449735.1 Chthoniobacteraceae bacterium | reverse complement strand
GTCGGCGATGATCGGAAAGTGGGGGCAGTTGTCGCCTTCGGGGAGTCCGGCGGAGTGGGGCTTCAGTCACGACTTTCATTTCAAGGCCAGCGGGGTTTACTGGAACAGCAAGGCGGTAAAAAAGATGAATGCGGACGGTTCCGTCCGGGGCGATCCCGACAGCTACACGAGGGACGGCAAGGTGCTGCCTCTGCGGGATGGGGAGTACATGCCGGACTTGTTGCACAACGATGCCGTGTCGTGGATTGAGGCCCACAAGGATGCGCCGTTTTTTCTCTACTACTCGATGTCGCATATACATGGGGAAATATTGCCCACCCCGGACAGTGCGCCCATGCCTCCCGGGACAAGTGAATCGGCACGTGAGGCGCAGCATTACAAAGACAACGTGCACTACATGGACAAGCTTGTGGGTAAGTTGCTGGCGGAACTGGACCGCATGAAACTTCGCGAAAACACTCTGGTGGTCTTCATGGGCGATAACGGCACTGGAAAGTCGCACGCGCCCGTCGCAACGATCGGAGGCCGGCGCATCGAAGGAGAGAAGGGCTCGATGAAAGAGGGCGGGGGTCTCGTGCCGTTCATTGCAAACTGGCCCGGCGTGACGCCGGCCGGGAAGGTGATTGAACACGTCGCAGACGCCAGCGACCTTCTGGCGACTTTTGCCGAGGCCGCAGGTGCGCCCCTGCCGAAGGATCGCGTCATTGATGGAAGGAGCCTAGTTCCGCAGTTCAAGGGGGAAATCCAGTCTCCTAGAACCTGGGCGTACTGCCAGTTGAGCAACCACTACTATGTGCGTGAGAACCTGTGGAAGCTGGATCAGGCGGGAAACCTTTTCGACATGAAAGAGGCTCCTTTTTCCGAGATCCCTGTCGCAAGTGACTCCACCGATACCGCTGCGGTTGAAGCCCGCAAGCGTCTGGGCGCGGCTCTCGCTGAATTGAACCCGGGAGGCGGGATCAAGGACGCCGTGGACGGCTCCGGTCGTAGTTCCAACAAGGAAGAAAAGAGGGCGAAAAAAGAGAAGAAAAAGTCCAAGGACGAATAGCGGCGGATCTGACCCCGAGTGACGGGTAGGCGGCTGGTTCCCTTTTCCTCCAGCCTCAGACGAGTTCCCTCATGGGCAGCGCCCCGTTCTCTACAAGATAGTGCGGGCGTCCCTTGGCATCGGTGAACGTCGTGGTAGCGACGTAAATCCCGAGGTTGTGGTAGAGGGTTGCAAATACCTCTCCGAAAGTGACCGGGCGGCTGTCTGCTTCTCCCCCGAGACGGTCCGTCGATCCGATGACCTGTCCGGTGCGCATTCCTCCGCCCGCGAGCAAGGCCATGGCCACGCGCGGCCAGTGGTCGCGGCCCGTCTGTGCGTTGATGTTCGGTGTGCGTCCAAACTCGCCCCACACGAGCACGGAGACGTCTTTGTCGAGGCCGCGCTGGTGCAGATCCTCAACCAGCGCTGTGATCGCGTTGTCAAAAATGGGGAAATCCTCGCGTTCCCGGGAGAAAATATCGTTCCCCGCGCCACCATGCCAGTCCCACTTGCTGTAGTTCACGGTGACCACGCGGGCTCCAGCTTCCACCAGCCTCCGGGCGGTGAGAAAACTTTGAGGAACACGCGGGGCGCCGTTGTCGTCGATACGTTTGCGGATGTCACCGGTGCCGTAACGGGCCACGATTCTCGGGTCTTCTTTGGAAAGATCGAGCGCGTCGGCTAGTTTGGAGGAAGTCAGGATCCCCATGGCCTGCTGGTTGAAGATGTCCATGGCCTCCATTTTTCCCGAGACATCCATTTCGCGTCTGAAGCGGTCGAAGCTCGCAAGAAGGCTGGCCCTGTCGTTCAGGCGGTCGGTGGTGATCCCTTTGAGCGTGAGATCGTCCCGCGTTGGACCCACATGGCGGAAGGCCGCATGGGCAGGACCGACGGCGCCTGGGCCGGGCTCGTTGTACGGCCCGTGAGTGCACTCATAACAAAGACTGACGAACGGCGGGATGGCGTTGTTGACGCCTCCCTGAAGGCTGCCGACGACGCTGCCGAACTGGGGCCATCCTCCGGGTGGCATCGCTTGTCCGCGCGGGGAACGTCCGGTGTAACACTGGTACGCGTCGTGGTCGCTCTGCGCACCCACCAGCGAGCGAATCAGCGCAAATTTGTCCATCATCTGGGCCATTTGCGGGAACATTTCGCAGATCTCGATTCCGGGCACGTTTGTGCCGATGGGCTTGTGGGGGCCGGCGATTTCACGCGGCGCGTTCGGTTTGAGGTCGAACATGTCCTGGTGCGGCGGACCTCCCACCAGATAGATCAGGATCACCGCCTTGTGGGAGTTTTTAATGCCCGCCGCCGATTCCAGTGCCAGCAGGTTTGGCAGGCTCAGCCCTGTGGCTCCCATGGCGCCGATTTTTAGGAAGTTGCGGCGTGAAATGCCGTCGCACAAAGCCTGCGAGCGGTCCGGGGGTGCCAGAATTTTAAGCATGGTGACAGGGGGAGGGGTGCCGGGCGGTGTCCAATTGGTAAACCCTATACATGAAAGGCGGTTAGGATGAATTTAAAATTGAGGCGAATTAATCTTTCCGCCGGGCGGCCCCGCTGCAGCCTGCGGCTTGGTTGCTCCATTTTCAGTGTGAAATCTGAAAGCGCTATCCAGTATGCCCTTGCCAAGCAAACTTAGGTATGTCCTGCTAAAAATGTAATCTTCAGCCACCTCGCGAACCATGGGATCTAACTCTTCAAACAACTCGATACGTGATTTTTTGGGCAACGTATTCACAGAATCGGGATCGCCGGTTCGCGTGATATGGCAGGCCGTGCAGGGAATCCTGGTGTTCGCATCCTGTCTCTCGATGCTGCTCGAAAATTTCGAGGCGTATCAGCTCAACTACGCGGGCTTCATCACCACTCTGGACTTTGTCGCCATCGGGTTTCTCACCGTGGATTATTTCGGCAACCTCTATTTCGCCGAGGACCGGATGCGCTACATGTTTAGCTTTTGGGGTTTGGTCGACCTGCTTTCGATTGCCCCGTTTTACCTGATGATGTTGAGTCCAACCTCTGGGGTTTTGATGAAGAGCCTCCGGGCCATGCGATTCCTACGCGCCTTGGTGCTCTTGCGGATCATTCGGGTTCGTTTCTAGTGCCCTAGGTTTCGATAGCATTCCCCAAGGGCGATTGATGCAGCTTGTAAAGGAGCACGTCCCCGACGGGCGAGGTTGCGTCGGTTTTGTACGAAAAAAGGCCTCCGGTTTACTGGGGAAGTTGCAGTTGGAATTGCGAAAGTCCGGGTAGGACCTTGCAGACCCAGCGGTCCGGGATCACTTCCGTTCGCGCGTTGAAAAAGGAAGCGATTTCCGTGTAGTAAGATCTCGCGAGCGCGATGCGTGTTTCGGTCGCTGACATTTCCTGTTGGAGATTCAGGAAGGAGATGTCGCTTGAGAGGGCGGGGTAGGCCTCCTTCAAAAATTGTACGGAGTCATCGGTGCTGCCGCCTCTCTCAAGCGTGCTGCGTAACCGGGCGAGATTCTCCTGCAGGGATGCCTCGTGGGCGGCACTCGCTTTGACCGTTTCGACGAGCGGAGGAATGAGGTCGTTCCTGCGCTTCAGCATGACGTCGATGTTGCTGGCGGCTTGTTCGACGCGGCGTCTGAGCCCGGCGATACTGTTGTACGCCGTGGCCGTCCAGGCGACGCACCAGAGGAGCGTGAAGATCAGGGAGGAAAGGGTGTGCACAGACCAGTGCGCGCTTGGATCGTTGCCGGGCAGGGTCATCTGCACGCCATACGCCAGAATCCCTCCGGCAATAAACCAGCCCACAATCCCCCACCCGAGGGAGCTGCGTACGCCCTTCTCCCCGTCGACGGAAATGACGAACATGGAGGCCTCGTCCGAGGCTGCGATTTCCGCGGCCACGACGTCCTTGCGCTCTCGCGCCTGGCCGATGACGTAGACGGGGGAGCGGTGGACGATGGCGTTTTCCTGAAAGCGGCGTCTGTGGGTGGAGTGCGAGACCGCCGCGTCGGGGCCTTTTCCAAAATAGAGCCCTTCGCGCGGAGTGCAGGTTTCGGAAAAAATCGTGGCCGTCTGGAGGTCCGCGCCTTCGGGGTGAACGAGGATTTCTCCGTGATCGTCCCTGAGCCGGAACGGGATGTTTTCGCTCCCGGAAGCGACGGTTGTCCAGCCGCTTTCGATGCGGGTGCGCGTTTGGGATTTCCCATTCGAATCCCGGTACGTCTCGTGAATGGTTCGTTCCCAGTGCTCCTCAACAGACCACGAAAAGTGCACGCACTCCGTTTCGGCCATGTAGCTTGTGAGCGGTTCATCGGTGATCGCGACACCGTTTAGTTCCACCATTCCGATGAAGACGCCCGTGGTCTTGGAGGTAGGGGTGTCGTCGACAATGCGTCTGCGCTTGACCGCTCTGAGGGAGAGGTAGAGGCAGAGGACGGATCCGCCGCTGATTGCGACGGGGAGCCAAAGGGCGTCGGAGGACACTGTCGGGGGGGAGGCGGTTTTTCGCCCTGAGCGGAGGGGCGATACGGGGCTAAAACTGGACCTGGGGGGCCGCTTTTTCAGCTGCGCCGGCTTCGAAAAGGGGCTCGCCTTTGAATCCGAACATACCTGCGAGGATCACGTTGGGGAAAACCTCGGTGCTGGTATTGTAGCGCGTGACGTCGTCGTTGTAGGCCTGTCGGGAGAAGGCGATCCTGTCCTCGGTTGAGGCCAATTCGGTCTGGAGCTGCAGGAAGTTTGAGTTCGCCTTGAGCTCGGGATAGGCTTCCGAAACGGCGAGCAGACGGCCGAGAGCCTGTGTGAGTTCGCCCTCCGCCTTGATGGATTCTGTCGGTGTGCCCGCGGCCGTGGCTCGAGACCGAGCGCTGACCACGTTTTCCAAAGTCTCTTTTTCGTGGGCGGCGTATCCTTTGACGGTATTGAGCAGGTTGGGAATGAGATCGTGACGCCGCTTCAGCTGTACGTCGATCTGAGCCCATCCATTGCGCACGGCTTGTCTGCCTTTGACGAAGCCGTTGTAGATGGAAATGCAGATGAAGGCAACGATCAGGAGGAAGCCAAGAAAGCAGACGGCTAGGAGGGGCATGGCAGAGGTGGTTGAGGGTGAGAAATTTCGACGTTATACGGGTGGCTTCTTGGAGAACAGCGGTTTTCACCTTACACTCCTCGCGGCTGGTCGAGCATGCGCCGCGCCGCTGTTTCAACCGGGCTCCAGAGAGCGGGCCTTGATCGTGCCTGTTCCGCCGCTCAAGACGAGGCTGCCTTGCCCTCGGACAAACGGACGACCGCGTTGTGCAGTTCCGTGGCAAGCGTCTTCCTGTCATTAGCCGGTAAAATGGGGGGGGCGCAGCGCAGGGTGGCGGTGGTCCTTCTGCGGTTGAGGAGCGCGATGATGCAGGGCATCAGGTCCCTGTCTCCGAAGTACGCAATATCATCGGCCCGCTCGCCATCCATTCCGGTGTACCTTAGGTGGCCGGGCGTGATGGACACCCCCGCCTCGACCGCTGGCTGCAGGAGCGATGGCTGGAAGGGAAGGACTATGGAGCCATCGGAACTGGTGCCCTCCGGAAACAGAGTGACGAGAGCGCCCGTACCCAGGACCCGGCTCACCTGCAGGTTGACCCGGGAAACATCCAACCGGCGGCGCCGTTCCACAAAGACAGTTCCGGCGCAGCTTGCAATGGTGCCGATGATTGGCCACGCCGCGACGTCGGACTTCGAGACAAACACCATGGGCGTGACGGCCCCCAAGAACATGATGTCCAGAAAGCTGACATGGTTGGTCACCAGAAGTCCTGTGGACGGGAGGGGTCCCTCGATGACCACCTCGATTTCCAAATGCCTCAGAAGGTTACGGCACAGCCTGTGAAGAGCCACCGAACGCGTGGCGAGCGAGACCGCATCAGAGTGTGCCCCCGGGGTGCCTAGCTTCCGTACTTGGAGCAAACCCAAGAGGAGTTGCGTGGTAAAACGCAGGCTCTTGACAATGAATGGGAACGTCCCGATCTCGGCGGCACGCGGTGCGTCGCCTGAGGGAGGGCTAGTTGAAGAAGGTGGCTGCGCTGGGAGGGAGGTTCTCAAGGTCGAGCAGGGTCAAAAAATCAATAGTTTTGAACTCCTGGTCAAGCGCAGGCGGAGCACAGATTTTTGCTCCCAGAGAAAGATAGGCTGTGAGCAGCTTCGGCGCCCTGGGCACGGGGGCCGGTTCCCGCTCCATTTCAGGAGTCGGGCACTCCCATCCCGGAAGCGGCAGCGTCTGAAACTCTGCGGGCGCGCCGTGCTTTCTGGAAAGCATGTCGTAGAGGGCGATGCCTTCCTCCGGGTCTTGCGAGGTGAGAGAACTGCATCCCACAAGGTAGCGGCTGCCGTGCTCCCTCGCATAACTCACAATCCCCTTCCAGAGCATCGAAAGAACCCGAAGGTTCCGGTGTTCGCTGTGCACGCACGCGCGCCCGAGTTCGAGCAGCTGGCCGCGGAAAGGCTCCAAGGGTGTGAAGTCGAACTCTTGGGCGCTGTAGTACCCCTGATGCTGAGCGGCCCTCACGCCCGTTTGCATCCGGTAGGTGCCCACGACCTCTCCCCCGTGTTCCACTAGCAAATGGTCGCAGGCGCTGTCAAAGGAGTCCTCGTCACGGAGCGTCAGGTAGGACGCTTCGAGGCCTTCTTGGAGCTCAAGGTTAAATACAAGAAAACGAAGCGTTTGAGCGGATCTAATGTCCTCGGCTGTCTCAGCGATGCGGACAGTGTAGTCGCCCTGTGCTGACTGCCTTGAAAGGATGCGGCGCCCCATGTTGGAGTTGCGCTTGGATTCTTGAGGAGTGGAAGGAGAGGATTCAGTCACGGAGGGCTAATCTTAAGGTAATGAATGACGCTTCCAAGGAGGCAAGGTGAAAGCTGTGCGACAAAATGTCCGCCCGCCCTTCGCCTGCGCTGTAAGGCGCGTTTCAATACCTGAGATTTAATCTGACCGCAGTGGGTGCAAAACCAACCGACAGGCCGTCTCCGATTCTCTGAAATCGATGTTTGCATGCAAGGTATTTAAATGTGTGGGGGATGTCGTGGGGGCTGAAGGGGAGAGGGGCGGGGTGAGCTTTGGCTTTTGAAGGGCGGGGTTTGGTCCGGTCTCCTGGGGGCTTGTTTGCCGCGGGAGAAGTTTTTTAAAACCTTTTGCCGTCTGCTTGCGTAGCGACACGTGGAATACAGAACGCGTTGACACCTCCGTGCGGGGCTGTCTCTCGGAATGTGGCGTTCGAATTTCGGTGCACACGGATGAACGTGCAACGCTGTGGAAAGGGGGAGCGGAGGCGCGTGCAACCTGGGAGAGCAATCTGGAGGCTGAGGACGAAGGGTATGAAGAAGCGATCGAGTGACTCGTTGGAATCTGACGGAGTTTTTTGCAGCAGGGCTGGGGTGCTTTCGGGCGTTGCCGGAGGAAGCGCGGCGCTGTTGGATATGCGCGCCTTTGACAAACCGGATTTCCGGAGGCTGTCGTCGCTTTGGGCCTTGTGCGTGGCCGTCTTCTTAAAAAATGCGGCGCGCCGCTTGACACGGCCCTCAGTGCTTCCTTCAACAAAAATGCGACTGGAGGCGTGCGCTGGGTGGCTGATGGTGCTGCTTTTTGGTTGTGCAGTGTCGGCTTTTGGAGCTTCTGCGCCGCTGCCGCTGAGGCTTAACGCAGGAGGGGGCTCATTGGTGGATGCTCTGGGGCAGACGTGGCTGGGGGACGCCTATTACACCGGCGGGTTTGCGTACTCGGCCCCCCACGCCATCGCGGGCACCGGCACCCCGGCCCTGTATCAAACGGAGCGGGCCGGGTCCTTTTCCTACCAGATTCCATTGTCTCCGGGCCGCTACCAAGTGGTTCTGCATTTCGCCGAGATCTACTACAAAAACCAGGGAAAGAGGGTGTTTTCGGTCAACGCCGAGGGGGTGCCCTCCATCGTGGCGCTCGACATCGTCGCGGCCGCGGGGCCGGACGCCGCCAAGACGTCCAGCTTCGAGGTCGAGGTTGCAGACGGGGTGCTCAATCTCGACTTCATTCCTGTCGTTGAAAATCCAAAGTTGTCGGCTCTTGAGGTGGCGTTGCTGCGGGCTGGAGCGCCGGTCAGTCTGCGGGTCGACGCTCCGTCCGAGCTGGTGTTCGGGCCTGCTCCTGTGAGCGGCCTGCTGGAAGCCACCTTGGCCGGCGTTCCCAAAGGCGAGGACCTCCGGGGGGTGGGCTCCTGGGAGCAGACAGGCGGTCCGGCGCCCGCGGGCATTCTGGCCTCGGGCACTCTGAGAAGCGGGGTCAGCTTTTCCGCCCCGGGAGTCTACACCTTTCGTTTTCCAGCCTCCTATTCCGGCGCCACCGCGGTGGCCCAGACCAAGGTCTTTGTATTTGCAGAGGGGGCGGTAAATTCGAATCTCCGCATCCACGCGGGCGGCCCCGCGTATACTGACTCCTCAGGCAGGCAATGGATTGCGGACGCCTTCTACAAGGGGGGTGATGCGTTCTCCGTCCCCCAGTCGGTAAAGGGCACTGCCGATTCCCAGCTCTACCAATCCGAGAGGTACGGGGCATTCGGGTACCATATTCCGGCTCAAAACGGCAGCTATCTGCTGAGGCTGCACCTGGCCGAAATCTGGTTTACTTCGCCGGGTTCGCGGGTGTTCGACATTTTTGCAGAGGGGTTGCCAGTGGCCCCGGGCATGGATGTGGCTCAGGCGGCCGGCCCCTTGACGGCGCTGATCCTGAACCGGGAGGTGCGCGTGGCCGACGGCTTCGTCGACCTCAATTTTGTTCCGGTCAAAAACAACGCGAAGATTTCCGCCTTGGAGCTGCTGCCGATCACCCTCGATGCGCCTCCCTCGGGGATCAGCGTGGGCCCGGACAGGACCCTTCAACTACCCAAGGACACCGTTTCTGTGGAGGCGGTCCTGTCAGGAGCGGCGGACGGAGCCGTTCCGACGCAGTGGCTCTGGACGCAGGTGGGCGGTCCTGTGCGCGCGGTCATTGATTCGCCTTCCACACGAGCTGCAAACCTCCGTTTCAACACCCCTGGAAGCTACCGTTTCCGGGCTGAGGCGAATGTTTCAGGGGCGGTTGTGTCGGCTGAGTTGGGCGTGGTTGTGCTGGCAGAAGTGCTGGCTCCGTTGGGGGTCCAGACTCCGACGGAAGTCAGGGTCGGCCCGGTTCCCGCGGAGGTTCAACTGGAGGCGCTCGTTTCGGGCGTGCCGGGGGGTGTGCCCTCGGCATGGTCCGGACTTTGGGAGCAGACGGCCGGTCCTGCGACCGTGAAGCTTTCCGACGCTAGCGCGCCTGCCTCGCGGGCTGTGTTTTCGGAGCCCGGGGTTTATGCCTTCAAATACACGGTCAAGTTCGGCTCGGCCTCCGCGACTTCCTCCTTGGTAGTGCGGGCGCAGGGCGATGTGCAGGGGCAGGAGGACATCAGGATTCATTCGGGAGGGGTCGCCTACACGGATTCAACGGGCAGGGTGTGGCAAGAGGACCAGTTCTTCACCGGGGGGGCGGCCTTCGGTGTTTTTGATGCAATCCAGGGCACTTCCGATCCGGGCCTGTACCAGACGGAACGCTTCGGCTCATTCGGATACCACATTCCCGTGCGCAACGGCCTCTACAATGTGCGGCTTCATTTCGCAGAGCTGTGGTTTAAGCGGATCGGTGACCGGATGTTTGGAGTCTCAGCCGAGGGCGTTGTGATTTTGAAGGATCTGGACGTCTATAAAAGCGTCGGCCCCATGAACGCCATGGTGTGGAGCGGCATGGTTAGCGTAACGGACGGGCGGCTGGATCTCGAGTTTTTACCGTGGAAGGAAAGTCCGGTGTTGTGCGCATTGGAAGTCCTCCCCATGGCGCTTGATCCTCCGGCGTTTCAACTGAGCGCCGGGATGGATCGCCAGATCCAGTTGCCTCTCGATACGGTGCGCTTGGAGGTTCAGGCGCTGGAGGGGTCTGCCCCCATCGCGGGGGCATCCTGCGCTTGGTCGCAGGTGTCGGGCCCTTCGCCGGCGGGTATTGCTTCCCCTGCATCGATTGCAAGCGATGTGCACTTCTCTGCGCCCGGTTTGTACAAGTTTCGAGCGCAGCTCGTCCGCGGAAGCACGAGCGGCCAGACCGAGGTTTCCGTCCAGGTCCGGCCCGCTCCCGATACTCCCGGCACCGTGCGGATCCGGTGTGGAGGGGGCGCCCTTGTGGATTCTTTTCAGCGCACCTGGTCCGCGGATGCCTTTTACAGCGGTGGGTTCTCCTATGCTTCAGCCGTTCCCATTGCCGGGAGTCCAGATGCGGGACTCTATCAATCCGAACGGGCGGGGAAGCAGTTCGGGTACCGGATTCCCCTGGCGAGCGGAGATTACACGGTGCGGCTTCACTTCGCGGAGATTTATTGGAAAGACCCCGGGAGCCGGACTTTTTCGGTGGCCATGGAGGCGAAGGCTGTCATCTCGGGCCTCGACTTGTGCGCGACAGCTGGACCCCGCGCCGCGCTCGTCAAGGAATGGCAGCAGAACGTGGCGGACGGCTTTCTGGACCTCGTCTTTACTGGGCAGGTCGACAACGCCAAGGTTTCCGGAATCGAAATCTTGCCGGCTGCCAAGGTTGACCACCTCATGCATGCTGACATCCGGGCGCCGGACTGGGTCGTGGATTATTCCGGGACGGGTGTCGCTTCGGTTGCGTTACAGGGCTCCGCTTCTCACACCCACGAGCTGGGGCAGTGGCTGACCCGGTTTGAGTGGAGGGAGGGGCAGGTATTGATCTCAACCAAGGCCGATGTCTCGGTCGACGCGCCCGTCGGAGAGCACCAATACACGCTAACCGTTTGGGACAGCAAGACACCCCCCGCCAGTATGCAGGAAAGCGTGACGGTGCGCGTCCTGCCGGCGTCGTCGGTGGATGGTGCCGCGGTCCTCTTTTACCCGGACCTGGCTTCCTTTTTGTCGGGCGTTGTGGCTCCGAAGTACATTGCGGTGTCGCCATCGTTTCGCCTCGAGAAGACAGGCGGCGGCCTCGCGGACGGAACGATGAGCTCGGCTTGGGTGGTGCTTTCTGGGGATTGGAAGGTTGCCGCCTCCGGACGTTACGCTCCGAGGCTGCCCAAAGGCGTATTGGGAAGCGCGCAACTGGACGGTAGTCCCTGGGACGGGGAGCGGGATCTGGGGCCGGGAGTGCACCGCTTGGTTTGGAAGGTCGAAGGGGTGGGGGGCGATAGCCTGCCCTTGGAGCTTGGCTGGACTCGCGGGGACGGTGCGGCCGGGCTTTTTTCAGACGTCACTCACGATGAGACACGCATGCCTCCCCAAATCAACCGGATGGCCGCCAGCGGCCCTGCGCTTGGGGGCGACCTCTTGGAGATCGAAGGAATGGGCTATTTTCCATCGGCGGATGTCGCCGTTTACTGGGGCGGTCGCAGGCTGGGGGTAGAAATTCTGGAGGCGTCCCCGCAGCGGATACGTCTCTCCACACCTCCCGGAACCGGGACTGTCGGAGTCCAGATCAAGACCCCGCAGGGCGCGAGCAACGTGGTTGCGTACTCTTATGTGGAAGGGATCGCTCCGGTTCAGTTCCTGCTCAAAAACGTGATGATGCTACCCGGCCCAACCCAGGCCGCGTGGGGGCCTGATGGCAGGCTTTATGTTGCTTCCCTGAGCGGTTCTGTGACCGCCTTGGAGCTGGATGACCAGTACAACGTTATCCGCAGCCAGTTTATTCCTGCCGTTCAGAGTCACCCCAATAATCAGGCCCTCGGGATAGGGTTCAGCCCCTGGGAGCCCTCGTCCGCTTTCCGAATTTACCTCGGTCATGCAAAGTTATTTGTAACTGGAGGGGTGAGTGGAATACGTCCCGCCCCCTACTTGGGTGAGGTGAGCGCATTGGCCTCGCCCCAGTTTCAGCCAGTGAGCATTTTGAGCGGCTTGCCCAGCAGCAATCACGACCATGGGGTAAACGGGATTGCCTTCGATAACTTCGGGCAGCTCTACGTACCGCAGGGCGGGAATACCAATGCGGGCGTGCCTGATCCGAGGATCGGCGGACTGGATGAGTCTCCTCTGAGCGAGACGGTCGTGGTGGCGTCCATTCGGCGGGCGGACTTCGACGGCCGAATCACCTACCGGGACTATCGCACCGGCGCGCCTTCCATGGATCAAAACGACGGTCTGAACGCCGAGATTTCAGGCGGCACCGGCGTGCGCACCTTTGTGTCGGGGCTTCGGAATGCTTTTGACCTCGTGTGGGCTACAAACGGTCGCCTCTATGGGACAGACAACGGGCCGAACGATGGATTCGGCGCGGCGTCCTTGGGGGCTAACGTGAGCGGTCCCGAGCCGGCCGCAATGGACAAGGTGTTGTTGCTGGGTAGGGGCCGCTATTACGGCCACGCCAATCGGAGCCGGGGGCGCATCGATCCAAGGGAGAACTATTATCGCGGGGTCTGGGATTCCCCGGGGGCGGCCTGGTACACGCCCCCCCTGGTAGATCTTCCCTCGTCAAAGGACGGCATCGACGAGTATCGGGCGACGACCTTCGGAGGCGCGATGCGGGGGGCCCTGTTGGTGCAGGAATGGAATGAAAATCTCGCAGCGCTGAAGCTGTCTGCCGACGGGCGCCGTGTGGAGTCGGTGATAAAGAAGGTTCCGGGAACCCACCACGGTCTGGATGTGCTTAGTGCGCCCGGCGGAGCGATCCTAATTGTGGACTACAGTCTCGGGCAGTTGAATGTGGCCCTGCCTCAGGACAAGTCCGCGGTTGGGATGGTTGCCTACGACATCTTTCCGTGGCGGGCTCCTGCCGGGGGCGGGTTTCAGTTTGTGATTGGCGGACAGGGGTTCGGTACGATGGCGGACACATCTGTAAGGTTTGGTTCGCTTCAGGCCGTGATCACCTCCGTGGGGCCGCGCAGGATCAAGGGGGTGATCCCCTCTGCACTGGCGCCTTCCGCCGCCCTGATGCCGGTCCAGGTCCAGAGCGGGGGAAGTGTTTCGGTCATTCCCGAGGCTTTCCGCTATCTCTTGGTGCCCGGAGAGGGAACGGGTGTCTGGAAGCAGGAGGTTTCTCTCGGAGCGGCCCCCGGGGCGTGTTCGTGCGCGGAGGTTGGAGGGTTGGTGTATGTGATTTCCGAGGATGCGGGGAAGTTCCAGGCGTTTGACGATGTGGCCGGCCGGTGGTGGGACAACCTGCCCGTGCCTCCGCTTAAGGTGCTTCGCGGGTCGTTGGTGACCGCCGGCGCGCAACTCGCCTTGATTGGAAGCGTGGCCGATGGGGCACCGCTGGAGTTGCAGTTCTACGACCCCCTGGCCAGCGTTTGGACCCGGGGTCCGAGTGTTCCCAGCAACGCACTCCGTGCGGCGGTGGTGTCCCTAGGGCGCTCGGTGTATGTGCTTGGCGGGAGCGTCGCTGGGGCTCCTGTGAAGTCCGGATGGAGATTTGATTTGGATCGAAAAGAGTGGAGTGCGGTCCCAGGCATGCCGTTTGCGAGCATGGAAGCAGCCGTGTGCGCCGACGCTGGACGGGTTTTGGTTTTCGGAGGCGTGCCCGGAGACGTCTCCTTGAGGGTTCAGATCTATGATCCGTCGGCTGGAGCCTGGAGCCTTGGGTTGCCTTCGTCAGGCCAGGGTCCGGCCAACCGGTTTGGGGCTGCCGCGGCTTTTTTTGCGGGAGAGTGTTATGTATTCGGCGGACGCTCCGCGAGCGGGGAGTTATCTTCAAAAGTTGATGCGTTGCTTTTGGAGAAAATGCAGTGGCGGGGGGAAATAGAGCTGTCGGAGCCGGCTTGGGGACTTGGGGTCTCCCTGGGTGAAACGGAGATCCTGGTGGTTGGAGGCAGAGGTTCGATCCAGGCCTTGCGCGAGGTGCGCAAGCTCGTGCGCTGAGAAAACCGGCAGGGCGGGCGCAGGCCGGGTGTCCGGACGTTGGCTCACGCGAAGTCTCGGGCGGGCTGGGGCTGGGTGCCTTTCATTTTGAATGTCCTCTGTTTAGTTCTCTAAGAGTATTTAGTCTTTGTCTTGGGACGGGGTGGGAATCGGGCTTGGCGATGGCTCAGCAGTCCTGTGTCTGGTGGGGCGGGATGTTTTTTGGACTGTAGTGACGGCTTCTTATCTGAAGAATGAGGCTCCCCCCTATGAAATCATTACTGATTGGTCTTTTGTTGGTGAGCGTTCTTTGTGTGTCGTCCCGCGCCGAGGTGAGAGTAGGTGCCGCGGTGGTGGATGTGACCCCGGAAAAACTGCCCGTACTGGTGAACGGCGGAATGGTTTCGCGGAGCCTGTCTGTGGTGAAGACCCGCGTGAACGCCCGGGCGCTTGTGGTCTCCGACAGCCGGGAGTGGATTGCGATAGTGGTGGTGGACAGTTGCATGATGGGGCGTGCCTTTCTGGATGACGTGAAGACGCTCGCCTCAACACGGGTCGGCATACCGGCGAACCGCATTCTGATTTCGGCTACGCACGCGCACAGCGCACCCGCATCCATGGGGTGCCTAGGCACGGACGCCGACCCTGATTATGTGCCTCTTTTGAAGGAACGGATCGTGGAAGCCATTCTCCAAGCCAAGGCGAATATGGAGCCGGCTCTGGTCGGTTTCGCCAAGTCCGACGCCTCCGCTTTTACAGCGCTGCGCCAGTGGATCCGGCGTCCGGACAGGCTTGCGGAGGATCCGTTCGGAAACAAAACGGTTCGAGCCAACATGCATGCTGGCAAGAACTGGGATGACGTAACAGGGGAGGCCGGGCCGAAGGATCCTGATTTGTCGTTGCTTTCATTCCGGGCCCGCGACGGTAGGCCTATCTGCGTTCTGGCTAATTTCTCGATGCATTACTTCGGCGACAGTGACATCAGCGCCGACTATTTCGGACTGTTTTGCGAAGGGTTGCAGCGAAGGCTGGGGGCCGAAGCGGCCGGCGGCCGCCCTCCGTTTGTGGGCATTATGGCCCACGGCTGCAGCGGCGATATCTACCGGGTCGATTATACGATTCCCGAGGGGCAGCGCCCCAAGCCCACGATCACCGAGTATGCAGATGGACTCGTGGATTTGGCGCAGAAGGCTTACTCCGGAATCCAACACAGGGAAGCGTTGGATATTGCAATGGAAGAGAAGCGTCTGATTCTGGGAGTGCGCACGCCCGACAAGCAGCTCCTCGAGTGGGCTCAGAGGACAATGGCGACAGTCGGCCCGCGCCCCGTGAAAACTCAGGCAGAGATTTACGCCAGGGAGCAGGTCTTTTTGGCGGAGAAGCCGGAGGCGGAGGTTGTCGTTCAGGCGTTGAGGATCGGGGACGTCGCAATCGCAACCACTCCCACCGAGACGTATGCGGTCACCGGTTTGAAGATCAAGGCGGCGAGTCCCCTGCATGACGCCATGGTGATCGAGCTGGCAAACGGAGGGGACGGCTACATCCCCCCTCCGGAACAGCACGCATTTGGAGGATACAACACCTGGCCCGCGCGATCTGCCGGTCTGGAGGTTCATGCCGAGCCGAAGATTGCGGAGGCTGCCATCAGTTTGCTGGAATCCGTGACCGGCAAACCCAGGCGCCCTTATTCCCTGAGCAGGGGTCCCTCGGCAGACTTAATTTCAGAACTGCAACCTGTGGCTTGGTGGAGGCTGGACGAGTTTTGCGGTCCGCACGCAGTCGATTCCAGCGGACGCCGTAGGGATGCAGTTTACGAGCCGGGAGTGACCTTTTATCTCGAGGGTCCGCATTCGAAGTCATTCTGCCTGAACGCCGAAAAAAACCGTGCTTCGCATTTTGTGGGGGGGCGTTTGCGGGCGCGCTTGCCGGAGATTGGAGGAGTTTACACTGTTTCGATGTGGGTTTGGAACGGAATGCCCAATGATGTACGGGACACCAGCGGGTGGCTGTTTTCGCGTGATCGGAATCAGGGTGTGAGCGCGTTCGGTGCACATTTCGGGATTGCTGGAAGATCAGGAAATGCGGGTCGGCTTCAATTTGCCTGGGGGAAGGGCGCTGAGAGGCTCGTTGTCGGACGGACAGAAATTCCGCGCTGGGAGTGGCACCACGTGGCGCTGGTTCAGAACCACGGCGTGGTGACGGCATATTTGGACGGCAAGCTGGAAATTGAGGCTTCGACTCCGGACGCCCCGGCGGTTCATCCGGAAGAGTGGTTTTTCGGGGGGCGCAGCGACAATGCCGCGAATTGGGAGGGACGTTTGGACGAGGTGGTCGTTTTTGACCGGGCGCTAAAGCCTGAAGAGATTGTCAGGCTTTCGTCTCCTTAGGCTGTCGGCGTGCCGGCGCCCCCGGAGTGAGTCTGATTCAATCGGTCTCTAGGGCCGCGATTGCGTCTGGGTGAACGGGAGCGCGCAACCGGAGGAGCTGAGCAGGGTTGGCCAAATACGATCTGGCATGTAGACCTTGGGAAATGACATTCAATGAACTGGGCATCAGCCCCGCGCTAGTCGGTGCGCTGGCCAAGCAGGAAATTTCTGATCCAACCTCGATTCAAAAGGTTGCGATCTCGGAAATCCTCGCCGGCAAGGATGCGTACGTGCATTCCGAAACCGGTTCGGGAAAAACGCTAGCCTATCTGCTGCCTGCTTTTTGCCGTCTCGATGTGTCCTTGGCCGCCACTCAGGTGATTGTTGTGGCCCCCACCCACGAGTTGGCCCTTCAGATCCAGAAGCAGGCTTGTGATCTGGCCCAGAACGCGGGAATGCCGGTCCGGGTCCTGTTGCTCATCGGGGGCACTTCGATGGATCGGCAGCTCGAGAAACTCAAGAAGAAGCCGCACGTGGTGGTAGGGTCTCCTGGACGCCTGATGGAGCTGATCGCCGTGGGAAAACTGAAGGTCCATTGCGTGCGTACTGTGGTGTTGGATGAGGCGGATGTTTTGCTCGAGTCCAAAAGCTTGGACCCCGTTCGGAAAATCGTGCTCGCAACGCCCGGCGGCAGGCAGCTGGTCTGTGTGTCCGCCACCCAGCCCGAGGAGCATCTGAACCAGGTGAAGGTGCTGGCTCCGGAGTACGTACTGCTTCAGGCCGGACCTTCCCAGGTGAACGCCAATATTGAGCACCTTTTTTCCGTGTGCGAGGAAAGGGACAAGCCTGACGTGCTGAGGCGTTTCATCCATGCGATGAATCCTGAGAGGTCTCTCGCTTTTGTCCATCGCAACGCCACGGCGCTCACCGTGGCCCTGAAGCTCGCCCACCACAAGGTGGCTGTAACGGACTTGCACGGAGCGGTGGACAAAATGGCACGAAAGAAGGCGATGGACGAATTCCGAGCGGGCCGCACCCGGGTCTTGATCGCCTCCGACGTGGCCGCCAGAGGTTTGGATATCGCCGGGGTCTCCCATATTTTCAACCTGGATGCGCCGTCGCAAAGCAAGGCCTACATTCACAGGGCGGGCCGGACCGCTCGCGCGGGCGCCTCGGGAGTCGCTGTCTCTTTGTTGACCAAGGAGGAAGTCCGGTTGGTTCGCCGCTACGAGCAGGAGCTTGGTATTATTCTTACCGAGTGCCGTTTGCGGGAGGGAAGGGTGCTCCCCGTGGGGAGGGCCGGCTGAGATTTCTCCCGTTGAAATTGCTTGTGCATTCGCTTTCTGCGACAGTCCAAGCGTGTCGAATTTCGTCCTCTACTATCAGGCGACTGGGAGGTCCTCAGGTGGCGATTCGCCCCTAGTGCTGTTTGTGGGAACTAAAGAGAAATGCGAATGGGCTCGGGATCTGTTGAAGTCGAATCTCCAGTTCTCGGCTTTCATGGCACGGGACCGGGGATGGGCTTTGCAGATTGTGGCGGCGGGTCAGTTCCCTCATCCGGTAGTTTCAAGGATTCGGCCCTACCATAGCCAGGTAGCCAGCTTGGGCGGTGTGCACCCCGTTTGATGGGGAAAACACTTGGACCGGGGTGTTTCTGGGTTTTTACAGCCATGGGGGAAGGCTGTTTTCCGGCAAGGAGTTCAGGAGGATCTCAAAAAATTTGCCTGACCATGCGGTGTTGCTGTCGTTTTTGCTTTCGAGATTTTTAGACAAAGCTCATCTTCAAGGGCCATGCAGCTTTCGGACCTTCAGGAAATCTACTCCACGCCCTTTTTCGAACTCATCAGCCGCGCGCGATCGGTTTATCTGGAACATTGGGCAGGTAACGAGGTGCAGTTGTGTACGCTTCTGTCGATCAAGACAGGCGGATGCTCCGAGGATTGTGGGTATTGCGCGCAAAGTTCCCGCTACAGCACCGGAGTGAAGGCCGAGCGCTTGATGCAGACTGAGGACGTTTTAGATGTCGCTCGAAGGGCGAAGGATAACGGTTCCACGCGGTTTTGCATGGGAGCGGCTTGGAAGGGCGTCCGCGGGGGCGATCCCCGGTTTGAGCAGGTGTTGGGAACGATTCGCGAGGTGAGCAAGCTTGGGATGGAGGTCTGTGTGACTCTAGGCCAGCTCTCCGAGAAGGAGGCGGTTCAACTCAAGGAGGCCGGCGTGAAGGCTTACAATCACAACATTGATACTTCACCGGAACATTACGAAAAAATCGTCACCACTCATACTTTCGAGGACCGTCTCAACACCATCCGTGCGGTGCAGTCGGCGGGAATGGATGTGTGCTGCGGCGGTATTATCGGCATGGGTGAGACGGAGGAGGACCGTCTCAAAATGCTCCACGTGCTCACCACCTTTGCCCCCGCGCCCGAGAGCGTGCCGATCAACTGTCTTATGCCCATGCCTGGAACCCCCATGGAGGACCAGGCTCCGGTCGATGTCTTTGAACTGGTCCGTCTGATCGCCACGACCCGGATCGTTCTTCCTCGGGCCAAGGTCCGCTTGAGTGCGGGCCGCACCCGGCTGAGTCGCGAAGGGCAGGCAATGGCCTTTTTTGCCGGAGCTAACTCAATATTCTACGGAGATAAGCTGCTGACTGCGCAGAATCCGGGGGTCGATGCGGACCGGGAGTTGTTCCGGGAATTGGACTTGGTGCCCCAGAAGCCGGTGTGTGCCACGGCCGGATAGCAGGGGTTGCGTTCTTCGACTGAGTTCGCCTTCGGTCGACGGAAGCAGCGTCCGGTTTTTGACTTGGGAGTCGTTTTTCCAGAGCTCAAGGCAGAGCTAGCGCCATAGGGGTACGAGTTTAACCTCGTCTGGGTTTGCCCCCGGCTATCGGCTTGGACGGCAGGCAAAAATCCAGACAGCGCCGAAGCCCCGGAATTAACGGACGGGCACGAAGAAGGACTCCTTGACCGGGAACCCTGCCTCTGAGGCGAGCGACATCATTCTTTCGAGCCGGCTGCTTTCCGGATCGGGATTTTTGGAAAGGATCCAGAAATGCCGGTAGGATGTGCTGCAGGCGAGGGCAAGAGTGTGTTCTTGGTCGATGACCACGAAGAACTTTGGCGCGCCATCCTTCACGTTGAAGGCCCCCGGAGATCCTCCTGTGGAAGCTGTTTTTGTGCTTTCGACATAACCGCCGAGTTCGTTTTTCCAACCGCGATCGGTAAGCAACCACGAACCGTCTTGCTTGCGCTTGAAGGTGGTCGTCACCCGTGTGATCCCCGCTTCCTCCTTGTTGTTTGTGCGCACGATCTCGTGCCACGTACCTTCAAACCGCAGCGGGTCAAAGTTTTTAGCCGTTTCCAATCCGGTGGGAATGTGTCCCGGCTTGGTGGCGCACCCTGAGAGCGCCAGCAAGGCAGAGATGGCAACGGTTCCGGCGGAAGTTGCTCGCAAGAATCCGCCGCGTGCGGGGACGTTTTTCTGGAAGGCGGGGATGGATGGGTGTTCCTGAGCAGCCATAAGGTGGGTCGAAGCGGTTATCGAAGCGAAGCAGGTTTCGGGCCCCGGGGTCGGGGAAGGTTAGGAATGTTTGGTGGCTGCAGCCAATGGCGCAACGAAAGCCGCTAGGCGCTGCGCCAGATCAGGCTCCGCCCCCCACTCGGCTATCTTTTTAACAATGGCACTCCCCACGACCACCGCATCGGACACTGCGGCCACCTGAGCCACCTGTTCCGGCGAGGAAATTCCAAACCCCACCGCAATCGGCAGCTGCGTGGTAGCCCTGATTTGCGATACGCGTTCGGCCACTGAATCAGCAACATCTGTGCGCTCTCCCGTCACTCCCTCCCGGGAGACGTAGTAAATGAACCCGCTGGCTCCGGTTGTGAGCTTGGCGATGCGTTCCTGCGGTGTTGTCGGAGCGATGAGGCGGATCTGTTTTAGCGGGCTGTTTGTTTTGAAGTCTTCACCGCAGGCCGCCTCGTCCGGGGGGAGGTCCAGGATGAGCAATCCGTCTACGCCAGCCTCTTCGGCGTCTGTTAAAAACTTCGAAAAGCCGTAGCGATAGATAGGGTTGAGATAGGTGTAGAGGACGATCGGAAGCTGGGAGGTCTTTCGAATGTTTCTCACGCACTCCAGCACCTTCGGCGTGGTCGCCCCTGCCTCCAGCGCCCGAGCCGCGGCCAGCTGGTTGACTATTCCATCTGCCAAGGGGTCTGAAAAAGGGAGACCAAGCTCAATTAGGTCCACTCCAGCTTTTTCCAGCGCCGGCACGATGGCCTCCGTGGCCTCAAGCGTTGGGTCGCCCGCGGCGATGTAGGCGATCATCGCCACTTTTTTGTCGGCGCGTAGTTTGTCAAAAGTTTGGTCGATGCGGTTGGCCATAGCTCAGACCATCAAAGCTGCATGGAGGCTCCGTTGGAAGCCCAGACGTCTTTGCAGTTCGCTCTTCTCAGATGTGATTGGCAGGCTAATATTACCCGAATCGTATGAAATGGTCCCTCGTTTTCCTCCTTCCCTTGGTGGTATTAAGTTCGGCGTGCGAGCGCCACAGCGCCTCCAGCCTGCCTGCGCATGGGGCCCACGCCGCGGATCATGCCCCGACCGCCGGCGCCCCTGCGCCCGTTGTTCCACCGCAACCTGCGGCGCCTGCCAAGGAATCTCCCGGGACAGCCCCAAAGTTTTTTGATCAGCAGCCGAAGTAGCGTCTGCGATCTCGTTCCATCGTCTGGTGGAAGCCTGAACCTGCTTGTACGGAGCGGGTTCTCATCTGGCCGAAAGAACCTTGTTTGTGAGCAACGCCATGAGCCCCGGGAGCAGCGCTCCGGTCCGCACGATGGCCGTTCCCAGTTTTGGGTGGAGGCAGGCCTGTCTGGCCAGATGGTTTAGCCAGAGCCTCCCGCGGTAGAGGTCTGCGTGCCGTTTTTTGTAAAGGTCCGGGGAGTCTGCTAGAATCGCCCGGGCGCACTCCATGCCCGTCCGCATGGCGTATGCAATTCCCTCCCCTGTAAAAGGTTCAACAACACGGGCTGCGTCTCCAACCAGCCAGAGCCTCTCGCGGGTGACCGGCAAGGGCGCCCGCCTGAGTGGGGTGATGCTTCTCCATGCAAGGGTTTCCGGAACCCCGTATTCGGCAACGGCTCGCCGTTTGATCTCCGCGAGGTTTTGGGGACGACTGACGAGGCAGAGATTAGCGAGACCGCCTCCCACGGGGGCGAGTCCCAGATACCCCTCGTCCACAAACCGAAGGACCACATCGTTGTCGAGGGGCGTTTTGGAATGGAAGCGTGCCTGCAATGCAACTCTTTCCCCGTTAAACCTCTCCGGCATCAGTCCCAGGAGGCGGAGACTGGTCGAGTTTCGCCCGTCTGCGGCCACCAGATGCCGGGCCTCAAAACAGTCTGCCGCAGTTTGAATCCGCCATCCTGAACCCGTGCGCACGAGCTCTGTGAGGGGTGACTCTTCGATCACTTGGGCCCCCGATCGTGATGCATTTTTTAAAAGAATTTGATCCAGAGTGGAACGCGAGACACCAATTTTTGGCCGGGATGTTTCCGGGAAGGGGACGCGGACGATGCACCCGTGCATGCCTTCAAATCGGACTCCCTCCAACTTGGTGTGCGTGCACTCTTGTACTTTTGAGCTCAGTTCCAGCGTGTCCAGTACAGACCAAGCCATCGGGTTCAAGCAGTCGCCGCAGACCTTCTCTCGAGGAAATTTCTCCCGCTCAAGCACAAGGGTTTTCAGGCCGGAGCTGGCGCAGGCGGAGGCGCAACAGGCTCCAGCGGGCCCTCCTCCGATAATGGCGACGTCGTACACGGCTTGGGACGATATCAGGCGGATTCACTTTTTCGACGTGTTCCCTGAAAACTTGTGCGGTGTCTCGCGGACGCTTGCCTTCCAGACTTCCTGATGGTGGTGTTAAGTGGGAGCTTTTTTACGTTTACTTTAACATGTTTGAAAATGAGCACGCTTTTTGATCTGGCAGGTGAAGTTGCCGTTGTTGTGGGAGGAACCGGTGTTTTGGGGGGCGCTCTGGCCGAGGGGTTGGCAAGCGCCGGGGCGCGCGTGGCCGTATTGGGCCGCAACGGCGAGCGCGGCGAAGCACGCGTTGCCGCCATTCGTGCGGCCGGAGGACAGGCCGTGTTTTGTCACGCCGATGCATCAGACCGGGCTTCGCTTGAAAAGGCTCTGGAAGGTGTTGTATCCGCCTTTGGCGAGCCGGGTGTGTTAGTCAACGCCGCCGGCGGCAACGATCCCAAGGTGACGGTGACCGACACCCATGCGATCGAGCAGATTGATTGTGCTGACTGGAACGCTGCCTTCGACCTGAATCTGGTGGGCGGCGCGCTGTTGCCCTCCCAGGTGTTCGGACCCGGGATGTGCCGGCGGGGCAGGGGCAGCATCATAAACATCGCCAGCGTATCGGCACATCTTCCTCTTTCGAGGGTCGTTGCGTACTCCGCTGCGAAAGCCGCCGTTCTAAACCTGACGCAGTTTCTCTCCCGCGAATGGGCTCCAAAAGGAGTGCGGGTCAATTCGATCACGCCCGGGTTTTTCCCTGCGGAACAGAATCGCAGTCTCCTGTTTCTCCCGGACGGCTCTCCTTCGCCCCGTACTCAGGCCATCTGGGGGCATACGCCGATGAAGCGTTTTGGCGAGGCTCACGAATTGATTGGAGCCTGTGTTTTTCTGGCCAGTCATGCGGCGTCCAGCTTTGTGACAGGCTCGGACCTTCGGGTGGATGGGGGCTTTCTAAGCCAGACCATTTAGCTGGGGGGGGCTAAATTTTATACCTGAACCATATGAGAAGGGCACTGACCGCGGTGATCGCCTTTTGCGCTGGAGTGCAGGTTTTGCACGCTGATCCTGCGAAGGAAGTGATCGTGATCTCCGGCGGCGTTTCCCTTTCGAAATGGGAGAATTACAAACCCCAGCCGCACGACCGGTGGTGGATGAATTTTGTCCGCGCGGCGCGCATTCGCATCCAGCAGGTGCGCTCCGAGGATCCGGAGGCGCAGATCACATGGCTTGTGTACAAGCCGGCGTACCTTCGCCGGGCGCCGGAGGAGGGGAAGGACCTCTTGAGTCTCATTGACTCGGTGCGGGATGCCTACCGCGTCAGGAGGATTTATTTTTCACAGGCCTCGGAGCTCATTGATTATCTGAATGCCGGAAAAAACCGCGAGACGGTGAAAATATCGGACTTGGAATACTTTGGGCACTCCAACAAGGCCTGCTGGATGTTCGACTATTCCAACTACATAGACAGCGCCTCAAAGGTTTGGTTCCACGAGGATGACCTTCCCAAGCTGCGGCCCGGGATTTTCGCAAAGGATGCGTATGTGAAAAGCTGGGGCTGCCACTCGGGGGAGAGTATGAACGCTCATTTCCGGCGTGCGACCGGAGTCCCGATGTGGGGTGCGGTCGGCAAGACGCAGTACCGCACGGACGAGTTGCCGGCGCTCGCGGAAAAAAGCGGACGCTGGAAGAAGTAGGAAACTCGCTTTGCCTTTAAACCTTTGATTGTCTGATCGAAATCTATGCTGAAGGGAATCTCTCCGCTGCTGTCGCCTGACATGCTAAAAATCCTGATGGAAATGGGACACGGTGACGAAATCGTGCTGGCAGACGCCAATTTTCCGGCGGCGAGCATGGCGAGGAGGCTGGCCAGATGCGACGGCGCCGGAGTACCTGCACTGCTTGAGGCGGTTCTTTCCCTCTTTCCTCTGGATTCTTACGTCGCAGCTCCCGTGGCTCTGATGGATCTGGTGCAGGGCGATGCGTACCGACCCGAGTTGTGGGACGTTTACAGAAAAATCATCGCGGGTGCCGAGCCCAGCAAGGGGATTGAAATGCTGGAGCGGCAAGCATTCTATGAACGCGCAAAGTCCGCGTATGCGGTCGTGGCGACAGCCGAAACCGGACTCTACGCAAACATACTCTTGAAGAAGGGTGTGGTGCGTATTTGAGGAGCCGTCGGCAACTGGCTGTAGAGGTGTTCCGGCTCAGAATGTTCCAAATGAGCCCAGCTTAAAAAAAAGGACCGTCCCCAATCGTAGGACGGTCCTGGCCAATCTGGTTTCGATCGCTTCCGGCCAGCCGAAAGTAATCAATCCAGACTAGTGCTTGTGATCGGTGTGTTCCGGGTGTCCGTGGTCTTCGTCGTCCATGTCGGCGGCAACTTCCTCACATGCTGCTTCTTCCGCAAACATAGTGGCGTGGAGTGCGTGTCCGTAAGCAATGTACGCGTGGTGGGCTGCCCCGGTGACGTCGTCTTTTTCGTCCGCCTCTGCCGCCAAGAGATGATGCTTCGCTGCGAGATTAAAGTGGTGAGCCGCTTCGCGGTGGGCGAAGGAGGCTTCCTGCAGCAACTCGTGGTCTTGTTCTGAAAGTTCGTGTTTGTGTTCGGACATAGTGTTTTCTCGTTCTGGTTTTGCGCGGGCTTTCGTCCCTCAGGAGGGACTTTCTAACTACAGTAGCTGTTTTAGACGCAGCTATGAACGATCCGGAAGCTTAATCCCACTTGTCGCGCATTTGAGTTTCTTTGGCAATGTGCCTGACATATTCCGCGTGCATCCGGACCATCGCGCCGTGCGCGGGTAAAATTTTCTTTAGGGTAGATTGGGATGCGCTCCCTTCACGAAGTTCGTGCTACCGCCCAGCGCAGTTTAGCAGATTTCGAACGGGTATTGGCGCGCTGCTCGGCCTCTCCAGCCCGGATGACCCCGTCCGATATCTCTGAGTAGTCGCCCTGTTTGAGTCCCGTTTCAAATGCTTTTTTAACGCGTCGATCTTCGCCGGAGTGGAACGTCAGGATTGCCGCTCTTCCTCCCGGCGCTAGTTGGCCGGGGAGCGCTTTGAGCAGGGTGTCGAGCACCTGAAACTCGTCGTTCACGTGGATCCGGAGCGCCTGAAAAACGCGGCGCACTGAGAGTTCTCTGGCGTCGGCGGGACGATCGGACAGGCACTGGCGGACTGCATTGGCCAGCTCGAGGGTGCTTTTAAGTCTCCTTCCGGCAAGGGCATTTGCCAGACGCTCCGCGAAGGGTTCGTCCGCATTCTCCTCCAGAAGGGCTTTTAGTTCGTCCGCGTTTGAACGCGGCAGCACCTCGGAGACGGGCAATCCTTTGTTGGGGTTCATCCGCATGTCCAGGGGGCCGTCGTGCTTAAGCGAAAAGCCGCGGGCCGGGTTGTCAATTTGCATGGAGGAGACTCCGAGGTCCGCTAAAATGATTTTCGGAGCTCTTCCCTCTGTTTTCGCAACGACAGCCGCGATGCCCGCAAAGTTACAACGAAAAGCAAGGAAGACGTCCTCGCCAAATCCGGCTTCCCGGATCCGCTGTTCGGTTCGAGGAAGTTCAAAGGGGTCTGCATCCAGGCCAATGAGCCTTCCTCCGGGGAGGAGCGATGGCAGGATCTGGAGCGCGTGCCCGCCGAAGCCGAGAGTGCAGTCCACGGCAAGATCGCCAGGCGCCGGACGGAGTACCTCGAGGATCTCGGCCACCATGATGGGCCGATGCGCCCCCGCTGGAGTCTTCCCCGAGGCCAACACCTTTTGGAAAGTCTCAGGATACTTCGAAGGGTCCGCCTCCTTGTATTTGTGGGCGAAATGCCTGGGGTTTGGGCCGCTGTAGCGCGGTCGCCGCCGTCTGGGCTCGGCGTCTTCGCTCATAACTCGTTGTATTTCTTGTTGCTGCCTTTGGACTTTTCAACCGGGTATTTCTCTGCGTTGCGGGCCAGCTTCATTTCGACAGCGGCGCCGAGGTCCACTCCCGAGACTGAGGCCATTTCCATGAGAAGGATTGCGACGTCTGCAATCTCCTCCGCAATTGCGTCGCGCCGTTCGTGCAGCCTCTGCACGGACTGTTCGTCGCTTTGCCAGACAAAGTGCTGCAGCAATTCACCCGCCTCGGCGGCGATTGCCACCGACAGGTCTTTGGGCGAATGAAAAGCGCTCCAATTCCGTTCGTCCCGGAACGCACAAATGCGGTTTGTGAGAACTTGGATTGAATCACTCATATAAATTTAGGGAGTCTCAAACTTCGATAAATTTGGGGAGGTTTGGCAGCTTGCGTGGCGATTTATCTGTGGGCAACCCAAGAACACTTTAAGCCATTGCAAAAAACGGTTTGCAGGCTTGGCAAAATACTTTGAAAAAGCCATCATGAGCTTTCAAACACCGTTGTCACTTTAACCAAATGGATTTGTTCTTGGAACAGGAAGGCGCTCGTCAGCGTGGCGGAGGGATTTACACCCTCGCTATGTGCCTGATGGCGTGCGTTGTGGGAGTGGTCCATCTCCTCGCGGTGCTTTGCTTGGGCGGTTCCATTTACGACTCGTCCGTTCACCAGACTGTGATCGTCTGGACACTGCCAGCCACGTTTGCTGTCCTTCTCGTTGGGGTCATAGTCAGGGTTTATGCCCTGCGGATGGGCGGAGTCGGTCTGGTTCAGGAACTGGGAGGAACGAGGATCCTTCCCTCCTCGACTGATCCCGGCGATCAGCTTTTGCTGCGCCTAGTCGAAGAGCTTTCGATCGCCTGCGGAGTTCCCGTTCCGCAGGTCTGGCTGTTGGAGAGAGAGACGTCGATCAATGCATTTGCTGTCGGAAGCGATCCTTCCAGCGTGGTGGTGGGGGTCACGAGGGGTGCGCTTGAGCGGTTGAGCCCTGAGGAACTGAAGGCGGTGCTTTTACACGAGTTCAGCCATGTCCTCAGCGGCGATATGCGCTTGAAGTTCCAGATGCTTGCTTGGGTGCAAGGAATCCTGTTCCTCTCACTCGCGGGGCGCCTCATGGTAGCCTCTGACTCCGCGGTCGGAGAGGGCTTTTGGAGTAAGCGCCGCTTTCCACAGACAGGCGGTTCAGGTAGCCGGAGTGTAAGGCGGGCCGGCGCAACGGTGGACGGGGAGAGTCAGGGACGGTCAATCTTGGGGGTTGTGCTGATGTTTTTGGGTTCTGTTTCCGGCGTGTTCGGACGGTTTTTGCAGGGCGTCATTTCGCGGGATCGGGAGTTCACGGCGGATTTCGCTGCAGCGGGATGCTTCCAGACGACGGCGCCCGTCGTGTCGGCGCTTCGTAAGATTGGCGGTTTGCGTAACCGGTCCTGGCTTGAAACTCCAACGGCGCCCGAGTCCGGACATCTCTTTTTCGGGCAGGCTGCTGAGGGCCTGTATTCCGCTTTCTTTCCGACCCATCCTCTTTTGGAAGACCGGATTCGCCGCCTCGAACCGCAGTGGAACGGGACATTCCTGACAAGCGCGGCGGTGAAGGTTGCTCCGCAGCCATCTGAGGCCGACGCTCAGGCAAAGGTTGCCGAGCTGAAGCCGGAGGAGGATTCCAAGTTGTCTGCCGCCCAGCGCGCGGCCGCGGCTATCGGGGCGCGCAAGCGCGAGAAGCTGCGTGCAAAGGAAATTTCGCAGCTGACAGGCTCGGCTTCTTATCCCGCATCCAATCTCGATTTCTTGGGGCGTGGATTTCTTCCTGCGCAACTCGCCTCGGCAGGAGTGGTGAAGAAGTCGCTTCGGGAAGACTGGCTGGCGCTGTCGCGGACCAGGGACGGGGCAAAGTCGATGTTTCTCGAGTTGATGAAGTTGCCCTCTGCGGCTGGTTATCAGTTGGGGGGAGCCACTATCACACAGGCCTTGTTGCTTGCGGATCTGGCCATGCCCTCCTTGAGGCTCATGAAAGAGCAGGAGTACTTCCGGTTCATGAAGTTGTGCCGCCGTGAGGCGGTGCGGCCCGACTCCATTGATCTTCCGCAGTTCCTGCTTCTGCACGTGGTTCGGAGACGGTTGGCGATCGCGCTCGGCCTCAGGGAAGTTGCTCCATTTGCTTTTGAATCGCTCACTTCTGTCTGGCGTGAGGCTCAGGTTCTGATGTCTGTCATGCTGCACACAGGGGCGCCGACCGCCTCTGCCCGGGCAGCCGCGCATCAGGCTGCTTGGGGTTCTCTTGGGTACGACAACCCGCCCGCATCGATGGAGGGTGTGACGGTGACCGACATGGGCGAGGCCCTCGACGCTTGCGAGAAGGCCACACCGCTTCTCAAAAAGAGAATCCTTGTTGCCTGCGGACTCGCCGCGGCTTACCAGGGGCAGATCGCAGATCGCGAGATGACCTTGGTCCGCTTGTTTGCCGACGCCATGGGCTGCGCGGTTCCAAGTCTGTTGCGGGCCAAAATGGACTAGGTCAGTCTGTCCGCCGCCAGTGAACTGCGTGTGCTTTTTTCGATGTTAAAGCGTTCCTTCGACCCGTCGATTCCGGAGCGAATGGATGTTCCTCAAGGGGTTTCGGAAGAACTTATTAAGGATCTTCAAAATCTTGTCTCCCTCAACCGGCGCTTTGGAAGTCATCGCTTGCTGCTGAAGTTTGCCCGGCGTTGGCTCCGCCCGGGTGGCGATTACAGGGTGTTGGATCTGGCGACCGGGGCGGGGGACTTGCCTCGTGAACTTGTGCTTTGGGCGAGACGCCACGGAGTGCGCCTTTCGATCGACGCCGTGGATTTTCAGGGCGCAACCCTTTCGATCGCGAGGGATCATAGCGTGGAATTTCCTGAAATCAGCTGGGTGGAGGGGGATGTCCGGACTTTCGAGCCTGGGCGGCGTTACGACCTCGTGATTTGTTCTCTCGCGCTTCATCATTTTTCGGAGGAAGATGCAGCGCGTGTTTTGCAACGTTGTGCAGCCCTTTCGCTCAGGTGGGTTCTGGTGTCGGACTTGGAGAGGTCGTTTTTGACAACCTGTGGCGTTTGGTTGCTGACCCAGTTTTTCTATCGAGATCCGATGACCCGTTTTGACGCTCGAATTTCTGCGGAACGCGCGTTTTCAATGTCGGAATTTACGAACCTATGCTGGCTGGCTGGCTGGCGCGATTTTGAGCGAGGGCGCTTCTTGTTCAGCCGACAGGCGGTTTGGCTGGAGCGAGAGCGGCTCTAGGACTCGTTCGGCGGTTATTTTTTGCTATGGACTATCTGGAAAAGGCTTCGCGCGTTTTGGATCTGGAAATCTGTGAATTGCAGCGACTCCAGTCCCGCTTGGATGAGCGGTTTTGCTCCGCCGTGGATCTGATTTTGAACTGCCTCAAAAACAGGGGGAAGGTGGTTGTTTGCGGAGTCGGAAAGTCCGGATGCATCGGTGAGAAAATCGCGGCAACACTCACCAGTACTGGGTGCCCCGCAGTGGTGCTCGCTCCTGTGAACGCGCTGCACGGAGATTTGGGAGTGGTGGCCGAAGCCGATCTGGTACTTGCCCTCTCCTACGGCGGCGAAACCGACGAGCTGAATGCAGTGTTGCCCGCTCTCGCAAGAATGGGGGTGAAATTGATTTCAATGACCGGATCCCCCTCCTCGACACTGGCCCAACACAGCGCGGTGGTTCTGGATGTTAACGTGGAGAGGGAGGCGTGCCCTTTGGAACTGGCTCCGACCTCAAGTACAACGGTGATGCTTGCTCTCGGAGATGCTTTGGCGATGGTGCTTTTGGAAGCTCGGGGTTTTAGTCGCGAAGACTTTGCAAGGTTTCATCCCGGCGGCCGGCTGGGGCGCACACTGCTTCTGCGTGTGCAGGACATCATGCGCGGTGTTGACCAGATGGCAGTTGTTTCGCCTGAAATGACCGTTCGCGAGGTGCTTGCGGCAATGACCGTTTTCAGGGGGGGCGCAGCAGTCGCCGTCGACGGGACGGGCGTCATGGTGGGAATTTTTACGCATGGCGACTTTGTCCGCCATTTTCAGACCGTGCCGGGTATAGGCGAACTAGCTGTCGGGGCGTTCTTAACGCGCCATCCTGTGGCGGTCGACGCTTCCCAACTTGCCGCGGAGGTTTTGCTAATTCTCGAGAAGCACCGGATTGACGAGGTGGTGGTTCTCAATGCGATAGGCCAGCCTGTGGGACTGGTAGATTCGCAGGACCTCGCCCGCTGCAGACTCGTCTAGAGGGTGCGTGCGGCAAGGATCTGAGTGGCATGAGCTGCGTGCCCTGTTTCGGTTGAGCCGGCGTTGGTTGAAAACAACACTCCCAACCGCCTTGCAGGGCAGGCTGCAGGGAGTTTCGTCGCCACGTTTTGGCGGCTAGTGCAACTGGGCGAGAGTCGCCTTTATCAGTTCGAAGGAAGGAAGTTCGAGCGGTGTAGGCGTTTGCTCAGAGTATCTCACAACACCCTCACGATCGACGACAAACGCAGCCCTCGCGGATGCGGCGCCGATGCCCACCAGGTCGGGAAGCAGAACGTCATAGGCCTTGGCGACCTCCTTGTTGAGATCGCTTGCGAGCGGAATGGTGATGTTTTCCTTCTGCGCCCACGCCTCCTGAGCAAAGGGACTGTCGACGCTGATAGCGATCACCTGGGCGTTGAGGTCCGTATAGGCCTTGATGCCGCCAGAAATATCGCACATCTCCTTGGTGCACACGCCCGTGAATGCCAGCGGGAAAAACAGGAGCACGGTGTTGCGGTGGCCGAAGTTGTCGGCGAGCTTGATGTCCTGAAGGCCTTCGGCGGTTTTGGTCTTGAGCGTGAATTCAGGTGCTTTGGAGCCGGTTGGGATAGCCATAATCGAGTGTTTGGTTTCGCGTTGCTAGGCTTGAAAAGTTCTTCCTTCTTACAGCGCAAAGCATCCTTTACGGTAGGGGCCGCGCCGCGGCAATCCCAAAGCGTTGTGTCGTTTTCCAAGGATTTCAGATGTTGATCATTGGTTGGTTTCTCACCTTTTCACTGTTTCTGGGTGGTTTTCTAGGGTGTTTTCTCCCGATGGTGCCCGGCACGCCTTTGATGCTCGCGGGCGCGCTGGCCTATCAGTGGCTGGTTGCAACGCCTGACCACAGGCTGAGCGCAGGAACGTTGACGGGGCTGACCGTTTTGATGGTGCTTTCGCAGATCGCCGATCTCGTCTCGGGAATGCTCGGAGCAAGCCGCTTCGGGGCTTCCAAGTATGGAATGTGGGGTGGCGTGGCGGGCGTGTTCGTAGGTTTGTTCCTAGGCCTCCCGGGGCTCATTTTAGGTCCTCTGTTTGGTGTCGTGCTGGGCGAGCTTTTCGGAGGGAAGGCGCTGCAGGATGCCTTGCGGGCGGCGTGGGGCACTCTCGTGGGCAGCGCCGCGGGCATTGTCGCCAGGGTGCTCTTTGGACTGGCAATGCTGGTGTGGTTTGTCGCCGCAGTCTGGCGTTGAAACCGATGGCGGGGCAGCGCCGTACGGCCGCAGCCGGCGCGATTCTTGCAACCCAGAAGACCGTCGCGAAAGGGTTTCTCGTCACCCAACTAACCGCCCTGCAGAGATCTACTGTGCCGGTTTCCGCTTTGGTCCTCCGGTCGGATTCCGCTTGGTCACAGGCTTGGTCTTGGTTCCGATCAGCTTGCGCGTTTGCTGGCGCACCGTCTTCTTGCTAGTCTTGGCGGAGGCCAGATCCATGAACTCGACTTGCGAATTGCGCGCCTGATCCGAGTCTGAGGACTTGCGGATGCGGGTGTAAGACCCGTCAGGGTTCAAGTTCCACGCCTTGGTATTGTCTGAAAGCTGCCGGGCAAGAATTTCCTCGCTGACCCGTTTTCTGAGGGCCGGATTTTCAATTGGAAAAACAACCTCCACCCGGTTGTACAGGTTCCGTGGCATCCAGTCCGCGCTCCCCACGTACACGAGGGGCTTGCCGTTGTTCTCAAACTGATAGACCCTGCTGTGCTCTAGGTACCTGCCCACTATCGAGCGGACCCTGATGTTTTCACTCACGCCCGGAAGCCCGGGACGCAGGCAGCAAATCCCCCTCACAATCAGGTCGACCTGTACGCCCGCACAGGAGGCAGCGTACAGCGCTTCAATGATGTCTCTATCCACCAAGCCGTTCATCTTCGCGACAATGCTGGCGCTTTTTCCGGCGGCTGCATTCGCCGTTTCGGCGTGAATCATGGACGTGATTCTCTCGTGCAGTGTAAACGGTGCGATCAGGAGCTTGGACGCGCCTTGAAACTGACCGATGCCTGTCAGAAGGTTGAAAAGATTGGTGGCGTCCTCCCCAAATTGAGGCTCGCTGGTGAAGAGCGAAAGGTCTGTGTAAATTTTCGCCGTCGACGGGTTGTAGTTGCCTGTTCCCAGGTGGAGGTAGCGCCGGATGCAGTCTTCGTCCCTGCGTACAACTAACGCCATTTTTGAGTGAACCTTGTGGTGCGCCATGCCGTAAACGACATGCACCCCGGCTTCTTCCAAGCGTCTGGCCCAGAGTATGTTGTTGGCCTCGTCAAAGCGCGCTTTAAGCTCCGTCACCGCCGTCACTTGCTTTCCGTTACGGACCGCGCTCATCAGTGCTCCCACGACCCTGGGGTCTCCTCCGGTGCGGTAGAGCGTTTGCTTGATCGCGAGCACGTGGGGGTCCCTAGCCGCCTGCTCGAGGAAATCCACCACCGTTCCAAAGCTTTCGTAGGGGTGGTGTAAAAGAATATCCCTCTGACGGATGGCCTTGAACAGGTCGGGCACTTCCCTGACCGGTGCGGCCGTCGGAGCCACGAAAGGGGGGTCCCTGAGCTCCGGAGAATGGTCGCCCGCGCAGATTGCGAGCAGGCGCACCGGGTTGAGCGGGCCGTCGATGCGGTAGAGGTCCTCCTCGCTGAGGTCCAGGTTTTCGAGCAGATACTGGCAGATGTCGTCGGGTGTGGAGGCGTCAACCTCAAGCCGCACCGCAGCACCTTTGCGGCGGTTGTGCAGTTCCTGCTCGACGGCGCTCAGCAGGTTCCGCACATCGTCCTCGTCGATGTAGAGCTCGCTGTTGCGCGTCACCCGGAAATGCCAGAAGCCAAGAATTTTCGTGCCCGGGAAGATGTCGGCAAGGTAGGTGCCGATCAATTTGCCCAGGAAGATATAGTCGTGGACGTCCTCCTCGCCGGGCAGCCTGACGAGGCGGGGTAGAACCTGCGGCACTTGGACCACTGCGAGCCGGGTGGAAACCTCGGAGTCCTTTGTGATTTCGAGGCGCAGGATGATGTTGAGCGACTTGTTCAGCAGCTGGGGGAAGGGATGGACCGGGTCGATGCCAAGCGGAGTCAGCACCGGACGTACCTGCTGCCGGTAGTAATCGTTGACCCATTCCCGGCGCTCTGGATCGAGATCTTCGTGGAGCAGGAACCGGATCCGGTTTTTTGTGAGCTTCGGTACCAGTTCCTCACGCCAGCATTTGAACTGAAGTTCGACCATTTCCCGCACCCGTTTTTGAACGGACCGGAACGTTTCTGTCGCGGTGCGCCCGTCCACCGAACGTTCTACAATGTCGCTTTCAATCTGTTGTTTGATACCTGCAACGCGGACTTCGAAGAACTCGTCCAGATTGGAGCTTACGATGCTGAAAAACTTTACTCGCTCCAGAAGGGGCGTGCCGGGGTCGAGCGCTTCGGAAAGCACCCGTTGGTTGAATTCCAACCAACTAAGCTCACGCGAAATGAAGTGAGATGCGGGGTGTGCCTTCATTGGAGGCTGACCTTAACCCAAAAAAGATCATTTCCAAAGTAACATTATCGAGGCGGCGGCGGTCCGTAGCACTCGAATCATTAAATTCGAAGGCAGAAGCCTCGTCCCTCCGCCTCAGAAAGGCGGTTTTAATCCTGCGAACAAAGATTCTGACAGAATGAGGCGCGCGCTCTTGCGGGTCGCATCCGGAAAATCGCAAGCCAGCGCCACCCGCGACGTGCAAGTCCTCGTAGAGAAGAAGGCGCTTTTTCAAGCAGGAACCCTCAGTGGCTTCCGCTAGTATCTCTCATTGCTCCCGATGCTCAAGTCTTAGCGCCCTGCGCGAAATGTGGAACTGGACGAAAGGCGGATGCGATCCAACCGATATCTAGATGGCATCAGCCAATTCCTAAGCAAGAATGTCCTTCACCACGTTTCCTGCAATGTCCGTGAGACGGTAATCGCGTCCCTGTTGCCGCCAGGTGAGTTTCTCGTGGTTCAGCCCGAATAGGTGTAGGATTGTGGCATTAAGATCATGTATGTGAACCGGTCTATCCACGGCTCGAAATCCAAAGTCATCCGTCGCGCCATACGTCATGCCCCCTTTGACTCCCCCTCCGGCGAGCCAAACTGAATAGCCGTAAGGATTATGATCCCGACCGCTTTTCCCTTCAGTTGTCGGAGTGCGTCCGAATTCGCCGCCCCAAACCACCAGCGTGTCTTCCAGCATCCCAAGGCGGCTGAGATCTTTGAGTAGTGCGGCGCAACCCCGGTCCACCTCGGCCATTCGTCGGCCTTGCTGTTTGTCATTGTCTCCGTGGGAGTCCCAATCGTCGGAATCGCCGCCGTGGTAAATTTGAATACAACGCACTCCGCGTTGCACGAGTCGACGGGCCGTGAGGCATTGTTCGCCAAAACCCTTTCCATACAGCTCGAGTGTACCGGCGTCTTCGCTGCCTAGATCCACGGCTTCGGGAGCGGCGGCCTGCATGCGAAACGCAAGTTCGTAAGAGGCGATACGAGCGTCCAGAACGCTGTCGTTTCGGAGTTGCGCATGCTCGTGGTTAAGTCCCTGCATGTAATCCAAAACCGCGCGTTGGTTTCCCCCTGCTAATGCCGAAGGCGGTGTTAAGTAGGGGATCGGGGCTGTGCCCGAACTGATCCGAGTGCCCTGATAGGCGGCCGGTAGAAAGCCGTTGCCCCATACTCCAGGCCCGGGTTTAAGCGGTTTGGAGTGCAGCACCACAAAGGATGGAAGATTGTCGGATTCAGCCCCCAAGCCGTAGGAAAGCCAGGCACCCAGAGAGGCCCGCCCCGGTAATTGAGAGCCTGTATTCGCGAGCCAGATCGCAGGAGTGTGATTGAAAATCTGGTGGTTCATACTCCGGATGACACACAGTTCATCTGCGCACTGCTGCAGGTAGGGAAGGGAGTCGCAGAGCTCAATGCCGCTCTGTCCGCACTTTCGGAACGTTTGCGCGCTCCCCATGAGCTTTTGCTTTTTGACGTCGGTGAACTCCAATTTGATTTTGTGAAATTCTTCGGGCGGCGCCTGTCCATCTAACTTGGTCAGCATCGGCTTAGGATCCAAGATGTCCATGTGGCTCGGCCCGCCGTGCATGAAGAGGTAGATGACCGCCTTTGCTTTCGCGGAAAAGTGAGGTGCCTTTGAGGCAAGTGGATTGACTGCCGACGAGGTTTCTTCCGCAAATAGACGATCTTCACGTGCGAGGAGTGATGCGAGCGCGACACTACCGAGTGTCCCGCCTGCGTGCGAAAGCCAGTCGCGGCGGTTTAAAAGCATGGAACGAGAGTCAGTCCACATAAGCAAATTCGTTGGAGTTGATCAGAGCGAGGCACCATTCCACCCAGGCTGCCCCCGTTTGTGCAGGAACGGGTTGAGCTGCATCGATCCCAGAAGGAAGGGCTTTGGCAGCGGGAGTCGTTTTGCTCCATGCGGCCTCCCGGGCGAGCAGAAACGCTTTCGCTTTTTGGTGTTCCAATGAGCCAGGGTCCCGACCGAAAAGCCAGCGCCAGACGAGACGTGTCGCTTGGGTGGCGTCGCCTTTGGATTCGCGCCAGAGCCGTCCTGCTAGCGCTCGAGAAAAATGAAGCGAATCGTCGCTGTTGAGCAAAGTCAGCGCTTGAGAAGCCACTACTGTACTTTCCCTGGCAGAACAGCAGTTGACCGTATCAGGGCTGTTGAAGGCGTCGAAGAAGGGCAGCTTGATAGAACGTCGAACGATCAGGTAAAGGCTCCGCCGGGCAAGTTCGCTTTCGTCTTTGGTCGGAGACCAATTTTTATTGCGTAATGCAGCGAGCGCCCAAGGTTCGACTGGAGGCGTAGTGGGAGGACCAAAGGGAGTGAGGTTCAGCTTTCCGGAAACAGATAGCAGGGCGTCGCGCAGTTCCTCTGCCTGGAGACGGCGTCGCGGAAACGCCCCAAGAAGGCGGCCTTCCGGATCAGCCTCCTTTACCGCAGTCGATGGAATGCTCGATTGGCGGTAAGTTGCGGAGTTTAGAATGAGTCTCTCGATGTGGCGTAAATCCCAGTGATTGGAAGTCAGTTCGCTTGCGAGCCAGTCGAGAAGTTCGGGATGCGAAGGAGATTCCCCCTGGCTGCCGAAGTCTCCGGCAGTCAGGACTAATCCCTTTCCGAAGTACCATTGCCAAATGCGATTTACCATCACCCGAGCCGTGAGCGGGTGGTCCGGACGCGTGAGCCATAAAGCGAGCGCGGAACGTCCAAATACCGGGTTTTCAACAGCACCGCCACCAGGAAATACAGCAGGGAGACAGGGCGTTGCGTCGCGAATAGGCATTTCAAGCTCTCCTCGCCGGAGCACCTTTACGAGTGCTGGCGTCGTGTTTTGCTGGAGCCAAATCGAAATAGGCGCCGTCGCTTCCTTTTGATTCTCTTTGGAAACGACGCGCTTGCTGTCCGCGAATAGCGCCTGAATCCCATAGTAGTCGTTCTGCGTCAGGGGGTCGAATTTGTGGTCATGACACCGGGTGCAGCTTAGCGTCAGCCCGAGGATCGCCGACCCTGTGGTGTCGACTAAATCCGTGAGCCGCTCATTTTCATCCTCCTCGGGTCTTTTAATGCCCGCCGATTGGATTTTAATCGGACCAATCGAAAGGAACAAAACCCCCGCTTTTGCCTCATCGTCTCCGGGCCAGAGTTCGTCGCCCGCGATTTGTTCGTGAATGAAACGGTCGAGAGGTTTGTTGCTGGAAAATGAGCGGACCAACCAGTCGCGATACTGCCAGGCGTGCGAAAAAGGATTATCCAATTCGAAACCGGCGCTATCGGCGTAACGTGCAACATCCATCCAATGCCGCGCCAAGTGCTCCCCGTGTTGCACGGAGGAGAGCCATGCTTCCCGCTCTGATTCAAGATCGGCCGGTGGGCTCTCGCCCGCAGCGGGTGGAAGGCCTGTGATGCCGAATGCCATTCGGCGGCGGAGCCTCTCGGGCGAGGCCTCCGGAGCAGGCTGGAGACCCTCACTTTCAAGGTGTTCGAGGACGAAGAAATCGATTGGGGTGCGAGGCCACAGCGCATTCTTCACGGAAGGGATTTCTGGTCGCTGGACTTGCGCGAATGACCAGTGTTCTTCGTATTTGGCGCCTTCGGAAATCCAGCGTGTGAGGATCTCGCGCTGTCTGTTTGAGAGAACCTTGTGCGATTTAGGCGGCGGCATCAGCTCTGTGCGGTCCGCGGTATTAATCCGAGCCACCACCGAACTCTTTTCGGGTTGCCCCGGGACAATCGGAATTTCTCCAGATTCCGCCGGTTGTATCGCGTCATCGCGGCGGTCCAAACGCAACTTGCCTTTGCGGTGCTCTGCGTCCGGGCCATGGCAGCCCAGACAATGATCGGACAAAACTGCACGAACATCGCGATTAAAACGAACATCCGCCCGTGAAATGGGAGGGGAGGCAAGCGCCATCATAAGCAACGGGAATACACGGACCCTGAAGCCGCGTTGAACCACTCCGATTGAGGATTGAGTCTCCCTGAAAACTCTAAAAAGCAGCTTTAAAACGTTCATAAAAAGGAGTGCAGCGCTCAGTCCGCAGGTGACAGGATTTCAACGTGAAAACGGGATTGTTAGGACTGAATGAACGGACCCATATCGCTTATGGCAAGAAGTAGCGGCCTGTTTTGGCAGTCCCGTGTTTGACGATCAGCCCCGCGCCCAAAAGGGAGCGCGATGAGTTTCGTTGCCCCTGTTCGAAGACACTTAGCTGCCTAGGTAAACCATCGGACAACTGATTGGTCAACTTTGCGACGCTGCCTTGGCGCATTCCGCCGCAAAGCACATCTGAAAAATCACTTGTGACGAAAGGCCCAGTGGTGGGCGCTCGCTTAAGACAGGACATACCAGGTGCCCTTGCCTACCCCGTGCTTCTCCAAATGACCTTGCTCCAGCAAGTGCCGGAAGTGCTCCTTGAGCGTGTTCCGGCTCGCCCCGGTCACCTTGACAATGTCGCCCATTGTCACGCGACCATGCTGCCGTGCATGGTCGATGATCTGCACGGCCAGTCCTGGTAGCGCTGCCATGATGGTCTTTTCGAGTTCCACCTTTGTTGCCAAGCGACGTTTCTGCTGCTGCAAGGCACGCAGAAAGAACAGCAACCAAGGCCCCCAGTTTGGCGCGTTGGTTCGGATAGTTCGTTGGGTCTGGCGAAGGCCGAGGTAGTAGCCCTCCTTGCTGTTCTCGATGACGCTCTCCAAAGAACTGTAAGGCACATAGGCGTAGCCAGCCTGCAACAGAAGCAGGGTGGTCAGAATACGGCTCAAGCGGCCATTGCCGTCTTGAAAGGGATGGATTTCCAACAATACCACGATGAATACCGCAACAACCAGCAACGGGTGTGTGCGCTTTAACTCGCGGACCTCCTCCAGCCAAGCGACAAGCTCGGCCATAAGGCGTGGCGTGTCGAACGGAGCGGCCGTCTCGAACACAATGCCGATCTGCTTTCCGTTCTCATCAAAAGCGGCAACGCTGTTGGAAAGCGTCTTGTATTCGCCGCGATGCCGCTCGTCTTTCTCGCTGTAGCGCAGGAGGTCGCGGTGCAGTTGCTTGATGTGATTCTCGGTGATGGGGATGTCTCGCCAGGCATGGAAGATCGTTTCCATGGCCTCGGCATAGCCGGCGACTTCCTGCTCGTCGCGAGTGTCGAACTTTTTGATTTCCAGATTGGCAAGCAGCCGCTCAACCTCGCGGTCGGTGAGCTTGCTGCCTTCGATACGAGTTGAGGAACCGATGCTCTCGATGGTTGCGACGTGGCGAAGCGCCTTCAGACGTTCCGGGGCGAGGGTTCCAAGGGCACGCCAAGCGCCTTTGAACTCGTCAATCTCGGCGATCAAACACAGCAACTCAGGGGTGATCTCAATGGCATCGGTTTTTAGCATTCGGCCTCCTTACACCCGCAAGCACACCCATAAACACCCAAACGTCCAGCCGAATCAGCATCCTTAAGCCTCCAGCCTCCGCCCAAATGCTCGCGGACTCGGATTCTCGGACCTCTCAGACTGGTTCCAGGGGCACCTGCGCGCGGATCAGTCCCTCATAAATCGGACAACCTAATATGGAGGTTCTGCGTGAGTCCAAGTTACCCGGCTTGCGGGATGCCGCGGATAGCGCGGATTAAATTTCCATGTGTAGGGGGTGCGCTTCCAAGAGGGAACAGGGGCGTGGAGGTTCTGTCAGCGCAATTTGTCGGGAGTGAAAGGAGGTTGAGGCTGGAGTTTCCGCTAAAGTAGTGGAGAAATAGGGGTATGACATCAAATGTCCAATGCCTGCCTGACTTTGCCTCAGCGGCAACTGTTCCGTCGGGTTCGCTCACTGCCCCCACTCCTTCCGGCCTAGCAATCCCTCCGAGGCCGCCCAAGGGAACGCGCTGGGGTGGGCGGGCGAAGGGGACACCGAACAAGGTGAACCAGTCCATCCGGGAGGCGATCCAGATGGCGTTTGAGCAGGCGGGGGGCGTGGAGTACCTGGTGCGGTTGGCGCAGGAGGATCCGAAGACGTTCGTGCCGCTGCTCATCAAGACGATGCCTCCGGAGCCGAGGGTCCCGCAGGAGGGCGGCCTGAATATTCGGATAGACTTGACGTAATGGGGGAGGTCAGGGAGAGCGCGTACGCCTGGATTGGGGGGGCTTCCCTCAAGATGTCACCGGCGAGCAGCTGAGACCGCTTGCGCCGTTTTTTGACTGGGCGGCCCTGCGCACCCGTCCGGAGCGAGGCGTAGGAGACTGAAAAAGACGTATGTAAACCTTGATGGATCTCAGGGGGCGTGTTCTGACTTCTGTTCTGACTTCGGCCGTTTTGGAGGCTGCGGGCGCCTGTTAATGTCTTATAGCCAAAGGTTAATTGTGCAGCGGGTGGCTGTAAGCCGAATTCTGTCGGGGGCTCCGGAGAGCGCCCGTGACGGTCATTTCTCTCGCCCTGCCGAAGCAGAACGCCCCCACGAGGGAGGTGCGACTAATACCCGGGAACGGTTTTGCCGAGGCAAAACGGGTCAGACACCGCGCGCCCCCTGTTCTGTCTTGCACCACACGGGGTTTTTCGTGCCCCGCAGGTTGCCCTGCGGGCGGTGGGCTCTTACCCCGCCTTTTCACCCTTACCCGGGAACAAAACCTCGGGCTTGCGCCCGCGGCCGCCTCGGGCGGTTTGTTTTCTGTGACACTGTCCGTGACGGGCCCCTTTCGAAACCCGCCCCCGCATGTTCTATGCGGCGTGTTGTCTGTTGGTGTTCGGACTTTCCTCTGGCAAACCCCCTGGGAAACCCCAAAGGCCTGCCAGCGACCATCCGCCACCCGCTGCGCTCCGAAAGGTAGCCCGCTTTTGGACGGGCGCAAGAGCGCGTCCCGAATATCGGCGGGAATCTGAAGGATCGGCTCGTGATTACCCTCCGCTCCTGAGCGGGGCCTAGTAGACGTCCTTTTTGTAACGTTTGCTTTTTTTAAGCCCCTCCACGTATTCGTCCGCCGCTTCCGGCGAGCAACCGCTCTCCCTCGCCACCACAGCCTTCAATTCATGATCTACGTCTTTTGCCATCCTGGCTCCGTCCCCGCACACAAAGAAATGGGCACCTTCCTCCAGCCACGCATACAGCTCCCGGGACGCCTCCCTCATGCGGTGCTGCACGTAGACCTTGGCCGCCTGATCCCTTGAAAATGCAAGGTCAAGACGCGTCAGATGACCGTCTTGCTTCATCGCCTCCAACTCCTCCTCGTAGAGGTAGTCCGATTCGCGGCGTTGTTCCCCGAAAAAGAGCCAGTTTTTTCCGCCGCCGCCCAGAGCGCGTCTTTCCTGTAGAAAGGCGCGGAACGGGGCGACACCCGTGCCCGGACCCACCATGATGACGGGCGTGGACGGGTCCTCGGGGAGGCGGAAGTGTTTGGCCGTGTGCACAAACACGGGTACGGGCACAGAGGGGCCCGTGCGGTCGGCAAAAAAGGTGGAGGCCACTCCGGCGCGGCTTCGGCCGAGAGTTTCGTAGCGGACGGTTGCGATGGTCAGGTGGACCGCCTGGCCGACATGTTTCTGGCTGGAAGCGATTGAGTAGAGGCGCGGTTGAAGCTTTCGGAGCACGCTGACAAACTCCTGGGGGCTCCATTCCAGGCGGGGCTGGGAAAGAATGAAGTCGATGGTTTCCCGGCCCCAAAGGTGGCTCTCGAGGTCTTTTTTGCGAGCCGGGTCGGCGATCATTGCGGCCAGGTCCTCGGCCGCCTCACCGGTTTTCTGGACGAATGCCGCCAGAAATTCCTTGGAGGGCGTGGTGATGGTGTAGTCCTTCCAAAGGGCTTCTCTCAAGCTTTTGGAGGCGCCGTCGTGACTGGCGACGGCCTCGTCTCCGTTGGCGCCGATCATGGTGATGAGTTCCTGCACGAGGAGGGGGTCGTTGGAGGGGAAGACGCCCAGGGAGTCTCCGACTTCGTAGAGGAGGCCGGAGTTTTGGAGTGAGACCTCGTGGTGCCGGGTCTCCTTCTCGGAGGCGGGGCCGCTGAGGCGCTTGTTCACCGTGTGGCTGCTGGGGAAGGGATTCTTTCGGGAGTAAGGCGTGGCGGGCTCGGTGGACATAAAGAAGGGAGGATAAGGGCTGGCGGAGGCGTGGATCAAGCGCGTGTCCTTGGGGTGAGGCCTCGATTTCCGCATTTTCTTAAGACCGAGTTCGGTCTTTTTCCGTAGCAAGGGGTGTGGGCGCACGGTGCCGGTCGGCCTGAAGGGGCTGGGCGCGGCAGTTTTGGCGGGGGCGCGCCGGCGGTGTGCTGAAGGAGGGCGCTAGAGTGCCCCTCTCAAGCTGCCGGAGGCGTGCGCGCGCGGCGCCTTGGAACAGACCAGTGGAAAGAAGAAAAAGACAGGACACCAGACACAGGGGATTGAATATGAACACACTTACAAAATGGAATCCGTTTCAGATGAGCCGCCTGGACCCGTTTCGGGAGATCGAAGACATTGAACGGCGCTTGGAGTCCCTTTTCGAGAGGACTCCGTTCGGCCGCGCGCGGGAGGAGTCTCAGGCGCAGGGCAAGTTCTGGCCTTCGGTGGACATCAGCGAGACGGCCAAGGAGTATGTATTGAAGGCGGACCTTCCCGAGGTGACGCGCTCGGACGTGAAGGTGAGTTTCCGCGACGGGGTGCTTGAAATTTCAGGCGAGCGCAAGGAGGAGAAGGAGGAGGGAGGTCTCCGGTTTCACCGCACGGAACGAGGTTACGGGGCGTTTTTGCGCTCTTTCACCCTGCCCGCCTGCGCGGAGGGGGAGAAGGCCAAGGCGGATTTCCACCATGGCGTCCTGTGCGTGCGGATTCCCAAGAGTGACAAGGGCGCGGCGAAGGCGATTGAAGTGAAGGTGAGTTGAGACGGCGGTGCGAGCGGGGGGGGGGAGGGGCGTGGACCGGGCTGGCGCCGGTGGCGGCGCTGCCTCTCCCCGCGGTGCGCGAGCGGCGACTGGGGGGCGATGCGGCCCCGGGCTTCACACCGGGGCCGGGCTGGTAAGTCCAACGGGATTAACGGGACACTTGCGGGCCGCTCTCAGAACGTTTCCGGGGCGAGGGTGCGGCCGGAGGTTTGCCGTGTGGCAAGGAAGGCTCAGGCAGGAAACAGGCAGGAAACAGGGGGGGATCCGATAGGAAAAGGCGATGGCCCTCGGAGGAGAGGCCGCTTTGAGGTCCGGAAACCTTCGCGTACGCGGCCACGCGCGGAGGACAACCCGGCCCGGACAATCTTCGCTGGCAAAGAATAAGTGTTGGGCCCGGGATGGGCGAACCTGCTGCAAGCAAGTACGCCAACAGGCGGCGGAATCCCGAGGGTGCCGAGGGTGCCGAGGGTGCCGAGGGTGCCGAGGGTGCCGAGGGTGCCGAGGGTGCCGAGGGTGCCGAGGGTGCCGAGGGTGCCGAGGGTGCCGAGGGTGCCGAGGGTGCCGAGGGT